>CACBUT010000006.1:0-61380 GCA_902542445.1 uncultured Fidelibacterota bacterium | reverse complement strand
CTGTAGCTACAGATAATGGCTTAATGGTTCCAGTTTTACGCAATTGTGAAGAGCTCAATTTTTTAGGATTATGTAGAAAAGTTAATTCAATAGCAAAAAATACACGAGATAAAAAATTGAAACCAGATGATTTGCAGGGGTCTACTTTTTCAATATCTAATTTCGGTGTTTTTAATGTTACAATGGGTACTCCAATTATTAATCAACCAAACGTAGGTATATTTGGAATTGGAGCAATAAAGAAAAGAGCCGTTGTAATCGAAACTAATGACGGTGATACAATCGGTATAAAAAGTATTATGGTTACAACTTTGGGTTTTGATCATCGTTTAATTGATGGGTCTGAAGGAAGTATGTTCATTGAAGACTTTCGTAAAAATATGGAAAATTTTCAACTTGAAAATTTATTCTGATGTCAATAGATCATGTATTAAAATTATATTCTGAGGCTATTAGATCTCCATATCTTCACTATGGTTTTTGGGACGACCCATCAAAGATTAATACTGACGACATTTCATTAAATGATGTAATTGAAGCACAAGAAAGATATATTGAGCATTTATCTTCATTTATACCAAAAGGCATATCAAATATCTTAGATGTAGGTGCAGGTATAGGAGGGAATTCTCAATTTTTAATAACTAGAGGATTTGATTTAGATGCATTGTCTCCAGATGAGTATCAAGAAAATATCTTTAAAAAAAAATATAATGGAAAGGTAAAATTTTTTAAAACAAAGTTTGAAGATTTTGTTTCTGAGAAAAAATATGACTTAATTCTTCAAAGCGAAAGTGTATGCTATATCAAAATAGATAAAGGATGGGAGGTCGCTAATCAAACACTTCGAAATGGGGGATATTTGTTAGCATCAGATTATTTCCATTTTAAAAAGGATAGATTTAGTAAATGGCACACTCGTGCTTCCCACGATGAAAAAAAATATCTTAAAAGTGCTTCAGATCATGGCTTCAAATTAATTAAAGAGTTTGATCAAACAGCTAACACTATGCCAACTTTAGATTTTGCTAAAGCTTTTTATGAAAGATTTATAGATACTACAATTGAATTCACACTTAACTATTTAAGAACAAATCATTCGTGGTATTTTGAGTTTTTTAGAAAATTATTTGGCGCTAAAATAAATACTAAGATGGAACAATTATCTTTATTAGATAGTAATGAATTCAGAAAATATAAACGATATATGATTTATCTTTTTAAAAAAGAGAGTTAAATGGAATCTGTTCATTTTGAAATAAGGTCAACTACAAAACCGAAAATTAAAATCAACAAAGGCAATGGTTATAAAACCATGCAAGAAATTGTCTCTTCCAACAAGCTCCACACTGTTTGTGAAGAGGCCAGATGCCCAAATATTTTTGAATGTTGGGAGCGCGGTACATCTACAATAATGATTCTCGGCGATATTTGCACCAGGGCATGCGGTTTCTGTTCTGTCAATACTGGCAGACCAAGCAAAATAGATCTTATGGAGCCCTACAGAACAGCTCAAGCTGTTAAGAAAATGAACCTAAGACATGTTGTTATTACTTCTGTCGATAGAGATGATATTAAAGATGATTATGGTTCAACAATCTGGGCTGAAACAATATCGCAAATTCATCACCACTCTCCTAATTGCACTGTTGAGGTTCTAACTCCAGATTTTCAAGGTAATAAAAAAGCACTATTAAACGTCTTTAACGCAAAGCCAGAAATATTTTCACACAATATTGAATGTGTGGAGCGAATAAGTAAAAATGTTAGAAAGCAATCTGTTTGGTCCCGAAGTCTAGAGGTTTTAAAATTTTCTGTAGATAATGGAATGCTCACAAAAACAGGAATGATGGTTGGATTAGGAGAGAAAAGACGTGAAGTTGTCGCCACAATGAAAGAAATTGTTGATTTGGGAGTAGAAATATTTACAATAGGTCAATATTTGCAACCTACGAAAAATCATTTGAAAGTTGATAGATATGTTGAAAATGAAGAGTTCTTATATTATAAAGAAATTGGAACTGAGATTGGTTTCAAAGTTGTTGAGTCTGGCTCATTAGTAAGAAGTTCTTATCATGCTGATGAGCAGGCACGTTTAGCTTTTGTTTCAAACTAATATTTTTAAATTTTTAATTATGATTTCAGTTTTAGCTTTACTTTTTCTCGCTTATCATTCTTTTAAGTCACGCAATGAATCAGAAATAGAAAAACCTCTTATTATTGTAAATGGAATAATTGCCCCTAGTTTATCAAAAATCAATGGTCATATGAGATATGTAAATGAAAAAAATTGCATGAATTGTCATATTTCTGCAGCCAGTTTTGATGAAATAAAGGAAATAACTGCTCCCTTGATACCTCATATGTATCGAGAGAATTGCAATTCTTGCCATTTTATAAAAGAGTAGTACAATTTGTCATATAATTATTGGTATTAAATAAAAGCATGACATATTTACAGGCAGTTTAATTTGGCATACATTTTGAATAAAATTAACATAAAAAGGTTAAAAAAATGACAGAATCATCAGATAATGAAATGGACAAAGATTTATTAGAGGACAGTGAAACTTACCCTGTTATGCCGTTAAGAAATACGGTTCTATTTCCCCAGCAGGTTATTCCTATTTACATTGGTAGAGATAAATCTTTGAAATTGATTAATGAGCTTCCTGAGAATAGTAAGCATATAGTAGTCGTAGCGCAAGAAGATGGTTCTATTGAAGACCCAAAACCTGAAGATATGTATTCATACGGGACACTGTCAATTGTTTTGAAAGTTTTTGATATGCCTGACAATAGTAAATCTGCTATTGTACAGGGTATTGACAGAGTCAAAATTTTAAATTTCAAAGAAAAAGAACCTTATTACAAAGCAGCTGTTCAAAGAGTTTCTGATAAAGCTGTATCAGATGATTTGGAATTAAATGCATTGTCGGATAACTTAAGACAAATCTTTTCTGAACTTATACAAGTTGCTCCAAACTTAAGTGAAGAGCATACAGGTATGTTATCAAATATTCAAAAGCCAGCGAGGTTAGCAGATAGAGCTGTATCGCTTTTAACTGTTACAAACCCTGAAAAACAAAAAATTTTAGAAGAACTAGATATTAAAAAAAGGGTAGATGAATCTATAAAAATTTTATCTAAGGAAATTCAAAGAATAAAACTTGGCGAAGAAATTCAAACTGAGGTTCATGATGAAATAGCTAAATCTCAAAGAGAGTATTATCTAAGGGAGCAAATGAAGGCTATTAAAAAAGAGCTTGGCGAAGATGAATCACAAGTTGAAAATACAGAAATAAAAGATGCTATTAAAAAAGCCAAAATGCCAGAAGATGCTGAAAAAGTTGCCCTAAAAGAGTTAGATAGGCTAACTAAAATACCAACTCAATCACCTGAATATACAGTTTCTAGGACTTATTTAGACTGGCTAACGGAATTGCCTTGGTCAAAAACATCTGAAGATTCAATAGACATTTCAGAATCTAAAGCTATATTAGATGAAGATCACTACGGTTTAAAAAAAGTTAAAGAACGCATCTTAGAATACCTTGCTGTAAGAGCTTTGAAAATGAAAAAAGACCCAAAAGGAGCCATAAGAGGTCCTATCTTATGTTTTGCTGGTCCACCGGGAGTTGGTAAAACTTCCTTAGGAAAATCAATTGCTAAGTCTATGGGAAGAGAATTTGTAAGAATATCTCTTGGCGGAGTTAGAGATGAAGCTGAAATTAGAGGGCACAGAAGAACTTATATTGGCGCGCTGCCAGGTAGAATTATACAATCATTAAAGAAAGCTGGTACTAATAATCCAGTTTTTATGTTAGATGAGATTGATAAACTAGGAATGGATTTTAGAGGAGACCCTTCATCAGCCTTACTAGAAGTATTAGACCCTGAGCAAAATAATACATTTGCAGATCATTATCTTGAAGTTGATTTTGATTTAAGTAAAGTAATGTTTATCGCGACTGCTAATTATCAAGATCCCATACCACCTGCTTTAAAAGATAGAATGGAGATATTAAATTTTTCTGGATATATAGAAGACGAAAAAGTCCAAATAGCAAAAAAACACTTAGTGCCTAAACAAATGGACGAAAATGCATTGGCCAAAACAGATGTGAAAATTGATGATGCAGGCATTAAAGAGCTTATTTCTTCATATACAAGAGAAGCTGGAGTAAGAAATCTTGAAAGAGAAATAGCAAATGTGTTTAGAAAAGTTGCAAGGGACAAAATTGAAAAAAAATCAAAAAAAATAAATATTAACAAGAAAAAAGTAAATGATTATCTTGGAGCACCTAGATTCTTTTCTGATTTAGCAGAAGGTCAAACAAAGCCAGGTGTTGTAACTGGTTTAGCTTGGACTGCAGCTGGTGGCGATATTTTATTTGTTGAATCTTCAAAAATGAATGGCAAGGGCAATCTTACCTTAACTGGACAACTTGGCGATGTAATGAAAGAATCTGCTTCAGCTGCACTCACTTTTGTTCGTTCAAATTCGGAGAACTTTGGAATTGATAATGACTTTAACGAAAAAACCGATATTCACGTTCATGTGCCAGCAGGTGCGATACCAAAGGATGGTCCATCAGCTGGTGTTGGAATGTTTACATCGATACTTTCGCTTTTGTCAGGTATCCCAGTTAAAAGCAAACTTGCAATGACTGGTGAAATTACACTTAGAGGAAGCGTGCTTCCGATTGGTGGCGTAAAAGAAAAAGTTACAGCTGCTCATAGATCTGGAATTAAAGAAATATTATTACCAGAGCAAAACAGAAAAGATCTTGAAGATATTCCAGATCATATTAAAAAAGACCTAAAGTTTCATTTTGCAAAAGAAATGACAGATGTTGCTAAGGTCGCTTTGAATGGTTTAATGAAAAAGCCAAAAAAGCCTGCTGTTAAAAAATAATTTCTATATATATTTATAATGTATCTTGGGCGTTTAACTCAGTTGGTCAGAGTGCCTCCCTTACAAGGAGGAAGTCGGGAGTTCGAATCTCTCAACGCCCACTGTTCGAATAACTGAAGAAACCCTCGATTAATCGTCGGGGGTTTTTCTTTTTACATTTAATACAGATATAGTATTATATACTTTACATCAAAATTAGATGTCTTTTTTAGATGTCAAGCCCCGTATCCAAGTGGCTGACGTGTACTAACGTATAGGTACAGTTTCTTGGTGGCCCAGATTGGCCCAGGTATACAATAATAGGCACTCGCACACTACTTTAAAACTCCATCACTCCAAGCCAATGTATGGATTTATTAATTGCGTACTGTAGTGAACTCAACGCAATCCTAAAAAAGCGAATCGATTCTTGGCGGGGTACTCGCTTATATAAGTAGCATCCATAAAAAATCTAATTCATTTTTTTCAACCTAATTGCCAACCACCGAATGAAAAACGATGGGGGGGTGGGTTGGATGTATAATAGGCACTCACAAATAATTAAATTATTTTTTGTAAGTTCCTATATGAGAAGTCTCTGGCCCAAATAAAGGAGAATAAAATGAAAAAGAAAATTATAGCACTATTATTACTATTTACTATTGCTTGTGAAGTAAATTTAGGAGAGAACGATGAAAGAGATAGAAATAGTGGAGGTGGATGTGAAATTCGTATTTAATAACTAAATAAAACGCCTCTGGTTCAAATAGCCTCCTCACGGGTGCTTTTTTGTTTATAAAAGACGCATCCACATTGTAGAATAATTTTTGTAACGTTATGGATGACGTGATTAATTATAGTAAATCGGGTAAGGGGCGGGTATCCTATTTTAGCCTATACGTGCTACCCTACGTGTATGCGTATATGCCCCTTTTTAAAAACATATCCGTGCGAGCGAATGAACAAAAGGGGTTGCAACGGAAAAACGTTACTTGTGTACTGTGGTGGTAAAAATCTCAACCTTTTTCTTCAAGCCACAAGGTGAGCCTACAGATTTACACTTATTTGGTGCGTAAAATTTTTTTATATTTTTTTATGAAAAATTTAATATGGATTTTAATTATTATAAATTTTGGATGCACACCCATATTCAATTATAAAGACTCTTCATGTGCTGATGAAAAACTAATCAGAATTTCAAAAGTTGCAGAATTTGCAAAGAAAAATAAAAAGCAACCATATGATATTCTTACTGAAGAGGAAAATTCTTATTACATAAATAACATACAAAATTGCCCAGACCTTTATGACCACTATGCTAAATTAAGAAAAAACAAATTAAAACTTGCAAAACAGAATAAAGAAAGAAAACAAAAAGAAAATAATTCTACTTATGAGTCTGACCCAGAATTATCAAGAGAAAGTAAGCAGGTGCTCTCAAGCATTCTTTCTGACTTAGAAAAAAGTGTCAGAAATTCAAACTCAAGTTCAACAATTAAATTTGATTCTGGACAACCAAAAGGTTGTCATATATTTGGTAAAATAAAATTTGTACAATTTGGTGGCGACTATAAAATTAGAATGGTTGGTATGTCTCCCAATCTAAAAGTCAAATATGTTAGCTATGGAGCATCTACGCAAGGAAATTGGCAGATAGTAGATTTTGGAGAAGATTATAAAATAGAACTTGTTCAAGCAGGTGAGGATTTTTCAGTTCAAATTGTAGATTTTGGACAGGGTTGTAATTAGGATGAGGAGCAAATTATAAATAACATAATGAAAGACAATTGGATTTCTATCATACTGGTTTTGCTATCTATAAAATATATTATTTGGGGATTCAAATATCTAACTGATAAAAAAAGAAGTAGCAAGGAAATCAAATGAAACACAATGAATACAATTGGTATTTGGATGTTAATGCAAAAGTGAACAAACGCATAGACTGAGGGGTGTCGTTTTATATAAGTGCGACTCATAAAAATTATCTATAATATTATGGTGTGAGTAAATTAAATAATTTTATATACAAATGGGGTTGGCTTTGCTGTCTAATTTTATCGATAGCAAATTTTGCCTTGTGGTTTAGTGGCGATGAAGAACACAAATCAAATATATTGATATATAATGGTTTTTTAACATTAGTTGGTGCAATAGGTTTATACTTTTTCCCACCGAAAAAGTTAATAGAAAAAAACCTAAGTAGTTTTTTCAACTAAATTCCCAACCTATGAAATGCAACCTATGGGGGGGGTGGGCATGCAATAATAAGTGCACCCACATTGTTGAACAATTTTTGAGAGTGGAGTGTAGTATAGAGTCTATATAGAAAACGCCTAAATATATTCACTTGTTAGTTGTGTACTGTGATGGTAAAAATCTCAACCTTTTATCAAGTCCACAAGGTCACTCTATAGTTTTACACTTAGTTAGTGCGTTAAATTTTTTTTATATTTTTTTCATGAGATGGAAATTATTTTTTCAATTTAAAAATAGCAAAGGTCAATGGTTTAGAACTGATAGAGTAGATGTTAAAGAGTTAAACTTCTTACCCTTAATGTTGCTTTATATCATTGGTATATTGATTATTCTGTTTGTTTATAGAAACCAATTTTTTGGATAAACACAAGGATTATGTAATTAGTACTTATAAAAGATTTGAAATGTGGCTCAATGGCATCTGCCCTAACTGCAAAGAAAGAAAACTAAGCTTGATTAAGCCCAAGAAACCAGTTCACTTCAAATGCTTAAACTGTGGTTCTAAATATTATTATCCTCACTTATGGCATTTCATATTATTAGTTTTTGTAATAGCCTCTCCACAAATAATGAGAGCAGTATTTGATACGACAAATCTTGGTCTTGGAAAATTATTTATCTTAACCGCTCTTTTTTCTGTTTTTATCTTTGTTGTCGGTGTTCCAAGATTTCCAAAGAAACCATATATAGCTGATGCAGATAAGGCTATTAAATAAAATATTAATTTAAAACATTTTTCTCAACCTTTTTATCAAGTCCACAAGGAGAGAGATGAGGTTTGCACTAAGATATTGTTTATAATTTTTTTTAAAAAATTAACATCAATTAATAGACAATTAACAAAAAATATTTAATATTTAAAAAATAAAATAAAGGATATTTAAATGTTTTGCAGAATAAATACAATAAAACATAATGGTGATACAGATAAGATAATTAATAATTTAAAAGACCAAGAGGATTGGTACGATAATATTGAAGGTTTGCATAGTGTTACTTATGTAAAATTAAGTGATAAAGAATTTATGGGGTGTGTTATTTATGATTCAAAAGAGCATTTAGAGGCTGCAAATGAAACTGTTCTAGAATTCATGAAAATCAATATTATGCCATACATTGATTCTCCACCTGTATCTACGGAAGGAGAAGTGCCCTGGAGATATTCCCGAAAATAATCTATTAAAAATTTTATGATTTAATAAAGAATGAAAAAGCTATATGGGAATCAGTAAATGATAGATGATGATAAATGAATAACTTTCTATCAAAATACGGTAGACATTTTTGGATATTACCTGCGATAATGAGTCTTTATCTCTGGTACGACGTATTTACTAATGATGAAGGAGGAGACTTATTTTTGTCTGCATTTTTTACAGGTCTTGCTTATTGGTTTTATGGTATGTCTATAGGAAAATTCAAATACAAATAACATAATGAAAGATAATTGGATACCTATTATCTTGGTTTTGTTATCAATAAAATATATTATTTGGGGATTCAAATATCTAACTGATAAAAAAAGAATTAAAGATAAATGATGGTGATATGAAAAAGCCTTTAATAGGAGCAGACTTGATTTTAAGTTTAGTTTTTATTGCTTATTTATATTTTGATATAAAAAGTGATGGAGATGGTAGTTTCTTGAAAGGTTTTAAAGAGATGACAAGCGATGTTGTCTTTTGGTATATAGTATTAGCATTAATTATTTTTGCTCCAATAGCTATTCTTTATGCAAAAAAACTTGAAAAAAATAATAAAAACTAAAAAAATGACTGATAAATTAATACCTAATGATGTACCTATTAAAAAGATTGATATTTGTTTCATTTAATCAACCTATAAACTTTCCAACTAAAAATCAACTTCCTTTAGTCTTATATAAAGCACCTCTTTTTTAATCAAGCTCACAAGGAGAGAGATGAGGTTTACACTTACCTTGTGCCTAAAATTTTTTTTATATTTTTTCTATGAGATGGAAATTATTTTTTCAATTTAAAAATAGTAAAGGCGAATGGTTTGTTACTGACAGAGAGGATGTCAAAGAAATAAACCTCTTACCTATAGTGCTAATTATGTTCATTTTCATATTAATCTTTTTTTTTATTGGTCTAAGCCCATTTTTTAGATAAACATATTTACTGATAACATATGATAGATTGGTTAAAACAATTTCGTAATTATATTTTTGCTTTTGTTATGTTCAATAGTTCATCTTATACATATGGTTGGGCTAAACAAGGCGATGGTATTTTTTGGTTGCTTGTCACAATTTCGCTTTTAATAGCAGGAATCTATTTTCTGCTTAGAGAATTTGGAGTTGTAAAAAGCAAAGGCTTTGATGATGATTGAAGAAGGTAGAACAGATTTTAATTTTTATGCAACAACAGGTTTCCCATGTGGAATGAGACTTTTTTGGGATTTAGATTTAAATAAAAATGAGGATACAGAGCTTGAACTATACATAGGTGATAGTTTTTTCTATCTCATAACTGAAAACAAAAGTGGAGAAGTTATTGATAAGATTGTAGTTAATGATTCAAATTGCGATGATGATATCCAAGATCAAGCCTTTTCATTTGCATATTACAATAATATACCAGATAGCAATAGAATAGAATGGTACAATAAGTTTGACAAATATTATTATGTGGATGATCAGTCAGATTATCCTCTAATATTGTATCCTTGGAATGAAAGTGAGCCTACTAAAAATCTTTCAACATATTTTGAAATTGGACCTTATTCAGAATTTAAAAATAATATCAAAGAAGAGTTTATAATAAAAATATCCAAAATGACATTTAACAAAAATTTTAATTTTAAAAGAAGTACAAATGAACATGGAGCAAAGGGTTCTTACAAGATATTAGAGTAAATTTTATATTATACTTTTTATCAACCTAATCTTATGAATTCAAACACATAGACTAAGGGTCATCGTTTTATATAAGTGCGACTCATAAAAATTATTTACATTTTATTGCAATGAACAGTACAGTTAGAAAATCTATTGGAGCTTTAATGCTTCTAGTAGCAGTTTATTTTGGCTATCAAACTGCCCTTTCATCAGAATATAAAGGGGGTATGTGGGGCTTAGGTCTGATATTTTTTGGTGGTGGTGGAGCATACCTAATATCTGAAAAACCTAAATCTAATGATAACGAATAAGATCCTTCAATCAAATTCCTCACCAACCAAACCAAACTTTAAAACAAAACACATCTTAATCAAACAGAGAAGATAAATATGAAATCTATTCTAACTAGGGGAGGAATTGAATTTTTAGCGGTTCTTTTAGGAATATCAGGCTCGCTTTGGATTGATAATTACTCAAAAGAAAAAGAAATATATACAGCTTTAAATCAAGATATTAGCAACATAAAACTTGACATTCAGCAGGATCTTGAAGAAATAAATAAAATAGATAGTCTAATTACAATAGGATTATCGAAAATTGATTTATTTTTAAAAATAACAAACAAAGAAATAAATGCTGAGGAATTAGAAAGCGCTATATTTTCAAACTTTACAGGTTTTACCAATACTTTCTTTCCTATGGGATCTTCCTACTTAGTTGCTCAAAATAGCGGCAGAATAAATAAGATTGAAAATCAAAAGTTACTTAAGTCAATTAGTAAATATTATCAAAATAGTTATGAAAGATTAAAAACCAATAACTTTATGTACGATGATTTTCTTAACATAAATTATTTCTCATTTCGAGCAGAATTAGAAAGTAAAAAAACAAACACCAAAATCATTGAATTATTTGAATCAGGTAAATACAAAGTATTATTTTTAGAGTGGAGGAATAGACGATCACTTTATAGAAGCTATGTTTTAAAAGATTTAAGAACTTCGGCTAAACAGCTATTATTTGATATTGATAATTACTTACTTATAATTGATTAAAAATCATATAATTCAACATTGTGTTTTACCAGGCTTAGTCTTCATATGGATCTATCCACAGTTTAGGATAATTGTATCCACTAAAGATACCAATGCTTTTAGAATAAAATGTTTTTAAATCATTCATTTTAAATCGATTTCCATAATTTTATTGATTAGATTTCCAAAATCATTTTTTGTATCCCAAAATTCGTTAAAACCACTTTCCCAATCAAAATCCAATTCATACTTTTCTAACGCATATTTAAAATCTTTGAAATTTATGGTTGTATTAATTCTCAAATCTATTTCAAGAAAATACATATTTAATCACCAGCAATTTTTAATGCTGAAGTCAATCTCCTTAACCTTAAAAAAATAATTCTAATTGACTTTTCAATAGTTTTGATTGAAAAAAATTAATTTTGAATTACATGCAGAGATCATGTTTTCAAGATTGTCTTTCATTCTGTCTTTTTTTGGTCCGTCCGACATACAGTCATACATTTCTTGCGTCAGATTAACAATCGCGTCACAATTCGCCCTACTAGGTTCATTATCAAACTTATTTGTTACGACAGGCATTCTAGCTTCAAGATTTTCCATTTCTGAGCATACCATTTCTGTTTCTTTTTCTTCTTCACAAGAAGAGAAAAAAACTAGCAATGCTAACAATATTAATTGTCTCATACTTTTATACTAGAGTTTTAATTTGCCTCCAAGGATTTTAAATATTCACCATTGTCAGAGAAAGTTTTATCTACTGAAATAGGTTTGTATCCTAAAATTTTCTCTGCTGGCGATAAGTCGAATCTAAAATCTAAACCCAAAATATCTACTATAGATTTAACTGCTGGATCGAATATTGACATAAATCGAACTAAAAAGTTTGGAGGTTCAAAGGTAGGACCATTATATCCTAATTCAATTAGTTTTTCGCTCATTTCTTTGTACCAGAACGGTTGAGAGCAGACTATAAATCTACGCCCAATAGACTCATCGTTTTCTAAGGCAGCAATATGCATCTTTGCAACATCTCTTACATCCGAGATACCAGCTTTCATTTTTGGTGCAATTGGAAGCTCTTTCTTAGCAAACATATTAAACATTTTCATTGTTGAACATTCTCGGTGATCTCCAATACCTGGTCCAAATACTAGCTGGGGCAATATACTTGTAAAATTTATATCTTTGTTTTTCTCAACAAAATCCCACGCAGCTCTTTCTCCTAATGTTTTCCCTTTCATATATGGGCTCAGGTTTTTTCTACTTACATCATTCCAATTTGATTCACCGAGGCTCTCAACTAAAGGAGTTCCCATCCAAACTGTTCCAGCAGTTGAGGTTAGTATTACTCTTTTGACATTTTTGTTTTTTGCTGCATTTAAAACTCTAATTGTCCCTTCTTCGTGGGGCCTGATATGATCCTCTGCAGGGCCTTGTGGACTTAAATCATATGGCCCTGCAACATGAAAAACCGCATCTACACCATCCATTGCCTCATCCCAACCATCGTCACCTAAAAGGTCTGCAACTACATATTCAATTTTGGTATCACGCTTTAAATATTGTGTTAAATCTAAATTAAGCTGGTTTGCTTTTTCCTTTGATCTAACCGTTGTTTTAACACTGTATTTTTTATCTACTAATTGAGCAATGCAATGTTTTCCAATATATGAATTGCCGCCTGTTACTAAAATTTTTTTCATAATATCCCCCCTATTTAATTAAAATCTTTTGATTAAAGCATTAATATCTTATAAAAAACAGTATCTAATTCAAAAACTTTCTAGATAATTATTAAATCATTGATTCATTATTAAAAAATTTTCAATCTTGTTAACTTTAATAATTGTATGTTGTTAAAAAGTTTTTAAAAATTCACAGAATGAGAAAACTTTATATAGTTTATCTGTATTTATCCGTGCTATCGTCGCAGAACCTTTTATTAAAAGGTCAGTTTTGGTCTGTTAACCAATCTTTTGAAGGTATATTAGAAAACAAGCCCTCTATTCAAAGTCAATTGGGTTATATACCCACTTTATCTCTTTTAAAAACCTTTTCAAATGAAAGGACACTAGATTTAGAATGGGCACACAGATTAACCGGTACTAATTCATATCAAGACACATTTAACTCTTACGATAGACCCTATAGGCGTTGGATTCGTTATTCATCAAACAATGTAGAAGCAAGATTAGGATTGCAAAAAATTACATTTGGTCCAGCACAAATATTGCGTCCACTATCTTGGTTTGATACCATTAATATTAGTGATCCAACTGGTCAAACCGATGGAGTGGAGGCCCTGAGATTGCGATATTTCCCTAATGATATTTTATCGTTATGGACTTGGGGAATGAATTCTGATTCGGATAATTATTCTTATGGTTTTAGAACGGAATTAATGACGGTTTTTGGAGATTGGGGCATTACCTATCATCGGGATGAAAATGTAAACTCTCATCAAATAGGGTTGCTTCCAATTGTGGCTTCAGGTTCAAATTCTAGATTTGCTTTAGATTATCGATTTGATGGAATTATTGGTTTTTGGTTTGAAGGGTCATCTCTATTGTTCGATAAAAAATCATACGACCTTGCAACAATTGGAGCAGATTACACATTACCTATATTTAATGGAATATTAATAACATCAGAGACAATGCATATCAATACAAGACCGATAACTGGAGTCAAGACTGGTTCATATCCAAATATAAATAACACTTATTCAGTAATCATGGGTTCAATGCCCGTTGGTTTACTTCATCAAGTAATGGCACTAATTCAATGGGATTGGCAAAGAAGTATATCCAATTACTACTTGCGATGGGGAGTTACATATGATCGACTAAGTTTTAACTTTTCATTATCAGTAAACTCTTCAATTGATAATGAAAAAAACTATCAGCAATATTTATCTAAGGATCTAGAAGGATTTGGAAATATATTAGATTTTACAATAATATATAATCATTGATTTTACCATGAACATAAAAAACAGTGTAATAAAATTTAATAATGTCACAAAACGTTTTCCTGTTGGGGGAGATTATTTTATTGCATTAAAAAATATTGATCTCTTACTTAATAAAGGAGAGTTTACAGGCCTAGTTGGACCTTCAGGCTCCGGCAAAACGACATTACTCAATATCATTGGTGGATTGGATTCTGCATCTGATGGAAATGTGAGTGTGTTGGGTCAATCATTGGAAAATACGTCGCACAATGAAAGAGCTAAAGTGCGTCGAAAGAATATGGGATTTATTTTTCAAAGCTATAATTTACTTCCCGTATATTCAGTTTTTGAGAATGTAGAACTACCACTTATATTAAATAAAATCGACTCAACACAAAGATTGAAAAAAGTGAACCAAGCCATTGAATGGGTTGGGCTCAGTGATAAACGCGATTCAAGACCCAGCATGTTGAGCGGGGGTGAGTGTCAGCGAACTGCGATTGCAAGAGCAATCGTGCATCAGCCTGCTCTTGTCATGGCCGATGAACCAACAGCTAATTTAGATGCTGAAAATTCACATCACATAATGAAGATCTTAACAAACTTAAATCGGGAGCTATCCACTTCATTTGTTTTTGCTACGCACGATGAAAAAATCATGGGCTATCTAAAACGGATCATACATCTAGAAGATGGACAGATCAAAAAAGATCAGCTTATTAAAAATCCTAAGTTCAGCTGATAAAAACTATGTTACTTAAAATAGCTATCAAAAATTTGCTAGGAGCTAGACTACGAACGATATTAAATGTGTTCGTTACATCGTTTTCTTTTTTTATAATATTATTGATGTCAGGCATGTATGATGGCATGCTTCAGCATGCAAAAAATGTAACCATTGATACGGAAATTGCAGGCGGCGCATATTGGCATCCAAATTATGACCCTCTAGATCCAATGTCTTTTGAAGATTCACATTCTCTAATACCAAATAAAATTCAATCACTAATTGATAAAAAGGACGCATTTCCAGTTCTAGTTAATCAAGTTTCTATTTATCCTGGTGGTCGTATTATGCCTGCTATATTAAAAGGTATTCCCCCAAATCAGGATATTGTTAAAATGCCTTCAACTTCATTGAATAGTTACAAAGATGGTACCATTCCAGTGTTGATTGGAAAGGGAATGGCGCAAAGTACAAAACTTAATGTTGGTGATTCGTTTACCATTCGTTGGTTAGACATTAATCGTACCTTTGATGCCAATGAAGGCACGGTAGTACACATAATGGATACAGAAAATTTTAAAATAGATATGGGTCATATATGGATTCCTTTAAATATCGCTCAATCTATGTTTGCGATGCAAGATCAGGCTACGTACGTGACCTATAAAAAAAACTTAACGGAAATTGCTGATAATATTGATTGGTTGCACAGAGATGTAGATTTTCTTGTTAAAGATATGGAAGCAATCATTGAAGCGGATAAACCTAGTGTCCAAGTCATGTTCATTATTTTATTATCTTTAGCAGCAATGGGAATTTTTAATGCACAGGTATTATCTATATTTAGAAGAGGTAGAGAAATAGGTACTCTAATGGCATTAGGTATGACACGATTGCGAGTGGTAGCGCTTTTTACATTAGAGGGTGGGTTAAATGCAATTTTATCAGCATTTGCAACATTAATTATATTTGGACCTTTCTTGTGGTACTTCAGTATGAGCGGAATTCCGCTACCTATCGACTACACCGAAATGGGTTTAATTATGGCAAAAAGGTTAATTCCTGTTTATTCTGCTGGCCTTATTTTTTCAACCATGATATTAGTTTCCATTATTGTTTTAATTGTAAGCTATTTGCCTTCAAGAAAAATTTCTCAGATGAAGCCCACCGATGCTCTTCGTGGAAAAGCGATCGCATGATTACATTTTTAACAAAAGGTCTAATACGCGATAGAACTAGAAGTTTTTTCCCCGTAATTGTTATTTCATTGACAGTTGCTATAGTTGTATTTGGCAGTGGTTTCATGCGAGGAGTAATGAACAGCATGCTGCTTGATACTGCGGTTATACTATCAGGGCATGAAAAAGTTGTTACACGGGCCTATAGCGAAGAGAGTCAACTTATGCCCAATGATCTAGCTTTACTTGGCTCAAATGAATTAATTAAAAGACTAGAGATAGAGTATCCAGAATTTTTTTGGACACCCAGAATTTCGTTTGCAGGTCTTTTAGATGTACCTGATCAAAATGGCGAAACTAAAGCCCAAAGTCCCGTAATCGCTACGGGCATTGATTTTTTTTCAGATGGATCGAGGCAAGTTGAAATTTGGGAATTAGATAGGAATATTGTAGATGGGGTTCTACCAAAATTAGAAAACGAAGCAATGATCAGTTCGAAGTTAGCAAACCAACTAGGTGTTTCAGTTGGAGAAAAAGTTACATTTATTGGCTCAACGATGAACAATGCGTTTTCAACGTATAATTTTGATATTGTGGGAACATTTAACTTAAGAAAAGGTCAGACAGATAAGCAAATGATGTTAGTTGATATCTCAGGTGCTAGAAATGCATTGGATATGGATAACGCAGCTTCTACTATATTGGGTTTCTATCATGATCTTTATTATGACGATCAAAAAGCTGTCGATTTTAGATTAAAGTTCAATAAACTTAATAGCGATAGCTCCGATATATTTAGTCCGTTTATGCTTGCTCTTAGGGATGATAATCAAATGGGTACTATTGTAGATTTTAGCAATGCTATGTTGATAATAATGGGGGGAATTTTTTTATTAATAGTCATGGTCGTTTTATGGAATATGGGATTAATGAATGGTCTTCGACGGTATGGAGAGGTAGGTTTGCGCCTAGCCATAGGGGAGCCCAAAGGTCATGTTTATCGCTCTCTAGTTTTTGAAGCTTTTTTAATTGGATTTATTGGCACAATCATTGGCACTGTTATTGGCCTGGGCTTAACCTATTATGTTCAAGAGAATGGAATAGATTATACAAAAGGTATGGAAGCTCTAACAAATTCATCAATAATTATGCCTAATATTTTCTATGCGCAAGTAACCATTGATCTTTTTTATATTGGATTTTTCCCAGGGGTTTTTGCTACTGTTTTGGGCACTATGCTTGCAGGAATGGCAATTTATAAAAGGGAAATGGCTCAATTATTTAAGGATCTTGAATCATGATAATACGGTTATCATTATTAATGACATTACTTTTTGGTCAATCTGATCAATTGTCTGTCGAAGAAATAATTGTAGCTATGGATAATAATTTGAATGCTAAAAGTCGAATAATGAAAAGTAAAATGATAGTAAAAGGAAGACGATCAACAAGAACGATTGAATCAAAAAATTGGGTTATAGGAGCAAATAAAGCATTTACAGAATATTTATCACCCCCTAGAGAAGCTGGTACTAAAATGCTGAAACTGGATGACAAACTTTGGACATATTCCCCGCAAACAGATCGTGTCATTCAAATTTCTGGTCATATGCTCAGACAATCAGTTATGGGATCAGATATGTCATACAATGATATGATGGAAGATAGGCCCATTCAAGATTTGTACAATGCCACTCTTGAGGGGTCGGTAAATATGAATGGAAGAAAGCATTGGATTTTATATTTAGAAGCAAAAGTTGATGGTTTATCATACCCAAAGCGAAGATCATGGATAGACGCTGAATATCTATTACCAATGAAAGAAGAGCTATATGCGAAAAGTGGTAAATTATTGAAAACTGCCACAATGGATGGTGTTAAGAAAATTCAAGATAGATGGTTTCCATCTCGCTTTTTATATAAAGACGAATTGAAACGAAATAGTAAAGGGACTGAATGGGTGATAGAGGACATATCGTTTGACATGAATGTTCCGTCAAATCGTTTTACTAAAGCAATGTTGAGAAAATAAAATGTTTTTTATCGTATTTATTACATTATTAGGCATAATGCATGGGTATGTGGGTTGGAAGATTTTTTCAGGTTTAAATCTCAATTCAAGTTTCGCTATCATAGGCATCATATTGCTAGCAATATTAACCTTACTACCCGTTTTACCTATTCTTTTTAGATACAATGGCTATGAGTCAAGCTTCATTGACAAATTATCTTTGTTTGGTTATACCAGTTTGGGGTTTTTTACCCTTAGTTTTGTTGCTTTTCTTTCTAAAGATTTACTATTCAAAGTTTGGGGATTTATCTCTTCCTTTTTTTCAGCCGATGTAAAACAACAAATTACTTTGGATCTAGATAAACGTGAATTTCTTGAAAAATCTTTAAGCATAGGAATATTGTCTTTGATTGGACCAACCACGGCTTATGGTTTTTACTCCGCGAGAAAAGGCCCAACTATTATTAATCAAGATATATACTTAAAGAACTTGCCAGATTCTTTTGAAAATTTTACCATTGCACAAATATCCGATCTACATGTTGGTCCAACGATTAAAAAACCCTATGTTGAAAAAGTTGTAAATCAAATTTCAAATTTAAATCCAGATTTAATTGCCATAACAGGAGATATGGTTGATGGATCAATCGATTATTTAAGAAAAGATTTAGAACCTTTATCCCAAGTAGTTGCTAGCCATGGAACGTATTTTGTAACTGGTAATCATGAATATTACTCCGGAGCCGAGCGTTGGTTAGATGAAACTGATCGTATGGGTTTTACAAATTTAGTTAACGAAAATAAACTAATCACAGTTAATGATCAAAGTATTGCACTAGCTGGAGTAAACGATTATAGAGCGCATCAAATTATTCCAAGTCATAGATCCAATCCAGAAAAAGCAATAAAAGGAATAAATAATGATAAGGTAAAAATATTGTTAGCTCACCAACCTTCAAGCATTTTCAAAGCAAATGAAGCTGGATACGATCTTCAAATTTCTGGCCATACACATGGAGGGCAATTTTGGCCTTTTACCTACCCAACAAAAAAAGCCAATCCTTATCTATCAGGATTACATGACCACAATGGCACTCAAATATATGTTAACAGTGGCACTGGATATTGGGGTCCGCCATTACGTTTAGGCGTCACTGCTGAAATAACACTTTTTAAACTAAAAAAAAGTTAATCATCAAATATATTTACTGATTCTGCTTTATTGATTATAAAACAGAACTTTAGAGAAGTATAATGATATTGAATTTAGTTAGACAAAAAATAAAAATCTTTAATCTTAAAAATATTATAACAGATTTTTATTCTTTAGAATAAAACGTTATTAATTTTGACTTACAATCAGTTAATTCTGGGGTTTATTGCTTTCAGCCACAAACTCTAGAAATGATAAAAAATCCTTAGTTATTTCATAATATAAGTAGTGTCATAAATTTCAAAACGTTCGACAAATATATTTACATTTATATATCAAAATTATATTTAATAATTAAGTATAGATATGTAATATTAGATATTAATATATTTTTATAATTATCAACATAATCAGTTAAACAAGAAAAAAAGGAGCGACATGTTAAATAAACATTTATTGACTTTTATTTTTTCAAGCTCATTATTTTTGTTGAATGCCCAAGATCAAAACGAGGTCATTTGGCAATCGCGTACCTGGGTAGCTAAACCAATGGCTAGCCAACTCATGATGGAGGCAATGAAAATTAAAACGCAAAAATTCAACCAAGGAGAAAATGCTAAAAATTTTCCTATTATGTCATTTAGAATTCTTTCTGGTGAAATGGAAGGAGCAATTCAACGAATCTCTTATAAATCAGCAGAAGATTGGGACACTTATTCAAGCCAGCCCAAAGGTACAGATTTTTTTAGGAAAAAAGTAATTCCTTTGTCAGATTCAGATAAAAGCTCAGGAAGGTTCCTTGCTGTTAGTCAGGAGGAGCATTCATATAACGGTTCAGGAGACGACTCTAATGCAAAATATTCAGAAGTTACAAGATATCTTTTAAAACCTGGCAGCAATTTGAAATGGAATGAATTAAGAACTAAGCTGGTAGAAGCTCATCAAAAAGCAGGTTCTAGTGCTAGATTCTCTTCATTTAGTATTACTTCAGGTGGGTTAACACCAACTTTTTCTTTAGTTGTACCTTTTAATAGCTGGTCTGAATACCCAAGCTTATTATCCACAATCTTTAACCAAGATGCTTATGATGAAGCACATGGTGTTGGGGCTTGGGAAAAATATTTAGAGGTAATGAATGAAATTGTTTTGGAAAGAAAAGTTTTCACAAGAGAATTTTTACCGGAATTAAGCTCAAATTAACAAGTATAAATCTCCCGTAAAGCTTTATGATAATTTAGCTTTACGGGATTTAAAACATTAAGATAGTTTATTAATTATATGTTTTTGGAGTCAATATATCAATTTGTTGCAATTTTTATCATTGTCGCCTTAATACACTTTTATGAAAGTATATCACCACTAGAAAAATTTAAAAGAATTAAAAACCTTAAAACAGATTTTATCCTAATCATCTTTTCATCTTGCTTAGTTTTAATTATCAATAATCTATTGTTAAGCGATATAGTGCTATCAACTTTAAACAATTTTATAAACTTTAGAGAAAAAATAAATTTTATTCCACTATGGATAAAATTTGCGCTGTCGTTAGTATTAGGTGATTTTGGATATTACGTTTTTCATAGATTGATGCATAAACCTTATCTTTGGAGAGCTCACCAATTACACCACTCAACCAAGAAAATTTATTGGTTTTCTGGATTGAGAACTTCACTAATCAATTCATTGATAGTCAGGTTACCTTATCTTATTAGCTTTCAAATGTTTAATATCCCTTTTGAAGAATTTTACATTTATGGTATTATTCTAGTTACGGTTAATTTTTGGGTGCATTCGAATATTAACACACGATTTGATAAAATTCTTTCATTCGCAATCATTACCCCAAGATTTCATAGAATACATCATGTCAATGAAAAGAGTCTAAGCGGCAAAAACTTTGGTAATATTTTTTCAATCTGGGATTTTATTTTTAAAACAGCGGAGTATAATGAAAAGCACGATAATTTGAATAAGGGTGAGGATCTTCAATGGAAAAAAGTTCCAAGACAAATAATTGGAATATGATTGAATGACCTAGGATAACAATTTTTGAAAAAAATCTGTAATAAATATTAATTGTTTTTTTAAAATTAATGGAGGTTTATTTTGAGAACAATAACATTATTGACAATCATAGCTTTTTCAGTTTTTACATCATGTGCAACATTGAATCGTGCTCATGGTGAATTACAATTCCATAAAAACACAACTAAGGGCCAGGAACTTATAGATTTAAAAAAAGCGTTAGATGAGGGTGCCTTAACATCTACAGAATATGAGCTAATTAAACAAAGAATTATTGATGACTATTACGTAGAAAAATTAATCAAGGAAGAAATTTCTTTGGGTAGAAAAGATGAAAAAAAATAAAAAAGCAAGGAGTATAATTATGAAAAAATTAACTGTAATCATATCAATGTTTGTTGTGATTTCCTTTTCATATGCTAACGATAAAGATGAAATAACAAAAGAGATTGTAAAAGCTATAGACTATCTAAACAAAAATAAGAGCACATATAATAATTATTCGACAGACGGTGCATTAGAATTTTGGTCAAGCGGTGGCTTGCTGAATTATATTCCTAACACAGGTCCAAATATTAATTATGAACTTGTAAATATGAAAACAAAACATATTGAAGTGGTAGTATTGGTGCCTAAAAAAGCTGCAGTTGCAATGTACTATATGGAAGGCTCAATGAAACCAGAAGGAAGTAATTGGGATGTTTCAAATTATCTTACAAGAGTCTCTCAAACCTTTGCAAAGGAAAAAGGTAAATGGGTAGTAAAAACTTCTCACTTTTCACCTGTACAGGGAGGGCAAGGAACAACTGCTACCTCCACAAAAGAATAATTAAATACAAATTATTTCTTGTTATTGAAGCCCCATCTAGATTGGGGCTTCTTTGTTTTATAAAATTCTTGATTTAAATTATTTAATGAACATATTTCCATCAATTTTAAAAAACTTTTTATTACTCATTTTTGCATTTCTAAATACAATAGGATTTGCTCAAAAAGATATAAAAATAGAAATTGATAATTACCTTCAAAAAACACAAAAGATATTTGAAGTTCCTGGGGTAGCAGTAGCTATCGTAAAGGATAGAAAAGTTATTTTTGCTAAAGGCTTTGGAGTTCAATCTCTTTCAAAAAAATCTCCTGTTAATGAACATAGTATATTTGCCATTGGATCAACCACCAAAGCCTTTACTGCTGCTGCATTGGGAAAGTTGGTAGATTCAGGTGAAATTCAGTGGGATGACCGAGTCATTGACTTCATTCCAGAATTTGAGTTACATGATCCTGCCATAACAAACATGTTTACTATTCGAGATCTTTTGACGCATCGTAGCGGACTTCCAAGAGGAGACCTTTTATGGTTTGCATCAGATTTTACTAGACAAGATATATTGGAGAGAATACGGTATTTAGAACCTACCTTTGGTTATAGAGCAGGTTTTGGATATCAAAATATTATGTATTTAGTAGCAGGTCAAATTATTCCTAGGGTCACAGGAAAATCATGGGATGAATATCTCAAAGACAACTTTTTTGAACCATTGAATATGAACCGAACAACAAGTATTCTATCCGATATTGAAAAATTAGAAAATGTAGCTACTCCTCATCAAAAGTTAGATAATAAACTCCAGGAAATCCCTTGGAGAAATATAGATAATGTTGGTCCAGCAGGGTCAATAAATTCGAGCGTAAACGATATGGCTAATTGGATCATAATGCTGCTTAATGAAGGTATATTTAATGGCAAAAGAATCCTAAAAAAAGAAACCATAGATGAGCTATTTATGCCTCAACAAATTATGCGAAAAGAGGGTCGGTTAGGTAGCTATTTTCCCCCTGTAAATTTTTTAACATATGGACTTGGGTGGTTTATATCTGATTTTAATGGACTAAAAATGGTAGAGCATGGTGGAAATATTGATGGTATGCATGCCCAAGTTTCTTTAGTTCCAGAATTAGAATTAGGAATGATATTTTTATCGAATAGTCGCAATCTGATGCCGGAAGCATCACGGTATCACATTGTTGAAATATTTGCAAATGTAGAACATCAAAAAGATTGGGGTGAGCATTTTTTAAAGGTAATCGAAAAAGCAGAAAATCTCTCCAAAAAGAGTTTGAACAATATAAAACAGTCCCGCAATAAAAAAACAAAACCATCCCTACCTTTAGATCATTATGCTGGAATTTATTCTCATCCGATGTATGGTGACATTCAAGTAGTTCAAAAAAACAAAAAATTACGTATAGAGGGCCATAAGCAATTTCAGGGAAACTCAAGCCATTGGCACCATAATTCATTTGAAGTGAAATGGGATCAATCTAGACTTGGAACATTAATTATTAATTTTGAATTAGATGCAATGGGAAAAGTGAAAGGTGTAGATATTCCAGGCAAAGGTTTTCATGCAAAAATAAAATAAACGTATTAAATATTATTGTAAAAAAAAGTATTGTTTGTTTTGTTCTAGTTTTATGTTTTGGAAACCAACACAAAATTTATGAGTAGTAAAAAGATTTAAACTGGATCATAAGCTAATTAACTTTTGGTGGTTTGCTTTCATACCTTTTATCTAAACAAAAACTTATTTAAGGTAAATTTATTTTAAAAAATTATAAATCTTTGGAGGCGTCAAATGGATTTAAATATTGTTTTAAAAAATTTTGATAACCCTGACATTGTCAGAAATTTTGAAAAGGGAAAATTTGAGATTGTAACAATAGGTGGAATGACCATTGGAAGAGCAACTTATGAACCTGGATGGAAATGGTCAAAACATGTTTCTCCATTAAGTGGCACAAAATTTTGCGAAGTGGAACACCTGGGTATGGTATTATCTGGAAGTGCAACAGCTGCTTTTGAAAAAGGAGATGTTCACACTATGAATAAGGGTGATCTATTTTATATTTCTTCTGAACCACATGATAGTTGGGTTGTGGGCAAGGATGACTATATTTCCCTGCATTTTATTGGGGCGGATAAGTACGCAGATTAAAACCTATCTAATTATGATTATTCAGTTTATAGCTCTTAAAAGTCGGCATCTTTTCTTACTTATACTTTTCTTCATAACAAGCTGCTCGCAAATTGGCTCGCAATTTAGTGGAATAAATATGTACTCAACTAGGGAAGAGCTTGAGCTAGGATATCGATATTCAATTCAACTAGAAAAACAATTAAATATTAATAATGATCCTGTATTAAATCAGTACATTAATTCTTTGGGACAGAGATTGGTAAAATCATCAAATCGTAATAACATTCCCTATACATTTAAAGTAGTCAATGACAAATCAATTAACGCATTTGCTATTCCTGGAGGTTATTGTTATATCAATTTAGGATTAATTGATCTTGCTGAAAGTGAAGCCGAATTGGCATCAGTAATTTCGCATGAAATTGCACACGTTGTGGGAGAGCATGGCATGGAAAATATGACCAAGCAACAAATCATAGGTTTTGCTGGTGCTATGATTTTGGGTGCAAAACCCACTTTCACTGAAGAGATTATTTCAAGCATTATTCAAAGAGGCGTGCTAACTAACTTTAGTAGAGGTGCGGAATTAGAGGCGGATAGATTAGGTATTTTGCAAATGCATATGGCAGGTTTTGACCCTATCGGTTTTGAAAGTTTTCTAAAAAAAATGCGCGATCAAGAAGAAGGCGAAAGTGGACGATTTTCAAATATGTTGTCTACCCATCCTCCTACGACTTTACGTATTGAAAAATCCTATGATACAAGAATTAGTTTGCCTAAAAAAAATTATGATAAAGACGATAATAGGTTTTCAAAAATGAAGGAGCATTTAAACCGTTTCTATAAAAAAAAGGAATAGCGATATAATCTAATTTAATTGCAAAAAATCAAATCGCATTTGTATTAGATAATAGTGGGATTAATTGAAACTTTTGTTCTACCTGTTTATTATTATATTATAATGTTAAATATCATGTAATTAATTCATCTATTGAGAAATTAACTTTTAATTTTATTAAATTTTAATAACTCAACTAGCTTAATAGATTTTGGGGGGAGCTATTTTGAATTATTTAAAACTAAAACTAATTATTACATCGATCTTCATTTTGAGCTGTCAAGATTCTAAAGAAAGTCAAGCGAACATAGATTGCGACACTGATTTTTCTACAGCAAATATACTTGTTGATATTAATCAAGAAATTTTTAATAACGATGAATCAGTTAATACCTACAGTAAATATTCATGGTCTACCGATGGTATAAACAGACTATTGTCAGGAAATGGTATACCTAATCATGAAGTAGGGACCTTTCCAAATGATCAAAATCCAAATCAAATCAAGGAGCAAAATATCAGTAAATCATTTACATTATGCCCAACATTAGTTTCTGAAACTGGTATTGCCGCTGGGGGAGCAGCTGGTGCTATCGCCTATGCAATCAATAGTGTTAAGTTTGATCCTGCTACAGGAGGTAGATGCAATGATGATGGAGAATGTAGCATGGCGCAAGGCCAAGGTAATTGGAATATCGAAGCATTAGGACATAACACCTTTGATTTTGGAGACGATATGAATCATGCCCATGTTCAGCCAACAGGTGAATATCATTACCATGGCATGCCTGAGCTTTTAATTGATTTTTTAGGAAACAAGAATGATATGATTCTTGTTGGTTGGGCCTCTGATGGTTTCCCAGTTTATGCAAGAAATGGTTATGCTGAAGCCAATAACTCAACCAGTGAAATTGTTAAACTAAAATCAAGTTATAAATTAAAAAGCATTCCCGATTCAGGTCGCCCTGATACAGTAACCGTTTTGAATGGTGGAATGGGCCAAGCAACAACCTACCCAAATACAAAAATTGAAATGGGTGCATTTACACAAGATTTCGAATACATAGAAGGCTTTGGCGATTTAGATGAATGCAATGGCAGGGAAGGGGTTACTCCTGAATTTCCAGAAGGGATTTATTATTATGTTGTTACAGATGATTTTCCATATTTCTCAAGGTGTTTAAAAGGCGATTTTTAAAAATAGAATTATATGAGCAATATAAATTTAATTTTACCTGGATTAATCATAGGCGTTATACTGTACCAAACTGTGTTTCAAACCATTGATAGTGAAAACACTTCTAAATTCTTGAGAAAAATTTTTCCTAGATTTTTTATATTTATTTTTACCCTTAGCATTTTAGCCGCTTTAGAAGCGTATTACAATTCAAGAGGTAATACATTTTATATAATATATTTGATTACAAGTTTATTTTCGCTTATTGCATTTTCCTTAATCCCAATGACTAACAAAGCAACAGATAATAACGATAAGCATAAATTTAAAATACTTCATAGCCTTAGCGTTTTATTTACTATTCTTATTTTAATTATAAATTTCATTCCATTTATTTTATAAATGTAAAAATGAATTGCAAATTATTAAACCTGATAAATATGAATTCAACTAAATGAAAAGTTATATTCTAAATTTTAGCAAGGCATTTTTTTTGAATAAGATTTCTTATCCATTGCTAATATTTGCTATGCTTCTATTTTTAATTAGGTTTTTATTTATGATAGGAACTGTTTTTCATTCTATTTTAGCATTTTAGAAAAAAGGTATAACGTATATTATAATATGAATAAACATATAAAAACGTTCTTTATATCAATGATAATTTTTTTGACCAATTGTAGTGGTAATTCTGAAATTGTCAATCAAGATAATATAGCTGAAGAAGAAAGTGTTGAAGTTTTGAAAGCCCTTAGAACAAAAGATGGATTCTTTGCAAATAATTCAAGAAATATGAAATCAAGTGTTGCTAATAGAAATGATTTTGATCAAAAATTTCCAGGTACAAATGTCAGCTGTGGATATGTATTGAGATATTTCTTTTATACCAATATCCATTTAAATAGTAATGATGTAATGCTTATTTCAATGGATGGAACAAGGTTTGATATACCATTGAATAATAAAAACGAAAATGTTGATAGTGCAATTTATGAAACTAAAATTGTAATTAATTTGATTAGAGGCATGTACTACGGAAATAGTGAATTCAAAGAATTCATAGAAAAATATCCCAATGCTGAAGTCGACTAATTTTTATTTTTTTCAAATTAATAAACATTGCAATTGACAAACGAAATCTAAAATAAATCGTATAGCTATTATTTTATTATGAATGTGATGTCGTTTGATTTAGCTATTTTGTTACCCAATATAGAAATAAAAAAAACTAAGATTTATCTTTCAGATTTTCTTTCAATTGATAGTAAAATGAATTCTTTACTACACCCTATAACAAGTTTTAATCATCATCTTAATCATGCTGAATTAATTATTGATAAGTTAACTATTAAAGGAAATATATTTTCTGAGATAGATATAGAAGAATTTATTTTATCACTCTTAAAGTTCGAAAAAAAATTAAATAATGAACACAATTTCAAAAGCGCAGAGTGGGATGGGCTATTTCAATTTGATGATCATCATGATAGTTTCATTTATAGAGCACCGTGTTTCAAGCAAGAAAAAAACAAGAAGAAATTATAATATTTTTAAAATTATGATATGCAAGTAGTAAGCAGTAGGTTGATATTTTTTTTATTTTTTTATATTTCTGATATATTGATAAGTCAAAATATCCAACTGAATGAAATAGTAAGTTCTAATGCTACTATCATTAAAGATGAAGATGGAGACTACCCTGATTGGATAGAAATTTTTAACAATTCTGATTCTAATATTTCAATAGATGGATTCGGTTTATCTGATGATTTAAATGAAATTAGTAAGTGGACTTTTCCAGCTATTAGCATGAAGCCAAAATCCTTTTTAGTTGTATTTGCATCTGGAAAAAACAAATTAGATTTTGTAATTATGTGGGACGCAATAATTAAAGAAGCAGATGATTGGTTCTACTTTGTTGGAAACTCTGAGCCAACCTTAGATTGGAATAAGTCTTTAATTGCCCCATCAGGTTGGAATGTGGGCGCAAGTGGTTTTGGATACGGAGATAGTGATGATAATACAGTTATAGAAAAAACACTATCTGTTTACGTAAGGAAAAACTTTCAAATTGATGATCCAAAGAATATAGTGCAAATGATTTTCCATTTAGATTATGATGATGGATATATAGCCTACTTGAATGGTAAAGAGTTTTCAAGGGCAAATATGGGTCAAATTGGGTCCAGTGCTTTTTATAATACATCCGCTTCTGATTTGCATGAAGCAGAAATGAAATCCGGCGGTTTTCCTAATCCCATTTTTATAGATCTAAATGAATTTTCATTGAATCAGGGCGAGAACATATTAGCTGTTCAAGTGCATAATTATAATATAAATTCATCTGACCTTTCATGCATCCCTATGTTGACAATAGGTTACAATGTAGAAAAATCGGATTTTCGTAATCCTGATTCTAGAATTAATTTACCAAATTCTTTCTTACACACAAATTTTAAGATAAAATCAGAAGGAGAGGATGTGGTCTTATCCAATGCTTCTGGAAAAATACTGGACTCCTATAATAGTGGATATATTCCAACCGATAGATCTAAAGGGCGTATCGAAGAAGGAGATACCTGGTCATTTTTTGAAATACCTACTCCGGGTCAATCTAATGATAAGATTAATTATCAAGGCTTTTTAAATAGTCCAAATATTACTGTAGAAAGTGGTTTTTATAATTCACCTCAAAATATATCAATCACACATCAGGATGAGAATGCTAGGATTTATTATACAATTGATGGCAATCAACCTGACCAAAACTCTCAGCTATTTTCAAATACAATAACAGTAAATGAAAATATGGTTGTTAGAGCTATAGCCATAAGAGATGGTTGGTCAAACTCTGAAATAATAACAAAAAGCTATATTTTTGAAGATGATTATGATCTACCATCAATTTTTTTAACTATAAAGCCAGATGATTTTTTTAATCCCGATACAGGTATTTATGTAAAGGGACCTGATGCAGAAAATAGCTACCCATATTTTGGTGCTAATTTTTGGAAAGATATCGAAAAACCCGTTCATTTCGAGATCTTAGACCTTAATGAAAAAACCTATAATGCGGATGCCGGTGTTAAAATATTTGGCGCATGGAGCAGAGGTCACGCTCAAAAATCTCTATCATTGTTTGCTCGAAAAAAATATGGACCATCAGCGTTTGATTATAAATTTTTTAATGATATAGAAATAGAAAAATTCGAAGCTTTAGTTTTGAGAAATTCTGGAAATGACTGGAATTCTACCATGTTGCGTGATGGTTACGTTGCCACCTTAATAAGAGATGTTGACGTTGATCATCTAAGTTATAGGCCGGTTCAAATGTATTTAAATGGTAATTATTGGGGTATTCATAATCTAAGAGAAAAAACCAATGAGCACTTTATCTCATCTCATTTTGGAATTGATGTTGACGATATTGATATTATTGGATTAAACAATAGTGAGCCCAACAATATTGAACTCATACATGGTAGCTCATCAGATTATTACGATTTGCACGAATTCATATCAAATAGAGATTTAAGCGATGATAGTCAGTTTTCTCATATTGCGTCAAAAATAGATATAGAATCATATATCAATTATCATGCAATTCAGATATTCATAGACAATCGTGATTGGCCAGGAAACAATGTAAAACTTTGGAAAGATAATCGAGTAAACGGAAAATGGCGTTGGATTTTATACGATACAGATTTTGGATTTGGTTTAAATAGTCCATTAATAGCTCATGAGTTTAATACATTGAAATTTGCATTGGAACCAAATGGACCCTTTTGGCCTAACCCACCATGGAGTACATTATTTCTGAGAAAATTGCTTCAAAACAACACTTTTAAAAATCAATTCATTAATGTGTTTAGTGATCGCTTGAACACCATTTTTAAACCTCAAAACCTCAATGTAGTACTAGATTCGCTAAAAAATGATATTACTTCTTTTATTCCAAAGCACAATCAACGATGGGGCACAATGCAATCATGGAATAGTGAAATAAATGAAATTAAAAATTTTAATAATGAGCGATCTGCTTATGTAAGAAGACATCTAGAAGAGATGTTCGACCTACCTGATTCTAAAAATTTATTTTTAAAAATTTTTCCATCAAATTCAGGAAAAATTAAAATTAGCTCCATTGTTATTGATGATAATTTATGGGCAGGATCCTACTATCCTGGTATACCGATTTCTATCAAAGCAATTCCAAAAAAAGGATATCGATTTGTAAAATGGGAAGAAAGTTCAATTGCAAACAACGAAATAAATCATGATCTTAGCGATGCCAATACACTAACTGCCGTTTTTGAAATTGCTGAAGAAAATGAAAATTCTATTGTCATAACAGAGATCAACTATAGTTCATCTGAAAAATTTGATAGTGGCGACTGGGTTGAAATTTATAATACAAGTGAATCTACTATTGATTTGAATGGATGGAGTTTTAAAGATAACGATAATAGTCATACCTTCATTTTTGATAATAATTCTTTATTAGAACCCGGTTCCTATATGGTATTATCAAATGATCTTTCAAAGATTAAAAGTAAATTCTCCAATCTAAAACAACTATTAGGCCCGTTTGACTTTGGACTGGGGAAGGATGACCAGGTTAGAATTTATAACAACAATGAAAAGCTTGTAGACTCTGTTCATTATCAAAATATTTTTCCATGGCCATTAAAAGCTAACGGAGGGGGTTCGACCTTAGAGTTAATAAATCCTCTTTTGGATAATTCAAATCATTCTTCATGGATTGCATCAACTGAATACGGTTCTCCTGGTTACAAAGTATTGGAAAGTCAAAATCTTAGTATTGAAGATGAAATGATCGTTCCTAGAGAGATAATGTTATTACAGCCTTACCCCAACCCATTTAATAATTCATTGATTATACCGATAGAGGTTAATACCAATGGATCTGCAGTTTTAGTAATAACAAATTTGTTGGGCCAACGTATAAAGTCCTTTGATTTAAAAAAATCAAAGATGGGCAAAAATAAAATAATATGGAACACCAGAGATGATAATAATAGAGATATCTCTTCTGGGATTTATATAGTAACTTTAAAAACGAATTCAAAAATTGAATCACAAAAAGTTTTATTTCTAAAATAAAACTATTTTTTGTGAACAGTCATTATTGCTCTTCCGGAAGGATCAATTTGGTTATGAAAACTCTTATCCCACTTGATTGCAATTTCTGAGCTGCAAGCAATGGATGGTACTGAGGGTACAGTTAAAGCTGCTGAATGGGAGGGAAAATGTTTAGAGAAAATACTTCTGTAGTAATATTCTTCTTTTGTTTTTGGCGTTTGGATGGGGAATTTATGTTTTGCATTTTCAAGTAAATCATTTGATACCTCTTTATTTGTTATATCTTTTAGCGTATCTATCCAATCATACCCTACACCGTCTGAAAATTGTTCTTTTTGGCGATGTATTATATCATTTGGTAGATATTCTGAAAAAGCATCTCTTAATATTTGTTTTTCTATTCTTTTGCCTGTTATCATTTTTTCGAGTGGATTAATCGCCATTGCAATATCAATGAATTCTTTATCTAAAAATGGAACTCTAGCTTCTACCCCCCAAGCAGCAAGTGCTTTGTTTGCTCTAAGGCAATCGTATTGATGTAGGCGATTTAATTTTCTAACTGTTTCATCATGAAATTCTTTTTCATTAGGTGCCATATGAAAGTATAAATATCCACCAAAGATCTCATCGGCCCCTTCGCCAGATAAAACCATTTTTACTCCCATTGATTTTATAGCTCTTGCCATAAGGTACATTGGGGTCGAGGCTCTAATTGTTGTTATATCATATGTTTCTAAACTGAAGATAACATCGTTAATAGCATCTAAACCTTCTTGAATGGTATAGATAATTTCATGATGCACACTGCCGATGTGATTTGCTACTTTTCGTGCCGCCTTTAAATCTGGAGCGCCTTCTAGTCCTACAGAAAATGAGTGTAATCTAGGCCACCAAGCAGGAGATGTGTCTTTTGATTCAACCCTTTTTTTTGAGTATTTAGCAGCAATAGCTGCAATTATAGAGGAATCTAGGCCACCTGATAATAAAACTCCGTAAGGTACATCTGACATTAATTGCCTGTGAACCGCATTCTCTAGGCTTTCCTTCAGTTGATTTGTTTTTATCTTTTCTTTGTTGGTTCCTGATAATGAAATCCAATTCCTTTTGTACCATTTTACAGGCTCTATATTTTTGTTTGTCATATAGTGGCCTGGAGGGAAAATACTTATTTCATTACAATAGCTTTCCAATGCCTTTAGTTCAGAAGCTATAAAAAAAGTGCCGTTTTCATTATATCCTTTATATAGGGGTATTATTCCAATATGATCTCTAGCAATAAGAAAGTGATTTTTCTGTTTATCAAAAACAGCAAAAGCAAAAATACCATTTAGCATATCAATAAAATCAATGCCGTATTTTTCGTAAAGAGCTAGTATTATCTCACAATCCGACTTAGTCTTAAAATCGTAATCTTTACAATGATCGGCCTTTAATTCATGATGATTATAAATCTCACCATTAACAGAGAGTATTAAATTCCCTTCTTTATTGATTAAAGGCTGTTTACCAGAGATTGGATCGACTATAGCTAGCCTTTCATGGGCAAGAATCGAATCGCTATCGCTATAAATACCGCTCCAATCCGGACCCCGATGCCTTACTCTTTTTGACATTTCTAAGATCTGATTTCTTAAGGATAAAGAATCTTCTTTGATGTCAAAAGCGCATACTATTCCACACACTTATAGCCCCCTAATAAAAATTTTAAAATAATAATGTAGATATAAAAATATAAATAATATCTGTATTAAATTGTCTATTAATCCTCAAAATGAGCATTGATTGTAGTTATCATTGTGGAGATGTCTATTTCAAAATTGACACTTGAATTTACTAAAGTGCCATCTTTTTTAATCCATGTAGTATAGAAAGGAATTTCAGCTTTACCACTTTTACCAATTTTTTTTATGATAGTCGGTAGTTTAAAGAAAAGGGACTTTATTGATTTCAACGAGTTTACAGAAAGGCATTTGTTCATAGGATGGTTTGGGTCTTTGCTAAATACCGGGATCCATTCAGTGCTCAATAGTATTTCAGATTCACTTTTACTGTAGCCGAGAAAATCCACAAATATATCATAGGAGTTTCCAATATCAGTAATTTTTCTTTCCCATTTCAATCCTTTTCGCCTCAACTTTGTTTGATGTATCCAAATTTTTGAACCAACCGATTCAAGGCCAATCTTTTGCAAATTGGTCAATCGATATTTTTCAATTTCTAGCTCTTTGATTCTTTCATCTTTTTTTCTTATTTCTTCTAGCAAACTGTTGAGGATATTTTTATCAATGTTGCTTGAATATCTATTTTTAGATAAATAAGGACTCTTATCAGGAAGGTCAAAATCTTTAGGATCAATGCTATATCTATTACATATTTGATACAATGCTTTTTTGCTAGGGTTTCTCAATCCTTGCTCATATTGAGAAATAACACTAGATGACAAGCCACATTCCAGCCCAAAATCTTTCTGAGTCATTGCATGCTCAAGTCTTATTGAAAGCAATTTATTGGCTATTTTGTGTTTTGGTATCATTATAAAATCTGTTATTTAATAATAATTATTATATACAAAAATGATATAGTATTGTAAAAAATAAGCATTATTATTATATTGAATTATAGTTAAATTTTACAATATCTAACAAAATAAAAAACTGGGGGCTATAATCTTTATTGTTGATTATAATATTGATAGAGAATTTAAGTAAACCATAAAGATCGTATCCTTATCAAGAGGACATTAACATGCAATTAAAATTTGATAAAATCATTTTTATTTTTTTTATTTCCCATTTCGCCTTTTCTCAATCAAACAATGACCCGATTTTGTTTGGCCAGCAAAGAGCAATAAAAAATATTACGAGCCAGTTAGGTATTTCTGATGAAGAGTTTGATGATTATCTAAACTCAAGATTTAATAACTCCCTAAGCAATCTTTCAAAAAATGAGGGAGCCCAAATTATTAATGAATTACAGAATGAGGTTTTAACTAAAAGTAGCATATCGGAAGCTTTATACTCAAGAACAAAACAAGCACCAGCAGCAAATAGCATTAGAACAACTTCTGTTAAGAGCGAACTTCTTTCTTCCCCTAGCGTTCTTGAAAAAGGTATGAAAAAACTCTTTCACTTTAAGGATGGTTCTATATCGGAAGGTGAAATCTTAGATGTGGAAAATAATATGGTCACTCTACTGACAGAATCGGGTCAATTTACTATTCCTGAAGCTGAATTCCTTGCTGACATAGGTGAGATACTGAATAAAAAAGGTGAAAAATTTATAGGCCATGTTCTATCAGAGAGCGACGAAACGTTTATAATAAGAACATTATACGGTGATGCGACGGTCAAAAAAACAAGTATTGAGAAAATGAGCAGATACTATGGAGGCGTGCTTGACAAAAAGACTGAGAATACAAAAAGATTTTATACTGGAGAGGCGGTCCTATTAAGTGTTTTTATGGATCCCACTGCTACGCCCTTGAGGCCAAACACCTTTTACATTAGTGCTATTTCTATGGGTTATGGATTGACCGATCGATTCATGTTGAAGACTAAATATGGCTCTAGTTTAAACGGTGATTTAAATTTGCATGGAAAGCTCAGACTATTTCATCGCAAAACTCCTGATAAGGAAAGAGCGTTATCGCTAGGGATTGGGTTTCATAGAGCTTATCCAATCAAATCAGTCATTGGTAGGTTCTCACATGCTATAAAAGTTTCAGGAGATTCAACCCTTAATCAATATTCGAATATTAATGTGGATGATGTAGTCAACCAAGCAGCTGAAAATCCTGTTTATGCTGAAGCATATGCCGTTTATACCTCATCAAGAACAAATCCTACAGGTCGAGGAAAAGTAGGTTGGAGTGCTGGTTTAAAAGTAAGCAATGCATTCGTGGGTCGAGATGATTTTTTATCTACAACCGGTGATTACAATTTCAAATGGGATGATAGCTATACTCTTCCATATCGGATGTGGTTGAGTTTGGATTACGATCTTAGAAAGAATTTAAAATTTGTTGCATCAGCTTGGGCTGATAATGGTTATAAGACCATGGATGCAAGCATGGCTGCTAGAGATTATTTTGGATCAGATGGTTCAGCTCCATTGCAAATTGATTCTTTAGAAGGGACAAAAAGTACCATAGATTTTGATTTTGGTCTTTTGTATGCAGTTAATGAAAACTTTAGAATTGGTTTTCACTTTCAACAACCTTTCTTGGATATATATTGGGAATTCTTAGAGTTTTAATATCGTGAAACGATCATTTATTATATTGGCTCTTCTTGCAGGGTTTGTCTTTGCACAAAAATATGACCCTTTAACAGGGGAAGAGATAAAGATAAAAAAATTCGACCCTTTAACAGGTGATGCCATTGAAGAGGATAAACCAGATATAAAAAATCCAATAAATGATGAAAAAGATGTAAGCACAAATACCGAAGATTCCAATAATCAGATACAAACAGTTAAAACTATACCCCAATCAATGGTTGGCGATCTAATCAGATTAAGGTTTGTAAATGATATTGAACTCTTTGGTAAGATCACAGCGCAAAATAGAAATTATATTTCAATTGATATTGAGTTTGTTGGCGAGGCAATAATACCACTAAAAAATATCAAGTCATTTAGTCAAGTTAGTAACACCAACACATCCTATCGGTTAAGTTCGAAACCATCGTCAGTGGAAAATTCTAAAAATAAAATTGATATATTAGATTTTGAAAGAAGTTTGGATGCAGAACTTTCGCAATATGTGAGAAAAAAAAGCTACCCATTAATTGGAATAGGTGGGTGTGCTCTTACCCCTTTGACCTTTGGACTTAGCGTACCTATAATTGCTCTTTACAGCTACATCCCTGTAACAAAGGTTGAACCTACCAGTAGATTCTATAAAGATCTTCCTACACAGCATAAAATCAAATATAAAACTGAATTCAACAAAAAAATTACAGCCAAAAAAGCATCTGAAATACAAAATAGTATGCTTGTATCAGCTGTATTATTTTTTGGTTTAATGTTATTTCTTGGGGCTTAGCTTTCTTAAGAATTAGAATTGATATTCTAAAAACAAATTGATATAATTACTCCCACCTTTCGTATTATTGAAAAGTTTAATCTTTTTATAGATACCTGATCGATGAGAATTGGATAGACCTATTCGGTATGAAGAGAGTTTGTTATTTTTCATCAGATCGCTTAAACGAAAATCAAATCCTACATTCATATAATTCATAACTTTTGAATCTCGTTCATTGCTCAATCTTCTTGTATGAAGTCCTTCAACGTAGGGAACATTTTCAGCATACGAGATGCCTTCAGAAAAAAACCACCTAATAGGAATAGAATTCATTTTTGAATAATAATGCCATGTAAATGATAGATTATATTGATTGTGATTATTTTGGAATCCTCTTTCAAGATGTCGAATTATTGAAATTCTTGCAGAAGTAGAAATTGGGCTATTTGGCGATTTTTCTTTTAGCACTTTTGAATAATCAACGCCCCTAATAATGGTGTTATGATATTCAGCTGAAATATCTCCTAGAAAAAGGATATTTATAAATGGGCGGCTAAAATATCCTGAATAAATACGTATGGAATTATTCTTGTAATTTTGCGGTGCACTTACATATTCAGCACCATCAAAAAAAGAAAAAGAAACTATAAAAATTTTAGCTAAAAAATACAAAGCGAACCCTTTTAAATTTGTTATTCATACAAACTTACCGGAACAATTGTTAGAATAATAAGTATCAAACATCCACATCCGCAGAAGTTGGGGTGAGATGAAATGTGTTGATTTTAAAACTCTCACCCTACTTCAAATTGCTCAAGTATATATAAATTTTTATAAAATAATACCCTAGGATATATCCAATGGTTATGCCCATTATCAATCTAATTGCCCAATATCTACTAATCCTTCTTAACACTTTTTTTGATAGTATATCTTAATCACTACAATGAAGTTAGATTTGAGCACGAACTTTTACATTAAATATTTTTTATAAAATTTTTTTATAATCACCTTTAAGTAAAATACTTTTTTTAAATTTCATTATGCAAAGTATTAGAAAAATCGGCTTAATTATTGGGCTACTAGTTTTCATTATAGGGGCCAGCAATCTTTATGATATTACATTTCCATTAATGTTCGCTGGGGTAATTATATTCCTTATTTCTTTAGAAAAAGTTCACAAAGAAGGGTATAGGCTCTTTACCATCTCAATGCTTATTTCATTTGGAATGGAATTTGTTTTTCAACCTCTAAGTATATTTTTATATATTTTTTCTCTATTCGTTTTATGGTTCTTCAGGGACCCTGAAAGAAATACTCCGCTAGATAATAATGCAGTCATTTCTCCGGCAGATGGTACAATTTGTAAAATTGATCAGGCTCCAATGCCTAAAGAAACTAGTCTAGGTAATGAAGCATGTCTTAGAGTATGCATTTTTATGAACGTTGTTAATGTTCACGTTAATAGAGCTCCCATAACCGGAATTATTGATGATATTATTTATATAGCTGGAAAATTTTTTGTTGCTAGTTTAGATAAAGCCAGCAAACATAATGAGAGAAATATTTTAGTAATGCAAAATAAAAAGAATGAAAAGATCGTCTCTGTTCAAATTGCAGGCTTGGTTGCAAGGAGGATATTATCTTTTGTTGAAAAATCTACATCTATGAAAGCAGGTGAGAGATTTGGTTTAATAAGATTTGGTTCTAGAGTTGATGTTTATATGCCATTGCATTATTCTACGCAGCTAAAAGAAGGCGATAAAGTAACCGCTGGAGAATCAATTATCGCTAGCTCTACTACATGAAGCGACCAAAGATAAAACTATTAATTCCAAATCTTGTTACCTTAACAGGTTTGAGTTTTGGTTTAAGCTCTATTCGTTTTGCATTTTTTGAAGAATTCAATATTGCGGTAATTTGTGTTTTGATCGCAGGGGTTTGCGACGTTTTAGATGGTTTATTTTCTAGGATTTTAAAAGCGGAATCCGATATGGGAGCAGAGCTGGATTCTTTATCAGACTTTTTGAGCTTTGGAGTTGCGCCAGGTATAATATTGTACTTTGGTTTAATTGACCAGGAGCAGATGTGGGGTTATATAGCCATAACCGCTTATATTATCTTTTCTTGTATTAGATTAGCTATATTCAACATTAATCTTTCAACAAATGCTTTAGCTGAACATCGAGGATATTTTATGGGCATTCCTACGCCAGCTGGAGCTGGGCTAATCTTATCACCACTCATTCATTCTTTTTTAGGTTATGATTGGGGTGTTGATAATCCATTAATTCTTAATATTTATGTTGTGGCAATTGGCGTTCTATTAGTTTTAAAAATTCCTACCTTTTCATTTAAACAAATCAAAGGATCGATCAATAAAAAAATCTATATAAGATTCTTTTTCGCGTTTGTACTTCTATTGATGTTAATGATTAATTTCTTGTGGCAGTTTCTATCAGTATTTGGAATGATATATTTACTTAGTATTCCTATTTCAATTTATTCTTATAATAAAAACTAAAAACTACATCCAATATAATTTTATCTAGATCATCTAAATAGCTTAAACTATCAAACCAATTGGTTTTCGAACAGATTGTTTATGATTTGTTTACGTTGAGATTACAATCTTATATCACTGAACTATTATTATTTTATTTAAATAAGAAAGTCTTAGCGCATTGAAAGATGAAAAAATTGTAAATTCATTTAACTCCTATTGGGATAACATGAATACAAAAAACAAGCTGATACTTGTTGTAGATGATGAAAAAGACATACGAAATATCATCACTTACAATTTAGAAAAAGAAGGAATGCGTTTTATAGAGGCTTCAAATGGCGATGAAGCGCTTATTTTATTAAAGAAAAATCCAAGCCTGATCATACTCGATGTCATGATGCCTGGAAAAGATGGCTATGAAATATGTAAACACATACGAAGTAAAGGAAGTATTGTACCTATAATTTTTCTAACAGCAATGGATAGAGAATTTGACGAGGTCAAAGGTTTAGAGTCCGGAGGAGATGATTATATCAGAAAACCATTTAGTCCAGCTCTTTTAATTGCAAGAATAAAATCCATCCTTAGAAGAATTGAGTCCATTAACATGAAAGGCAATTTAATTGAATTTGATGGACTTAGCATCAATACTGAAACCTACATTGCACAAGTAGATGGAAATGAACTCACACTTCCAAGAAAAGAGTTTGAGCTTCTGGCTTTTTTCATGAACAGTCCCAATACTATTTTCAAAAGAGAAACGTTGCTTTCATCAATTTGGGAAGATGATGTTTATGTTGTAGATAGAACTATTGACGTTCACATAAATAGAATTAGATCTAAATTAGGAAAATATAAAAATTGGATCGAAACGGTAAAAGGAGTTGGTTATAGGTTACGTCCGAAAAATGATTGACCTTGATTAAGCTCCGACAAAAACTTTTTCTGTTATTATTTGCACTTTTAAGTGTTGGTTTGGTTTTGCCAACATATGTTATAAACAGAACTATAGATACCCAAGTTAAAACAGAAATTACCAATAGTCTTTTGTCTCATAATAAAGCTTTTGAATTATATTCAAGATCATCCAATCTGGATATAGGAATTGCAGCGCTTAATTTTTCTAAACAAACAGGCTTACGTGTTACTCTAATTGCAAAAGACGGCAAGGTTATAGCAGAGTCTGATTCTAATATTGTCTTAAATAAAATGGACAATCATTTAAATAGACCTGAAGTACAAAATTTAAAAAACATGGATTACGGTGTTTCTGTTCGATATAGCAATACACTAAAGAAGGATTTCATTTATGTTGCAAGAATGATCGAAGCAAATGATGTGAGCTACATTCGCTTAGCGCAGACTATGGATTTTGCACAAACATTAATTGACCTAAGAACAACGAATCAAAATAGAATTGTAATCATTGTTGCAGCTATATTATTCGTATTTGTTTTTTTTGTTGATAAATGGATCAATAATCCAATCAAAAAGATAGTGAATGTTGCGCAGGAAATAAAAGCCGGCAAATGGGACCGAAGAGCTGATATTCTATCAAATGATGAAATTGGGGAATTGGCTGAAAACATAAATCAGTTAGCAGAAAAAATTGAAAACGATCTAAACAAAATGAAGAAGATGAGCGATGTAAGATCTGAGTTTTTGACTAATGTTACACACGAATTGAAAACGCCCATATCCTCTATAACTGGATATTTAGAAACCCTGTTGAATGGGGCCCTAAATGATGAAAATGTAAATACTGTTTTTCTTAAACGATCGTTAAAAAATAGCCATAGACTTGAAGCGTTAGTAACTGATTTAGTAGACATATCAAGAATTGAAACAGGCGAAATGAAAATTGATCTCACTCCGATAAATATCTTACCTATTATTGAGGAGATTGTTAATGAGGCAAAGCTTCGTATCAAAAAAAGACAAGATATTGAAATAGAAATAGTTAATCATTCAAAAAATGATATAATGGTAAATTCTAACAGTGATAGAATAAGACAGGTATTTGATAATTTAATTTCAAATGCAATACGTTATTCAGAAAGAGGAAAGATTTCAATTGTCATTGAAGATGATAAAGAAGAATATTTATTTTTTGTATCAGATACAGGATCAGGAATAAATGAAGAATCGTTGTCTAGAATTTTTGAAAGATTTTATAGAACTGAAGATGCTAGAACTAAATTTAGAAAAGGAACTGGACTAGGATTACCTATCGTAAAGCACATTATCGAAGCACATAATTCTAGCATTAATGTAGATAGCATTGAAGGAAAAGGTACAACTTTCAGTTTTGCTTTAATGAAATCTTAGTGAAGCATTAGATCTTTATAATAAAGCTTATCCATCCTCCAATTAAGAAAAACAATGATACGATAAAAGCTGAGTATCTATAAAGCACATTTTTGTTTGGTATTCTGATCAAGCTATGAATTAATCTAAACAAAACAAATCCCCAAGCGAGATAAATATCAATTGGATCATGCTCATTTTTGATAATTAGAAGAATACAAAGCAGGTAAAATAAAATAGGAATTTCAAACATATTTCTAAAGTGATCTCTAGCTGAAAGAGCATATTTAGGAAATTCCCCATCCATATTTCTAAATTGTTTAATATGAACTTTTTTTGTAGCAACCAGATAGCTGCCTATGAAAAGAAGTCTAAATGTAACAAGTAAGGTTAAAAGAACCATTGCCAGCAACGGGTAAATCATTTTGTTAATGTAATTGTGTGATTTATATAACTTTTCCCACTAGTTGCTCTTAAAAAATATGTGCCACTGGGTATTTGTTTGGCATTCCATTTTAAAGAATACTTACCTCTAGCTTTATAACCGTTGAAGATTTTGTCTATCATTTTTCCGTTTAAATCAAAAACTGAAAAATCAACATTAGAGTTTTTATTTATAGAATAATTTATTGTAGCTGTTGGATTGAATGGGTTTGGATAAACGCTTGAAATTTCAAAATCATCAGGCATGAGATTCAAACTATTTTCAGTGCTTAGATTATTGTTGTAAATCCTTACGTAATCAATTTCCATTTCACTTTGAGTAAAGCTAGAAGAAATGCTAGGCTCAATAGCAATATTTAATAATATATACATTTCTTTATCAAAAGGCCATGTGCTGGAGTTTTTATTTGCTGGTTGATAGGTGTAATGCACTTTATCATCTACACTAAAGACCATTTTTTCTGAAGACCAATCAAAAGCATATACATGAAATTGATCAGAAACTGTATTGATTAACTGACCTCCTTTATTTACGGTGTTACCATAGCTGGATGGACTGTGGATTGCGCTAGCAATGTAGTTTTGATTAGAACCCCAGTGTTCCATAATATCTAGCTCTCCACACTGAGGCCAGGAAGTTTTTCCAAATCCTTGCAATTGCCAGTAGGCTCCCTTTTCATTAATATCTTTACCTAGCATCCACATGGCTGGCCATGTACCATGCCCTTTAGGCAGCTTAGCTCTTATCTCGACCCTACCATACTTGAATGCAAATTTAGAGTTAAGTCTTGTTGATGTATAATTTTTCGTGTGCCCTTGATCAGAAAACGTTTCTTTCTTAGCAACGATCTTCAGTGTTCCATTACTGATATATGTGTTATTGATGCGATTAGTATAGTGCTGAACCTCTCCATTCCACCAGCTGTATCCATTTGGCATTATCGTTTGATGAAACCATTTGTTAGCGTCAATTGGTCCATATTCTCCATCAAATTCATCTGACCAAATCAATTGCTTGTTCTGGGATAAAAGCAAAGATGTTGCACAAAATAAAAAAATAAAATTATGTATTATAGACTTATTCATTTTAAAAATTATCAACCTCACGATAAGCTTCAATAACTCTCAATTCACCCTTCTTGCCTTGAATAGAATTCCCATGCTCCATACCCAAAATACCCTTATAATTTTTTGAATGAATAAATTCAAAGACATTCGAATAATTTATTTCCCCAGTAGTAGGCTCTTTTCTACCAGGATTGTCACCAATTTGAAAATAAGCAATTTCTTGCCATGATTTTTTCATATTTGGTATGAGATTGCCTTCAGAAATTTGCTGATGATAGATGTCAAACAGGATCTTGCAGGATGGACTGCCCACTGCCTTACATATTTTATATGCTTGTGGAATTTCGGTTAAGAATTGACCTGCATGGTTTGACCACCAATTTAAAGGTTCAAGGACCATGACAAGATTATGCTTTTCTAAAATTTCTGCTGCTCTTTTCAATGCTTCAATCACATTAGCAGTTTGGTAATCCATTTCTTTTTTGAGATCAATATGTCCAGGCACAATTGTCATCCAAGTAGCGTTAACCCTCTTGGCAACTTCTACCGAATCTCTTATATTTTCAACAAATTCATCTTGTAACGATCTATCCCCGCTGGTCAGGTTAGGCTCTTTCCAGTAGATCTTATGCCCAACAAAGACACCCATACTCATTCCTAGCTTTTCCATTTTCTTAGCGATATCGTTTTGCGTTTTTTTGGATCTATTTTTCATACCGTTATCTTCTAGCGATCGAAAACCTTGATCATGCATGAACTGAATCTGATCCATTAGATCTTTTCCAGCCATTGATTCGAACATTCCAAAATGAGGAGCATAATTTAATTGAAAAGGTTTTTCTGATAAGGATTTAATTTTCTTATTACGCGCTAATAGACCTGTTGTGATGAATGGGGCTAGAGTTACAATTGCATTTTTTTTGATAAATGTTCTTCTTTTCATTTTTAACTCCTAATATTTTGTAACACCAGGTACAGGTATTGGATACATACCATTTTCATCCGGTTGAACGGGAGCTTCATCGTCAAACGAATAGAGATCAGGAACCAGATTTTGATCCATTTTAATAGCCTCATCCCAAGTGATTACTTGTCCACTGTAGGTTGCCATACGGCCTATAATTGCTGATAACGTTGCATCAGCACCTTGTTTTGTATCGTTGATTTTGTATTGTCCCAGTCGTATTGCTTTAAATAGATCATTGTGTTCTTGCTGATAAGGATTGATGTCATCTTCTCCTTGATGGTCATAAATTGTCTTTTTCCTCTTGTTCTTCATTAGTGCTAAATTAGCACTATTGATGGTAACAGAGCCTTTTGTTCCCTGGAAAACCTCTTCAACTCGATTCATGCACCCTTTTTGATGTCGGCATTGGCTTGCTATAATTTGACCATCAGGATAGGTATATTCGACAAAATGATGATCATAGATCTGTCCATGGTCTATGCCTTTTCTAACTTCACGGCCGCCCATACCTTGCGCAGATATGGGATTAGCTCCTATGAACCAATTGGCTACATCTATGTTATGAATGTGTTGTTCAACAATATGATCCCCGCATAACCAATTAAAGTAATACCAATTTCGCATTTGGTATTCTAGCTCTGTTTGGTCTTTTTCTCTAGGTTTTACCCATACTCCACCACTATTCCAATAGACTTGCCCAGATATGATATCACCAATTCTTCCTCTATCGATCATTTTTTTAATAGCTCTATAGTTTCTTTGATAATGCCTTTGAAGACCAACAACAACATTTAATTTCTTAGATTGAGCCAATTTACCAGTTTTTATAATTCTTTTAATTCCGTCAATGTCTGTTGCAACTGGTTTTTCCATGAAGACATGTTTATTATTATTAATTGCATATTCAAAATGTAAAGGCCTAAAAGCTGGTGGCGTAGTAAGGATCACTACATCAGCAAGATCTATAGCATTTTTATATCCTTCAAACCCTAAGAATGAAGTCTCTTGATTGATGTTTATTCTTTCACTATCCGGGTATTTTTCGTTCAGAGATTTTAAGCATTCTGTTATTCTATCTTCAAAAACATCTGCTACAGCGACGAGCCTTACATCAGGATCTGCCTCTAGAGCCTGAGATGCTGCACCAGTTCCTCTGCCACCACAACCAATAAGTGCAACTTTGATCTCTCCTTCAATCGAAAACAATCGTTTTGATCTTGCTGGTAGCTTGTTCATTAAAAAACCGGCTGCTGTGATCTTAGCAGAATGTTCTAAAAATTTTCTTCGATTTACATTATCAATTTCTTTTTTCATTTTACCTCAATATTCTTTGATTGGATTTACCCACATCTTATTCATGTCATCTTTGTTAGGAGTTTTTTTTGGTCTTACTATTCTAAATCCTATGTTGTTGGCATCCGTGAACCACCACAAACTTTTTGGAATTTGTGGATCGCGTCTTTTCCATTTTTCTTTTGAAAAACCTCTAGCAGCAGATCGCAGTTCATCAATATTGCTTTTAAATGAACCACCTCTAACCACGCGAGGGTACAATTTTTTTCCAATCATTATGGGGTTTTTTACGTTGTTTCCCCATAAAATATAAGTTTCAGGATTGTAACTATCTAGCACCCATTCTGCAACATTGCCATGCATGTCATAGATACCAAACGCATTAGGTTTTTTCAATCTTACTTTTTGAATTTGACCATTGCTGTTTTTTTTGAACCATCCGTACTCGTTCATTTTTCTTGCGTTTTTACCAAATGAATAAGGATCATCATTTCCAGCTCTGCAGGCGAATTCCCATTCTGCTTCAGTGGGCAAACGATAAAAATTACCTGTTTTTGCTGATAGCCATTTACAAAATTGTGAAGCAGCATATTGCGTTACATTAACTACCGGATATCCTTTTTTGTTGTAATTAACATAGGGTGCAGTTGCACCGGATATAGCATCTATATTAAGGTTCAACTCTGCTCTTTTAACATGTTCTTTATCAGTTGTTCTATCAAGAAAAAGCTCATAAACATCCCATGTAATTTCTATTTCGGAAATCCAGAATCCATCTATATAGACGTCTTTAATAGGTCCCTCGTCTCTTTTTCTTTCTTTTTCTTTTTTTGAGCTTCCCATGTTAAATGTACCACTTTTTATTGGAATCATTTTGATAGTTGTTTCGGTTCCTAAAATCTTTTCACTATAAATCTTAAATTGATTTGTTTGCGAAAAGATATAGCTACATGCAAGGTTCATTTTCAATAAAACCATCGTTAAGAAAAGTTTTTTGGCTTTGTGTTTCATGGGTTAAACCTATTAATGAGATTTTTTTTTAAATCGATTCCTATAAGACAATCACTTTTTTTAAAAATATTGTTAACGGTTTGTTTAAATGATAGTAATAAAGCTGTGATTTATAAAATATAATTTTTTCTTAATAATTGATGCCATAGCTGGCTTTTAAACTCAAAAAGTTATAAATGAGGAATCTATGAATCTTAAGAAAAATTTTTATATTTATCTATATATACCAATAGCAGTTTTTTTCTTTTCTTGTGAAGATGACGATGGCGGATCTAATCTAGGAGATGCCGTTGGAACTTGGAATCTTCAATCTCTAAATGCTACCTATGATCGAACGGTTGTAACAAAAGCCGGAATCGATTTTTCAGCTGATGTCTATAAACTTAAAGCTTCTTGGAAAGACGCTGCTGGTTATGCTACAAAAATGGTTATACCTGAAGCCACCGTTTCAGCATTCACTGAACAAACCTTAGCCTCATTTAAAGCTGGTGATAATGCTCCAGGATTTCCACAAACAGCACAGTATGATGCCGCTGGTCTTGCTGCTGCTGGTATCGCATTGAAAGTAGTTTTGAATGATGCAAATTCTAGCGGTGGAAGAGGTACCTATACCGTTACAGGCAATTATCCCACTATTAGATTTAACTCTGAAACATGCAATTCGTATGGTACAGTTGCTTCAATGACAGATGCGGGTCTTTGGACTGCAGATCAAGATGCCAGTGGAAATAAAAAGTTAAATAATTTCATCCTTGAACCTGATATTACTTTGGGCGATCAAGTTTTGCCACCATTTCCAGATGGATCCTACTTAGTAGACAGATCAGTGGCCCCTGCTACATTTAAATTAGATTTTTTAGATAGAGACGCACATGATTCAAGATATAGCGAAGTCCAAACTTCTTGGAGTGAGGAAAATGATCGAGTTAACAGCGGTCTCGATGCGCTTCCAGTAAACTCCAATGGTGCTTTTGATCCAGCTGGTTCAACCGATCCTGCTGCAGAAGCTTATATAGTGGATCCTAACTTGTTGCCATGGGGCGGATATCTAACTTTTTTTGCCTTAAACTGTTTAGTAGAAACCGAATATCTCAAAGCAAATCCAAACCCCAAAAGGCCTTTGGCTGATGCAAATGAAGATGGGGTTATTGATGTAAATGACATGTTAATATTTATGATCGTTGATATTCAAAATGGTTATGCCTCTAAAACTATTTTGGGTGTGGACTACTCCTTGCTCATTGATTTTTCCTCCAAGATCAACCCTATTCCATCTAACGATTCTGCATCAATTTTTGATCTATCCAATATATCTACGGGAGGGAAATTAACTTATAAAATAGATAAAGGTGTGTGTATGCCAGTTAATGAAATTATCACATTTAGTACTAATTGGAACGAAGCTCAAGATTAAGAATTTTTTTAATACTCTAAGACCTTTCAATGATCTTAGAACTCAAAAATGGAGAGAAAGCAATGAAATTGCTAATCAAATTATGCTACTGGTTTTTGGTTCCAGTTGCATTAGTTGGTTCTGTATCTGCCCAATCAGGTTCAATTGTTGGTAAAATTACTGATATTGAATCTGGTGAAGCACTTATTGGAGCTAATGTATTTTTAGAAGGAACTAGTTTCGGTTCTGCAACGGATTTTGAAGGAAATTATTTTATTCAAAATCTACCGTCTGGAACATACACCATCGTAGCTAATTACATTGGCTATGAAAAAAAAATAATAGAAGATATAGATCTGATTGACGAGAATTCAATTACCATAGACATAGAGCTTTCTTCTGGTGCCATTGAACTACAAGCCGTCGAAGTTGAGGTTGAAGCCAAGGAAGGCACTGAAAGGGAAGAGCTTCAACAAAAAAGAGAAAGCACTGTTCTTGAAGATGCCATAAGCGCAGATCAAATATCTAAATCTGGTGATTCAAATGCCGCGGAAGCAATGAGAAGGGTAACTGGAGTAACGATTCGTGATGGAAAATTTCCTGTAGTGAGAGGCTTGGGTGAAAGATATACCGCCGTTCAAGTTAATAGCAGTCCTTTGCCCAGTCCTGAACCTGACAAGAAAGCTGTTCCTCTAGATTTGTTTCCAACCAGTTTAATAAATGGTATTAAGGTATTAAAAACATACTCTGCAGAAATGCCAGGGGAGTTTGGGGGCGGGGGAATTATCTTGGACACAAAAGCTTACCCAGACCAAAAAGTGATTGATGTTAGTTTTGGATTATCAGGCAATACCTATATATCGAATAATTATGATCATTTGTTTTCAAACGTTGGAGGAAAAAATGATTTCTGGGGCTATGATGATGGCACCAGAGCCTTACCTAAAGAATTTCCTGATTATGTTGTTAAAAAGCAGGGCGGAAAATATGTTATAGGCGAGGGTTGGGTTTACCCAGATTCTTCGATCAGCAATTTTCTTGGCTGGTACAATAAGCTTTCTCAACTAGGAAGATCTTTAAATCCTGGATTCGTACATAAAAAACAAACTCCAAAACAACCATTTTCTTTTAGTTTAAAGAACGGTCAAAAATGGGGTAGCAAAAGCTTTGTTGAGGGTGGATACTTTATCAATTTAAACTTTTCAAATAAATACTATTACAAGAATGGACTTTCTAAAACTTATCTAGAGCAATCAGGAAGTGAGGGCGCCCTTTCACTTGTTTCTAGCTTAGAAGACCGCATGCTTTCAACCAATGGTTATAGCACCAGCCTCGCATCATCGATCAGTTTCGGTATAAAATTGTGGCAGATGCACGATTTCAAACTCAATTTTATCTACTCCCATAAAAGCGACGATAAAATGTATAGATCTTCTGGCTCAACAGCCAATGTTGCTGAAGGCATCTTTATCTCGGATAAATATATTGAAAAAACAGTGCGATCACTATCCTTGAATGGAGATCATAAGCTTAATAAGATTGGCTCTCATAATATTGAATGGAATGCAACTGTAGGAAATTCCACGCGTTATGAGCCACGCTCAATGCAGCATAATTATAGATTTACCGATGATAGATATCTAAGCGTTATCGCCTCTTCAACTGAGCCAGGTATAGTAGATTATATTGATGGGGATGACAATCTTTTAAATCTCGATCTTAAATACAAATATGTTAACTCAAATGATGAAAGAATTCAATTTAAAACAGGTTTAGCATATCAAAATAAATTTAGAAATTTTTCAAAAAGATCTTTTTATCATGGTGTAAGTCATGCTAGCGTTAGCTATGGAGTATTAGACTCTACTCAGCTCGGAGAGCCTTTTTCTAAAAATAAATTCTTTCTTTACAATGAGGATGCTGACAGAATAATTCAAAAAGGATTAATTTTAGTTGAACGAAGCGATGGTATTTCTAGAAATGGTTATAGAGCCGATCAGTATGTTGATGCTGCTTTTGTTCAGTTTCAATCCCCTGTTCCACTCTTTGGATTGTCAGATAAGCTCCTACTGATTGCCGGAATAAGATCTGAAAATTACGATTTAAAGGTATATCCCTACAACCCTGTCACTGGTGTCAGAGATTTTTCTCAAAATGATACCATACCAACGGAATCAAAGCAGCTTGATCCAAAAATTCTTCCTGCATTAAATCTAAACTTTAATGCAACTGATAATACAATATTAAGATTAGCTTACTCAAAAACAGTAGCTCGTGGTGAATTTAGAGAAATTGCCCCATTTGCTTATCAAGAATTTTACGGTAAAGCTATAAGAATAGGTAATCCAGATTTAAAGCCTAGCGAAATAACCAATTACGACATTCGCTATGAATGGTATCCAACCCCTACAGAATTGCTTTCAGTAGGTTATTTTAATAAAGATTTTGTAAATCCCATTGATATAGCCGTTTTTACTGCTGGTGGTTCTGATAGAATTAATTTGATGTTTATGAATGCTGAAAGTGCAAAAACATCTGGATTTGAATTTGAAGCAAGAAAGACATTGCCATTTATCCCTGTTACTATGGGATTGATGCGACTATCCTTTAATGCTACTATTTCTCAATCGGAAGTGCAAAGTCCGGAGTCAGTAACATTTTTTACAGGGGATCCATTTACCCCTGTGTCTGAAAAAAATAGACCACTACAAGGTCAATCAGATATCATTGTAAACAGTTTATTAAGCTTGCGTTTAAACTCTGGTTACAATCTGGCACTAAGTTATAATTATAATTCTAAGAAGTTGGTATCATTACAATCATTTAAAGCTAGCGAATATGAATTGCCCTCGCATGATGTGAATGTTACTGCTTCTAAAGATTTTCAGAAATTACCATTTAGATTAGGAATAAAGTTGAAAAATCTTTTACAACAAAAAGAAGAATACGCAATCGTTCAAGAGAATGGGTCTAATTATTACACTTCAACTTTTGATCCTGGATTTTCATGGTCCATGAGTTTTTCATATAAATTTTAATTAATTAAAAAAAAGGGATTAACCAATGAAATCAATGCTATCAAGTTTCAGATCGTTTTCTTTAGCTTGTTTTGTAGTTGTTTCAGGTTTTGCGTATGCAAATGAAGTTGCGGTCGGTGCTGGTGATGGTACTAAGTTGAACATTACCACAAATACCACTTGGTCCGCTTCTAACACCTACATTTTACAAGCACAGGTTTTTGTAAAAAGTGGAGTTACGCTTACAATAGAGCCAGGAACAGTAATTAAAGCTAACAATACCGATGGTGCAGATTTGGCACCAGCAATTATCGTTGAACAGGGCGGTTTTATTATTGCAGATGGTACGAAAGACAAGCCAATTACATTTACAGCAAATCAAACCGATGCTGTCTTAAAAGCAGATCCTAGAGGTCATTGGGGCGGTTTGATTATTAATGGTTATGCTCCTTTAGCCGGTGGAGGTACCAGTTTTGTTGAAGGAGTAACCGGTGTTCCTTATGGTGGCACCAATGCTTCTGACAGTAGTGGTGTTTTAAGATATGTAAGAATCTGGCACGGTGGACGATCTATTGGTCAAGATAATGAAATTAACGGCTTGACCCTTGCAGGAGTTGGAAACAAAACTGTTGTCGACTATGTAGAAGTAGCGTATAACAAAGATGATGGATTTGAAATGTTTGGTGGTACAGTAAATTTAAGACATTGTACCGCTCTATGGGTAGGCGATGATGGATTCGATACCGATGAAGGTTATACAGGCAAAGGTCAATTTTTATTAACGATCCAAGGTACACAAGTATCTGGTCGTGCATATGAAATGGATTCAAAATTTGAGTCAAAATTTCCACGTTCCTATCCACAGTTTGCAAATTCAACAATCATAGGTCCTGGCAATCTAAGCACTGCTCCCACAGGCGAGGGTGCGGATGAAGCTGTGAGATTAAGAGAAGGAACTGCTGGAAATTTTTGGAATCATTTAGTAACCAATGTCTATAAAGTTGGTGTCGCAATCAAGGATAGCTCCACTGCTGCTTTAATGGCAAAAGATTCTTTAGTTTGGTCAGCTAATAATATTGTGTATGGAGGAACAGATAGATTTAAAGTGGGTGGCAATGCCACTGTTGAATCTGGTGATACTACCTCGAGGAATGTGGATCCACTCTTAGCTGCTATCACAGATGTCACTGAATTTGGTACAGCCACCTTTGATCCAAGGCCATCAACAGCTGGACCTGCATTTTTATCAGCTGACAATCTTCCAAATGATGGATTCTTTAACAAAACTTCTTATGTTGGTGCATTTGGTAGAAATTTATGGATTAGAGGTTGGTCTGTATTAGATAGCAGATTACCAGCCGAAACAACCGTTGATTTAGCTGGTAATATTTCGTCTGATTCTACGCTTGTTTCTACAAAATCCTACAGATTGACAGGTCAAGTATTTGTAAAAAGTGGTGCAACTTTGACCATTCAACCTGGCGTGACCATTAAAGCCTTACCTGATGATGGTAATGGTTTGGCACCTGCACTTATTATAGAGCAAGGTGCAAAAATAATGGCTGAGGGAACATTGGCCAATCCTATTACTTTTACCTCCATTTTGTCTAGCGCTGAACTAGCAGCAAGTCCAAGGGGAAATTGGGGTGGAATTATTGTTAACGGTAAAGCACCATTAGCAGGTGGCGGAACCAAATTTGTTGAGGGTGTGACTGGTGTACCGTATGGAGGAACTGACCCAACTGATAATAGTGGTGTTTTAAAATATGTTAGAATTTGGCATGGTGGTAAATCTATTGGCCAGGATAATGAGATTAACGGACTAACGCTGGCTGGTGTTGGAAATAAGACTGTTGTAGACTATGTAGAGGTTGCTCATAATCTGGATGATGGTTTTGAAATGTTTGGTGGTACAGTAAATTTGAGACATTGCTCTGCTCTTTGGGTAGGCGATGATGGTTTTGATACTGATGAAGGATATACAGGTAAAGGGCAGTTTCTTTTTGCTGTTCAAGGCGAACAAAGATCAGGTAGGAACTATGAAATGGACTCAAAATTTGATTCAAAGTTTCCCCGCTCAATGCCACAATTTGCAAACGTTACATTGTTGGGTCCTGGCAGCCTTTCAAACCCTCCTGCAGGTGAGGGCGCTGATGAGAATGTACGCTTAAGAGAAGGTACAGCTGGTATGTTTTGGAACCACCTGGTTACCAATGTCTATAAAGTTGGCGTCGCAATTAAAGATAGTTCAACCGCAGCATTACTTGCTAATGACTCACTAGTATGGTCAGCCAACAACATTGTCTATGGTGGAACTGACAGATTCAAAGTGGGTGGCAACGCAACAGTAAGTGCTAGTGACACTACCTCTAGAAATGTTGATCCGCAATTACTAGCAGTGACCAATACCAGTGAGACTGGTGGTGTGATTGATCCTAGACCTAAGGCAGGTAGCCCAGCTTTTAAAGATGCAGATACTTTACCAAAAGATGGATTTTTTACACAAGTTAACTATGTAGGTGCGTTTGGTACAAATCTATGGCTAAAAGGCTGGTCTTACCTATCAGATAATGGTAGACTTCCTCTAGCAGGAGCAAATATAGTTGAATTAGGAGCTGGCAGCATTACAAACAATACAACCTGGGACAATACCAACGAATACTTACTGACAGGTCAAGTATTTGTAAAAAGTGGTGCAACTTTGACCATTCAACCTGGCGTGACCATTAAAGCCTTACCTGATGATGGTAATGGTTTGGCACCTGCACTTATTATAGAGCAAGGTGCAAAAATAATGGCAGAAGGTACTGCTGATAATCCAATTACTTTTACCTCAGCTTTAACCCCTGCAGAGCTTGCAGCCGAGCCACGTGGTCAATGGGGCGGGATTATTGTTAATGGAAAAGCACCATTAGCAGGTGGTGGAACCAAGTTTGTTGAAGGCATAACTGGTGTTCCATACGGCGGTACAGACCCTGAAGATAATAGCGGTACATTGAAATATGTCCGTGTTTGGCATGGAGGTAGATCCATTGGCCAAGATAATGAAATAAACGGTATAACCTTAGCAGGTGTGGGCAATAAGACAACTGTTGAGTATTGTGAGGTTGCTTATAACCTGGATGATGGTTTTGAAATGTTTGGTGGAACCGTCAATCTAAAGTATTGTTCAGCATTGTATGTTGGTGATGATGGTTTTGATACTGATGAAGGGTACATTGGCAAAGGTCAATTCTTATTTGTAATTCAGGGCGATCAAAGAGCGGGCAGAGCGTATGAGATGGATTCTAAATTTGATACGAAATTTCCTCGTTCAATGCCTCAGTTTGCTAATGCAACGTTAATTGGACCCGGTACACCTTCAACTCCTCCAGCAGGAGAAGGTGCTGATGAAGCTGTAAGACTTCGCGAAGGAACAGCTGGTATGTTCTGGAACCATATTGTTTCAAACATTTACAAAGTTGGTGTTGCGATTAAAGATAGTTCAACAGCTGCATTGCTTGCTAATGACTCTCTAATATGGTCTGCCAACAATATAGTTTATGGCGGCACCGACAGGTTCAAAGTGGGTGGTAATGCAACGGTAGGTGCGAGCGATACCACTTCACGAAATGAAGATCCATTGTTAGCTATGATCTCTGATGTTAGCGAAGATGGAACAGCGTATATTGATCCAAGACCATTGAAGGGTGGTCCTGCTTATAAGAATGCTGATACTTTACCTAGCGATGGATTTTTTACCCAAGTAGATTACGTAGGTGCCTTTGGTGAAACCAACTGGTTAGACAAATGGTCAATTTTATCTGCTCAAGGAAGACTTGGAGTAGGCTTCTTATCAGTGGACGATGATGCACTTTTATCAGGACTTCCGTCCTCATTCGAATTGCAATCAAATTATCCTAATCCATTCAACCCATCAACTAAGATTCGCTTTGGTTTACCTAATCGATCTGAAGTTACTGTTACGATCTACAATCTATTAGGTGAGCAGGTTATGCAGTATGATATGGGTGTATTACAAGCGGGCTTTAAAACTGTTACATGGCATGGTAAAAACTCTTTCGGTGCACCGGTTCCATCTGGCATGTATCTTTACAGAGTTAATGCTGGTAATGAATTTAAAGTAGGAAAAATGACATTGATGAAGTAATTGCATAGGCAATTGCTTTTTCTCTCCAACCAAAAAAAGAAGGGCTCCATATGGGGCCCTTCTTTTTATATTTGACTTTATACAACTTTGCATAATTATAAAGTTTTAAAAGAAATACTGCTCAGCAAATTTTGATTTACGCAAAAGTGAAAAGAACATCAAAAAATAAAATTTTAATATTCTAATTAAACAAAGAGATACAATGAAAAAAATTGTTTGGAACTATCTATCATCGTTTGGAATTATGTTTGCAATCCTCTCTTGGATACAAGAATCAAATATTTTATTAAACGATATTGGCTATGAAAAAGGGGTATTAGCCGCAATTTTTGGATTTGTTTTGTATAAAATAATTGGATCAAAAGTTTAACATTTACTGTGTCTCGACATAAAAATTTCGATATAAAAATATTTAAGAATTTTTAAAAATATTTTATAGCGTATGCTTCTCCAAGAATGATCTTACCCTCTCTTCAATCTTATTTCTAGTATCTCTAAATAATTGAATATTGCTCTCTTCTACATTCCAACTTTCAAATGGGTCATCAATGCTCCAATTTAATCTCACTACACTTCCTGGAAAAACAGGGCACGATTCATTTGCATCATCACAGGTTGTTATGACCACATCTATATCTTTATCTAAATAATCATCTAAGTGATCTGAGGTATGATGAGAAATATCGATATTTATTTCTTTCATAACTTCAATAGCCATGGGGTGAACTTTGTTTGGTGATAGTCCTGCACTAAATACCTCAAATCTATCACCGGCAATGTTGTTCAATAGACCATGGGCAATTTGAGATCGACACGAATTGCCTGTACAAACGAATAATATTTTTTTCTTCAGGGTCACGATTTTATAGTAACATTATTATTAATAGATTATGTTCAAAAAACAAATCAAAGCTATCAAATATTTTTTATGCTATAATGCTTTAAAGGATTAAAACACACCTTAACTAATTTCTTACTTTATGATTATCACATAATTATAGCTATTTAAAAAAAAACAAAAAACTTAAAAAAGAGTATAATATCTGTAAATTTTTTTAATATTTAATTACTATTATAAAATTATTAACAGTTTAAAAATTTACATTTAAAAAAAATTGATTTTGCCTAGACTATGCGTTTGCTTTTGTAATTACCATTATTTAAATCAAAAAAAAGAAGGGCTCCTTATGGGGCCCTTTTTTTTATATTCGTTTTAAAAAATTTACATAATTTGAACAATTTGAAAACACAACATGATTCTTTAATATTTGATCTTGATGGAACTCTTTGGGATACTACAGAAGCTATCGTGGTTGCTTGGAATAATGTATTAGAAAGAAACAAAATTAATTTTAAAAAAATTGATTCAAGCGATATTAAAAAAGTAACTGGTATGCAGCACGATGAATGTGTAAAAACTATTTTTAGAGCCTTAGATAAAAAGAAACAATCACTTATAATCAAAGAGACGATGATTGAAGATAATTTAATAATAAAAAAAAACGGCGGAAGATTATATAGCGGTGTTATTGAAGGCTTAAGGCTTTTAAATCAACATTATAAAATGTATATCGTTAGCAATTGTCAGAAAGGCTATATTGAAATTTTTTTAAACTTGTATAAACTCAATGATATCTTTCTGGATTTTGAATGTTGGGGTAACACAAAAAAATCTAAATCAGATAATATTGATATGGTGAAAAATAGAAACCAGTTACAAAACCCATTATACATAGGTGATACAAACGGGGACATGACTGCTGCAAATAAAGCAAATGTAAAATTTTATCAATTGACATATGGTTTTGGGGATAAAATTGATGAAGCTATTTCATTTCCAACTTTCACAGATTTAGTAAAGAATTTGATACCGAATTAGCTTTTATAGATTAATGAGAAGAAATAAAAATGATTTGTTTGAAAAGATTGAAGATGATCTTAGAAAGATTATATCATATAACATCAGTGTTGATACTTCATCAATTGATGACAAAAAATTAGAAGAGAGAACACGAAGCTTAATAAGAACATTACTTTTCAGTATTTTAAAAAATAACAGGTACGATAATAGCGCTTTTATAGAAATGATCAATCCCCATTTATCAAATCCAGACTTAAAAAAAGCAATCAATGATTATTTGCTAAAACCAGATTATAACAATGACAAAGTAATTAGCGAATTAATTCTAAAAATAAATGAGAAGAATCAGGAAAAATGATTTTTATTCATTTTTTGATTTTAATTTCGGGCTAATTATTTGGTATAAATTTTGATTTATGTTTAATTAAAAAAGAGAAAAAAATGAAATCCTATCCAACTTTACTTTTCTTTAAAATATTAATTCTTTTCAATGCTACCCCTTATCTTTTTGCGCAAGATAATAGCACACCAATCTCTTTATCTGTTCCATCGGAAATTAATATTGAGCTTTCAGGCGAGGTGGAGATGGAATTCGTTGATGTGGAAGGAAAGGGTGGTGCTGGCAATCGCGAAACGTTCTTAAAAAAAATTGAAACCAGAAGTCCTTATACAAGGATAGATAAAGCTGTATTGGATTTTAGTGTTATATACTCACCCACCATTTCATATCGCTTTAGTTTAAGATTCAATGATAATGGTGCTTATGCAGATAAACATTATTTGCTTTATAAAAACAATGATTTGAGGCTTGAAGTTGGTAAAAATAGACCTGCTGTGGCGCTTAAAAGAAAAACAGAAGGATATCCACTGATAGGAACTGCATACTGGAAAGGAAGACAGTATCATGTTGACGTAAGTAGCAAAAGCTCAATATTTGATTACGGCGCTTCATTGGCGTTGAAAAGACCCCTTGGTTATGATGATGCGGTTGAGGACAAATCGTTTCGAATGTTAGTTTATAGTGATGGTGAAAAAATTGATGGGCAAACTTATGAGCTTGGCCTAAGAGGGGGGTTAAATCTTGGCGATTTTAAATTGCAAGGATGGTATTATACTGGGAAATTAATTGATGATGAAGATTGGAAAAAAAGACTTCACTATGATTTTGATTATTATGCTACTGTTGAGCCAGATGATGTTTTATCTAAGGATGCAAACATAGATCATTCATGGTATGGTGGCAGAGCAGAATATCAACTATTCAATACTTTGTTGAGAGCTGAGGCAATATATTCAAAAGATGGCTACTTAAACAGGGGAGGGTTCTATGGTGAGGCTACATCAACTATTAATGAAAAATTATTGGTCGTTGCCCGTTATGGTGAATTAAGGATAGACCCCGGCGGGGATACATTTTTTCCTCAATTGAAAGATCCACAGACTTGGGATAGGAAATTATTTACTATTGCTTCCATTTACGATCTAACTAGCTATTCAAAAGTAAAAATTGAGTACTATTTCCTTGATGAAGTAACAGGAGACAAAGAAGAGTTTGCAAAAGATGAAGGAAGAGATCATCAGCCAAGCGTTAAAGACAATCAGTTCTTGATCCAATTGGAGTTAAACTTTTAGTCTACATTAGTTAATAATTTGTTTACAATTTGTTAATATAGTTTCATTAGTATTTTTTCGATTTAAGTTTTAAAAAAATAAAACTCAGGATAATAGATGAAAAAATTAATTAACAAAATTTCCTTTCTCATAATACCATTAGGCTTTATTTATTTTGCATGCGAAGATAAAGAAGCTGAAGAAAAACTAGTCGTAGATAGTTTTGATATTACTTTAGTGGATAAGATAACTACAGGCGATGGTTCACAATCACAGCCAGAATTAATAAGATTTATCAATGATGAAAAAGGTGTTATCGTGAACTCCAAGCAAAATACCGTTGATTTTATCAATATCACATCTACTGGTATTTCGATGAGCGGACAAAGCGTTCAGATAACCAATGAATCTGATGCCGAGTGCTCTTCTATTGATGTGAGCGTTGATGAGTCCATTCTCGCTGTTGTCGTATCTAAAGGTGCATGCAAAAGAGGGGAATTATATTTAGTTAACACAGCTACTTTGCAAAAATCTGGACCTTATGAACTTGGATACAACCCTGATGCCGTTGATATAGCCGTTGATAATGAATACGTGGTTGTTGTCAATGAGTTTGACTATGAAGATGGTGTGGACGGAGGATGCGACAACTTAGGTTTTCCAGGTGTTTCAATCTATGATATTAAAAATGGAATTGATAAAGGGTCGCTAGTCAAGGATATGAAAATTTCTCATACTGGTTCAAACGGTAATCTTGCAGAACCTGAAGGAGTTAAGATAGCACCAGATGGAAATACAGTCTATATGACTTTGCAGGAATCTAATGAAATTGGTTGGTTTTCCCTTTCAAACCCACCAGACGTTCTGCAAGATAAAGTTGCATTTACAAACCCTGAACATGAACCAGATGGAATTTGGTTGAATGAGACTGGTACCCTTGTTTGCACTGCAGGCGAATATGATGGAACAATTGGTGTTCACACATTGGATGCCTCCGGTAAACCGTCTAGTCAACTTTTTATCAGGTTAGCAGATGACCTTCCTAGCAATTGGGATTGGGACGATAAACGTAAAGGTATCGAACCAGAGGAAGTAGTGATCGCTGAGGCTGGTGGCAAGTCTTTTGTCCTTACCACATTACAAGATGCAGGTGCTGTTGTTGTTTACGATATTACAGACCCTGCAAACCCAAAATTTGATTCAGGAGCTATTACTGAACTCAATGACTACACATCTCAAACGGATGTTGAAAGTCAAGGTGAACCTGAAGGACTAGCTTTTAAAAATGGCTATGTTTTGGTATCGAACACAGAAGATCCATCGGTTGCGTTGCTAAAATCCTCTTGGGCAAAATAGAAGCTCTTTTTACTTTAGGTATTGCTCGATGAGCAATACCTAAAGTAACCTCAAAATTTTTAGCAAAAGACTTATTAAAATATTTTAAATTTTTTAGTGAGAAATTTGCTACACACATATCCTTTATATTTATTTACACTATTTTTCCTTACAAATTGCGAGGATGACAGTAGTGAAAAGAAATACCTATTTATAAATGAATTTTTAGCGAGCAACAATTCTGTTTATGCTGATGAGATAGGTGAGTATGATGATTGGGTAGAGCTTTATAATTCTTCATCTGACCCGATTGATATAAGTGGCATGTACCTTGCTGATGATCTTGAGGATAATCTAAACATAATACCCTCATCGAATCAGTTTTCTACCATAGTCCCTGCTAATGGATATTTGATTATATGGTTTGATAAGGATCAGGATCAAGGCCCTCTACACATTGGTGAGAAACTTTCTGCTGATGGAGAGGGAGTTTATTTATATAATGCTGAAAGAGTGTTGATTGATTCAGTTACGTTCGGAGTTCAAGAAACAGATATATCTATGGGAAGGTATCCCGACGGGTCAGATCTTTGGGTCAAATTCACTACTCCAACTCCAGCAAAATCCAACAATTAATTCTTAAGTAGCAGTACTATTGCTATCCATCCGCAGATTGCAAAAATAATGTTTTTACTATCTCTTTTACCCATACGCGTTTGATCATATATCCAAGCTATTTGCCAAAAGAGTATCCATAGGCAAGTTAATACAATCAGAAAAATTTTCATTTTGCAGGTTGATTTTTGAATAAGATGAAGTAAATAGGTATCCCAGAAACTATGAAACAAAGATCTTTGACTGAGCTTTCAAATTCATAAAAACTTCTTAACCCTACCAATAAAATTATACCTACTAGATAAAGCGATGGGATCCATGGATAGCCAAAAAGTTTGAAGCCATTATCTTTGCCAGCATTTTCTTTTCTAAATTTGAAAAATGCAATTGTTGTGAATCCGTAAAAAATCAGAACTGCAAAGACCATCCCCGAAACAATAGTTTCAAAATTTTGCCTTATAATTATTAATACGGCAGCCCATAATCCGTGAGCTACAATTGCATGTGTTGGTGTTTGATGTTTAGGATGGATATGATCGAGCCATGCAAAAAGAAGTTTATCTTTTGCCATGGCATAATAGACTCTACTCGCTGACATGATGGTTCCGTTGATACTGCCCGTTGCAGATATGATTACCATTAAAGAGATCATTGCTGCTCCAATTGGGCCAAAAAGTTTCACTGCTGTATCTGAAGCAACAATGGTACTTTCTCGCATTTGCTCTAGGCCAATAATAGTATGATATAGGATATTAGAAGAAAGATATAAGACAGAGATAATGAGCATCCCAAAAAGCATGGTCTGAGGGATAACTTTTTGAGGATCTTTCATTTCACCAGCAACATAACCTACCCGATCCCAACCAATAAATGAAAATAATATGAGCATCAAGGCTGCAATCGTATTACCAATGGGTCCGAGACTTGCTTGTACAGTTTTGATTTCACCTAATCTTGAAAAATCATTTCCATTAATTAATAGACCGACAACAGCAAACAATAGCAATCCTCCAATTTTAGTGGATGATGACAGCTTGTTATATGCGCTAGCTTTTTTTACACCTATATAATTTATTGAACAGAAAACAAGTATTACTAAGAATGCTACTAATGTTTTTTCTATTTGGTTCATTGGAAAGAAATAGCTCAAGTAGTTTGCAGTTACAAGGCTTAGACCTGCCGTTGCGCTTGTTCGAATTATAAAGAGCTGGGTCCAGCCAAAGATAAATCCCCAAAAAGAACCAAATGCCTTTTCAATATAAATATATTCACCACCCGTTTCAGGAAACCTACTTCCAAGCTCTGCGTAAATAAGAGCGCCGACATAAACAAAAATAGAAACCGCTATCCATAACAAAATTATTGTTGAAAATGAATTCAAATATTTTGCGATGATTTGAGGTGTGGCAAAAATTCCTGAACCTATAGTTATGCCTACAAGCAAAGCAATTCCATCAAATCTGTTTAGTGTCTTTTTTAAAGTAGCCATTGTTTCATTTAATATATTTTCTATTAACAATATATACTTATATCGTGATAATGCCTAGTTGCTATAATTATATAAAAATCAATGA
>CACBUT010000005.1:0-62087 GCA_902542445.1 uncultured Fidelibacterota bacterium | reverse complement strand
CTGGCATGCAAGCAGCTTTCGTTGATATTGGATATGATATAAATGCATTTTTACCATTTTCAGAAATTGAGAACCCTGCGCTACTTTCAGATTATGAAGAAAATGGAGATGAAAAGGATAAAAAGAGGAAAAATAATAAACGATCAAACCACAAAAGAAATGATAGCAATGTAAGTGTTAATCTAAAGACTGGTCAAAATATATATGTTCAAGTTATCAAAGAGGCTTTTGCTGGAAAGGGTCCGCGAGTAACTACAGAAATTGCTCTACCTGGTAGATTGCTTGTGCTAGTTCCAAATTCAAATTATGTTGGCATATCAAAGAAAATTTGGGATAAATATGAACGAAGAAGGTTAAAGAAAATAGTTTCTGCAATGAAAGAAAAAGGAATGGGAGTTATTGTTCGTACCGTTGCAGAAGGAAAAAGCGATGATGTCATAAAAAAAGATTACTCTAGCTTAATTGCTAATTGGAAAAGTGTCAATTCTAAAAATTCTAATAAAAAAGCTCCATCGCTTGCTTACGAGGACTTAGAAACTGCATCTAGCGTTATAAGAGATTTATTCACACCTGACATAACAAAAATTTGCATCGATTCAAAAAAGCTCTTCAAAAAACTCAGTTCATATCTAAATGATGTTTCTCCAAATATGGCTATTAGGTTAGAACACTACACAAAGCGCGAACCGCTTTTTGAGAGTATGGGCATTGAGAATGAGCTTGATAAATTATTACGACCGAAAGTTTGGCTAAAAAGTGGTGGTCATTTAATTATTGAAAAAACCGAAGCCATGGTAGTTGTAGATGTAAATAGTGGAAAATTTGTTGGTAAGAAAAATCACGAGCAAAATTCAGTAAAAATAAATCTCGAAGCTTGCAGAGAAATTGCTAGACAACTCAGACTTAGGGATTTGTCTGGCTTAGTAGTTATTGATTTTATCGATATGAGAGAAGAATCAAACAGAAAAAAAATCTATTATGAATTAAGAAAAGAACTAAAGAAAGATCGCGCTAAAGTAGCCATTTCGCCAATTTCTGATTTTGGACTCCTTGAAATGACAAGACAAAGAATACGTTTAAGTCTTTTAGACTCAATGAGCGAAGAATGCCCAACTTGCAAGGGATCTGGCAGGATTATGTCAAAAGAAACTCTAGTTACAAGAATCGATTTTTGGCTTCGACGTTATAAATTAAAAAATCGAAAATTTAGACTACAATTGCAAGTCCATCCTGAAATTGCAGACTTTTTAAATAATAACAAAAAAGCTCTTAGGGGTCTAATGTGGCAAAACTTTACCTATATCAAGACAGTCGCAAATAATACTATTGGTCGAGATGAATTTAAATTCTTTGATTCTAAAAACACGGAACAAGAAATAAAACAAGATATTGAACGTAACTAAGGATTTAAGTATATTTCTAGGCTATTTTGGAGAATAATATGTATGCTATCGTAAATATTTCTGGTAAACAATTCAGAGCTGAAAAAGGGAAATCCATAAAGGTTCCTAGTCAAAACACTGAAGTTGGAAAAAAATTATCGTATGATCAGGTTTTATTAGCTAATGACAATGGTGAAGTTCAGATAGGAAACCCATTTATTAAGAATTTTAAAGTCTCTGCAACGGTTCTTGAAAATGGAAGAGACAAAAAAATAATAGTTTTTAAAAAGAAAAGGAGAAAAGGTTACAAGCGAAAAAACGGTCACAGGCAAAGCTTCTCCTTAATTAAAATTGACTCAATTTCAAAAACGAGCACAGCAAAAAAAACAGCTAAAGCAAAACCTAGTTCTACATCTTCAAAAAAAGGGGAGAAAAAATAATGGCTCATAAAAAAGGAATGGGTAGTTCTAAAAATGGTAGAGATTCAAATGCAAAACGGTTAGGCGTTAAAGTATCCGATGGCCAAAGCATTTTATCTGGAGGAATTATATTAAAGCAACGCGGAACTAAAGTACATCCTGGCGTAAATGTTAAAAGGGCCAATGATGATAGTTTATTTGCAACCAACGACGGTAAAGTCAAATTTACTAACAAAGGCAAAAAAAGGAAAATAGTAAGCGTAATTCCTAACTAACTATAAAATTATGAATAAACCTAAAATAGCATTAATAGGAGGCGGTCAAATAGGAGGTAATTTAGCTCTATTAGCCACTCAAAAGGAACTGGGTGACGTAATAATTTTTGACATTCCTCAATCTGAAGGAATGGTTAAGGGTAAGGCCCTCGACATAACTCAACTAACACCACATGATGGTTATGATGTTTCAATTTCAGGAACTTCCAATTGGGACGATTTAAAAAATTCAGATGTATTCATTATTACTGCAGGTATTCCAAGAAAGCCTGGAATGAACCGAGAAGATCTTCTTGATATAAATCTAGGCATCATGAAAGATGTAGCAGATAATGTAAAAAAACAATCTCCTGATTCATTTGTAATAGTCATATCAAATCCTCTTGATGCGATGGTTTATGCATTTCACAAAGTATCGGGCTTTAGTAAAAATAAAGTTGTTGGTATGGCAGGAGCTTTAGATAGTGGAAGGTTTAGATCATTTATTGCTGAAGAACTTAATTGTTCCGTACAAGATATTTCATGCATGGTTCTTGGAGGCCATGGAGACACAATGGTTCCCATTACGAGATTAGCAACTGTAGGTGGAGTCCCAATAGAAGATCTTATTGACCCTAAGAGATTAGAACAAATTGTGAACAGAACTCGTTTTGCTGGTGGAGAAATTGTAAAACTCTTCGGAAACGGATCTGCATTTTATGCACCGGCTCAATCTGCAATTGAGATGGCTGAATCCTACATCAGAGATAAAAAAAGAGTTATTCCATGCGCATCTTTATGTGAAGGGGAATTTGGAATAAATGGATATTTTATTGGAGTTCCCAGCCTAATTGGTTCTAATGGTGTAGAGAGAATATTAGAATTTGAATTAAACGATAAAGAGAAATCAGAGCTTAATAATACTTTAGAAGCTGTGAAAAAGACCGTTGAAGAGACAGGTCTTTAGCATATAAATATATCGTTATCTATAACGCTAATTTTAAATTTTTTTACTTTTATATTCTCATTAGCTGTTGAACAAGCCCTTTTAAAATCAAATTCCCATAGATGGTATTTGCACTGAACAGTATCATTATTTATATTTCCATCCGCTAAAGAAGCACCTCTATGTGGGCATCTATTATCCCATGCTATTATTTCCCCATTAATATTAAATAAGGCTACAGGCATTTCGTCGAACATGACAACCTTGCTACCACCGATAGGGATTTCACTAATGTTCGCAATTTTTATCATTCAACAATTAACGATAAAACTTGGCTAACTAGCTTTTCTATGCCCAAAGCAACTTCATTAATACACTTTGCTTCCATATATGCTGGTGTTGTAACTATTCTATTTTCTTCATCCACGATCACTTCATCAACTTTGCAATCAAAATGATTGCTTCCCATTAATTTAATGTCTTTGGATATTTTATCATCTGAACCTATCGTTAGGTTAGCAGAATTATTCTGCTCAGATAATATTTTTGCAATCAATATCGGAGCTATGCAAATTGTACCAATAGGTTTTTTTAAAAGTAGAACCTCTGATATCAATCTGTAAACATCTGGGTTTACAGAACATTCAGGCCCAGCCATTGCATAATCACAAAGATTCTTAGACACACCTAAGCCTCCAGGAATAATCAATCCATCAATATCGGATGCTTCAACTTCTGCCATATCCTTTATATTGCCTCTGGCAATTCTAGAAGACTCAACTAGCACATTTCGATATTCATCCATTTCCTGTCCAGTGTAGTGATTTACTACATGCATCTGATCAATATTTGGTGCCATTGCAACCACTTCGCAATCTCTTTTGTCAAGCTCTAACATGGTTAGAACAGCTTCCTGTATTTCTGAACCATCATTTGATCCACTCCCTGAAAACAAAAGACCAATTTTTTTCATTTTGCTTCTCCTTTATTTATCAAGTTTTTATTTATATTTCTTGATAATCCTGAAAATTTAGCACGCTTTACGGACGAATTCTTAAACAGTGACGAAAATTTCTTTTGATCCATTTGCTTCCATTCTTTTTCAGTCCAATCAAAAATTTCACTTCTGGGATGAAAACTTTTTTTATCAGTGATCTGTGCAAAGGTTATGTTCCATGGGCATACTTCTTGACAGATGTCACACCCATAAATCCAATTATGTAGATCAATGTTTTGCTTTTCCTCAAAGTCTCCTCTGTGTTCTATGCTCCAATAAGAAATACATTTTCTTGAGTCTAGCTGATAATCAGTAAGAGCTGATGTTGGGCATGAATCTATACAAGCCGTACATGTGCCGCAAAGATCATCATCAAATGATGCATCATACTCCAGTTCAATATTTAATATTAATTCACCTAAAAATATCCAACTACCGTAATCTCTTGTAATAAGATTCGTATGTTTGCCTTGCCAGCCTATGCCTGAACGCTGAGCCCAATATTTTTCCATTACTGGTGATGTATCTACACACGCTATTCCATCAATAACGGTATTATAGTTTTTAATCTGTTGTAATAACAATCTCAATTTTTTTTTAATTACCAAGTGATAATCATCACCCCAAGCATAATTGCTAAATTTAAAACCAGATTTAATTTGATTTTGATTTTTTCCAGCAAAGTAATTGATTCCTAGTGAAATGATAGATTTTGCTTCAGGGTAATATTTTTTTATGTCAACTCGTTCGTCGCGTCTATTCTTTATCCATTCCATTTCTGCATGATTGCCTTTATTTAACCAAAGATCTAAATTTTTAGCATCTTCTTTTATAACCTCTGGTTTTGCAATGCCAATTTTGTTAAAACCAATTTTAAAAGCTTCTTTTTTTATAAATTTAGATAATTCCAACTTCATTTTTGATTATCTGAATAAATAATTTTGTTAGCCCAAAGAATTCCTATGATAGTTTTCACATCCACAATTTTGCTTTTCCAAACCCAATCTAAAGCAGTTTTAAATTCTAGATAAATAACTTCAAGGAATTCATCTTTATCTAATTTTTTTTCTGATTGTTGTAAGTTCTTTGCATAATAAATCCACATTTTTTCGTTACAAAAACCTATAGCGGGATAGATATTTGTTAAAAAGATCATTTCACCAGCTAAAAGACCAGTTTCTTCTAATAGTTCTCTCCTAGCACAATCCTTTGGAGATTCATTTGTATCTAGTTTTCCTGCAGGAATTTCATAAAACTCTTTTCTTGGGCCATACCTATATTGCTTAACCAAACATATTTTACCATCGTCTAAGATGGGTACAATACAAGCAGCGCCAGGGTGATCTATCCACTCTCGTGTGCTTGTTTTACCGTTTGGAAGCTGAACTTGGTCTCTATATAGTTCAATTAATTTTCCATTAAATATTTTCTCAGATTTAAGTTTCTTTTCTGTCAATGTTTTCATAGATGTTACAAATCATTTAAAATATTCTTTGCTTTTTTAACTTGATCCCAATCCTCTACAGATAGATTGCTTGAAGAGCTTTCTTGAATTATTTTGTTAAGAAGATCAATAGCTTCTTCTTCTTTGCCATCCTTTAACATGGATTGAGCATAATATATATTTTGAGAAAATGTAGCGCTTCCAGTGCCTACTGAAAGCCTGAGCCACTTTATCGCTTCATCATTACTTGGCCACGACAAGAAAAAAGGAATGTATGGAGTTTTAAAATGAACAACCCCCAACATTAAGTAGCCACCTCCATCGGCATACAACGGATCAATTTTAATAATTTTTTCGGCATGCATTTTCATCTGATCAGCTAAACCCTCTCTTGCCGCTGCTACAATTCCAGAAATTTCAGCCCAACTACCAAGATTAACTAAATACCAATATCTTATATCTGCTCTGTTGGGATACTCATTTATTTTTTTTTGACCTAAGTCTTTGCCTTTTTTAAATAGCTCTAGACTTTCTTCTTCCGATAATTGACAATATTTCCCTTTAAAATAATAACTTTTCAATAATCCTAAATTTGCTTCAAGGTCGTTAGAATTTACTGATTTCAAGTAATTTTCAATCGCTAGGCCAATTTCAGTTGTATCTGCAAAATTTTCATTAGAATTAAGGGATCTATTTTGATAGTGCTTATTGGCAATGTCTAAATATTGAGATGCGCCATTTGCAAAAAATAAAACAAACGTTATAAAGTAAAAAATTTTAAAAATATTCAATGTAAGTAATCTTTATTTCGCGGTTAAAATAGTCTACTTTCTTTTTATCAAACATCAAATTATTGAAATCTATTTCAATGTGAAGCCTTTCAACAAATGTCCATCTTACGCCAGCATTTAAATAACCTCCTCTAGATATAGCTATATTTTTTGATGTCATATTATTTTCATTCAAAGCGGCATTATATTCAAACATCATTGATAATTCTGGGTTGAACTCTATATCAAAACCCATAAAAAAATTAACATCTTTATCATTGTCATTAGTTTCTACAAAATTATAATTAGATCCAAAATGCCAGCCTAAATTTCCTAATGGGGTTACCCAATTTTTGCTAGCCACAGCAAAAAGTCCTAGTGCTTTAGTATCATATCTCATCAAAGAATCATCTGAGTTAAATTTCCCAAGGCCTTGCGTATCAATGCCTAAGGATATGCCAGGAGATGTTTCGGACTCATCAATTAATAAGTATTTTAAATTTGTTTCAGGCTTTGGATACCAAATTAAACTATCATCTCCAATCAAATTTGCAGAACCGTATGATATTCCCAATTGAAATCTATCAGTAAGCCCAACGCTTATCGAACTTGTCAGGCCGCCAAATTTTTGTATTCTCATTTCAAGTGCAAAACTTCCTCTTTGTAGTGTGCCTGCAGTAGGTAGAGTAATAAGGCTATTAGGAGGCGGATAGGATTGTGCATTTAATACAAATGGTAAAAAAAGGAAATAATATCTAATTCGCTTCATTGTGAATATTTTAATTTACGTAGATTAATTTAGTATTGCTGTAAAAGTGAAACAAGCGCCCTTCATGGATAAATTCTCTCTCCATATTTTGACATTATATTTTTTACTCTATCTATTGGCATTGTTAGATTCCCCTCTTGTCCTATAATCTTGAATTTGACTTCCAGCTTTGTAATATCTTGTAATTGAACCAATAAACTATCATTATTTGTTAGGACCATTAAATCATGGTCTGTTTTAGGTATAAAAACGTCAAATGGTATTTTATGATCCTTTTGATAAATATCTTCTAAAATAATTGAAATTTCATCTAGTCTATTTCCAAATCGAGGAGGTGGGAACTTATATAATTTTTCTGCAATTGGCTTTGCAAGCACAATATTGCTGATTAGTTGTCCGTTTATACCATATTCTTTTATTTCTTTTCTATCTGAAAGGATATCATCGAAATATAAAAACTTTCTTACAGTCGATTTTTCTGGATATTTGATCCATTGTTCACCTTTTAGCATTCCCAGGTGATCATAAACAAATTTTATTTCGCCATAAATTTCACCTTGAACGGTTGAAAATATGATTTTTTTAAATTTTTTTGCTTTATTAAGAATGAACTTGGACTCTTGAAAATCAAAAAAACTAACACTGTTTGAATTGAGAGATTTTCTAAATTCTATCGACCATGCTTCATTTTCGCCATACTGTATGACACTATCAGGCTCAGAATTTACATCGGTAAAAAATTTTCTCAACAAAAGTCCTTTAGCGTCATATGTCATTATTTCTCTTTTTAATATTGAACCGTCACTTGAAACCAGTTCTTTTATAATTGGTAATTTGGACTGATTATAAAATGCCTGAACATAAGATTTTCCATGGCGTAAAGTTGCTTCAAGTTTTTTGCCAGACAGAAAATCTTGCTCATTAAGAAAAAACCGAACAAAGGTTATGCTTTGATCTTGGCCTACAATAAAATTAGAAATAAAAAGTATAATTATAAATTTTCTACATTCCATCATGATAAACCATCTTTGATATGTAATCATTTGACCAGTTGGAAAAATTATTATTTTTTATCTCCTCTTTTGCTTTTTTCATCAAATTTGCATAATAAGACAGATTGTGTATGGTTGCTAAGCGTAATCCTAACATTTCCTTAACATTGAACAAATGCCTCAAATATGCTCTTGAAAAATTTTTACATGTATAACAATGGCAATTTTTATCTAACTCAATAATAGAATTCTTGTATTTCGCATTTTCAATGTTAATAATTCCATCGCTGGTGAATAATTGACCGTTCCTTGCATTTCTCGTAGGCATGACACAGTCAAACATATCCACACCCAATGAAATTGCCTTTATTAAATCCGTTGGCCTGCCGACTCCCATTAAATATCTTGGCTGATCAATTGGCAATATCTCGTCAAGCAAGCTAATCATTTCAAACATTGCAGATTTTTCTTCACCAACAGCTAATCCTCCTATCGCTATGCCGCATTTTGCCATTGGAATCAATTCTAATGCGCTTCTTTTTCTTAAATCGGGAAATATACCACCCTGAACAATGGGGAAAAATGATTGATCCCACCCATACAGGGGATCATTTTCACTTAAATAATCAATACAATTTTTTGTCCATTTTGTTGTTCTGTTAACGCTCAATTCTATATTTTTTTTATCTTGGTTCGATGGAGGGCAATGATCAAAGGACATTAAAATATCAGAGCCGAGGTTTCTTTGAATCCTCATTGATAACTCAGGTGTCAAAAAATGTTTACTTCCATCAAGGTGAGATTGGAATTCAACACCTTCATCAGTTATTTTATTCAATTTTGCCAAAGAAAAGACTTGAAAACCGCCGCTATCAGTCAAAATCGATTTGTTCCAACCCATAAAATTATGCAACCCGCCCGCTTGATTGATTAGATCTTGTCCTGGGCGCAAATATAGATGATACGTATTTGATAATATTATTTCTGTTCCGCTATTGTATAAGTATTCTGGATCAATTGTTTTCACGCTTGCTTGAGTCCCAACTGGCATAAAGATTGGAGTTTCAAATGTGCTATGGTGTGTTGATACAGAGCCCAGCCTTGCAGAACTTTTAGGGTCTTTATCTATTAAACTAAATTGCATGAATTTGCTATAAAAACATACGATGCAGAGCTTCACCAACATTGGAAACTCCAATCACTTTAGACTTGCCATCTCTCTTTAATCTATCAAAATTTGATTTTGGGATAATAATTTGAGAAAACCCTAATGATTGTGCTTCATTGATCCTATTTTCAACCTTCGTTACTGATCTTATCTCTCCACCGAGACCTACTTCTCCAAAAACAGCCAAAGCTTGATTCAATATTTTCTCATTATAGCTTGATGCAATAGCGCCTATTACTGCTAGATCAATCGCTGGGTCTTCTATTTTTAAGCCACCGACAATATTTATAAATACATCTTTTTTTGACAAATGCAATCCTAGTCTTTTTTCCAAAACTGCTAATATCATCGATAGTCTTTTGAAATCAATTCCATTAATATTTCGCTGTGAAGTAGAAAAATTAGAATCTGCAACAAGTGCTTGAACTTCTAGAAGTATTGGTCTGGTTCCCTCAACAGATGGAAAGATTGATGATCCTGGAGCTTTATTTTGCCTCTCAGATAAAAAGAGTTCAGAGGGGTTGCTTACTTCTGTAAGACCATTAACCTCCATTTGAAAAATGCCTACTTCATGCGTGTTGCCAAATCTATTTTTATCAGATCTAAGTATTCTGTGGTCTTGTCTGTCATCGCCTTCTAAATACAAAACCGTATCAACCATGTGCTCTAACATTTTAGGACCAGCGATTGTGCCTTCTTTTGTAACATGGCCAATAATTAAGATAGAAGTATTATTTTGCTTTGCAAATTGAAGTAGTTGTTGACCGCACTCTCGAATTTGCGATACGGATCCTGGCAATGCATCTAACCTATCATTATAGATGGTTTGAATAGAGTCAATGACTAGTAAACTGGGCTTTAATTGCACACATTGATCTAAAATATAATCAATATTATTTTCTGAAGAAATATGTACATGAGAGGAATCTATGAGCAACCTATCAGCTCTTATCGCCACTTGATCTTTGCTTTCTTCTGCAGAGACATAAAGCGATATTTTTTTTAGTTTTGATAGTAATTGCAGTGCTAAGGTTGATTTACCAATGCCTGGGTTGCCTCCAAGTAAAATAATAGAACCCGGTAGAATTCCCCCTCCAAGAACACGATCGATCTCATTGATTTTTGTTAAAAACCTTTCAAGCTGAGGAGTATTATAGGCGGATTTGAGATCAATTGGTTTTTCAGATTTTTGATTGATTATTTTTCTATCTTTGGAAACTTTGAACTCGCTCAGAGTGCCCCACTCATTACACGATGGGCATTGCCCATTCCATTTTGGATGATCATCTCCACATGAGGAGCATAAATAGACGGTTTTGGTCTTAATCTTTGGCATACTTAATATAGAAGTTGAGCCAAAGGAATGCTCATAATCAAGCTTAAAGGAGGTATTATATTACCAATCAAATCCTATTGAAATATACCACTGAGGTTTTGAGAATCCCGATTGAGTCCAATCATAGGCAGCTTCAATTCTCCATGGAAGTATTATGGGTAATTTAATTCCATATCCAATAGATCTAACCCAGGGACTGAAGCTGTTTGCAACATCCCCGTACTTATTTCTTAATGCACTGATATCTGTGAATTCTTTAGGATCATCCCACGCAGCTCCAACATCAACAAAGATGTGACCTAAAATATTACCTAATACTAAGGGTCCTGTTACAAGATATTTTATAAGCGGAAATCTATATTCAAAATTCATTAATAAGACATTGGTACCATATCTTTCACCATATCGAGCACCCCTCATTGGCCAGACTAGCTCTGATAGGTATAAATCTTGCAGCAGGGATTCATTGTTGCTATCAAGAAATCCATATCTTGATCTTGAGCCATCTTCTATGCCATCAGTCGTTCCGCTACCTGCCATCCAATTTTGCATACCACCTAGAAAGAAGCGAGATGGATTTCTTCCAGCACTAGAGCCAAAATACAACCTGCCAGCCAAGGAATTATCTCTATTTATCATTTTATATTTACGCATATCAAGTTTGAAACTTTGAAAGGATATTCCAGTTTCACCAACAGCAGGACTTATTTCAATGGTAGCGTTTTGACGGAAACCGTCTATAGGGCCTAGAAAACCGTTTACTGAATTGTCAAATACATATCCTATTGCAGGTCGTAAAGCCGTTAAGCCATCGTTGTCCAATACGTTCACTTGATTAATATAGGGATCTACGACAGTGAGCTTTCTTTCTAAATTGCGAAATTCTATACCCGCATCAAGCCTATTGAACCTGTTAAAGGGCCTTGAAGCAACGAATGCCAAGCCATAATCTCTTGAATTTATCATGTAATCAATAGGGTAGCCTTGAGAACTGAACCCATAACCGGCAAAGAAATTTTGAGCCTGATGAATGAAAGCTAGCTGGTAATCTGTTCTTTCCTTTAAATATTGATAGCTAAATCCAAAATCATTGTTGTACGATAGTTGTGATTCCATAAACAATTGGATATTATGATCACCCATCAAATCGCTGAATTGAAATGTCAAATAGCCCTGTGGGCCAAACAAAGTATTATAGCCAACATCATAATCAGCGATATCAAGGGAAAATCGCGTTAGATAAGATTGTGGTATATATTCACCATTATCATTTTTTAATTGCACGTTTGAATTTAAAAAAGATGGCTGTTCGTAATCATCTTGTGATTTTTGATCATTAAGATATTGATATTCCCATGCAAATATATAATCAGAATAATCAGTTGTGTTGGACTCAACTCCTCTATACTTATCTTCTCTAAGATCGACAATATCTTCTTTTAGGTCACTTTTGATATTTTTGATGTAAATAGTTGGCTCAATTGTTTGTTCTTTCATTTGAAGTGGGTTATTGAGACTATAAACATCCCAGCCCCACCCAGAATAACCTGAAAAAATCATCATTGCATCATCATTTGTCAAACTCAATCCTTTCAGGCCTGTTATAAAATTTGTTACCGGGTAAGCATTGCCAGAGTAAAGATCGTGCTTAAAGATATTCCAAGTTCCATTATAGTCAGACGTATAAAAAATCACATTCTCAGTATTTGCATAGATTGGATAATTTTTATTGGAACTTGAGTTAGTTATTTTTTCAACAACTTTTGTATTGATATCAATGGAATAAATATTATTTTGCTCAAAATTATGATCAATCATATCTACTGCAGTTGTGGGAACTCTATCTATTTTAGCTCCTCTATCAGAAACAAATAATAATTTTGAACTTGATGGGTGCCACGATGGTTCAGAATCAGAAAAGATATCGCTTGTGAGATTAACAATTTCATTCGTGTTAAGATCAATGGTATAGATGTCGCTTGCGCTATTTTTATTGCCCACAAAAGCCAGTCTCATTCCATCTGGTGACCACTTTGGGGTAAAAACGCCTTCCAGATCGAATGGTATTTTCTTAGAATCGCCATTTCTAGTATTTATAATATGAAAAGCATCTTTAGAGCCAGCTTTAGCAGCAATAACTATTTTTTTACCGTCTGGTGACCATGAAACTCCTGGTTGCAATAGTTTTAGTTCTTCGAATTCTATTGATCGATTGCCCTTAACAGCTCTTTTGACTTTTTTCCCTGACACAGCATCAATGATGTCAATGTCTATGTAACCCATATTATCTTTAAAGTATACAATCTGACTTCCATCTGGAGAAATAGCAGGTGCTATATTATAAAAGTTATTAGATTTTTTGTGGTCGGTTAAAGGTTTTGCAACATCATCAATTGCATCCCTTCCCGCAATATCAGGAAAGTATTCCTTTTTGATGTATTTCTGCCATTGTTCATTGAGCTCTTCATAGTCCATTCCAAGAGCCTCTTCAAAACCTTTTTCCGCATTCTGATATCTTTTCATTGCTTGTAGAATTTCCGCTATTTTTTCTCTTCCATATTTTTTAGCAATGAATCTCCAAACGGATTGACCTCCGCGATAAGCAAGTATGGATTGAAGTTCGCTAATAGATGGTATTCTTTCATTTATAGCAAGATCTCTTATTATCATATCAACTTCTGTGTCCCAATTTGAAGATAAAAATTCAGCAAGACCTTCATTGGCCCACAAAGGAATTGATAATTGAGTTCGGCTTCTAACAATATTTTGTATTCTTCCTCCGTAAACCATATCATTTATCATAGCATGTACTAATTCATGATGAAGCGTATTTCTAAATTCTTGGTAATCTCCTTCAAATGGCATGACAACTCTGTTTTTATAAAGTTCCGTTACTCCTAAAATTCCTTCCTGCATGTAAACGCTTACTACATTATTTTGCTGAAATTCATTGTGAGAATTATAGATTATAATTGAAACGGGTTTTTTTAATTGCCATCTTAGATGTTTTGAGATTTGTTCGTATGATTTAATAGACTCTTCCATGGTGTAAGTGGCTAATTCAATTTGATCACCATAGTAATAGACTGCAAAATTATAATCCGGGTTCGCAATGTAGTTCCATTCAAAATCGCGGTATTGTACTTTATTCTGTCCAAAGGCTTGGGCTTGCATCGACGAAGAAAGGGCAAAAAATGTAAAAAGTATATATTTAATCATAATATAATATATATCAATATATGACTTTTGTTCCTAAAATTCCGTTATTATAAACTATTACAATTGAATAAAAGATATATCTTTCTAGATTGACTAGCCTACTAAATATCCTTTATTTTACACACTATGGATTTACCAATCTATTTTATATCGGACATACATTTGTCTTTAAACCTAACAGATAGGGAAAAACAAAGACAAAAAAAGCTTTTTGATTTTTTTAACGAAATAAAAAATACAGGCGGTACGCTTGTCATAAATGGGGATTTGTTTGATTTTTATTTTGAGTATAAAAACGTTATACCAAAGGTTTTTTTTAAATTCTATCATGAAATAATGAAGGTCAGAGAATCAGGAATTGAAGTGCATTATGTCTTAGGCAATCACGATTTTTGGGTAAAAGATTTCATAACCGAACAATTATTTGATAAAACATATTTTTCTGATACCTCATTTGAAGTGAATAATACAAAAATTTATGTCACACACGGAGATGGCTATCTTTCATGGGACAGAGGATACAGAGCATTAAGAAAAATTATAAGATCAAAGCTGTTTATAAGTCTTTATGGTATGCTGCATCCTAGGATAGGATATGCCATAGGTAATTTTGTATCTAAAAAAGGTGGAAACTATTTACATTCAGCTGAACGAAACAAAAAAATATCTGATGAGATGTCTATACACGCTAAGAAAAAGATAGATCAAGGATTTGATTACTTTATCTCTGGTCATTATCATCAAGCAGAAGATAGAAAATTAAACGATGGAAATATGATAATATTGGGAGATTGGCTTAGTTTTTTTACCTATGCTAAGTATGATGGAAGCGAAATAAAGCTACACAAATGGAAAGAAAATTGAAATATAAAAATCAATTAATAATTCTAACTATTTTCTCATTATTTTTTAGTAGCTGCTCAACAATACAACGTTTTTTACCAAATAGAAAAAGTTCAAGCGATGAAATTTCCTATGAACTTATTGAAAATTTAAGTTTATCATTTTCGGAAGGTAAATTACAAGCGCTAGAGGAAATGATAGCAATTTACAACGATTCAAATCAACCATTTGATGTTAGAATGGCTGCAGGTAGGGCTTTAGCAGCTACTCAACATCCAACTGCATTGAACGCTTTGTCTATAACCGTTGGAGAGGCTGCTGCATTAAACGTCACATTTATGATAGCATCAATAGAACTTTTAGCTCAATTTAGAGATGATCCAAGGGCAGCAGATGCTATGGTAGCTGCAATGAATCGAGTTGAAGAAAAAACTAATACTTTGCAAATGGCTTTGGTTCAAAATTTAAACAAAGTACGAACGAAGGACCAAGTATTGGCCTTGTTAGATCTTTACGAAGTTAGCAAAAGTAATTTTAACAGAACTGAAAAATTGCTAACTGAAACGTTGGGTGCACTTGGCACTGATGAAGTTGTTCCAATTCTAACTGAAATTTCGAGAAATCCATCTGTAAGAATTGGCATTAGAAATAGAGCTCTAGAAATTCTTGGTAAAAAAGACCCTTCCCAAGTTGCAGGAGCTTTTGCAGAGCTTTTAGGTGACCCTGAAACAAATTTAGAGGTTAGAGATTTTGCGCTTGACACGATGAAGGGCGTTAAAGAAGAAAATTTAATACTTGCGCTGCTTCAGACCTACCGCACCGGTAAGGATCAATATTACAATATTTTAAACACCCTTTTAGAAGCCCTGGGTGAATTTGATGATCCCGATATCAGAAGAGCAGTATTAGAGGTGGGGATGAATGACGACTATCCTCTGGAAATCAGAGAAAAAGCAATATCAAAATTACCTGACATAGGAGATGACAGAGTTATACCTTCCATTATGCCTATACTTTCAGATCATAACCAATTCAAATTACATGATGCAGTAATTCAAACAGTTAAAGATTTTGGCGCATATAAGAATTATGAACAAGAAATTAAAAAGCGCACCTTTGAAGCTCATCAAAAATCTGAATCAGAGAAAAATGATTAAACTAGCTATTTTACTTTTCTGTTTTTCTATAATTAATTCACAAGAACAAAATGAAATAATTCAGCAGGACAATATTAAAGAAGAAATAATAAATCCAATATCAGTTAGTGATAGCTTGCAGATTGAAGGTATACCAGACTCTTTAAATCAAATTAAACTTCTTCCTGAAGTTAGAAAATTAGACACAGAGCTAAAAAAACTAGAACCTGGCGAAGATTTCTTTGAATTCAAAAGCAGTCTTGATATTTTAAAACAACAAGTAGATTCACTCAAAAAAGTTCTATCTACATATGAAGAAGGAAAAGGAGCCCTTCCTACTCTTGACGAAGAATTGTTAAACTTAATCAAAATTCCTCAATTACGCCATCGAATAGAATTACAAAATGGAACTATTGTAAACGGTGAAATCATCGAAGAAAATGATTTGGGGATTATTATTCAAACTACTATTGGTCAACTTGCAATTGAAAAAGATAAAATAGTTAATATAAAAGAAGATCTTGCCCCTATGGCTAAAGTAGAATTAATTGATGAACCATTCGTTGATGTATACCCTAACAAAGAAGAAATTACAGGATCGATAAAAAACATTGGCACAAAAAGAGCTGATTTTGTTAGAGTAATTGCAAATTTATGGTCACCAGAAACTAATCTTATTAAACGTGATTCAGTATTTATATCTGGCAAAAATGTAAAGTACTATTCAGGTATTAAATCTGATGCGACTTTGGAGCCAGGATCATCAACAAAATTTAAAATAATTTTAACTCTTGATGAAAAAAGTGATGTTGCCTATCGGACTTATGAAGTGAAGTGGGAATCCTTTAAATAATAAAAAACTAGATATTTTTTTATAATAATCTAGTTTGATAAATGTCATGTAATCTTATAAGGCCTAAGCATTCACCGTTTTCTTCGCTTACTACAGGCAGGACAGATATTTGAGAACTTCTATCTTCCATAAGTTTTAAAGCGTTATCAATGGATGAATTTGACGAAATTGAAACCGGATCAGTGGTCATAATTTTTTCAGCATCCAACAAATCTATATCTTCTCCATCTGCAAGGCATCTTCTTAGGTCTCCATCAGTAATCAATCCAAATCCATCATTTTCACATTTTACAATGGCAGCTCCGTTTGGTTTTTCAGTCATAGCTATTACAACTTTTCTCAACTTATCTGTCATATTTACGACTGCAACATTGCTAATGCGCTGCATAATATTTTCAACAGTTAATAATAATCGTTTTCCCAAGCTTCCAGAAGGATGATATCTTGCAAAATCATTTTTGTTAAATCCTTTAACGCTCATTAACACTCCAGCTAAAGCATCGCCAATTGAAAGAGTCAAAGTTGTGCTGGATGTTGGGACAATGCCGAGAGGGTCTGCTTCATTATCAACTGACGCATCTAATACAATGTCTAAATCGTCAATAATTGAAGAATTCATATTACCTACAATTCCAATTAGAGGAGATTCAAATTCTTTAAGGATAGGTATAAGTCTTACAATTTCTTCTGTAGACCCACTTTTTGAAATTACTATTGTTGGGTCCCCAGCATCAAAAATTCCAAGATCTCCATGTAAAGCATCAACAGCATGCAAAAAAACAGCTTTTGTTCCCACGCTGCAAAAGGTTGCTGCAATTTTTTGTGCAATCAATCCAGATTTTCCCAACCCGCAAATCATAACTTTTCCATTGTTATTATCTATTAGTTTAGCGGCATCAACAATTGATTCACTTACTCTGTCAGCAGCCTGCAATAATTCGTTTGCTTCAGTTTTTAAAATTGAAGCTGCAATTATTTTTAAATCTTGATTGGACATTTACAATGAACCTTTGTCAAATAATTTTAACATGATAGCATTTTGTATATGCATTCTATTTTCAGCTTGTTGAAATACAATAGAATTTTTTGATTCCATTACATTATCCGTTGTCTCCCTACCTCTCTCCGCTGGCAGACAGTGCATAAATAAAGTGTTCTTATTTGTTTTTAACATCATAGCAGAATTGACTTGGTATTTTAAGAATGTTTTTTCTCTTGACTTAGATTCATTTTTTTGCCCCATGGAAGCCCAAACATCTGTATATATTATATCAGCTCCAATCACGCTTTCAGAAGGATTATGGCTTAATTCAAATGTAGATATGTTAGATAATTGTACTTTATCCATCAGTTCATTATCGGGCTCGTATCCACTTGGACAAACACAAACAAAATGCATTGGCAGAATAGATGCCATGACAAGCCAAGAATTAACAATATTGTTTCCATCTCCTACATAGACAATTTTTAAGTTATCAAGGTGCTTCTTATTTTCAAAAATTGTAAAGATATCGCACATTATCTGGCATGGATGGTTGAAATCCGTCAAACCATTAATAACAGGCACTGATGCATATTTTGCCAATTCTAACATATGATCATGCTGAAATAGTCGTGCCATTATTAAATCATTGTAATTTGAAATTACACGGGCTATATCTTTAACAGCTTCTCTTTTTCCTATGCCTATATCATCAGGACCAAGATAGATTGCTTTACCGCCCATCCTGCTAAACCCAGTCTCAAAAGAAATTCTAGTCCTTGCAGAAGGTTTAGCAAATATCATTGCTAGAGAATATCCTTTGAAAGGAAGGAAATCATCACGATTGTAAAATTTACTCTTTACATGTGAAGCAAGATCAATGGTTTCCATTATTTCATCTTTGGAAAGATCGCTTATATGGATGAAATCTTTTTTCAAAGAAACTATTCTTTCATTAATAATTCAAAGATTTTAGAATTTGATGGTAGTACAAGGGTGGTGTTATCATCAATTAATTTTTTGTATGCATCTAAAGTCCTTACAAATTCATAAAATTTTGGATCTGCAGAATAAGATTTTGCATAGATCTCTACAGCTCTCGCATCTCCTTCACCTCTAATTCTCTCTGCGTCTTTGTATGAATCTGCTAATATAATGGTCTTGTCTTTATCGGTTGCTGCTCTAATTTTTTGAGCTTCCTCCTCACCCTCAGATCTGAATTTATTAGCTTGTCTTTTTCTTTCAGCTTCCATTCTAGCGTAAATGGATTCTTCGTTTTCAGCTGGCAGGTCAACCCTTCTAATTCTTACATCAATAACAGAAATGCCATACTCTAAAGTAGCTTTATTGCTTGCCACCGTCACGACATCCATAATAGTTTCTCTATTTTCTGTAATTATTTCGACCATATCATGGGTACCAAGTTCTCTTCTGAGCTCGGAATATACAATGTCATCCATCCTGCTCAACGCAGTTGGAATTGCTTGCACAGTTCGAAGGAATTGCAATGGGTCGACTATCTTCCATCTAACATAGTTATCTACGATCAAAGATTTTTTATCCTTACTCAAAATCTCTTCTGGTGGAGAATCATATTCCAACAATCTATCATCAAAAATAATCTTATCTTGGAGTGGGTATGGAGCTTTAATATTTAATCCTGGATCGGTAACTGTTCTTACTGGTTTCCCTAATTGCAAAACCACGACCTGTTCTTTCTCATCAACAATAAAAACAGATGTCGAGCCAATTAATAGCAAAATAGCAAGCAAAGCTAAGATAATATTTTTCATTTTATTTTTCCTCCTTAGCATTCAAATTCAACAAGTTAATTAGATTCCCTCCGCTATCTCCATCGGGAACAATTATCTTCTTTCTATCTTGCAAAACTTCTTCGATTGTTTCTAAAAATAATCTAGTCTCTGTGACTCCTTTAGCTTTCCTATATTCTTTTAAAACTGCAGAAAACTTTGCTACATCACCTTCTGCTCTTGCAATTCGAGCTTCTTTATATCCTTCAGCTTCTCGAATCATCGCTTGAGCCTCTCCTCTAGCCTTAGGAATAATATCATTTCTATAGCCCTCAGCTTGATTGATCATTCTATTTTTATCTTCTTTAGCAGATGCAACATCTTTGAAGGCCGCTATAACCTGCTCAGGGGGACTTACATCCTGCAGCTGAACCGCAACTATTAAAATACCTGAATTATATTTATCAAGAATGTTCTGGATCAATTCTTTGGATTCTTCTTGAATCATAAATTTTCCTGATGTCAAGGCTGCGTCTATATTATTTTTTCCAACAATAGTACGAAGAGAAGCCTCAGAAGCTTGCCTGACAGTGAGCTCTGGGTTAATAAAATTGAATAAATAAGCAGCGGGGTCCTTGATCCTGTATTGAACAATCATTTCAGCATCGACTATATTTTCGTCTCCAGTCAGCATTAAACTTTCTTGTTGAATTGTTCGATATTGATTTTTACCAACTGTTCTAAATCCGATCTCTACTCTTTTAACTTCAGTTACTTTTGGAGTCTGTACTTTTTCTATAGGGAAAGGAAGGTGGTAGTTTAAACCTGATTGTGTTACCCCCGAAACTTTTCCAAATCTTTGCACAACTCCTACTTCATCTGGCCCTACCGTGTATACACCTGTTGCAAGCCAAATAAGTAGCAATATTCCTAAAATAGGTAGAGTGCCAATAGAGAACGTAGGTATTTTTACTTCTTGATCTCCAATAATGATCCTCTTATATGCCATCTTGATTCCTTTCTAATGAATTAATTCACGCCTAAGTTTTGCTATTGGAAATTGCAAATTCTCTCTGTATTTCGCCACTGTTCTTCTAGCTACAGGATATCCTTTATTCTTTAACTTCTTTGCAATTTCAGTATCAGTCAATGGAGAATTTTTATCTTCATTGTCAATTAAACTTTTTAATAATTGTTTTATGGTTTTGGTACTTATTGTATCTCCACTATCAAGCGTATATCCTTCACTAAAGAATGATTTTAGCTCAAATGTACCATAAGGAGTCTCTACATATTTACCGCGTGTTGATCTGCTTATTGTTGAAATATCCATTTTTATATCGTCTGCTATATCTTGCAACTTCATTGGCTGCAGTTCTCCAGCGCCATCTTTAAAAAATGAGTATTGACGATTTATAATAGCACTCATAACCGAAACTAATGTTTTTCTTCTTTGCTTAATAGCTTCTATGAACCAATTCGCAGAATTAAATTTTTCTTTAAGATATTTTTTTGTGTCACCAGAAACATCTGTCTGATCTAACATATTTGAGTAATTTTCATTTAAAGATAGCTCGGGCATCCATGAATCATTAACAACAATTTTCCATGAGTCAGCAGTCTGAATTAGAATTAAATCAGGAATTAAAACCTCTGCATTAGCATCAAGCTTTCCTTCACCTGGCCTGGGGTTTAATTTCTTAATTTGTTCTAATACATTAGATAGATTTTCTTTACTTAAAGAGAGTTTTTTTTGCAATTGCTCATAGCGATTATTGACAAAATCTTGAAAGTGATCTGATAAAATTTTCAATATTAGTTCATTTTTATCAGCACCCCTTGCTTGAATTAAAAGACAATTTTGTAAATCTAAAGCAGCTATTCCAAGAGGGTCTAATTTTTGAACCTTTTTTAAAATTCTTAAAACTTCTTCCACCTCACAGTCGTATCTATCTCCTATCAACACTGGTTCAATCGCCAAATATCCTCTATCATCCAAGTTCCATAAAATTTCTTCGGCAATAGATCTTTCCCAATTTGTAAAATCCTGTTCATCAAGCTGCATTATTAATCCATCAATAAAATCTAAACGCTGAGGAATAGCACCATCGAAATCTTTTTCTTCAGATTTTTCATAAATATTTGCTGGCTCATACTCATTTGGATCTTCATCAAAGTCTACACTTTCATCAGCTTCAGTCTGGCTATCGTTTTCAACTTCGGGTTCGTTTTGGTCTAAGATTGGATTTTTTTCAAGCTCGTCAAGAATCTTTTGCTCTAAACTTGTCATATTTAACTGAAGTATGCTAGCACTGAGTACCTGACTTGGAGATAGTGCCTGTTTTTGAGATTGACTTTGTTTTAATTTTGCCATTACATAGAAAATCCTTCACCTAGGTACAACTTCCTTACTTCCTTATCATTCGTTAAAAAGTCAGAAGTTCCAGATTTTAAAATTTTTCCATCAAAAAGTAAATAAGATCTATCAGTAATTGATAGTGTTTCTCTTACATTGTGATCTGTAATCAAAACGCCAATATTTTTTTCCTTCAATGATTGCACTATAGATTGAATGTCTTCCACTGCAATTGGATCAACGCCTGCAAAAGGCTCATCAAGAAGAATAAAATCTGGATCAATAGCTAAAGTTCGAGAAATTTCAACCCTCCTTCTTTCACCACCAGATAAATTCATACCCTTATTCTTTCTAATATGCTGAATAGATAAATCATCTAACAACTGTTCCATCTTATTTTTCTGATCCTCTTTTGAAAGACTTGTCATTTCAAGGACAAGTCTTAAGTTATCCTCAACTGAAAGTTTACCAAAAATTGAAGGCTCTTGCGAAAGATAACCAATTCCAGACCTGCTTCTTTTGTACATAGCCCAATTTGTGATGCAGGTTTTATCTAAAAAAATATCGCCTTTTGTAGGTTTAATCATACCTGTAATCATGTAAAAAGTGGTAGTTTTGCCTGCTCCATTGGGTCCAAGCAAACCAACTACCTCACCTTTGTTCACCTCAATGGCAACGTCTTTTACCACCCATCTCTTTCCATAGCGTTTATAGAGACCTTTAGAAGACAAAAGGGTATTATTTTTACTTAAATCATCTCTCATTAAAAACACCAGTGGGTTGTAAAATTTTCCAATTATTTAATTCAATATCTGATTCAAAACCAATTCCATATAAAGTATCTTTTTTCTCTGTAATGAAAATCACACTATCGGAAGTAAAGACTTTTTCTTTTTGATTGTCCCATGAAAGAGTATCCGTGAATAATGTAACGCCGCTGTCAGTTACAACAACTACATTTCCAATAGCAACTAAAAAGTCTTCTTCTTCATCTATTTCAGCAACAAGAGATTTTAAGTTTGTAGTAAACACTTCCTCTTCATTAAAAAAATCTGCATCAACATTTTGATCTAGCATAATAAATTCGTTATCATTGTATTTCTCGAAATGACCTGATCTTATTACCCCTCGCTTAGCGCCTTTATTCGTTAGGGTTATAACCGCATCCCAACTTTCAGCATCTGGACGACCCTGTCTAGTCTGCCCCGATTTTTGTAGTTCATTTGACTGGCAAGCAAACAGAAAAATAAGTAAAAAGAAATAACGTTTCATTTAGTTTTTTGAACGTGATCCCTTAAAGCAGTCACAGTTTCATAAAAAATATTTTTTTCGTTCAAAATCCACTCAACTGCTTCTCTAAAAGCTCCATTGCCACCTGATCGCTCAGTTACAAAGATTGATATTTCTTTACATTGCTCACAAGCATTGTTTGTTGCAACTGGAGCAGCAACTTTTTCCATTATGGGAATATCAATTAAATCATCTCCTACATACATAATCTCGCTATCGTCTGCATTGTACTTTTCTTTGAGTTCTTCGTAAGGTTTGATTTTATTCAGCACTCCATTATAAACATCTTTTATCTTTAGTTCTTTAGCGCGTTCTAAAGTTGCTTCAGATCTTCTTCCAGATATTAAACATAGTGGTATTTTTGCTTGTCTCAATAAGGCCACAGCAGCGCCATCTAACACTGAGAACTTTTTTAATTCAAAACCATCAGGCCCTTTGTATATTGAGCCATCCGTCAATACGCCATCCACATCTGAAATTATTAACTTAATTTTTTTTGGGTCAAAAATCATTCAACTACTTAATAGCTTGATTGACACGAATTAATTTTTCTAATAGATGCTCAAACTTATCTAATGGCCATTGGGTAGAGGCGTCAGATTTTGAACTATTAGGATTGTCATGAACTTCCATAAAAATACCATCACAACCAGCCGCAACGGCAGCAAGGGCAAGGGTTGGTATCATATCTCTTTGACCTCCAGTTGTCTTATCCGTCCCTGGAATTTGAGCTGAATGAGTTGCGTCAAAAATAACTGGGTGGCCAAATTTTTGCATTTTAGGAATGGATGTCATGTCTGATACCTGTCCATAGCCAAATGAAGTTCCTCGCTCTGTCAAAAAAATGTTGTTATTCCCAGTGCTTTTTATTTTTTCAACAGCATGTTCCATTTTCTCAGGAGACAGAAACTGTCCTTTCTTTATGTTAATTGTTTTACCGGTTTCGCCAGCTGCTATCAATAGATCAGTCTGTCTACATAAAAAAGCAGGGATTTGCAACACATCGACAACTTCAGCAACTATCTTGCATTGCTCAGGCCAATGCACATCTGTTAAAACAGGTACATTATTTTTCTCTTTTACTTCAGATAATATCTCTAGTCCTTTTTCAACGTTTGGACCCCTAAATGAATTCAAAGATGTTCTATTGGCCTTATCAAAAGAACTTTTAAAAATAACTGGTAACCCCAATCGATCAGTTATTGATTTTACAGATTCAGACATTTTCAAACTGTGATCTTTATTTTCAATAACACACGGTCCAGCAATAATTGGAAATTTATCTTTTATGTAATTATTCAACGGTTCGTTAGAATTAAATATCAAAACTAAAGCTTCCTTTCATAATTTACCGCTGCTTTGACAAACTCTCTGAAAAGAGGATGAGCTTTTCTTACTCGGCTTTTCAATTCTGGGTGAAATTGACTGGCCACATACCATGGGTGGTCCTTTAATTCAATTATTTCTACTAGATTTAGATCTTTATTGACTCCAGAAATCTTTAAGCCTTTTTTTTCTAACCTATCTCTGTATCTATTGTTGAATTCCCAGCGGTGACGGTGTCTTTCAGATATTTTTTTCTTTCTATATGCTGCAAAAGCCTTTGATCCTTTCTCTAGATCGCAAGAATATGAGCCTAGCCTCATAGTACCACCTTTAGCTTTAATTGCTTTTTGTGATTCCATCAAATCAATAACAGGGTTTTTTGTTTTTTTAGAAAACTCTGTACTGTTAGCACTTTTTAAACCACAAACATTTCTCGCGAATTCAATTACTGCACACTGCAGACCCAAACATATGCCTAGGAAAGGTATCATATTTTCTCTCGCATGTTGGCATGACAATATTTTTCCTTCCGATCCTCTTGATCCGAATCCTGGCAAAAGAAGAATACCATCAACATCTTTAAATGCCGATGAGGCATCTTTTTGAGTTTTGATTTTTTCTGTTGATATCCACTTAACATCAACTTTTGCATCATTTTCAACTCCCGAGTGAATAAAAGCTTCTATAACGCTTTTGTAGGCATCTGGAAGCTCTGTATACTTGCCGCACATCGCTATGGTAACACGATATTTTGGTTTTTTGAATTTTTTAATGAATTTTTCTAAGTAAGACACATTTACTTTACCTGGCAGCTTTAATCTATCCATTATTATCTTACCTGCGCCCTGACTATAGAGCGTAAGGGGTACTTCATATATACTTTTAACTTCTGAGCCTTCTATTACATGTTTAGGATTAACATTCCCAAAAAGTCCAATTTTTTCTCTTATTTCTTTAGTTATTGGATAATCAGTTCGACATAATATCATATCAGGAGATAAGCCAATCTCTCTAAGCTTCATCACTGAATGTTGTGTAGGCTTACTTTTCAATTCTTCACTTGCTTTAATATATGGTAGTAAAGTCAAGTGCATAATTGTATGATTGTGGTAACCTACTTCAAGTGATAGCTGTCTTATGGCTTCCATGAATGGTTGGCTTTCAATGTCTCCAACTGTACCCCCAACTTCACAAATCACTACATCATATTTCTTAGGTTTGTTTACTAGCTTTATCCTTGAGATGATCTCATTCGTTATATGTGGAATGACTTGAATAGTTGCACCAAGATAATCACCTTTTCTTTCGCGGTCTAGAACAGTGCTATAGATTTGACCTGAAGTAGCATTATTTTCTTTCTTCATATCAACATCAATAAACCTTTCATAATGTCCAAGGTCAAGATCTGTTTCTGATCCGTCATCCAATACAAAGACTTCACCGTGCTGATAAGGATTCATTGTACCTGGATCTACATTTAAATAGGGGTCTAATTTTAATATAGTTACTCTTAATCCAGCGCTTTTTAAGAGGTAGCCAATAGAGGCAGCTGCAATTCCTTTGCCAAGTCCAGAAATGACACCCCCTAAAACAAAAATATATTTTACTGGTAATTTTGCCATTAAAATTGCAGGTTCAAATCTTTTAAATCATCTGGTATATCAATGCCAGTCGTAGCAATGTCAACTAAGTGTACTTTTATTTTCATAGCATTATCAATTGCTCTTAGTTGCTCAAGTTTCAATTCTTTTTCTCTTAATGTAGGTTCCAATTTAACAAATTTTTCTAAAGAATTTTTTGCATATGCATAAATTCCCATGTGATGATAAAACTTTTTTGTTATGTCGCTTATATTTCTATAAAAATCTACTGCATAATCATTCTTATCAAGCAATACTTTTACAATATTTTCATCTTTTAATTTTTCATTTGACATATTTCTGCCAGCAGCAGTCACAATATCAATACTATTATTTTCAAACTCAGATACAAGGCTATTTAAAAGATTATAATCTAAACCTGGCTCATCCGCTTGAATATTTATAATAATATCAGCATTGTAAGCTTTTGATGCTTCATATACTCTGTCAGTTCCGCAAATGTGATCCTTTGAGGTCATAACAGTTTTAACATTCCAATCCTTTAGGGCTTTTTTAGTTTCTTCCGAATCAATCGCAATCACTAAATCATCCAATTTATTTGATTTTTGTGCATTTTCATAAACATGCACAACCATTGGCTTTGAATTAATTTTATGAAGAATTTTTTTTGGGAAACGCGTAGAACGCAGTCTTGCCGGTATTACTCCGAGCGCTATCATCTAATTGCTTTAAGGGCTTTTAAAATAGATATGTTTAAATTTTCTGGAATAATGAAAATAAACATGTATTAAAATATTTGAGGGAGATCATTACTCAAAACGCATCGAGTCGACTGGGTCAAGGTTTGCTGCACGCCAGGCAGGATAACTTCCAAAGCTAATTCCAATAAATGTGCAACTTAATAATCCATATATTGCCCAATCAAAAGGGATAACGGCCGGAACTTTTGCTACTACCGAGATCAAGTTTCCAGCTGCAATTCCAAAAATAACTCCAATTATTCCGCCAATCATACAAAGAAAAACTGCTTCTGTTAAAAACTGTGTTAAAATATGCCCTTTTGTAGCACCAATTGCTTTTCTTATTCCTATTTCCTTAATTCTTTCTGTAACCGATACAAGCATTATGTTCATTATACCGATCCCAGCTACAAGCAAAGCTATTAAGCTTACTGAGAAAGCAAATATTTTAACACCCCCAGTAAAAGAGCCAAATGTTTCCATTAATTCATCATTGGTAGTTATTTCAAAGTCATTTTCCTTACCCGGAGAAACCTTTCTTATAGTTCTCATTATTCCAATAACCTCATCTAACGTCTCATCATAGTTTTCAGCTGATTCCGCTTCTACATTTATAGATAATGATGTCTTACTACCACCGTATCGTTGCAAGAAAGTAGTAATGGGAATAAAAACATAATTATCTTGGCTCTGCCCAAAAGACTGCCCTTGTCTTTCTGTAATTCCAATTACAGTGTAATCCAATCCTTGCAATTGAATCACTTTTCCAAGTGGGTCTTCAAAAGGAAATAATGCATCAACTACGTCAGCGCCCAAAACGCATACACTTCGCGATAAATGAACATCTTCATCAGTTATATTTCTACCATCAGAAATGTATGTATTTACAGTTCTTAATGTACCTGCGTCCCCACCTCCAATTTCAGGTGTCTGTTTAGTTTTCTTATCTTTATAGCTTACTAATCTGACATCATTTGTATTCGCGCCTGCACTAACTAGTATTGGCAATCTTGCTCTATCCTTTAGAGTAAGATACTGGTCCAGGTTAATAACCTTTCTATTTCTATATTTTTCATTTCTTCCAAATTGAATGGCAGGATCTTTGGCTATCATAAAAGTATTTGTTCCAAAAACATTTAAACCGCTTTCAATGGAGCTTTCTAAAGTTTTAATTGCAGTCATGACACTTATTACTGAAAATATCCCAACTGATATTCCCAAGAGTGTTAAGATAGATCGAAGCTTATTTTCTTTGATAGCCTCAATGGTCATGCGAATACTTTCCCTTAGCAAGCTTTTGATTTGACTTTTACCGATCATAAGTTTTTACTCGTATCTTAATGCATCAATGGGGTCTAGTCCTGCAGCCCTGTAAGATGGCACTACACCTGCAATTACTCCGACAAAAACACTTAAAGAAATGGACGTTATAGCAAGCCAAATTGGCATTGTAGACGGAAAGAACTGATTTATAATCAAACTAAGTACTGCAGCAAATGATAATCCAATCACTCCACCAATAACACAAATCATGATCGCTTCCATTAAAAATTGTGTTAATATCATATTCCGCGTTGCACCGATGGCTTTTCTTACCCCAATCTCTTTCGTTCGTTCTTTGACTGAAACGAACATGATATTCATTATCCCAATGCCACCTACAACCAATGACAAGACTGTTATAAATATTCCTACACCGCCGATGGCAAATTTTATCTGATTATAAGTACTTTCAAACGCTTCGGTTTGATTAACGGCAAAATCGTCTTTTTCCTTAGGTTTTAGTCCCCTTATTTGACGCATGATACCATATATCTCATCTTTAGATTCTGAAATTTTATCTTCTGGAACTTTAACGCTAATACGCAGAAACCCTCTTTTAGAAAATAATCTTTGTGAAGTTCCAGATGGGATAATGACTTGCGTGTCAAAACTAAATAATCCCAAAAATTTGCCCTGCTTTTCCATTACGCCCAATGCTTTGAATCTAATTCCGTCGATTTTAAAATATTTTCCGATTGGATCTTGATTCGGAAATAAATTTTCGGCAACATCATGACCAAGTAGCGCCACTCTCGCACCAGATCTGTCCTCACCTTTTGTAAAAAATCTCCCTTCAGCTACACCATATTTAGTAGTTTTTAAATAATCAGGTGTTGTCCCAAAAATTTGAGACCTTGCACCTAAATCACCTCTAGATAAACTTGCACCTCTCTGTAAAACGGGCGCTACCGCTTCAGCGTACTTTGATCTTTCCTTGATTTTGTCAATGTAGTCTATCTTAATTCTTGGTCGATTTCTGACCTCCCACCACTCGAGATCCCCAAACCACTCCCAGCGACTTATTGATAAAACATCCTTTCCTAAAAAATCCATACTCCTATCAAATCCTCTATCCAGCCCTGAAATTAATGTCCCCATCAAAGTGACGGTCGAAATTCCAATGATAATACTTAATCCAGTCAGTAAGGATCTAGTTTTATTAGAAACGATAGAACTTATTGCAATTTTTATACTTTCAGATAAGAGTGAAAACATTACAAAGCCTTAGTCATTTTCTTATTAATCTTATCTTCTTTAATCTTGCCATCAAAAATGGTGATAATTCTTTTAGCATGCATTGCAATATCCTCTTCATGCGTTACCAAAATAATAGTATTTCCGTTAGTATATAATTCATGTAAGATCTTCATAATCTCGATTCCACTTTTTGAATCAAGATTGCCTGTTGGCTCGTCTGCTAAAATGATAGAAGGATTATTGACTAAAGCACGGGCAATTGCCACTCTTTGCCTCTGGCCCCCTGAAAGCTCATTTGGTTTGTGATCAAGCCTATCTTCTAATCCTACAGATATTAAAGATTCACTTGCCATTTTTAATCGTTTTGACTTCGAAATATTTGAATAAATAAGCGGAACTTCTACATTTCTAAGAGCGGTTGCTTTTGGAAGCAAATTAAACGTTTGAAAGACAAAGCCAATTTTCCTATTGCGAATAGATGCTAGCTGATCATCATCCATTTCATGAACTAATTCACCTTCAAACTCGTAGGTGCCTTCTGTTGGAGTATCTAAACATCCAATCATATTCATTAAAGTCGATTTTCCAGAACCAGAGGGGCCCATAATTGAAATATATTCATTTTGATTTATAGTCAAATCGACTCCATCCAAAGCGCGAACTTTCTCACCACCAACATCATAATGTCTTTTTATTTTTTTGAGTGAAATAAGGCCAGACAAATCTAATTCCTATTTGGTATTTTTCTTGTTCTTCTGGTCGGAGAACTCCACTATAGAATTATGCTCCAGATCTTTGCTGATTGCTTTAAAACTGCCGGTTACAATCCTATCACCTTCGCGAATTCCAGATTTTATTTCATAATGTGTTTCGCTTGATATGCCAACCTTTACTGGGGTTGAATGAACAAATTTCATTCCTTTTTTTACCTTTTTATCACTGGATTTGCTCTCATTGTCTTCTTTAACTAGCATTTTATCACTTACTAAAAAAACCATCTCATCAGAATCTTTTCGGGCTGTTAAACTTTGAATTGGGATTGATAGAATATTCTCTTTCTTCTCTGTAATTATATCTGCAGTAGCGCTCATCCCAGGTCTAGTTCCTTCAGGCACATTTAACATTCTTACTTTTACTTGAAAGTTGGTTACTTGTTGTTGTGAACCCATACCAGCAACTTCAGACATGTGTGCTATTTCACTTACTACCCCATAGAATAATGTATCAGTAAATGCATCTATTTCAATTTCAGTCGTATCTCCAATGGATACTGAAACCACATCATTTTCATTTACATCAATGATAACTTCCATTCTAGAAAGATCAGCAATGATCATTAGATTATCTGCTTGGAACATTCCTCCTACTGCCATCTCACCAACCTCTTTGTAAATCCTTGTTACGATACCATCTTGAGGTGACATTATCCTTGCCTTATCGAGCTCATCTTTTCTTGAATCTAAGTTAGCTTTTGCCTGCTCAAGTTGGCTATTTGCAATTTCGTAAGATGCTTGCACGGCTTCAAGTTCTTGATCAGAAGCAAGGTTTTGTTCATACATTGATTCAACTCGTTTTTTACTAGCAAGCTCTTGCTTCAGTCTTGCTTGCGCAGACCTAACGGAAGAAGAGGCAGAATTATAATTTGAAAGAATTCTTTTTCTATCAAGCGAAATGAGGTGTTGCCCTTTATAGACCCTGTCACCTTCCTTAACTGTGATAGAATCAATGAATGCTGTGGATTCGGCACTTATTTTAACTTCTGTTTCAGGTTGTATAGTCCCACTAGCGTTAACTTTCTGGATGACAGTACGCAATGAAACCAGTTCCGTTTCTACTTTGAGAGCTTTAACATCATCACGAAATACATTAGCTAAAACAAAAACACTCAAAAATGCTACAATGCCGCCAATGATAAATATTTTCTTTTTACTTTTTGATTTTTTTGCCAAAGTGACTCCTAATTTTCTTCATTTTCATTATCTAGAGTACCCAAAAGGGCTTTTAAAGTTGTTTGTTGAATGAAAGCATCGTATTTCAAGCGTACTAAAGATGATCTCGCCTGAACGACTGAAACTTGAGCATTTAAGACCTCAAGTAAAGTGGTTGATCCTTGTGCATATCGTACCTGAGAAAGCTTTAAATCTTCTTCGGCTGATTCCAGCACTGTTTCATTGATTGGAATGATCTCTTTGAAATTGTTAAGACGATCCAGAAAGCTTTGTAATTGAACTGACAGATCTTGCAGCTGTGTTAAATATTCAGATTCCTGTCTATTTACAGCTATTTTAGCTTTTTGAATTCTAGTTGATATGCTATTACCTGAATAGATTGGAAGCGAGATAGAGAGGTTTGCATTTGACCTGCTTTGATCATTGTATGTGTTTGAGAAAGCATCGGATAAATTTTCTGCAGAACCTGATATGCTTGCGGAGGCACTAATACGAGGCAAACGAGAACCTTTTGTTATCTTTGTATTTAGCTTAGCGCCTAAAATTTGATATTGTTTAGCTTTAACGCTCGGATTGAACTTTTGAACCAACTCAAACCCTGTATCAAATTCTGGAACAATATCTAGAGGAACATCAATATCTTGTATGGTAAAATCAGTATCGCTATCTGTTAGTCCAATCGAATTTTTTAAATTTCTGTAAGCGTTTTGCACAACAGCATCATTATTAATAACATCAATCCTTGATTGGCCAAAACGGACCTCTGCTTTTAACAGATCAGTTTTTTTGGCAGAACCAAGCTCGAATTGTCTTTGAACCAAAGCTAACTGCTGCTGGGAACTCATAAGATTAGAGCGAGCAACATCCAAAAGCTGAGCTGCTTTTAAATAATCAAAATATGCAATGTGAACATTGTTGATAATATTGATTTTGATTTGACGATCAAACTGCTCAGAAATTCTGTAGCTGTTTTTAGCTTGGCGAATAGTATTCCACCAAATTCCACCATCATAGATATTTTGACTAAGAGATATGCTCGAAGATGAACTTTTAATACTATTTATTTCGCTAGTAATTATTTCTCCAGAAGCTTGGTTGAAGCCTCCAAGTTGTTTAGGAAATCTTGACTCGCTCAAACTACTTGAAAATCGCATGGAAGGCAAGATGGAGCTATATGACTCTTTTATGTTTTGCCTTGAGGTGGCAAGGTCTAATGCTGATGCTTTCAAGGCTTCTTTGTTTCTTAAAGCAATCTTGACAGCATCATCAAGACTAAATGATTGTGCTTCGGTGAAATTGAAAGATATTAAAACAAGTAAAAGAAGTTTTTTGTGCGTATTAAGAAAACATGTTTGCAAAAAATGCTCCTATTGCTGAAAAGAATATCAAACCAAATAGCCATAAACCACTAAGAATACCTAATGAAAAATTAAATGGTTTTTTATAAGCGAGGCTGAACCCGACAGCGATTAAATAGACGCGCCAAAAGGCAAATACATCTATTCCTGTTAAAAAGCTATTAATAAAGCCTCCTTGGTTACCAATGTTCAATACACCTAATCCTGTGAAAAACATCAGGTCTCCAGTAATGAATTGATAGCCTGTTTTAAAAACATACTCTAAAACTGATGCAAGGTATCCAAACGAAGAAATAGTAAAGATAGTGCTCAAAGAAATGCCACCTCCGAGGAACAAATTGCCAATGAGAAGCGAAAAAAGAGACCAGAAAAATATTCTAATTGGCCATTGAGGAAAAGATCCGAAAGTAGGCGGAATGGAATCAGATATAAAAACTCTACCCATTAAGCCCGAATTTGCATTCATCCTATCTTCCATTCCTTGTATGGCTTGATCTTTTTGTTCATCGGTCATTCTTTCAGAATTATTTATCCATTCACTTGCTCTTTCAAAATTCATAGACTTTACTTCTTCTTCCATTATTAGGCCTGAAAAAATATTTAAAAAACTAAGAATCAAAATAGGGATGAAAGCATGCCTCCAGTTCAATGATTTTAAAATATAATCAAAACCATCCTTTGGTGAGGTAATTACATTGATGATTGCGGCAATCATAATATTTAAACTTTAAAGTTTCTAAATTGTTTCATGAAGAATAATTAGGCAAGAAAGAACTTAACAAATTAATAACTCAAAATTACTTATTTCTTTTCTAAGATTTACTCAAATAAGAGTCTTTAATTTTCATAAAATAGGTATTTGCAGCATCATAGTTATTTTCAATTCTACCATCTAAAATAGCATTTTCAATATCTGTTTTTATTAAACCGACAACTCTTCCTTCATTTAAACCACACACCTTCATAATCTCATCACCTCGTATAGGAGATTGAAACTTTTTCATTGAATCTCTTTCATGCACATCGCTCATTCTTTCTTCCACAAGCTCAAAGTTTCTCATATACTTTCTAACTTTTTTTGAGTTCTTAGTGGTAATGTCAGCTCTACACAAAGTTAATAGATCATCAAGATCTTCCCCTGCGGCTACCATAACTCTTCTTATGGCTGAATCTGTTATTACCTTTTTTGCTAAAGCGATAGGTCTGAGATGTAGCAATGTCAATTTTTTCAGATAATCCTTTAGAGAATTAGATAGCTTCATTCTCCTAGCAACCTTATTCAACATTCTTTCCCCAACAGCATCATGTCCATGAAACGTGTATCCTTTTTTTGGATCGACTCTACGAGTTGGAGGCTTGGCAATATCATGTACTAATGCTGCAAAACGTAATTTCATTTTTTTTGATAGCTTTGCCGCATTATCAACAACTTCCATGGTGTGGAAGAAAACATCTTTATGCTTCCATTCTTTCGTTTGTTCCATCCCATACATAACGTGTATCTCTGGAAAAATATGTTTCATCAAACCTACTTCTTGAAGAATTTTTAATCCAACAGAAGGTTTTTCTGTTGACAAGATCTTTGTAAACTCGGTTGTTATCCTTTCTTGTGAAACTATTTTGATTCTTCCTGCTTGCCTTAACATGGATTCATAACAATCATTGTCAATCCTTAAGTTTAATTTTGAAGAAAAGTATGCAGCTCTCATCATGCGAACTGGATCGTCGGAGAAAGTTTCATCTGGGTCCATCGGGGTAATCAATTGTTTTGACAACAGGTCCTTCAAACCATTGTAAGGATCATAAAGATTACCAAAATTGTCCGGCAAAAGGTCCACTGCCATGGCATTAACTGTAAAATCCCTTCTTAATAAATCGCCTTCAAGATTTGTATAGGTAACTTTGTTGGGCTTTCTAGAGTCTTTTGAATATGTTTCTTTCCTTGCAGCTGCAATCTCAATAGGTATTGGTTTCGATGGAATATGGGCAGTTGAAAATCGATGGAATGGAACAATCTTAGGAACTCCCATTTGCTTCGCTACCACTTTAGCAAATTCAATACCATCTCCAATTACCATAATATCTATTTCTTTTAATTCCTTTCCTATAAAAACATCCCTTACCGCACCTCCAACAGCATAAGCTTTTTTCTTTTGCTTACTAGCAATTTCTCCTATCTGAACCATAAGAGACTTTACAAAAGGTTGTCTTTCTAATAGATTTTGGATGTTAGTCATTATCCAAATTAATAAAGATAAAATGAAAATTTGTTAATTGATGTAGACTTTTTTTTTAAGATAAAAATCTCTTATCTTCTTTTTATGAGAATTCTCTTATCATACTTATTTACAATCAATCTAGTTTCAGCGCAATTTGGAAAAATAAACGTTACCGTAGATGATAGATTGCTCAGGAGCTCTGAAAGACAGAAGATTGCTCAAATCAATAATGATATTTCTAGATTTTTTTCAAGTAATGCATGGAATGATGATTACAGAGATTTAAATATAAATTTAAATATTTCATTGATCTTTCAAAACTCATCACAGAAGGGTGGGCTTGAGACCTTTCATGCTCAAATTCTTATTAGCGATGGTTTGGACATCAGATTTTTCGACAAGTCACTCCAATTTAACTACAATAGTGGCGGCACTTTATACTTTGATCCAGTGATCTTCAATCCTTTAGGGAGTCTTTTAGCCTTTTATGCTCATTTAAGTATAGCTTATTATGTTGATACATATGATTTTTTTGGTGGAAACTACAATTTTGATATAGCAAGGGAAATAGCTTTAAGAGGAGTTTCTTCAGATTTTTCAAAAGGATGGAACAATAGAATGCAGCTTCTAAAAGAGATTTATGACAACAAAGGGCTGCGCGAAGCCCGATTTGCATTCTATGTTGCAACAGAACTTTTTAATAATGGAAAACCAGACCAAGCTCTCGAAGAATATTCAATCATGATGAATGGTCTTGAAAAAGTATTTCGTCAATTTCCTACTGGACGTACTCTATACTTTTTAAATGCTCATCATCGAGAACTTGCAAACAATCTTCAAATTCTTGGTCAGAATAAGATCTTAGAAAAATTGGCTATTATGGATCCAGCTCACAAAGCCATTTATCTATTTAAATCAAATTCTAGGTGAAAATCTAAATAGTTTATTTTTAAAGCCTATTACCTTTTTTCCTTCTATATCTATACCTTCGTTTTGCAATAAGGCAATTTTTGTCTTGATCCCTTCCTTGTATGAATAAAGCCCAACATCGCCATTGCTCTTGACCACTCTGTGGCAAGGAACAATAATTGGATTTGGATTCTTTGCCATTGCGCTTCCTACTGCGCGGTATGCTTTGGTGTTCAAAGCTTTAGCAACTTCTTTGTATGTTGAAATACTTCCTGCTGGAATTTGTGATATTAAATCGTAACATTTTTCTTCGAATGTCATTTAACAACGAATTTTTAAAATATCTTCCCATCTAGTTGTATAGCAAGGAGACAATTTTTCTCTTTTTAGTCCCCATTTAGATATAAGCCCTTGACCTAGAATTTGAACCTTGTCTCTTCCCATTGATCGATTGATCCTATCTACCGCCTTATGAAGACTATTTATTTCTAAATCATTTTCTAAATTTTCAAAGAGATCTATTTGCACTCTGTCTTGTGGGACAATATCTCCAACAATCACCCCTGCTTTTTTGTATGTCAAGCCTTGCTTGTATATGCACTTAAGCAGATCATTCGCAGCCTGGACTATGCGAATGGTGTCATTGGTTGGAGAGTTGAAACTCACAGATCTATAACCATAATAATATCTGTCCTTATCATTAAATGGGTCTGTCTTTATCAGAACACTTATGTATCGCGCGCAAGAATTTTGCATTCTTAGCTTTTCAGCGCATCTAACAGAATGACTTGTAATGGCTTCTTTGAGATCTTTAAGTTTTTTAGTTTTTACTCCAAACGATCTAGAGGTGCAAATATTCTTTTTCCAGGTCGGGTTTGTATCCAATGCAAAATGTTTGTGCTCCTTTAATTCTTGCAAGGTTTTTAAACCAACAATGGTCATCTTTTCTAAAACCCATTGCTCATCTAATTTTATAAAATCATGCGCTGTTCGAATATTTTGTCCACACAACATGCTAGAATATCGCGAACCTATACCCCATATGTCAGACACTGAAATCTCTTTTAGTATCTGATCAATTTTCACTGGACTGTCTAAAAAGAATATTCCACTATCTGTTTTTTTCTTTGCAACATGATTGGCGATTTTAGCCAGTGTCTTAGTCGGACCAATTCCGATTGAAACTGGAATTCCTGTTGATTTTCTAATATCATTTTTTAATTCACCTGCAAAACCAGAAGGATTATTAATACCTGTAAAATCAATAAAGGCTTCATCTATGCTATATATCTCAATTTCAGGGGCAGCATCAGCGAGCATCGACATTACACGATTTGACATATCGCCATAAAGAGCAAAATTTGTTGAGAATACATTCACATTGTTATCCTCTATTATTTTCCTTGCTTTAAATACTGGCTCTCCCATTTTGATTCCTAGAGATTTTGCTTCATTGCTTCTTGCAATGATACAACCATCGTTATTCGATAAAACTATGATAGGTTTGTTTTCTAATGCTGGGTTAAAAACACGCTCACATGAAGCGTAAAAATTATTACAATCTGCTAACGCAATCATCGGTTGCTATGGATAGTATGAGTAACAATGCCCCATACTTCAAATTCAATGGATTCGGTTATATTGATATCTGGGTAATCATCAGATAATCCTTCAGCTCTGAGGCATATGTGGTTATTTTTTTTAATATAGCGCTTAACGGTAAATTCACCATTGACTGCTGCAACCACTATATCGTTATTCTTTGGGTCTAGTGATTTATCTACTACTAACAAATCATTATCGCTGATACCAGCTTTTTCCATTGAATGACCTTTAGCAATGATAAAGAAAGTTGCCGCTGGGTGTTTTACAAGATAGCGATGCAAATTTAGATCCACATCAAGATAATCATCTGCTGGAGATGGAAATCCTGCTGAAACTCCACTTTCGTATATATGAAGCTTCTTTAGGCTTTCTCCTTCCATAGAATAAAATATTAACTTTTCTTGATCAGATTTTATGGCCATAGTTAGGCTACTCAGATATAATATCAGATGATAATGTTTTTTTTCTTAAATAATAGTCAAAAACTATGCTGCCCCAATACATGTGTCGCAAGATGCGTTTGTCTTTAATTCTGCGAATTTTTTTAACTAGTTTTCTTCTTCTAAAAATTACATGTGGGTGAAGAAATATCCAAAACAATGCGTGCAATATGCCGAAAAAATGTTTTAAATCTAAATAGATCAATGAATAAAAAATTGCTACAAATTCTAAGGAAAATCTTATAGGTATTATATATAAAGTTAAAGGCAAACTAAAGTTTGTAAGAACCATAAGTAAAGAATTCCTGTGATTGAGATATTGTTTTCTTTTGGAGAACATAGGTAAAGTAACTGCATTTTTATGAAACACGACAGCATTTGGAATTGACCAAACCTCTTTTTCAAGTAGATGAAATTTCCAACAGAGATCGATCTCTTCTTGGTGTGCAAAAAAAACTGAATCAAAACCATCTACCGCATCAAAGACCATTTTTCTAACCATAATAGCTGTACCGCTAGCCCAAAAGATTGGTCTGATTTTATCGTATTGTCCACTATCTATTTCGCGCTCTAGGAAAACCCGCCCGCGTGCAAAAGGGTAGCCTAGAACATCTAACCAGCCCCCTGCACCTCCAGCATAATCAAATTGATCTTTATGAAAATAATTTAAGATTTTAGGCTGAACAGCCGCTACTTTAGAATTTAAATCCAAAAAATCTGCAAGTAATTCAATGAAATCAGGATTATGAATAGTATCATTATTCAAGAACAAAAGGTATTCACCGCTAGCAGCTAATGCTCCGGCGTTACATCCTCCAGCATATCCTAAGTTTCTATCATTCTCAATAACAATAACTTGAGAATGATTTATTTTGAGCCAATCAACACTATCATCGCTTGAACCGTTATCAACAACAATAACTTCTATGTTAGGGTAAGTTGACTGAAACAATGAATCAAGGCATTCAGACAGAACTTCAATGCCATTATAATGGGGGATTATGATTGAAACTTTTGACTTAGTCATTTTAAAACTAAATTATCGGAAATTAACAAACATAAGAAATGCCTAAGTTTGTTAATATATTTGCATAGAGTTTAGTTCAAATCTTCGAGTAATTTCTTAGCAACGGGATCATCTGGATTTTTTGCAAGCCAGTCATTTAGAACTCCTTTCGCATCATCGATCATGTCGAGCTGCTTGTAAGCATATACTAAAGATGAGATTATCTGAGTAAAGCTTTCTTGCCATTCACCAATTTCTTGTTGAGAGGCGAGTCTTTTGCCGCTTTCGATATCCTTAAACTCTAGATAAAGTTTTTCAAAGATATCTTTACCAAGATTTAATGAGTCAAGTTGTGTCATAAAGACTTGTCCGTAGTCTACACGGTCTCGAATCATCAAATCATTTCTTTGGATCAAAATATTCATTATTCTCGATAATTCTTCTTTTTTCCCTAGTTCTCCAAATATGCGCGCAACTTGATAATGTAAATCTTTGGAATCAAATCTAATGGTTTTTTCAGGAATATTGTCTTGCATTTTATTCATCACAGCGAGAGCCTTCTCACGATGATATTCAAGTTTCTGTTCGTCCCCATTCTCATTTTCTTTGAATTTCATAAAATGAAAAACTGCTAACTGCATATATGCACTTCTTAGATTCTGAAGTAATCGTATATTGGTAGAGGGAAAGTAGTATACGTCCTCTCGTCCTAAGTTTCTGAATAGATATCCAGGCTTGTAATCTTTGGACCAAATTTCACCTTCTAAAGATTTCCACTCTTTTGCCTCAATATCTTTTCCCCAAACCTCAGAGCCATAGCCAGACATTAGATTTGCCCACATTCTTTCTTCGTTAATTGGATTACGTGCATTAGTTTTATAGGGTCTTAATCTATATACCAAGCCTTCCATTTCTAAGAATTCTTCAAGACCCAACCTATTTGAACCTGGAACGGTGACAGCAAAATAAATTGGATATTTCCACTGTGAATCAGAAATGATTCTTAAGATCATTAAATCTTTGACCATCAATGCTACTCCAGCATAAGTAGGGTCAACTTTCCATTGTATGAATCCATCATTGTTTTGTTTCGTCAATGGAGCCGGAACTTTAACATTGCTTGATTTCCATTCTCTAAGTCCGGAAGCAACAGCTTTAATCTCCTCATCTCCCATATTGATGAACATACCTTCGTTGTCTTCGCTATCCAGTCTTTTAATTCTTGCTGGTCTTAATTTCTTAATTTGACGAATATACCACTCTGTGTTGAGAAGACTAAGATTTGCTATGGTAACATCTCTTCTGATCCCTTCGACTTCTTGTAAATACCATAGTGGAAAAGTATCATTATCGCCATTCGTAAATAATATCGCGTTAGGTTCACATGATTGTAAAATATTATAACTATAATCCCATGCTATTCTATTATCTGAACGATCATGTTCATGGTAATTTGCTTTCAACATCATTCCGGGCATAGCCACCAGCAAAAAAACAAATGTCCCTGCAATAGCATATTTTGAATTTGGCTTATCCTGAAAAAACTTTCGCACATAATCTCCAGCAGATGATAATGCGATGCCTATCCAAATTGAAAAAGCAAAGAAACTACCCACATACGAATAATCTCGTTCCCGTGGCTGAGGATCATTTTGATTCACAAAGATAATAATAGCAAGGCCAGTCATCAGAAAAAGGCTGAGAACAGAAAAGGCAGATTCTTTATCTCTTTGAAAATGATAAAAGAGGCCCCATAATCCCATTAAAAATGCTATTGGTAGGCCAAATTGAAACCAATAAACTCCATCTTGGTTGGAATTTGCACCGTATGATGTTACGTAATCATCTGTGCTCGCGCCTCTACCAGCAAATTGCCATAAAAAATAACGCCAATACATTTTTTTGATTTGATATGACAAGAAATAATCCCACTGTTTATCCATCCGATAGGTCTTATAATTCCTTTCTTGCCTGGAAGAGTATTCGCCATTGTTAGCCGGTCTACCGACCACTTCATGTTTGGGTGGTAATCCTCTAAAACGCCTAGGGAACTGAAACATTTGACCGTATTGTTCACGCTCCATGTAAGCAATTGCGCGAGTGACATTTGATGGATCATTCTCATTAATTGCAGGTTGCTGCTGAGATCGAACAAATATACTTGCATAACTTGAATATCCTATAAGAACCAAAACAGTAGCAGTTAAGATATATGAAACTTGATATTTTTTATAAACGATCGAAGCAATCATTGACCCCAACAATAAAAATACTGCAAAAACAAATGGGTAGAATCCAATCAACCTCACAAGTTTTGGTACTCCATTTATTATTCCTGAATTAATTACAAGATAAATAATGCCGGTCAATACAACAGTTACAAAAAAACCTTTGTAACTAAAATCAAATTTTCTAAAAAAAATAATTAATGCGATAAAAGGAAGTGCCAACAAATTTAAAAGATGGACTCCGGTAGCCAATCCAATCATATAGGCTATTATTAGAATGTACCTTTCGTTACCATCTTCATCTGCTTTTTCAGACCAAAGCAATATGAGCCATACTACTATAGCAGTAAAAAATGTAGAGAAGCCATAGACCTCTGCCTCAACAGCATTAAACCAATGGGAATCAGTAAATGCAAATGTTAATGATCCTATTAAAGATGAAGAAAAAACTATAATTGCATCTAATTGAGTTTTAATTTTTCCCCGAAAGCGATTGATAAGCTTTACAGTGGACAAATACAAAAACATGACGGCCAGTGCGCTAACTATCGGTGAGATCAAATTAACCCTAAATGCAATATCTGAATTAAAAGGAAGCATGGAAAAAATTCTTCCCAATAGCAAGTAAAGTGGGCTTCCAGGGGGATGAGGAACTCCTAAAATGTAAGATGATGCGATAAATTCTCCAGAGTCCCAATATGGGACAGTATCAGCCATTGTAGCAAGGTAAACTAAGAACGATGCTACAAGTGAAATCACAGCACTAATTTTGTTCCATGGTATATAGCTCGAATTAATCAATTATCGCTCTTTTTGTTTTTTTTGGTAGATTTTTTTCCTTTTTTTGAATCCGCAGAGGCATTACTAGAGTCATCAATTTTCTTTTTCTTTGAATCTTCATCATCGGAGGGTTTTTTCTTTTCATCAATGTAATTTAGTTTTAATTCGCTCAGACTATGAATGATATACTGCTCTTCCCATTCCGACAAGTTCCCTTTCATTTTGGTCTGAAGCATATCTAGCAAATCAATGTAATAGGTTGCTTGTTCTACATTGCGTTCAATTTTATCTGATACAGGGTTTTTTACTTTTCCAAGTGATATCCACGCGCTTTGAACAAAAGTATTGACCAGGTGAATAAAAAGCTGGTCCTCTTTTTTTGGTTGATCTTCGCTCATTTTGGTTTATTCTCCATTAAGTTCAACGGATTTATAAAAAAATTGTTTCTTTAAAAAAAGACAAAAGTTTGATCTTTTAGTCTAATAATTTACGATATAATTTTTTCATTTAAATTCTGTTTATAAGTCTTATAAAGTTTATTTTTTAATTCAATATTTTTACGACCTTCTAAGTTTGAATCATGCTTAATTATTTCTTTAGCTAATTTTCTAGCTTTTTGAATTAATGAACCATCGGTTTTCATGTTAGCTATTTTAAAACTTAAATAACCACTTTGACGTATTCCGAAAAATTCTCCCGGTCCTCTTATTTTTAAATCTTCATCTGCGATTACAAATCCATCATTTGTTTCTTCCATTATATTTAATCTTTTTTTGGCATTTTCAGAAAAGCTTCTTCTTACCAAAATACAAAAGCTTTTATTTTTTCCTCTACCAACTCTACCTCTAAGTTGGTGCAATTGCGTCAAACCAAATCTTTCGGCATGCTCAATCAACATAATTGTTGAATTTGGAACATCTATGCCAACCTCTATAACTGTTGTTGATATCAATATGTTTATATCATTAGCAGAGAACTGATTCATTATTGAATCTTTTTCAGTTTTTTCCATTTTACCGTGGATCAACCCTACTTCTAAATTTGAAAATTCATTTTTACTCAGCTTTTCGTACATTTCCGTTGCAGCGATTAGATCAGATTTTTCAGTTTCTTCAACCAATGGATAAACTATCATGCACTGCCTTCCTAATGCTACTTCCTCAGCCATAAAATCATGGACTCTTTTTAGACGGTTCTCATCGATTACTTTTGTTATTACAGGTTTTCGATTTTTAGGCATCTCATCAATAATACAAAGATCCATATCTCCATAAAGAGTAATAGCCAAAGTCCTTGGAATCGGCGTAGCTGTCATTGCTAAAAAGTGAGGGTTGTTTCCTTTTTCAACTAATTTACGTCTTTGATTAACGCCAAAACGGTGCTGCTCGTCGATGATTACTAAACCTAACTTTTTAAATTTTACATCTTTTTGGATTAGTGCATGAGTTCCTATAACTAAATCAATTTTCCCATTATTCAAACTATCTATGATCTTATCTCTCTCTTTCCTGGCCATTCCTCCCGTTAAGAGAGCGGATGTAATCTGCAAAGGATCAAATTCTTTTTTAAAAGACTTTAAATGTTGTCTAGCTAAAATTTCTGTTGGAGCCATGATGGCAACTTGAAAATTGCTTTCAACAGCAATTGATGAAGCTAAAATACTGACAATGGTCTTTCCTGATCCAACATCTCCTTGCAATAAACAATTCATTGGACTAGAGCTGGTCAAGCTATTTTTAATTTGGGTATGTGCACGATGTTGAGCTTCAGTTAATTCAAAACTTAGCGCTTCTATAATCGTTTTATCAAATTTTGAATTTTGAAAAAAGGGCTTTGATTTTATTTTAAGATTTTTTTGATTTTTAAATGCTAAGTATAATTGCAAAAAGAAATGTTCATCAAATTTTAAACGCTCTATAGCTCTTTTTAAATCAATTGATGATTTTGCAAAGTGAATATCATTAAGTGCTCTTTTTAATTCAATTAAATTTGTTTCAAGTAAAAAATTTTTTTCAAAATGGTCATTAATAGAAATCGAAGATTTTTTTATGGTCTTTATTATTCTTCTGAAAAATCTACTATCTATTCCATTATTTTTTAAATTAGATGTAAGAGGATAGATTGGGATGATGGAACCAGTATTGATTGGGTCCTCGTCTTCTTTTAATTTTTCAAAATCTGGATGTATGATTTGATAGCCATTATAAAATTCTACTTTGCCACTAACAGCTAATTTGTCCCCAATTTTCAGAGCTTTTTTAATATATTTTGCTCCATTGAACCAGCGTAGTGTTAAATACCCGTAGCCATCATAAATAATTGATTCTAAAAAATATTTAAATTTTCCTTTTCTCATTTTTATACTTTGAATCGTACCAATTACATTTACATTTTGCCCCCCGCTAAGCTTTGAAAGCAACGTTAAGGTTGTTCTATCAAGATATTTTCTAGGGTAGTAGTGCAATAATTGATCAATGGTGCTTAAACCATCGATGGACAAAGCTTCTGCTTTTTTTGGACCTATGCCTTTTAAAACAGTGAGTGGTGTTGAAAGAGATAGCACTCTTTCTTGCAAGCGCTATAACTCCTTACGATATGTATAAGTAACAGTTTTTGACCTATTTGCAGGGACTGAAATTGAAAATTGAATAGTTGTTGCATCTTTCTTTTGATAATTAGAAGAAGCTTTTCTAATCACCCAGTCACCTCTAATTTCTTCAACTAAACGAACATTGATTTGATTTGATAAAGTATTATTTATTTCAATCATGATAGATGCTTCTTCGCTTTTTTGTTGTCGATCGAAATTTATAATGCTTCTTTTTCCAATGACATCAAAAGCTCTTCCTGAAGTGATCGTAGCTTCTTCACCTTTAGTTACCTGGGACAAATGGTCCTCTCCAATAAATTCAATATCTTGCTCATTTAAATACTGGTAAATTTGAATGTTACCCTCAGGTAGAGGTATCCCGAGATTATTTTCCTCAATATTAGGTATCGTATATTCAACCATCAAAGGTTCTTCTCTTTGATTTTTCTCATTGTTTTCAAATAAGTAAGTTTTCTTAAAAGAAACATTCTTTGGGGGGTAGAGTCGAGCTAAAATACTCTCATTGCTTTTTAAATTTATTTTCTGATTTAAGTTATAGATGTAGTAATCGCCAAATTGATTCTGCTGGAAACTATTTTGACTCAATCGTGATTGCCTGTAAGGGCCCACAAAACTAGCACTGTTTACCTTCGTATTTAAATTTCCTTCAATTAACTTTAGGTTGACTTCTGAAAAATCCATATTACTATTATTAAAAATATCGGCTTCAATGACGAAATCAGCACTGTTTTGCATTCTGTTGATAATCAATTTATAGATTGTTTTCCATTTAAAGCCTTTGGATAGATAAATTAAATTTCCATTTACTATTTTTTCAAGATCGTCCTTTGGGGCTATGCTCCAAGTCAGTGTAGGCTTGAGAGCTTTTGGAATTTCCTCATCATAAACGCTTACATAGTCTACTCGGTCAAAATTAAATGATAAAATGCTTCCTCTTCTTTGAACGGATAATATTGAATTATCAAATTCTACTAGAACGCCAGAAATTTCTCTCTCATTAACCAATTTTATTTCGATGTTTTCACCAATCTTATTTTTTAAATTTTCACGAAAACGAAATGTATTATTATTTAATCTTTGGGTCAAGATTCTGGCATTTTTCAAATTCAAAAAAGCTGATCCATCAATTAAGCCTGATGGTAGAGAATCCCAGCTGATCACATTGCTTTCTTGTTCTAGTTCCCACAGGATTTTTTGTTTTATTAATGCTCTATCATCTTTGTATATAGTAATTGATGTTTGAGCGTAGCTAGCATTGTTTAATTGTAAAAAGATTAATATTGAGAGAATGTACTTCATGAGATCATTTTTAAATTTTTTTTCAACAATTCTTTTTCTAGCTTCAATTGAACCATTTTTTCTTTTTCATGATTAATGATATTTTCTGGTGCATTAGCTACAAAATTTTTATTAGAAAGCTTTTTCTCACATACTAATATATGCTTTTTTAATTTGTCAATCCTTTTGGAAAGTCGATTAATTTCTAAATCAATATCAATTAGACCTTCTAATGGAATAAATAACTCCATATTTTTTATAACTGCAGTTGCAGATTTAGAAGGTATTTCCTCGTTATTTATAAAAGAAATATGATTTACTCCAGCCAGCACTTTAATTACGTCGTAAAAAGAAAGAATCATTTCTTTAAATGATTCTGAATTTACAATATAAGCTGTTGCTCTTTTTTTGGGTGGGATATTTAATTGACTCCTAATTGCACGAATAGATGTAACTATTTGTTGCAATAAGTCCATCGAATCAAAAACTTGCTCATTTTTTAAAACTTTTCCATTTATCCATGGAGATACAATCAGATCTTTCTCATTCTTAGTTTTAAAGTATGACCACAACTCTTCCGTAATGAATGGCGAGTATGGATGTAGTAAGGTTAATATTCCTTTTAGAACATGTATTAAGACGGCTCTGGCGATATCTGCTTTTTTTGGATCATCTCCATAAAGACGAATCTTGGCTATTTCAACGTACCAATCACAATAGTCATTCCATGTAAATTCATAAATAGCTTTAGCTGCCTCATTAAAACGATAATTGTTTAACTCTCTATTTACATTTAAAGCGGTTTCCTCAAACCTGCTTATGATCCATTTATCTGATATATCTAAATTCTCATGACGTAGATCTATGTCAGGAGCAATACCATCTATCAAATTCATAAAAGTAAATCTAGCAGCATTCCATAGCTTGTTCATGAAATTCTTTCCAACTTCAAGTCTATCTTTTGAAAAAAGAACATCCAATCCTTGTGGAGCCATCAATAAAGTTCCAAAACGAACTGCGTCTGTACCAAACTCTTTAAATAATGTTATTGGATCGGGTGAATTGCCTAATGACTTGCTGAATTTTTTACCATTAGCATCTCTCAAGATAGATGTAAAATATACATTTTTGAACGGCTCCTCTCCCAAAAATTCATAGCCGGACATGATCATTCTAGCTACCCAGAAAAAAATAATATCTGGCCCCGTAACCAAGGTGTTTGTAGGATAATATTTCTTTAAAGAATTGTCTTTTTCTGTCCAGTTATGGACTGCAAATGGCCAAAGCCATGAAGACGCCCATGTATCCAAAACATCTTTATCTCGAACCCAATTTTCTTTATCATCAGGCCCCTTTTCAGAAACATGCAATTTGGATACATCATCTTTATGATACCAAACAGGAATTTGATGACCCCATGATAATTGACGACTAATACACCAATCGTTAATATTCTCCATCCAATGATAATATGTTTTTACCCAATGGTTTGGATAGAATTTTATTTTTCCATCATTGACAGCATCCAAAGCAGGTTTAACGAGCTTATTCATTTTCATATACCATTGTTCTGACATATAAAATTCTATTGGAACATTTCCTCTTTCAGAAAAACCGATATTGTTAATATGGTCTTCAGTTTTTTCTAAAAGATTTTCTAAGTTCATTCTTTTTATGACTTCTTTCCTTGCTCTCTCTCTTGATAGTCCTTGAAAATCTTGTGGAACATTTTCATTTAGCGAAGCATCATCATTCATAATGTTGATAAATTCGAGATCATGTCTTTTACCAATTTCAAAATCATTGGGATCATGAGCTGGCGTAACCTTCACACAACCTGTTCCAAATTTTGGATCAACATGCTCATCAGCAATAATAGGTACTTTTCTATTAACGATAGGAATATTCGCATAGCTTCCAACTAAATGTGCATATCTTTTATCTTCGGGATTAACAGCTATTGCTGTATCGCCGAGTAATGTCTCTGGACGAGTCGTCGCAACAACTAGGAAAGATTTATCTTTTTCGATAGGATATTTAAAATACCATAGCTTTCCTGAAATTTCTTTGTGTATAACCTCCTCATCGCTAATAGCAGATTGTGAAGAGGGACACCAGTTTACAAGTCTGTTGCCTTTGTAAATGAAACCCTTGTTGTAAAGTTGGACAAATGCCTTAATGACTGATCTTGAGTAATCATCATCCATTGTGAATTTTTGCCTTTTCCAATCACAGGAACAGCCAAGTTTTTTGAGTTGATCAATAATAATTCCACCGTATTTTTCTTTCCATTTCCATGCATGATCAAGAAATTCTTCCCTGCTTAGCTGTTCTTTTTCTATACCCATTTCTTCTAGCATTTTCACAACTTTGGCCTCTGTCGCTATTGAGGCATGATCTATTCCAGGTATCCAGCAAGTGTTCTTTCCTTCCATTCTTGCTTTTCGTATCAAAACATCTTGAATTGTATTATTTAGTACATGACCCATGGTCAATTTACCTGTGATATTTGGAGGGGGAATCACTATGGAAAATGATTCATTAGAAGAATTTTCATCCCCAGCGAAGTAGTCTTTTTTCAACCACCTAGCATACCATTGGTCTTCTAGATGAGTCCAATTGTACGATTTTTCAAATTCGACTTTCATAATTTTTTTGTATTAAATAATAGAAATTATCTGTCTAGCATAAGACTAAATGCTGTGGTTAGCTTTAAAACATTTTGATTCGACTTTGCTAAGTTGGCTGAAACTATCCTGCCTAGATTTCGCATGACCTTGTAGCCAATGTCAGAATTATGCTCACAAATATTAAACAAATCTATCTTATTTAATCGAGCAACCGTGCATTTTTTTAAAGATCGAACATTTGCAGTTCTAAGGTCTCCATCATTAAACATGGACATCTCTCCAAATTGAGGAAAAGTGTCACTTTTAAGTTTAATTATCGCTTTTTCTCTTTTGTCAAATTCACCTTTATTCATGGAGAGTGTAAGTGCTTGATTAACCTCTACTTCTCCATCCAAAAGAAGATATATGCAATCGCCTTTATCACCTTCTGTAATTAACTTTTCACCCACATCGAACTTCATTTTCTCAATTACTTTAATAAATTTATTTATATCGCTTTCAGTTAAGTCTTCAAAAATTTGAAAGTTGTTCAATTTATCAAAATTCATTTTATCCTCTATGGTATTATAATGGCATGTTCGCCATCTTGAAGAACATAATTCTTTTTTGGATTGACCGATACATGTATTTTGCTTTGATCATGCAATGGAACACCACCTTCTTTCAATTTTCTTTCGATAAATTCATCAAGCGCTGAAGTGTCGGTCGATAATATTTCACCTATTCCTAAATTTTCATCCTCTGCATATAAACCAATCAAAATAGAGCCATCCTTAGATCTAAAATGATTAAATAGAGTATCAAAGGTTTTCCCTACAAATTCGTCAGGAATTTGCTTTCTTTTAAAATGATAGCTTGAACCGCTATTCATTAATTGGTTCGCAATTTGAGGGACCCCAGGATCTATGACATGAGAAGCTAATAAATGGGTACTCATATCGTCAACTACGACTACTTCATCCGCATTCGCTCTTTTAATATGAGTCAAATTTTCTCTATCGTGTATATAAGCTATAACTCTCAAGCTTGAATCCAAATTCTTAATAGTTAAAGTTGCAAAGACTGTCTTTTCATCATGTGGCTCATTCTCTCCAGCAGCAATATTTGGCAGGATAACTACCGTATTAGACTTAAGAACATTTGCTTTTTGTAAGATCTCTTCATGTGTGAAATCGCCTGCTACAAAGTGAACAGTCATTTTTGGATATTTATTTTTAATCTGTGCAATTTCCTTTTCATCTAGATCATTTACTAAAACAACTTCATTTTCCTTGGTTTGAATGATACGATCGTATATTGATTCTAATACTCTAATCGCGGATGGATTCCAACCGCAAAGTATTATATGATTTTTCAAATTAAGCTTTTCCAATCCTTTTCCCTCCCTAATATTCTGAACAACAAATATCGAAGATATTGAAGCGGTAAGTAAAGACACCAATGAAATACCAATAAACATGATGATTATTGCGAAAAGACGACCTTGGGGTGAAGATGGAGAATAATCTCCATAACCAACAGTTGTCATTGTTACAATAGCCCACCAAAATGGGGTATCTCCCTCAGTAATTTCACCCGTTTCAAGAACTTGAATGACCAACCCTCCGATCACCATAGTAATTAAAATGCCAGCACTAACTTGAAAAAAGCGATTACTAATTAATGTTTTGAGCCACAACCTCATTTCAAAATTTAGTTATTCTTAGACTCTTTGACTTTAAAAAAAGGAAAATTTTTGAAAAAAGATTTATTTTCAGCAAACTGTGATTTTTTATAATTTTATATTATGAATATTCTATACAAATTGTTTGTTTTCATACTTATCAACGCTTTGGTTTTAGGCCAAATACGGACAGGACCAGCTCCAGTGAAAATTGGATACATAGGTACTGACATTACTGGATACGATGATTGGCTCGCTGAAGAATTAGAAGAAAAACTGCTGGAAATCTTTTCAGACCTATCGCAAGAACAATACATTGACACTCAATATTTTAATGAAAAGGTCGATATTAAAGCATTTTATTCAGAGATCAATAATGATTCATTTGCAAAATTATCTGATAAAATTGATGCGGACTATTTTTTTGCAGGAAAAATTGACAACCCAGCAACGAACTCTAGCAGAATTATGATTCAAGGAACATTTTACAAATATAATAAGAAATCTGACATCATTAGTAAGCATGATATTCTAAGGTATTACGACCAATTTGATTTAGAGATTGAAAACATAAAAGAGTCGCAACTAAATACCATTAAAAATATTAACCAGCCAGCATCACTATTAAAAGCTGGTCTATTTTTTGGTGCAATTGCCATAATAGGAATTTTATTATTTACTTTTAGTGCAGCAGGAATTAGTGCTGAAGGTGAGGGCAACAGCTCTACCAATCCTCCGACAGACAATTAGTGAAAATATTTTTATTATTGATATTATTTATTGGATGTGAAAATAGAAATCCGAATAACCTTGGTAAGATTGCTTTATCCTATCAACAAGAATCAAAAAAGATCATAGATGCTATAATGATTGACTCTGTTGGTTTTGATCGTGTTGCAGAGCTTTGCGATACTTTTGGACCTAGATTGAGTGGAAGCGAGAATTTAGAAAAAGCAATTCTTTGGGTCATGCAAAAAATGAAAAAGGATGGTATAGAAAATGTTAGAGCTGAAGAAGTAATGGTTCCTAAATGGGTCCGCGGCGAAGAATCAGCTAAAATGGTAAAACCATGGTCAAAGAATCTAACAATGCTTGGTCTCGGTGGAAGCATAGGTACCAAAAGTAATGGCATAACAGCAAAAGTTATTGCAGTAAGTAATTTTGAAGAATTAACTAATCGATCAAACGATGTTAAGGGAAAGATTGTTTTATTTAATGTTCCGTTCGACACATATAGTAACACAGTTAAATATAGAGTGCGCGGAGCAATTGAAGCATCAAAACACGGCGCTGTTGCTAGTCTAGTTCGCTCTGTTGGAACATTTTCAATGAATACTCCTCATACTGGAAATAGCTCTTACGAGGATGGAGTAAAAAAGATACCTCACGCTGCTATCACAATTGAAGATGCTGCAATGATTGGAAGAATGTTAGATAATGGACAAGATGTTGAGATCAATCTAAAGATGGAAGCACAAAACTATCCTGATGTTTTATCGCACAACGTTGTAGGGGAAATTATTGGAAGCGAATTTCCAGATCAGGTGATCGTGATAGGTGGTCATATTGATTCATGGGATGTAGGTCAAGGAGCCATGGATGATGCTGGCGGTTGTGTAGCCGCATGGAACGTATTAAGAATTCTAAAAGAATTAAACATAAGGCCAAAAAGGACTATCCGATTAGTTTTGTGGACCAACGAAGAAAATGGATTAAGAGGTGCAAATGCTTACAGAAACAAATATTTAGATCAATTAAAAGATCATATTCTAGCTATAGAATCTGATGCAGGTGTTTTTAAGCCAATCGGTTTTGGATTTACAGGACCTGATGAATCTTTAAACATTTTGCAGGACATCGGCACGCTTTTAAAACCAATTCAATCAGGAGTTATTACTAAAGGTGGAGGTGGTGCAGATATCGGACCAATCATGGCTGAGGGTGTTCCAGGCATGGGCTTAACAGTAGAGTCAAAAAAATATTTTTGGTACCATCATACTGCTGCTGATACATGGGATAAATTAAATATTCAAGAATTTAATCAGTGCGTTGCTACAATGGCAGTAATGTCCTATGTAGTTGCAGATATGGATATTAGACTACCTAAATAATTCTAGTTTAAAATTATCCAACACCATTTTTAATTATTTCTTCCATTGCATCTGAAAACCTATCTATTTCTTCTATGGTAGTGTAAACATGAGGAGTTACTCTACAGCCTTCAAACTCATCATTTTTAATCGCAACGACGAAAATGCGATATTTATCCCATAAATGCTTTGCTACATCAGAAGTGTCAATACCTTTGATTTGAACAGTGGCAATGGCGCATCCCAGGCCTGGCTTCAAACTAGTATGAAGTTTGATTTTTTTATTTTTTATTAGTCTTTTGGCCCATCTATCTCGCAAATATATCAATCTAGCTTCTTTATTTTTGCTTCCTATGCCTTGATGAAATGTTAGGGCATCTCCGATAGCTAAATAATTGGCTGCTGGGTGCGTACCAATCTCTTCAAACTTTCTAATGTTCTCAGAATTGCATTTACCAGGAGCCTGTAGTGGCCATAAGTCTTTTATTTTTTCTTTGCGGACATAGAGAAGTCCAGTTCCATGAGGTGCGCACAACCATTTATGCAAACTTGAGGCATAATAATCACAATCAAGATCATCAATATTAAAATCAAAATGAGCAAATGAGTGAGCTCCATCAACAATAACGGGTATATCATATTTTCTAGCCATATTGACTACTTTTTTAACAGGAAGAATTTGTCCAGTCAAATTTATCATATGACACATAAGGATTAATTTTGTTTTTTTTGAAATGTTTTTTTCAAAGAGATCGACTATTTCATTTTCATTTTCTGCAGGAGTGGGAATTTTAAATTGTTTCATAACAATACCATCACGGCATTCTCTTTGTTTAAAAGTATTTATCATCCTTCCATAATCTTGTGTAGTGGTTAAGACCTCATCCCCCGAATTAAGGTCAAATCCATTTTGGCATATTTGTAGACTTTCTGATGCATTACGAGTTAATGCAATTTCCTCCGGGCTACATCTGAAAAATCTAGCAAGCCTTCTTCTAACGGGTTCTCTTTGAGGTTCTAAAATTCTCCACATTGAGTACGCAGGGGAGGTATTTGAAAAATCTAAATGCCTTTTCATTGCATTTTGAACAACCGATGGAGATGGGCTAACTCCTCCATTGTTTAAATTGACCATACCGCGATCAGCGGTATAGCCTTGTTGAATCTCTCTCCAAAAGCTCTCGTCCCTAGCAACTTGATGCGGTTTTTTATCATTTAAATTCATTTTTTTGAGGACTTTGGCAGACAATGAAGGATTTAGTGCTGCAATAGAGGTTAGCGCTATAGGCTTTGTAATCGATTCTAAAAATGCTCTGCGATCTAAATTTTTCATATTACCTCCAAACTAAATATCATTTGTTTTGTGAATTGACACTTTCATAATTTGATACCATGTATATTAATATAAGAACTTATTTTACAAAAATGCTCATATTTCTCTTATCTGCATCCTTAATTATGCAAAACAGTATAATCTTTGCTCAAAAAATACAACCAAATACAAAACTAGTTAATGTGGGGTATGTAGGCGAGAGCGTAATAAACATCAATGAAAAAAATCAATCTTATTTAAGTCAAAAACTTCTTGGGGCATTGAATCAGAACTATTATGAATTTTATGATTCTCAAAAAATTGGTAAAAAAACAAAACTAACTCCAATTTCTTTTAATAGTAACGAAGATGAGCTGAAAATCATCCTTAATGAAATAGCAATTGACGCTGATCTAGATTACGTTTTTGTTTCAGTTTTTGAAAATATTGCTCCCCAAAACGAAAGAGCAATGCTTAAAGGAACAGTTTTTCGTTACAACGTATCTTCAAATGATATTTTTAATTATGAGGTTCTTTCATACCTTGAAGATCTTGATATGCATATGAAGAATGTAAAAAATAGACTGGTTGACAACATTCCTAGAAGTGTATATGGAATGAAAAAAAATAGAAACTTTCTTTTACTTGGAGTTTTGCTTGTTGTAGGTGTAGCTCTCAATCAATCATTTGAAGATCTCGGTAAATACTTAAACCCTGGAAGCTCTGGCGGATCAAGTACAGACCCTGGTGGTACAAATTAATTTATTCTTTATTGAATAAAGCCACTGTTTCAATATGAGGGGTATGAGGAAACATATCTACAACGCTTATATTCTTTAAATGATAGCCACTTTTAACTAATATTTTAGAATCTCTTGCCTGCGTGGTTGGGTTACAAGATACGTATATTAACGAATCTGGTTTCATTTTAGGAATAAAACTTACCATATCCTTGTGCATTCCTGCTCGCGGAGGGTCAACAATGATTATGTTTGGCTTAGGTAATTCTGTTGGCAATTGTCCACTTTTAAAATAAGTGTCCAGATTAGCTTTCAAAAAAGTTATATTTTTTACATTGTTTTTAGTAGCATTGATTTGGGCATTTTCAAGGGATGACCTAATTATCTCAAAACCATAAACATGCTTTGCGGTTTGAGATAATGATAGACCTATCGTGCCTGTGCCGCAATAAAGGTCATAGATAATTTCATTTCCTTTGAGATTGCATAACTTTTTCACCTCATCATAAAGCTTCTCGCCTTGCAATGTATTAGTTTGAAAAAATGAGTTTGCAGAAATGTTAAACGTTAAACCATTCATTTTTTCCTCTATAGTTCTATTGCCATGTAAAAGGATTTCATATTCGCCGTAAGAAACATCAGCTTTTTTAGTATTAATGTTGTTGATTATTGTTGTTACCTCTGGTAGGTCATTTTTTAATATTTTTACAATTGGCTCTAACTTTTCAATATCTTCATAAGCTGTAACAATATTCACCATTATTTGATCTGTATTAAATCCATATCTTATCATTAAATGTCTTAAAAAGCCTATATGGGTTCTTGGGTTGTAAGGTTTAAGGTTTGTATTCTCTTTGCATTTTTTCTTTACAGCTTCAAGTATTTTATTACCAATTTTAGGTTGAATGTGACATTTATCAATATCAAATATTTTATCAAAGCGACGAGGGATGTGAAGACCCAGAGCAAACGATTTATCAACACCTTCGGGCTCACTTTCTAACACCCAGCGATTCGATGAAAAAGAAAATTCCATTTTATTTCTATAATAGTATTTTTTTTTAGCCTTTATAATATTGCCAATCTTAGAATTTTTTATATCGCCTAGTCTTGCAAATGCATCATGTACTTGATTAATTTTTTGTTTAATTTGTTCATCATATGCTAGATTTTGCAGTTTGCTGCAAATGAAAAAATGATCGCATTTTTCTTTTATTTTTTTTGGAGATTCTTTGAGTACATCAACAATATATGCTTCTGAATATGCTCTTTTTTTTTTATAAATATGACCAAGCACTGTCTGTCCAGGGAGACCCCCTTTCACAAAAACTACAAAATCATCTAATTTTGCTAATCCAAGACCTCCATATGCTAATGATTCTATCTTTAATTCTAGCACTTGGCCTTTTCTTGTTGGGTTCTCTTGTTTTGTGATCACAGAATGGATTTTAGATTTTGAATTATTTCTACAGCTATTTCTTTAGATATAGCTTCTGCATAGATTCTAATAATTGGTTCGGTGTTTGATTTTCTAATATGTAGCCACTTATCGCTCCAAATAAATTTAATACCATCAGTCTCATCAACAATTGAGTCCTTATAAAGATTTTTTAATTTTTCCTCAAAAAATTTTATATTGATATTTTTTATATTAATCTTATCCTTAACAATAACATATTGAGGAAGAGCTTCATGAGTTTCACTTAATTTAGTCTTTTGATGAGATAGATAAGACAATATTAAAGCTGCTCCAACTAAGGCATCTCGACCAAGATGCGCATCCTTTAAAATCACACCTCCATTGCCTTCGCCTCCAAAGCTTGAATTGCATTCTACCATTTTGTTTACAACATTGATTTCTCCAACAGCTGATCTTAAAACAATTGAATTATATTTATCTGCTAATTTGTCCAAAGCAATAGAGCTTGATAAGTTAGTGACTAAAACTTCACTATTTTCTTTTTGTGAAAGATATCCAGCAGCTGCTAAGACTAATGTATATTCTTCTCCTAACGGCTTCCCGCGTTCATCAATAATTGCTAATCTATCTGAGTCAGGATCAACGGCAAATCCTATATCACAATTTTCTCTTATTACTAGATCTGAAAGATCACTTAAATTTTCAGGCAAAGGTTCTGCTCCTCTTTTAAATATTCCGTTTGGATCGCAATAAATTTTTACTATATCGCAACCTAGATTTTCTAAAAGAAGAGGGATTGCTTCCGATCCAGCGCCATTAACAGCGTCAATAGCAATTTTAAAGCCTTTAGCTCTAATTGATTTTAAATCTACGCAAGGCAGTTCCATTATGTTAAGAACATGTTTCAAATTAGCATTTTTTTCAGAAAGATACATACCGGGAGTTTCTGCAGACTGTATTTGCTTATTTTGATCAACAATTTTGAATAATTCTGCGCACTGTGCTGAATCAAAAAATGTTCCTTTAGCATTTACAAATTTCATTCCATTCCACTCAGTAGGATTGTGGCTTGCAGTAATGATTACACCACCTACTGCTTCAGTTTTTTCTACCATAAATTGTATAGTTGGAGTCGGAACAATATCACAAACAATAACATCTCTACCTAGTAAAATGAGTTCGCTATAGAATATATGTAAAAAGTTTTCCCCAGATGGCCTAGAATCTCTTCCGCAGTAGATAATTCCATTTGGAAGGATGGAATGAAAGGCCTGTGCATAAGATTTAATAATTGAATCATTTAGGTGATTTGGAGTAATTCCGCGAACACCAGATATGCTTCTAATTAACATTGATATTAGTAGCTCGATTTAAATCGAGACTATTTATAAAAATAATTTGAGATAAAGTTTAATTAAATTTTGCGAAACGCAATCGTCGGCGAACAGCTTTCTTTTTTGCCGCTCTTTGCTCGTCGCTTGGCTTTATGAAAAAAGATTTTCTTTTTACTTCACGTAAAACACCGGCTCTTTCCCACTTCTTTTTAAATCTTCTTAAAGCTCTCTCTAGTTGTTCACCATTTCTAACTGTTACTTCTACCATCAATTCACTCCTGTAAATTATCCTAAATAAGTTCTCAAAGATTTGCTGCGCGAGCGATGTCTCAAGCGTCTGATTGCTTTTTCTTTAATTTGTCGGACTCTTTCACGCGTTAAATTGAATTCTTCACCAATTTCATTTAGTGTCAAAGCATAATCCCTGTCAATACCAAAATACATTTTAATAACTTGTCTTTCTCTATCTTTTAAAGTGTCAAGAGACTGTCTTATTTCATCCTTTAATGATTCTGCCATTAAAGGTTCGTCAGGATCGATTTGTCCATCATCTTCAATAACATCAATCAAAGAATTTTTATCCCCATCCCTAAAAGGTGCATTCAAAGAGTGGTGTCTTCTAGAAATTCGCATTGCATCTATTACTTCATCGCTGGTCATTTCAAGATTTCTACCAATTTCTTCCTCATTGGGCGATCTTTCAACTTCAGCTTCAAGTTTTTCAGCTGCTTTGGTTATTTTAGAAATTGTTCCAACCCTGTTCAAGGGAAGTCTGACAATTCTGGAATGCTCTGCAAGTGCTTGTAAAATTGACTGCCTAATCCACCAAACAGCGTATGAAATAAATTTAAACCCTCTAGTTTCATCAAAACGACCCGCAGCCTTCATTAAGCCCATATTACCTTCATTAATTAGATCTGTTAGGGGCAAGCCTTGCCCTTGGTAGTCTTTAGCAACAGAAACGACAAATCTTAAATTTGCTTCAACAAGTTCTTTCATTGCTAGGCGATTCCCTTTTTTTATAGCTTGGGCTAATTCAACTTCTCTTGAAGGATGCAAAGGTTCATATTTACCTATTTCTTCAAGATACTGACTTAGGCTTCTGTTTGATTCATTGATCGGTCTAGCTGCTTTTGGCATTATTTTGAAATCCTTTTTTTAAAATTTTAACAAATAAAGCTTTGAAAGATACATTTAAAATTTCAACTCTCACAGGAAATAATGATAATCAAAACTTAATTTTCCACAAGCCTTGAAAACTCATTTAAAGATAAAGTCTCAGGTCTTCTTGAAAAATCTATCTCATTTTTAATATTCTCAGGAATGTTGAATTCATGGAGCGAGTTTTTTAGCATTTTTCTTCTCATTGAGAATGCTTTTCTAACAATTTTGTTCAATTTTAAATAATTATTATCTGAAATCAGTGGAATTCTTTTTTTTGTAAAACGAACAATGGCTGAGTGAACTTTTGGTTTTGGATAAAATACCTCTGGAGGAATTTTAAAACACAACTTTACATCAACATACATACCAGCCATTACTGTTAACCTAGAATAGTTTTTTGATCCAGGCTTTGAAATTAATCTATCTGCAACTTCTTTTTGCATCATAATAAATGCATCGTTCCAAAAATCCAACTGCTCAATTAGCCAAAAAATTATTGGAGAAGTGATATTGTAGGGAATATTTCCAACTACTCTAAGTGGGTTAGAAATTGGTAAATCACATATATCTTGCAGCAAAATATCTTTATGAATAATATGCAAACCTTTGAGATTTTTTGCTATTTGAAGTTTTTTTATAAGTAGAGGGTCAATCTCGACTACAACCATTTCATTAACATGAGGATATATTTGCCTAGTCAGCGAACCATCTCCTGGTCCAATTTCTAAAAAATTGTCATTTTCGCCAGGAGAGATATTGTCAACAATCCTCTTGATTAAATTTTTATCAACAACAAAATTCTGACCCCATTTCATTCTAAATGGATGGCCGGTTTTATTCAATTGAAATTGTAAAGATTAGTTTATAAAGGATTCTTAGGGCAATCTGAAAATTTCAGATGCGTTGTTACTAGTTTGCTTCGCAATTTCTTCATAATCTATGTTATAAATTTCAGATAATTTTTTAGCAACATGTACAACCCTCGATGGTTCGTTCGGTTTTCCACGGTAGGGTTCAGGTGACAGATATGGTGAATCTGTTTCAATTAATACCCTATCCAACGGAACTGACTTTGCGACTTCAGGGAGGTGGCTGTTTTTAAAAGTGATATTTCCTGAAAAAGAAATGTAATATCCTAAGTCCAAAAATGCTTTAGCAGTATCTATTGTTGATGAAAAACAATGCGAGACCCCAATTACATCAGGAAAATCTGATAAAATTTCAAGGATATCTTGATCAGCGTCTCGATTGTGAATGATAACCGGCTTGTCTAGCTCTTGAGCAATATCCATTTGCGACCTAAAGACTTCTTTTTGCGTTTCTTTATCAGAGATATTTTTAAAATAATCAAGACCTAACTCACCAATTGCAATCATGCTTTCATATTCCATCATCTCATAGATTTGATCAAGGTATCCATCTTGAACATCTTTTGAATCATGAGGATGAACACCGCAAGAAGCAAAAATATTATCGTCCTCTTCTGTAATTTCTAAGCATTGTTTTGATGTATTGATGTTTGTTCCAGCGCAAATAAAACGAGTAACATTGGCTTCATTTGCACGATTTAGTACATCACTCAAATTGTTTTTAATTTCATCATAATATAAGTGACAGTGCGTGTCTATTAACATAAATTCATTAATTCTATTAATTTTGTATAAATAAGATAAATAAATTATAATACCACACTTAAGCTTAAACAAAGTCAAATTTTTATGAATTTAAATTTTACCAAAGAAGCGTGCGTTGATAGTATTGATGATGCAATTAGTGTTGAAAAAAATGGTGCCGATCAAATTGAACTTTGTTCAAGACTAGATTTAGATGGTTTAACTCCAAGCAAAAAATTAATATTGCAAACAATCAGAAGAGTCTCTATTCCAATTAAGGTAATGATTAGATCGCGGTCAGGGAATTTTACTTACAACCAGAATGATGTCAAGACCATGCTTGATAGTATTGAATTTTGCCAGAAAAATGGAATCAATGAAATAGCTTTTGGAGCTCTTAATTCAAAAAGGAAGATCGATGAAAAAATTATAAATCAGATTGTTTCTAAATACACAGGATTAAATATAACATTTCACAAAGCAATAGATTTGGTTGATAATCAGATCAACGAAATAAAAAAGTTATTAAAATTTAACCAAATAAAAGCCGTCTTAACTTCTGGGGGCCAAAAAAATGCCGTTGATGGTCAAGAGAATATTAAAAAGCTATCTGAGCGCTTTAAAGATGAAATTGATATCATTGCCGCTGGAAGTATAACAAATAAGAATATTAAAAAAATACATAAAACATTGGGATTAAAGATTTATCATGGAAAAAAGATTGTTAATAGCTAAACTAATAAATTTTTTCTCCTAATGCTAAATCATCAGAATTTGAAGTAATTAAAGATAATTTTTTCCCTTTTTTTGCAGCAAGCAACATCCCTTCAGATTGTATTCCGAAAATCTTAGAACCCTTTAGGTTGGTAACAACGACAATATTCTTTCCTGTAAGATCTTCTTGATCGTAGTGTTTTGAGATACCAGAAACAATTTGAATCTGACTTTTCCCAATATCGGCGATAATTTTATAAAGTTTATCTGAATTATCAATTTTTACAACTTGTTTTATTTGTGCAACTTTTAATTCAATATTGGAAAACTTTTTATAAGAAATAATTTTATCAGAGTGGTTTTTTTTATGGCTTTTTTCGTGATTATTTCTAATACTAACATCGATTCTTGGAAAAAGCGGCTCATGTTTTTTAACAGTTAAACCATTTTCAAAGAAACCCCAATTACAATCATTTGAGCTATCTCCCAAAATATTTAAAGCTTGATTCATTTTTTTTGGCATAACAGCTATTAATGATAGACATGAAATTCTTAAAGCTTCAGCCGAGGTAAGCAGAACGCCGGATGCAGCCGACATATCAGTTTTTACTAATTTCCAAGGAGCCATAGATTCGATGTACTTATTAATACTTTTTATACAATTCATTGAATTATCAATTGCTTCATTGATTTTCATTTTACGAAAGCATTCGTTTGTAAAGCTTATAAGTTTAGAGCTCTCAGCCTTAACTATTTTTCCATTTGGTGATTTATCAAAACCTGAAGATAATTTTCCTCCAAAAAATTTATTAATTAGGTTGGTTATTCTACTGAGTAAATTTCCTAGGTCATTTGCTAGATCACTATTATATCTAGTTATAAATGATTCCTCAGAAAAATTCGAATCCTGTCCTAGTCTCATATCTCTCATCAAAAAAAATCTTAATGAATCTTCGTCAAGCTCATCTATTAAGTCTAGGGGATTTATCACGTTGCCTACTGATTTGCTCATCTTTGAATCTTTATTAAGCCACCAACCGTGGGCAAAAATTGTTTTTGGAAGATCCAAACCTATCGACATAAGCATAGTAGGCCAATAAACACAATGGGTTGTTAAAATGTCTTTACCAATCAAATGAATATTGGCTGGCCAAAACTTTCTAAATTTTTCATTACTATTAGAGTAACCTATTGAAGAAATATAGTTTATTAAAGCATCAAACCAAACATAGGTAACGTAATTTTCATCAAAAGGTAGTTCAATGCCCCATTTTAAACGCGATTTAGGTCTAGAAATGCATAAGTCATTAAGTGGTTTATTTAAAAATCCAAGAACCTCGTTTTTTCTGTAATCAGGCAATATAAAGTCAGGGTTTTGCTTAATGTGTTCAATTAATTTTTGCTGATAAGCTGACATTTTAAAAAAATAATTTTTTTCCTTTATTTTTTTAATATCTTTGAAAATACCACTCTCTGCTTCCTTATCAGTTATAAATCTTTCCTCTGAGATTGAATAGAGCCCTTCATATTCATCAAAATAAATATCTCCGTTATCATATACCTTTTGTAAGATTTTTTTAACAACACTAGTATGCCTATTTTCAGTGGTCCTAATGAAATCATCATACTTTATATTAAGCTTATCCCATAATTCTTTAAATCTTGGAACCATTGAATCGCAATGTTCTTGAGGGTTAATATTATTATTAATGGCTGCTTGTTCAACTTTTTGACCATGCTCATCTAATCCAGTTAAAAAGATAGAATCAATTTTTTGAAATTTATATTGCCTGGAAATAACATCTGCCAAGATAGTTGTGTAGGCATGACCTACATGAGGCTTATCATTGACATAATAAATAGGTGTAGTTATGTAGAAGTTTTTCAAATTGCTTTTCTAATTTTTTTGCCCTTTAATAGGGTTTGCATT
>CACBUT010000004.1:0-76530 GCA_902542445.1 uncultured Fidelibacterota bacterium | reverse complement strand
TCTAAAGGGCCCTTTTCCCTCACAAAATAAATCTCTAATATAAGCTGGTACAAAACCGGGGAAATCAAAAGCATTTTGCAAACCCGCTTCTTTGGCCTGCCCTCTAAGATTATTCCCATAATCAAAAGCCACAGAACCTCTTTCTTGAAGTGTTAAGATAGCCTGACAATGTTCATAAATAGTTCTTATGCTTTCTTTTTCATATTTTTTAGGATTAGTTTTTCTCAAATCGTTTGCCTCATCGAGTGACATACGGTTAGGAATATATCCATCTAAAATATCATGCGCAGAAGTTTGGTCAGTAATGACATCAGGAATAAAATTTTCATTAATCATATAATTAAGAACATCAACTGCATTACCTAAGAGACCTATGGAAACAGCGCAATTATTCATTTTAGCTTCCTCTGCCATTTTAATAGCTGTTTCAATATTATTTGCCTTTTTGTTTAAATAGCCAGTCTGTAATCTTCTATCGATTCTATGTTCATCTATATCAATACATATAGCTATACCATTATTCATTGTGATAGATAATGGTTGAGCCCCGCCCATGCCTCCTAAGCCTGAGGTAACGACTATCTTACCAGATAAGTCAGAATTAAAGTGCTTTTTTCCAACTGCTGCAAAAGTCTCATAAGTACCCTGCAAAATGCCTTGTGTTCCTATATAAATCCATGAACCCGCAGTCATTTGACCATACATTATCAATCCAAGCCTATCAAATTCATTAAAATTGTCCCAGTTGGCCCACTTTGGTACAATATTTGAATTAGCAATTAAAACGCGGGGAGAATGTCTGTGTGTTTTGAAAATTCCTACAGGTTTTCCAGATTGAACCATCAGGGTATCATCGCTATCCATTCTTTTTAGACTGCTAATTATTGCATTATAAGATTTCCAATCCCTTGCAGCTTTACCCTTGCCCCCATAAACAATTAAATTGTCAGGGTCTTCGGCAACATCAACATCTAAGTTATTTTGTATCATCCTAAAAGCAGATTCTATCTGCCAATCTTTACAACTTAGCTCTTTGCCTCTAGGTGAGTATATATTTTTTTTGTTCATAACAAATTAATTTATTAAAGAATTAATTAAATAATTCATTTTTTATTGTGCGAAAATATCTTGGGTTATGCGACATTACATTATAAGAAAAGAAAGCAAAATGATTTATTGATGCTATCTTTGAATATTTAATTTTATTTACAACTTGATCAGATGTTTGATTATACGTGGCTAATCCCATAACAATCTTATTTCTGTACTTTGATGGCAAGTTTCTGAATAAAATATTAATATTATTTGAAAATGTTTTTAAATCAGGGCTATAGTTCATTATCATTGCTTTATCCAAATAACCTGCAGCTAACCAAACATCCCACTCTTGATAATATCTCTGTTTTGCTTCATTAAGATTAGGTTTTACTGCTGCAGAGAATTCTATGTCAAAACCTAATTCAGTAATTAGGTTTTTAGTTTTTCTAACAAGGTCAGTTATTGAATTTCTTTTAATTTGTGTCCATTCACTTCCACTATCGGAATATTTTATAATATTATCATTTATGTTAGAATAAACATAAGAATTCTTGCCATAATCGGAATCATGAAATCTTATATAATCTAGATGAAGTCCGTCAATTTCATAATTTAATATCAACTCTTTAAATACATTTAATAAATATTCATTAACGCTTGGATGGTCTGGAGACAAATATAGCCCTTCATAGGAATTATTTTTAGAACCTACTTTCTTAAGTTCGCTTGAAATATTTGGTAAAGAAAATTTGTTATGATCTAGCCATTCAGGATTGGTTAATAAAATATGATTTTTTTGAAAAGGTAGCTTTTTTGAGGACCAAAGTAAATAAGTATTTAACCACACATGAACTTTTATTCCTTTTTGTTTCGCTAAAATTAATGTGTACGAAAGGGGATCAAATTTTTTATTTTTTATCAAATTTGATTTTGAAACAATTTTAGAATTGTAATAAGCGTCACCTCTGCCACGCACCTGGACTATTATATTATTGATTCTATTTAAAGTGGCAAATTGAATCATTTCATCTATATTTTTTTCAGCTATCAAAGCAGTCCTTACTACCCATAAATATCTATTATTTTTTTGTTGAAAAGAACTTGCATTTATGATTGTGGAGAAAAAAAATAGGGCAACAAAATATGTTGCCCTATTGATAGATAGAAGAAATGCAATCAAAGAACTATTCTTTTTCTTTTTCCACTTCATTTTGATTTGCACTATCACTTTCAACAAATTCAATATAAGATACAGATGCACGATCATTATTTCTGTATCCTAACTTTACAATTCTGGTATAACCACCATTCCTATTAGCAAAATTTGGTGATATTTCATGAACTAACTTATGAACAATTTCTTTTGACTTTAAGCTTTTAGAAATTTGTCTAATGGAATTAAAGTCACCTTTTCTAGCTTTAGTTATCAATGGTTCAATATACATCCTTAGAGCTTTTGCCCTTGCATCAGTTGTTTTAATTTTACCATGCTCAATTAGATTATTGGCGAGATTCATTAGCATAGATTTTCTATGCGAAGGGTTAACGCCTAACTTTCTACCTTTTTTTCTGTGTCTCATAAATTCGAACTAAACTTCTAATTTTAAATATTTGTCAACGTCCATACCAAACGAAATACCCATTTCATCTAATTTTTCAACTAGTTCTGTTAATGATTTCCTGCCAAAATTTTTATATTTTAACATTTCGTTTTCTTCTTTACTAACTAATTCATAAATAAACTTTATTCCAGCAGCTTGTAAGCAATTATGACTTCGGACCGATAATTCCATTTCATCGATTGTTAGATTCAACAGATTTCTAACATTAATAATTTCTTCACTTATTTTTTCAGTTACTTCAAGAACTTCAGGGTTGGCAATAGCTTCTACTAACTGCAAATGTTTAATCAAAACTGTAGCTGAGTGGCTTATTGCATCTTTAGGGGTAATTGATCCATCTGTTGTAATTTCAATATTCAATATCTCAATAGGGTCTTTTGCGCCCGGAACAGGCTGAACATCAAATGTTACCTTTGTTACAGGGTTAAAAATACTGTCAATTGCTAGAGTTCCGATAGGCGCATTAGGAAGTTCATTCTCTTCTGAGGGCAAATAACCTTTTCCCACCCCAATTCGTAACTCCATTTCAAGCGTACTTTTAGAATTGATTTCTGTTATATAATGGTCTGTGTTTAAAACTTCGAATTGATCTGTAGCGTTTTGAATATCTTGACCAGTGAAAACTTTTTTACCTTTTAGCTTTATTTTAACATTATCAACGTCAGAGTCAGATAGCTTAAAACGAACTCCTTTTAAGTTTTGAATTATATCAGACATATCGTCTTTAATGCCACTAATAGTTGAAAATTCATGTAAAACGCCATCAACTTTGACATTTGTTATTGCTGCGCCAGGCAAGGTTGTCATTAAAACTCTTCTCAAAGCATTGCCAACAGTTACTCCATAGCCTCTTTCTAGTGGCTGGATTATAAATTTACCATATGTATTGGTAAGTGAATTTTCATCGGTTTTAACTTTAATTTCGTATTCTTTTTTTGCCATTATGTTTGCCTTTTATTATTTTGAATATAATTCTACTATAAGTTGTTCATTAACCACAACATGCATTTCTTCTCTATCAGGAACAGATAAAAATGTTCCACTCATATTGGCTTTGTCTAATTCAAGCCATGGTAAATCAATATCGCCCTTGATTCTTTTAATTGAAGACAGTATAGTGTCCATTTTTTTTGACTTATCGCGAACTCTGATTACATCGCCAGGCTCAAGAGATGCAGATGGATAATTGCATTTTTTATTATTTAATAAAAAATGACAATGAGATACTAGCTGTCTGGCTTGTGCTCTTGTTGATGCAAATCCTAATCTATAAACTACGTTATCCAATCTCTTTTCTAATAGTTTAAGAAGATTAAGACCTGTTTCTCCATTCATTTTTTCTGCTCTATGAAAATAATTTCTAAATTGCTTTTCAAGAACACCATACATGGCTTTCGTTTTTTGCTTTTCCTTTAGCTGGAGACCATAATTAGAAAGTCTTTTCCTCCTAGTAGGACCATGCTGGCCAGGTGTATAAGGTTTTTTATTTAGTAAATTATCAAACTTAGGATTTCCAAAAATGTTCTCTCCAAATTTTCTAACTAATTTTCCCTTTGATATTTTTGATTTTGACATAGTATAACCTATTACACCCTTCTTCGCTTAGGTGGTCTGCAACCATTGTGAGGAAGAGGTGTGACATCCAATATTGAAGTGATGTTCAAGCCTGCTACAGCAAGCGCTCTAATAGCTGATTCTCTTCCAGATCCAGGTCCTTTGACTCTAACTTCAACAGTTTGAACACCCATTTGAACCGCGGATAAACCAACCTTCTCAGCAGCTTGAGTTGCAGCAAAAGCTGTGCTTTTTCGTGATCCCTTAAAGCCACTATTTCCTGCAGTTGACCATGCTAAAACATTTCCAAACTTATCAGAAATTGTAATATGGGTATTATTAAAAGTGGCTTTAATATGTGCAATACCTTGGGGACTAATCGAAGTTTTCTTCTTTTTCTTTTTTTTGTCTTTTAATTGTTTTGCCAAAACGTTTAACCTTTCTTGCCTAGACCAATAGTTCTTCTTCTGCCTTTTCTAGTTCTTGAATTTGTTTTTGTCCTTTGACCATTAACCGGTAAACTTCTTCTATGCCGCAAACCTTGATAACATCCAATATCCCTTTTTCTTTTAATATTCATTGAAACCTGAGTTCTGCCTTCACCTTCGATCAAAAGATTTAATTCAGAAATTACATTTCTAATGATTACGACCTGTTTATCAGTTAAATCTTTAACTCTTAATTCTTGACTTAATTTAGCTTTATCACAAATGAATTTAGCTTTAGTTAAGCCTATACCATAAATATAGGACAAAGAAAATGGTAATTTTTTATCCCTGGGAATATCGACTCCTGCAATTCTAGCCATAAAATTAATCCTAACCTTGTCTTTGTTTGTGTTTTGGGTTTTGGCAAATAACCATCACCACACCTTTGCGCTTGATTATCTTGCACTTGGCACATATTTTTTTTACCGAAGCTCTCACTTTCATATTTACTTGTTCCTGTAAGTTATTCTTCCTCTAGTAAGGTCATATGGAGATATTTCTAGTTTTACAATATCGCCTGGCAATATCTTAATGAAATGCATTCTCATTTTTCCACTCACATGAGCCAAAACCTCATGCTTATCATCACCTATTTCCACTTCTACTCTAAACATTGCATTTGGGAGTGTTTCTTTAATCACACCTTCAACCTGTATTGCTTGTTCTTTAGCCATCAAGCTTTTGCCTTACTTAAAACTAATGGTCCATCAGAAGTAACAGCTATTGTATGTTCAAAATGAGCTGAAAGTTTACCATCCAGCGTTCTAATCGTCCAACCATCATCATCGGTTTTTATTTCTTTTTTGCCTAAGTTTATCATTGGCTCTATCGCCAAACATAATCCTTCCTTGATTTCGTGTCCTTGCTTTGGAGGTCCGTAGTTTGGAACTTGTGGTTCTTCATGTAAACTTTTTCCAATTCCATGTCCAACTAAATCTCTAACAACAGAGAAGCCGTTTTTTTCTGCATGTATTTGAATAGCATGTCCAATATCTGATACATAATTTCCAATTACAGCCTGAGAAATTCCTATTTCAAGTGATTCTCTTGTAATCTGAACAAGTTTTTGAACATTTGGATCTACGTTGCCAACAAAAAAAGTTTTTGCGTGATCTCCGTAAAATCCATTTTTTAGCGCACCACAATCTACACTTACAATTTGACCATCTTTTAAAATTCTTTCGCTAGGTATACCATGCACTACTTCATCATCCACTGAAACACAGAGTGTTGCTGGGAATCCCATATAACCTTTAAAGGCAGGCTTAGCGTTTCTAGAAATAATATAATTTTCAGCAAAACTATCCAAGTCAGAAATTTTTACACCTGGCTTAATTTTTTTTTCAATTAGATTTAAAGTATCTGCGACAATCTGACAACTTTCGGACAGCAAGCTTATTTCTTGTTTATTCTTTAAAAAAATCATTAATATGTACGCTTTCTTCCTTTTATCTTGCCTTTTGATAAAAATCCATCATAGTGACGATTCATCAAATGTGACTCAATCTGCTGTAGCGTATCCAAGGCAACACCAACTATTATGAGCAAACTTGTACCTCCAAAGAAAGAAGCTAAATCATAACTTACATCCATGGATTTCATTATTATATATGGAAGAATAGCTACAAATGCGAGCGCAATTGAGCCAGGGAGTGTTACTTTAGACAAAATGTTATCAATATATTCAGCAGTTTTTTTGCCTGGCCTAACTCCTGGAATAAAACCGCCATGTTGTTTCATTTGCTGAGATACCTGATTGGGATCAAATGCAATTGCAGTATAAAAATATGTGAAAAAAACAATCATCAAACCAAAAACTAACCAGTAAAATGGATGATCGAAGGAAAACCATCGCATTACACCCTGCATAAAAACATTTTCGCTAAAGAATGTAGCAATGGTGCTGGGGATAAACATTATGGATTGTGCAAAAATAATAGGCATAACTCCAGCAGTGTTTACTTTAAGTGGAATGTGTGTGGACTGCCCTCCATAAACTTTTCTTCCAACAACTCTTTTTGCGTAAGATACTGGTATTTTCCTTGTGCCTTGTGTCAGCAAGATTACAAAAGCAATAACAACAAACATAATTCCAAGCAAAAGTATTTCTTGCAAAATATTTCTAACTCCTTCATTTACAAGCGCTATTTCACCAACAATCACGTTTGGTAAACGTGATACTATGCCTATCATTATTATGAGAGATATTCCATTGCCAATTCCTCTTTCAGTAATTCTTTCCCCTAACCACATCAAAAGTATAACACCTGTAACTAAACAAATTGTACCTGTAAAAATGAAACCAATACCTGGATTAATTACCACTGATTGACCATTTGATGACATAGAAGGTAGAAAAACAGCAACAATTCCATAAGATTGCATTGCTGCAATTAAAACGGTTAAATATCTTGTTAATTGTGTAATTTTTTTTCTGCCTGATTCACCTTCTTTTTGAAGTCTTTGAAAATAAGGTACAACCGTTCCCATAAGCTGGATAATTATTGATGCTGAGATATATGGCATAATACCTAAAGCAAAAATTGTGGCCTTTTCAAATGCTCCACCAGCAAACAAATTATATAAGCCTAAAAGTGTATTTTGATAATTTTGAAAAGCTGCAGATAATACTTCGGTGTCTATGCCAGGAATAGGTATGTGAGCACCTAGCCTAACAGTTATTAAAATACCTAAAGTAAACAAAACGCGGTTTTTTAATTCAGGAATAACAAATATATTTTTTATTTTATCTAACATTTAATTTTGTATTGCTTCACCGCCATTTTTTTCGATTTTTTCAATGGCTGATTTACTAAAAGCACTAGCTACTATGGTTATTTTTTTTGATAATTCCCCATGAGCTAATATTTTAACTGGTCTCAAGGAATATTTTATAATGCCTAATTTTTTTAACATTGATGGTGATATTTCAGAGGAGTCAATTGATTCAAGTTGTGATAAATTAACAATTTGAAATTCATTCTTTGATGGACTTGTAAATCCTCGCTTGGGAACTCTCCTATGTAACGGCATTTGACCGCCTTCAAACCAAGGACGATGCTTAGAGCCAGATCTAGAATGATACCCTTTTTCACCTCTACCTGATGTTCTTCCTAGTCCAGAACCATGACCTCTGCCAACCCTTTTTCTATTTCTTGATGACTTATTTGATATTTTTAATGAACCTAATTTCATGATAATTCTTCGACTTTTAATAGATAATATATCTTATTGATCATTCCTCTGATTTGAATAGTATCATTTTTCACAACAGTATGATTTAGTTTTTTTAAACCTAAAGCAGCAAGCGTTTTTTTTGCTTTTTGCTTATAACCTATAGAACTTTTTATTTGAGTAATTTTTATAGTTTTATTTTTTGCCATTGTTTTAGTTAAAAATTTCTTTAATTGTTAATCCTCTTTTGCTGGCTATGCTAACAGCATCTTGCAGTTCAGATAAGCCTTTAATAGTGGCTTTGGCAACATTCATAGCATTATTAGATCCAAAACGTTTTGTTAAGATATTTTTAATTCCAGCTTGCTCCATAACTGCACGGACTGCTGCACCAGCAATTACTCCAGTTCCAGGGGCTGCAGGTTTCAGCATTACTTTACTTGCACTATATCTAGAAATTATTTTATGGGGTATAGTTCCATTGATTAAATGTATTTTGATTATGCTCTGCTTGGCGTTTTCCTTAGCTTTATTAATCGCAGACATTACTTCACCTGCTTTTCCCTGGCCTAAACCAACATGTCCTTTGCCATCACCTACAACAACTAAAGCGCCAAACCTGAAATTTTTACCTCTGGAGGTAACTTTTGCCACTCTAGTAACCCTTATAACATTTTCTTCTTTTAAATCTAATTCTGCTGGATTTATCATAAACTATCCCTTAAAACTTTAAGCCATTTTTTCTTGCGGATTCAGCTAATGCTTTTACCCTGCCATGATAAGGAAATCCATTTCTATCAAAAACTATTTTTGATATTTTTTTGGTTTTTGCATTGTCTGCTATCATTTTTCCTATGAAGACACTAACCTCAGTTTTGGTTTTTAATTTTGCAACTTTATTTTTTGTAAGCTTGTCTAGTGAAGAGGCAGAGGTAATGGTCTTACCATTAAAATCATCAACTAATTGAGCGCTCATGTTTTTGTTTGATCTAAAAATTACAAGTCGGTGCCTGCCAGCATGTTTAACAAGATTGCCTTTACTCCTGTTGCGTCTTCTTAAATTCCTAGCTTTTGTAGCTGATAATTTTTTCATTACGACCCAGACCCTCCAACTGTTTTACCTTGTTTAGAAATAACATACTCATCTTTGTATCTAATTCCTTTTCCTTTGTAGGGCTCCGGCTTTCTAAAAGATCTAATCTTTGCTGCAACTTCTCCAACTAATTGCTTGTTAATGCCATTAATTGTGATTTCAGTTTTGTTGGCAGATATCGTAATCCCATCAGGTGGTTCAAAATAAATGTCATGTGAATAGCCTAATTGGAATACAATATATTTTCCTTGATTTGTGGCTTGATAACCTACTCCACGTATTTCTAGTTCTTTAGTAAAACCTTCCTTTGTGCCGAGTACTGCATTAAAAACTAGTTGCCTTGTAGTGCCGTGAAGAGATCTATGAGCTCTTGAATCAGTAAGTCGTTCAATCGTCAAAGTGTTTTCGTCATAATGCATCTTCAGAGATGAGTCATGACTAACGGTTAAACTTCCCTTAGGACCATTAACAATAACACAGTTATTTTCTAATTTTACTTTTACATCACTTGGAATTGAAATTGGATTTTTACCTATTCTTGACATATTATTTTACCAAATATTAAATAAAACTTCTCCGCCAACACCAAACTTACTAGCGGTTCTGTTAGACAATACTCCTTTTGATGTTGATATTACTGAAACACCAAGACCGTCAAGAACTCTTGGCATATCTTTAGAGCCTACAAAAACTCTTCTACCTGGCTTACTGACTCGATCAATTCCAGTAATCACAGATTTACCATCGTAACTATACTTTAGAAAAATCCTAATTGAATTTTTTTTGCCATCTTTAATAAAAATAAAATCTTCTATGTATTTTTCAGACTTTAATACAAAGGCAATTCTTTTCTTAAGAATTGATGATGGGATATCTACAAAGCGCTTATCAACAGAATTGGCATTCCGGATTCTAGTAATCATATCTGCGATTGGGTCTGTCATGCTCATATTATTTTATCTCCTACCAGCTAGCTTTTGTAACACCAGGAATATCGCCTTTTAATGCCATTTCTCTGAAGCATATTCTGCATAATCCAAATTTTCTCATATATCCATCAGCCCTACCACAATTAAAACACCTATTGTATGCTCTAGATGAGAACTTGGGTGGTTTTTTTGATTTTACTATTAATGATTTACGTGCCAAAACTAAGCCTCCGTTAACTCTTCGTTTGAATTTGATTTTTGCCTTAGGGGAAGGCCTAAAAAATATAGAAGCCAATAAGCTTCATCATCCAAGGCAGCGGTTGTTGAAATATTAATATCCATACCTCGAACGCTATCTATTTTATCGTAATTTATTTCAGTAAAAATAATTTGCTCCTTAATACCAAAGGAATAATTTCCTTTCTTATCAAAAGACTTAAATGATAAACCTCTGAAGTCCCTTGTTCTAGGCAGGGCTATAGATATTAATCTTTCAAAAAAATCATACATCCTATCACCGCGAGTAGTAACTTTGCATCCAACAGGGAATCCTTTTCTTATTTTAAAATTTGATATATCTTTTTTTGATCTAGTAGTTACAGGTTTTTGACCAGATATCAAGGTCATTTCATTTATTGCGCTTTCAAGTTTTTTTGGATTATCCTTTGCATCGCCAATACCCATATTGATTGTTATGTGAGATAGTTTTGGGACCTGCATAGGATTCTTGTAATTAAACTTTGAAAGCATTTTTGGTATTACGATGTCTTTATATTTTGTTTTAAGATTCTGTTTCATTGGTAATTTTTAATTTATTTGGGTACCGGTTTTATTTGATACTCTAACTTTAGTACCATCTTTTAGAATTTTATAATTAATTCTTGTAGGCTTGCCGCTCACAACCAACATAACATTTGAAATATGGATAGAGCCTTCTTTTTCAATTACGCCTCCTTTAGGGTTTTCCTGAGTTGGCCTAGTATGTTTTTTTATGATGTTTATTCCTTCAATAATGATTCTATCTTTTTTAGGTAATACATAAAGGACTTTTCCTTCTTTACCTCTGTGATTACCACTAATCACTTTAACATTCATTCCTTTTACGATATTCATTTAAATTACCTCAGGAGCCATAGAGACTATTTTCATAAAACCACTATCTCTCAGTTCTCTAGCTATTGGACCTAAAACTCTTGTTCCTCTTGGCTCACCAGCGGAATTAAGCAACACAGCAGCATTATCATCAAATCTTATATATGAGCCGTCTTTTCTTCTAACTTCTTTTCTTGTTCTTACAATAACAGCTCTGCTTACCTGGCCTTTTTTTACAGTACCGTCAGGAATTGCATTTTTTACAGTAACAACTACAGTGTCACCCAATGAAGCATATCTTCGCTTACTGCCTCCAAGGACCTTAAAACAAAGAACTTCTCTTGCGCCAGAGTTGTCAGCCACTTTTAATCTAGTTTCTTGTTGAATCATTTAGTTATCCAATTTTTATTGACTCTCTAACTATTTCAGTAACACGCCATCTTTTATTTTTGCTTTTTGGTCTCATTGAAGCAATCTTAACAATGTCACCTTCTTTAGGTGAAAATCTATCACAATCAGCAAAAAATTTGGAGAATTTTTTAACATATTTTTTGTAAACAGGATGCGGAATTTTGCGTTCAACTCTGACCAATACAGTTTTGTCCATTTTATCGCTTACAACCTCTCCTATGATGATTTGCTTTCTTCCTCTAATCATTTGAAGCATTATCTCCTCTTAGGCCTAATTTATATTCATTTAGTAGTGTTTTTAGTTGTGCAATTTCTTTTTTTAAAAATTTTATTTCAAGAGGGTTTTCTATTTGTTGCATAGATTTTTGAAACCTTAGAGTTTCAAGTTTTTCATAATGCTCAGATAACTTTACTTTAGCTGAATTCAAATCTAAATCTGATAGTTCTCTTTTTTTTATCACAATTCTCTTCTTTCAACTATTTTAGTTTTTATAGGTAATTTATGGGATGCATTATGAAATGCGGCTTCGGCACCTTTGCGATCAACACCTTCCACCTCAAAGAGAATTCTCCCTGGCTTAATAACAGCTACCCAATATTCAGGAGAGCCCTTTCCCTTACCCATTCTTGTTTCTGCAGGTTTTTTCGTAATTGGCTTGTCAGGAAATATTCTAATCCACATCCTGCCTATTTTTCTGACAACCCGGGTAATTGAGATTCTACATGCTTCAATTTGTCTACTTGTAATCCAACCTGGCTCAATTGCTTTTAAACCGAAAGTACCAAAAGCTACATAGTCGCCACCTTTTGTCATACCTTTTAAATTGCCTCTATGATGTCTTCTGTATTTAGTTTTTTTTGGTTCTAACATAAATATCTATTTTTTGATTTTTGTTTTTTCCCCATTGCAAATCCACACTTTAATACCTAGAATTCCATATTGCGTATGGGCTTCTGTAAGTACATAATCAATATCGGCTCTCAATGTATGCAATGGAACTCTTCCTTGAGAAAACTTTTCACTTCTAGCTATTTCAGCTCCTCCTAGCCTACCAGCAATATTTATTCTAATTCCTTCTGCACCCATTCGCATAGTTGACTGAATAACTTTATTTACTACTCTGCGATATGAAACCTTTTTTTGCAGTTGGTGTGCTATATTAGATCCCACAAGAGCAGCATCTAATTCAGGTCGCTTAATTTCAGAAATATTTACCTGAACATTCATTTTACTATCATCGTTTGAAATAGAATTATTTGTTAGCTGTCTGATTTCATTTTTGAGTCTATTAACCTCTTCACCGCCTTTGCCGATAACAATTCCTGGCCTAGCTGTGAATATTGTTACTGTAACTGTTTTCGAAGTTCTACTAATTTCTATTTTGGAAATACCACCGTTAGGTAGTCTTGCAAGAAGATATTTTCTTATTTTAACATCTTCTTCCAGTCCTTTAGCAAATGATTCACCTGCAAACCAGGTTGACTTCCAATTTTTATTTATTTGAAGTCTAAAACCTACTGGATGTGTTTTTTGTCCCAATTGTTATCCTTTAATTTATTTCAGAAATTATAATAGTAATGTGTGAAGTAGGTTTGTTAAGTCTAGAGATTCTGCCCATAGATGCAGCTCTAAATCTTTTTATATGTGGACCTCCATCTGCAAAACATTCTTTAACTAATAATTTACTTAGCTCTAAATCGTTAGTTTCATTTTTTATCTTAAGGTTTGAAACTGCAGATAAAACAATTTTTTCAATAGCGGAAGAAGCCTTTGATTTGGAAAAACGAAGATGATTTAAAACTTTATCTACGGACTTGCCTCTAATTGAATTCAATTCAATTCGAACTTTTCTAGGAGATTGTCTAAAATGCTTTAAAACTGCTTTTGATTGCATTATGTTTATTTCCTGTCTCCAGAGTGAAGTCTAAAAGTTCTAGTTGGAGAAAATTCACCCAGTTTATGGCCAACCATATTTTCGTTAACAAAAACAGGAATAAATTTATTGCCATTATGAACAGCAAAGGTATGTCCAACAAATTCAGGGGTGATCATAGATCTTCTGGACCATGTTTTGATAACATTTTTTTTACCATTCTTGTTCATCTTATCTATCTTTTTAATAAGTTTTGAATCGACGTATGGACCTTTTTTTATCGATCTTGACAAATTTATTTTCTCCTTTTGACTATTAGATTATTAGATTTTTTATTTTTCTTTCTTGTTTTAAAACCTTTTGTGGGCATTCCCCATGGGGAAACAGGGTGCCTTCCACCAGAGGATTTTCCTTCCCCGCCGCCATGAGGATGATCTACCGGATTCATAACTACACCTCTTACCTTTGGTCTTTTACCAAGCCATCTTGATCTGCCAGCTTTACCGGAAACTATATTTTCATGTGATTTATTACCAACTTCACCAATTGTTGCAAAACAGTCAGATGGTACTCTACGAATTTCTCCAGATGGAAGCTTTAAAGATGTGAAGCCATCATCATGTGCCATAACTTGAGCTCCTGTACCTGCGCTTCTAACCATCTGACCACCTTTTTTAGGTTTAATTTCAATGTTATGAACAAAGGTTCCTGTAGCAATATTGCCAACACTCATTGCGTTTCCAATATTTAACGAAGCATTTTGAGATGATATGACTCTATCATCAATCTTCAAACCTTGTGGTGCTAGAATATATCTTTTTTCACCATCATCATAAAAAAGAAGAGCAATATTAGCAGATCGGTTAGGGTCATACTCTATAAACTTTACGCTTGCAGGTATGTCATATTTATCCCTTTTAAAGTCAATCAATCTATACCTTCTTCTATGTCCACCGCCTCTTCTTCTAACTGTAATTCTTCCTTTGTTGTTTCTGCCGCCTGATTTTCTTAATGAAACAGTTAAACTTTTTTCAGGGGTTGAACGATTTATTTCTTCAAAGTTAGATCTTGAAGCAAATCTGCTACCAGGAGTAACTGGTTTTAATTGCCTTACAGACATTAACTTTCACTAACTCCTTCAAGTAAATCTATAGAAAAATCTTTTTTTAGAGTTACAATCGCTTTTTTCCAAGAACTTGTATATCCGGATGTTCTTATTGTTTTGCCTCCACTCCTAACAGTCATTGTTTTTTGTTTACCGCTAAGATTCATCGTGGAAACCTTTGATACATGGACATTAAATTTTTTTTCAACTGCTTTTTTAATCTCAATTTTGTTTGTTTTTTTTCTAACTTGAAAAGCATATTTTCTTTCAGACTCTTCAAGTCTGCTCATTTTCTCAGTTAGAAGAGGGCGTATTATAATATCTGTTCTATTTTTCATTATTAATGCCCAATATTAAGTTTAGATTTTCCAATGCAGACTTTTCAATCAATATTGAATCACAGTCGATTAAGTCATACGTGCTTACTGATAAGACATTCACAGTAAATACATTATGTAAATTTCTAGCAGATAAAACCAAATTGTCATTTGGTTTACTATAAACTACAGTTACTTTATTTTTATCGATTTTTAGATCAGACAAGATTTTTTTAAATTGCTTTGTGGAGGGAACTTCCAAAGTTATTGAGTTTAAAACAAAAATATTACTATTTTTGAAATGATTTGAAAGAACAGACCTTCTAGCAAGATTTCTCATTTTTTTCGGCATTTTTAAAGAATAATTATAAGGTTTGGGTCCAAAGACTGTTCCACCACCTTTCCATAAGGGAGACCTTATAGTGCCAGCTCTTGCTCCACCTCTGCCTTTTTGCTTGAATGGTTTTTTACCTCCACCTCTTACTTTAGATCTATTCTTTGATGAGCGAGTTCCTTGTCTAAGATTTGTAAGTTCTGTATTAACAGCTTGGTTTATAGCATTTAGATTAGGCTCAATACCAAATACAGATTTATCAACAGCGATTGAAGAAACCTTAGAACCATCTTGAGAATGAATATTAAGTTTCATAATATTATTTTGTAATGCGCACTATGGAGTTATTGGCTCCAGGTGCGGCACCTTTTAAAAGCAAAAGATTCTTTTCGATGTTAATTGAAACAATTTCTAGATTTCTTACGGTTTTGTATTTGTTGCCGTATTGTCCAGCCATTTTGATTCCTTTGAAGACTCTTGAAGGATCAGAAGCCTGCCCAATTGATCCAGGTGACCTTGGATGCTCTCTTTGACCATGCGTTTTTGGGCCTCCGCCAAAGCCATGTCTCTTCATAACTCCAGAAAAGCCTCTACCTTTTGTTATGCCCCGAATATCAACGATGTCACCCTTTTTAAAAATAGACACATTAAACATTTGCCCTTCCTTGTATTCAAAGCTTTGAACAGGTTTAAATTCTGCTAAATACTTTTTAGGGGAAATACTAGCTTTTTTGAAATGTCCAGTTTGTGGATTATTGACATGTTTCTGATTGGCTTCTTCAAAACCAGCTTGAATTGAAGAATAACCGTCTATTTCATTTGTTTTAACTTGAGTTACAAAACAGGGCCCTGCTCTAAAGACTGTAACAGGAATTGAATGGCCTTCAGAGTCGAAAATTTGTGTCATGCCAATTTTTTTTCCCAATAAACCACGCATAATTAAACCTTTATTTCAATATCTACTCCAGCAGGCAGGTCTAGCTTCATCAAAGCTTCTACTGTTTTGGGAGTTGAGTTTAGAATATCGATTAAACGCTTATGAATTTTTGTTTGAAATTGCTCTCTGGACTTTTTGTCTACGAATGGTGAACGTAATACAGTATAAATTGTTCTACGTGTTGGTAATGGGATGGGCCCAGAAATAAAAGCGCCAGTAGATTTAGCAGTTTTGACAATTTTTTCAGTGGATTTATCAATCAATGAGTGATCATACGCCTTTAAGCTAATTCTTATAGTTTGTTTTGCCATAACTATGTTGCTTTGCCTTGAACTTTTTCGATTATTTCATCTTTAATTGAAGATGGTACTTGCTTGAAGTTCGAAAACTCCATATGAAAAACAGCCCGACCTTGCGTGATAGATCTCAAATCAGTAGCATAGCCAAACATTCTGGATAATGGAACAATAGCATTCAAAACATGAGCGTCTTTTCTTTGTCCCATACTATCAATATTGCCTCTTCTTGAATTAATATCGCCCATAACGTCACCTAAATATTCTTCAGGAACAACAACTTCTACCTTCATCATTGGTTCCATAATTATTGGGCCTGCTTTTTTACATGCTTCCTGAATTGCCATAGATCCGGCTATTTTAAATGCCATTTCTGAAGAATCAACATCGTGATATGAACCAAATACTAATTCAACTCTAACATCTTCAATGGGGTATCCAGCTAGCACTCCATTTCGTAACGCATCTTTAATACCTTCACTTACAGAGGGTATATATTCCCTGGGAATTACACCTCCAACGATTTTATTGTCAAAATGATAGCCTTTACCGTCTTCGTTAGGCTCAACGTTTATTACTACATGACCATATTGGCCTCGCCCACCAGATTGTCTTGCAAATTTTACATCAATTTTCTCAACTCTTTTAGTAATTGCTTCTGCATATGCAACTTGAGGAGTACCAACATTCGCTTTGACCTTAAATTCGCGAAGGAGTCTATCAACTAGAACCTCTAAATGGAGTTCGCCCATTCCAGCAATAATTGTTTGACCTGTTTCTGGATGAATAGATACTTTAAAAGTGGGATCTTCTTCAGATAGCTTTGCTAGACCTTTAGATAAAGAATCTTGATCGGCTTTTGTAGCAGGTTCAACGGAAACTTCTACAACCGGCTCAGGGAATTCCATAGATTCAAGTAAAATTTCCTTTTTTTCTTCGGATAGTGTATGTCCAGTATTAGTATTTTTTAAACCAACAGCAGCAACGATTTCTCCAGCAGAAACTATATCTAATTCTTCGCGCTTATTGGCATGCATCAATAAGATTCTGCTTATTCTTTCACGCTTACCTGTATTAGGATTTACAACGTATGAACCAGCACTTAATTTTCCAGAATAAACTCTTACAAATGTTAATTTACCGACATATGGGTCGGTCATAACTTTGAATGCAAGTGCGCTGAATGGCTCATCTTCAGAGGGACTTCTTTTCAATTCAATATCATTATTTCTAGGATCAAAACCACTAATTGAACCAATATCTACCGGTGATGGCAAAAAATCATTAACTGCATCAAGTAGACGCTGCACTCCTTTATTTTTGAAAGCAGAACCACATAGTGTTGGTATAAAAACATTTTTTATGCATCCATCCCTGATAGCATTTTTTATTTCGGCATCAGATAAGGGCTGTTCAGCTAAATATTTTTCTAATAAATTTTCATCATGACTGGCAATTTCTTCAATAAGATGATTTCTCCATTTCTCAGCTTCATCTTTCATATCATCAGGAATATCAGCAGTTTCAAAGTGTGCCCCCAAAGAACTATCATTGTAAAGGATAGCTTTCATACTTATTAAGTCTATTATTCCGGTGAAAATATCACCAGAACCAATTGGCAACACTATTGGAAGAGGATTTGCGCCGAGCCTTTCTTTTATCATTTCAAGAACATTATAATAATCAGCACCAGTTCTATCCATTTTGTTCACAAAAGCAATTCTTGGAACATTATATTTATCTGCTTGCCTCCAGACTGTTTCACTTTGAGGTTCAACTCCACCAACAGCGCAAAAGACAGCGCATGACCCATCAAGAACTCTAAGCGATCTTTCAACTTCTACTGTAAAATCTACATGCCCTGGAGTATCAATAATGTTGATTCTATGATTGTTCCAAATTGCTGTGGTTGCAGCGGATGTAATTGTTATGCCTCTTTCTTTCTCCTGCTCCATCCAATCCATAGTTGCACCACCATCGTGAACTTCGCCAATCTTATGAGTCCTTCCAGTGTAAAATAATACTCGTTCTGTAAGCGTTGTTTTTCCTGCATCAATATGAGCCATTATGCCAATATTTCTAACTTTTTCTAGCGAAATTTTTTTCATAATTATTACCTGAAATGAGCAAAAGCCCTGTTGGCTTCTGCCATTCTGTGGACATCTTCTTTCTTTTTTATTGCACCACCTTCATTGTTGGCTGCAGAAATAAATTCCGTTGCTAATCTTTCTGACATTGATTTTCCAGATCTTCCTTTTGCTGAGGCTATAATCCATTTTGAGGCTAAAAAGAATTGTCTATTTTTTGGCACTTCAATGGGAACTTGGTAATTAGCCCCTCCTATTCTTCTTGTTTTAACCTCTAAAAGCGGTGAAGCATTTTTAATCGCAATATCAAAAATATCAATACCATCTTTTTTTGTTTTAGATTTAATGATATTCATAGCGCCGTAGAAAATCTTTTCCGAAACACCCTTTTTTCCGCTGTCCAGAATATAATTGATGAACTTAGCAATACTTAAACTGTTGAATAACGGGTCAGGTAAAATTTTTCTTTTTTCTGGTCTTCTTCTTCTCATCGTGAATTATGTTAAGATTTTGTTCTTTTTGCTCCATATCGAGATCTACTAGTTTTCCTATCAGCAACACCAGATGTATCGTGTGATCCCCTAACAATATGATATCTTACCCCTGGCAAATCCTTTACACGACCACCTTCAATTAGAACAATTGAATGTTCCTGCAAGTTGTGACCTTCTCCAGGAATGTAAGCAGTAACTTCCATGCCATTAGTTAGTCTAACTCTCGCAACTTTCCTTAAAGCAGAATTCGGCTTTTTAGGTGTAGTTGTGTAAACTCTAGTGCAAACACCTCTTTTTTGAGGATTGCCTTTTAATGCAGGGCTAGCATTTTTCTTTCTAGCTCTTAGCCTGCCTTTTCTTATTAATTGATTTATCGTCGGCATAAATATTCCATTAAAGCCTACTAAATTACATTAAAATAAAACACAACAGCAATTGGTTTTATTTTTAGGATTATTTTGATTGAGCATAATCATCAATTTCTTTATTTTGATCAGAGCTTATTTCAGAATCGTTAGTTTGATTATTTTTTTCAGGAATAAAAATATTCTTTAAATGCGGTGAGCCTGAACCTGCAGGAATCAATCTTCCAACCGCAACGTTTTCTTTTAAACCTCTTAAATAGTCTGTTTTACCTGAAGTTGACGCATCAGTTAAAACCCTAGTTGTTTCTTGAAATGAAGCAGCGGAAATGAAACTTTCTGTGTTTAAGGATGCTTGTGTGATTCCCATGAGAAGTGGGTCAAAAGTAGCAGGTTTGGTTTTTCTGGATTTTGCAGTCTTTTTTCCTTCTTCCTTTAAAGATTTATTAATCTCTAAAAACTCTTTTTTGTCAATTAGTACTTCTTCTTCCAACTCAGAGTCACCAGCATCTGTTACGAAAACCATATTTTGCAATTTGTTATTCATTTCAAAAAATTCTGCTCGATTAATTCTGTCTTTAGGCAAAAAATTAGAATCCCCAACGTCATCAATACTTACTTTCTGCATCATTTGTCTAACGATAACTTCAATATGTTTATCATCAATTTTAACACCTTGCAAACGATAGACTTCTTGAATTTGATTGACTAAATATTCCCTAACTTTGTTAGGCCCTAAAATTTTTAAAATATCTACAGGTGAAATACTTCCTTCACACAATGATGTTCCTGCAGTAATTTTATCACCTTCATGGACTACTACATGCTTTCCGTAAGGAATAGAGTAATTTTTTATTTCTCCATCAACGCCTTCAACTTGAATTTTTCTTACTCCACGCTTAGTCTCACCAAACTTTACTAAACCATCTATTTCTGAAACAACAGCTGGATCAACTGGTTTTCTTGCTTCAAACAACTCTGTAACTCGCGGTAATCCACCAGTTATGTCTCTAGATTTTCCGATTGCTCTAGGTATTTTAACTAATGTTTGACCTCTTGATACTTTGTCTCCTGCTCTTACAACAAGATTTGCTGTAACTGGTAAAATTGTTCCACCAGCAAGAATAGAGCCATCTTTATCAACAATTTCAACATGGGGGCTTAAATTTCTATCTTTTGATTCAACAATAACCATTTGTTTTTTCCCGCCTTCTACAGCTTCAACTTGGAAAGTTTCATTTTCTATAAAGTCCTTAAGCTCAACAAAACCGCTTTTTCTAGCAAGTATAACATCTGTATATGGATCCCATTGAAAAAGAATTGTACCGGCATCAACTTTTTCACCATCCTCAACATTCAAGTTAGCTCCATATGGTACATTAAATTCATTAGTAACTACATTTTTTGAGTCAATGATAGATATTTTCGAGTGCCTGACCATACATCTTGCAACTTTAATTCCTGATTCATCTTTTGCTTCAGCAGTTTCAAGATTATCAGAATACTTAACTATTCCTGCTCTTTTTGTTTGCATTTCAGATTGTTCAATAATTCTTGTAGCAGTTCCACCAATATGAAATGTTCTTAAAGTTAGCTGTGTTCCTGGCTCTCCAATGCTCTGAGCAGCCTGAATACCTACAGAAGTTCCGAGATCAACCAATTTATGAGATGATGGATTCCAACCATAGCATTTAGCACAAACACCTCTCAATGATTCGCATGTCAAGACAGATCTTATTCTGATTGATTCTACATTACTATCTGAAATAATTTTGGCTTCATCGTCTCTTATCATAGTTCCTGCTTTTACTAAAACTTTTCCGTCTTCAATGAAATCTTCCAATGTAGTTCTTCCTAAAATTCTTTCAGAAAGAGGCTCTATTATGTCTTCACCTTCTTTCAAGTCTTGGGCAAGAATTCCATTGATGGTTCCACAGTCAAGCTCAGAGATAACAACGTCTTGAGCTACATCGACTAACCTTCTAGTTAAATAACCGGCATCTGCAGTCTTTAGAGCTGTATCAGCCAATCCTTTTCTCGCTCCATGAGTTGAAATAAAATATTCTTGGACGGAAAGCCCTTCTTTAAAATTAGAAGTTATGGGAGATTCAATGATTTCACCCTTTCCCCCAGTCATTGATTTTTGAGGTTTTGCCATTAACCCTCTCATGCCAGCCAATTGTTTTATTTGGTCTTGAGAACCTCTAGCGCCAGAATCTGCCATCATGTAGACCGGATTAAAACCATCGTTGTTTGTTTTCATGCTTTCCATCATTGTTGCAGCTACATCATTAGTAGCATGTGTCCATATATCTATAACTTTGTTGTATCTTTCTCCATCAGTTAGAATGTGTCTTTTAAACTTATCCTGAATGGAATCAACCTCTGCTTGAGCTTTATCAATTATTTGATTTTTGCGTTCTGGAATTAAAATGTCGCTGACAGCAATTGATAATCCTGCTTTCGTGGCAAATTCAAATCCTAAATTTTTTAGATTATCTAAAAAGACAACAGTTTTCTGGTTTCCAGCAATCAAATATGTATCGTTTACCAGTTTACTCAATCTACCCTTATCAATAGAATCATCAATATAATCTACCTCATCTGGTAAAATTGAATTTAAAATTACTCTACCCACTGTAGTGTTTTTGTACCATTTCCCATTCAAGCGAAAATTAATTATTGTGTTTATCTCAACAATTTTATTTTCATATGCAATCACAACTTCTTCATAAGAACTAAATGATTTTCCTTCCCCCCTACAACCTTTTTTGCTGATTGTTAGATAATAGGTGCCAAGAACCATATCTTGCGAAGGAAGAGCTAATGGTTTTCCATTCGCTGGATGTAGAATATTATGACTTGATAACATCAGAAGGCGGGCTTCCATTTGAGCCGCAACTGATAAAGGAACATGAACGGCCATCTGATCACCATCAAAATCTGCATTAAAAGCAGAACAACAAAGAGGGTGAAGCCGTATGGCTTTTCCATCAACTAAAACAGGTTGAAAAGCTTGAATACCAAGACGATGCAGGGTTGGAGCTCTGTTTAATAGCACGGGATGGTCTTGAACTACATACTCTAGAACCTTGTATACAATTGGCTCTTTTTCTTCAATCATGATTTTCGCGCTTCTAGGCGTCTGAACATACCCTCTGTTCATTAACTCACTTATCATATGAGGTTTAAATAGTTCAAGGGCCATATTTTTAGGTAAACCACATTCGTGTAATTTTAATTCTGGACCAACAACAATTACTGACCTACCAGAGTAGTCTACTCTTTTTCCGAGAAGATTCTGCCTAAATCGACCAGTTTTACCACGAATCATATCTGAAATAGACTTTAATGGTCGCCGAGTTCCACTTCTTATAGCGGTTTTCCTCCTACTGTTATCAAATAGTGCATCAACTGATTCTTGAAGCATTCTTTTTTCATTCCGCAAAATAACGTCAGGTGCTTTAATTTCCATTAGCTGCTTTAATCGATTATTTCTTATGATAATTCTTCTGTATAAATCGTTTAAATCGCTAGCAGCGAATCTTCCCCCATCCAGTGGAACTAAAGGTCTAAGCTCTGGTGGAATTACAGGTAAAATAGAAACGACCATCCATTCAGGTTTGTTCATTTTTTTAACAGATGATAAATCAACCAAAAATGTTTTAACAACTTTCAACCTCTTAAGCGCTTCATCTTTTTTTTGTTTTGATTTTACGTTCTTTATAGTGTCTTCTAGTTCTCTTCTTAGCTCAACTAAATTCATTCTCGAAAGCATTTCTTTTAGGGCTTCACCGCCCATTGCAGCATAGAAAAAATCATCATTATCTCTTTCTTCTTCAGAAACTGCATCAAATCCAAATTCCCTCTCAAGCTCAAGAAATTCTAATTCATCTATAATTTCAAATTGCAACCTTTCGCTTTTTCCTGGCTCTATAACTAAAAATTTTTCGTAATATACAATCTTTTCTAAATCTTTTGTTGATATACCAGCTAAGTAGCTTAGCTTTGAGGGTATAGATCGCAAATACCAAATATGGACAACTGGAACAGCAAGAGTAATATGGCCCATTCTGTCTCTTCTCACTTTTTTTCTTGTAACCTCAACGCCACAACGATCACAAATGATACCTCGATATCTTATTCCTTTGTACTTACCACAATGGCATTCATAATCTTTTACGGGACCAAAGATTTTTTCACAAAAAAGTCCATCTTTTTCAGGCTTGTATGATCTGTAATTGATTGTTTCTGGCTTAAGGATTTCTCCATAAGATTTTTGCAAAATGCTCTCAGGCGAAGCCAATCCAATCGTTATCGATGAAAAGCCCTTTGATGTGTCTAATTTATTGTTTTGTATAAATGTCAAAATATTACTCCGTTAATCTAATTCTATGTCTAAAGCTAATCCTTGCAGCTCCTTTATTAATACGTTAAACGACTCAGGTACTCCAAATTCAGGTAAATCCTCACCTTTAACTATTGCATTATAAACTTTAGACCTTCCTTCAACATCATCAGATTTTACTGTTAGTATTTCTTGAAGCGTGTGAGCTGCTCCGTATGCTTCAAGCGCCCAACATTCCATTTCACCAAATCGTTGTCCTCCAAATTGGGCTTTTCCTCCTAAAGGCTGTTGAGTGACTAAAGAATAAGGACCTGTTGATCGAGCATGCATTTTATCGTCAACCATATGACTTAATTTCATCATATAGATATTCCCAACAGTTACAGGATTTTCCAATCTTTCTCCAGTTCTTCCATCGATTAAAACTGTTTTTCCAGTTAGAGGTAAATTAGCTTTTTTTAATTCTTCTTCAACTTCGCTTGGTTTGCATCCATTGAAAACTGGAGTAGCATATTTTACACCTAATTTTTCACCAGCCCATCCCAACATAGTTTCATATAGCTGACCTAAATTCATTCTAGAGGGTACCCCTAAAGGATTCAAAATAACATCAATTGGAGTTCCATCCTCTAAAAAGGGCATATCTTCTTCTGGAACAACAGTTGCAACAATCCCTTTATTGCCGTGCCTACCTGCCATCTTATCACCAACTTGTATCTTTCTTTTATTTGCAATATCAACTTTTGCAAGTTTTAATATTCCAGGCTGAAGCTCATCCCCAATTCTAAGCTTGAATACTTCCTTCTCAAGAGTTTCTTCAATCATTCTCCATTCTTTCCAAAAAGATCGCCATACTGCTTTGATTTTTTTCCAAACATTTTTATTCTCAACCCATGAAATCGACTGATCAAATCTTTCTAAATTAAACGATGCGAGCCTTTTTGTTGTAAGTTTGGTACCTTTTTTTATTAAAGTGCGACTAGAAGAGACATCTCTGATACCATATGAGATTTCATCTTTAAGCAAATCTAATAATTTTACATCTCTAGAATCTTTGAGTTCTTTTTTATCAATAGTTGACTTTTTTTGTAAAGATATGATATTTTTTTTCTCTTCTGCTCTTGCAGATTTGCTTCTTTTTTCAAAAAGTTTTGTTCCAATGACTACACCATTGATTCCTGGCTCAGCCCTTTTTGATGCATCTTTGACTTCGCCAGCTTTTTCTCCAAAAATTGCCCTTAGCAATTTTTCCTCTGGAGTTGGGTCGCTTTCACCTTTGGGAGTCACTTTACCAATTAAAATATCACTGTCTTCAACTTTTGCTCCAACTCTGATAATACCTCTTTCATCAAGCTCTTTTGTAGCATCTTCTCCAACATTTGGTATTTCAGGGGTTAATTCCTCTTCGCCTCTTTTGGTGTCTCTAACTTCAAGCTCGATTTCATTTACGTGAACGCTCGTGAAAAGATCATCTTTTACTAGCCTTTCGCTAAGAACTATTGCATCCTCAAAATTGTACCCCCTCCATGGCATAAATGCAACTTTCACATTCTTTCCTAACGCCAACACTCCATTTTTTGTGGATGTTCCATCCGCAATTGGCTGACCTTTAATAACTTTATCGCCTTCCTTAACTATTGGTCTTTGGTTTTGAGAAGTGTTTTGGTTGGTTCTCTTATATTTGCGCAAATAAATTGCTATCAAGTTTTCATCTTCAACTAAAGTTAGATCTTCAGGAACATCATAAGTTCTTATGACGATTTTTTCTGAGTCAACATAGTGAATTCTACCATTAACTGGAGAAGTAACTGCTGCTCTAGAATCAGCGGCTACTTTTGCTTCGAGTCCTGTACCGACTATAGGATCATCGGGGTTCATTAATGGAACGCTCTGTCTTTGCATATTTGACCCCATCAAAGCTCTATTTGCATCATCATGTTCTAAAAAAGGAATCAAAGATGCAGCAACAGACAATATTTGATTTGGGGCAACATCTGTATACTGAACCATGTCAGGAGTAACAATGGGGAAGTCTCCCTTTATCCTGGCCCTGATATGATCATTGGTGAGCATTTTATTTTTGTCTGTATCTTCATCAGATTGTGCAATCATGACTCTGTCTTCATCATCTGCAGACAAATAATGAATTTTGTTCGTAGTATATGCGGAGCCATTTTTAACATTAACTTTTCTGTAAGGAGCTTCAATAAATCCATGTCTATTGACCTTAGCTAATAGCGCAAGAGAGGAAATCAAACCAATATTTGGACCCTCAGGGGTTTCAATTGGGCATAATCTACCATAATGCGTATAGTGAACATCTCTAACTTCAAAGCCAGCTCGCTCTCGAGTGAGGCCTCCTGGCCCAAGAGCAGAAATTCTCCTTTTGTGGGTAACTTCTGCAAGAGGGTTTGTTTGATCTCCAAATTGAGATAATTGACTAGTTCCAAAAAAAGTATTTATAACTGTAGTAACTACTCTAGAATTGATTAAATCCTGAGGAGTTATTGATTCTTGCTCTCGCAGATTCATTCTTTCGTAAATTGTTCTTAACATTCTGCTCAGAGCTACTGAAAATTGGTTCGTTAATTGTTCACCAATAGACTTGACTCTTCTATTGCCAAGATGGTCAATATCATCTGAACCTCTTTCACCTTTTCTCATCTCTACCAAGAAATTAACAACTTGGATAATGTCATCCATAGTTAAAACTGTATCTTCTACAGGAACTTTTAAACCAAATTGCTGGTTTAAACGGTATCTTCCGACCTCACCTAAATCGTATTTCTTTGGATTAAAAAATATTCTTTCTATAAATTTTTGTGCTGTCTCTAAATTTGGCGGTTCGCCTGATCTCAATAATTGATAAACTATATTTAATGCTTCTTCTGTATTTTTACTTGGATCTTTAACCATAGTGTTCCAAAGCATCATTGAATGAAAATTTTTGTTTGTATTTACAAGATTAATTGATTTAATCTTAGCTTTTCTAAGTTCTTCAATGGAAGATTTATCAAGTTCGAAGCCACCTTCAATAAAAATTTCACCAGTGTTTTCATCGATAACATCTTCAACGATATTTGAACCAATATAATTAAAAATATTTTTGGATTTTAAACTAACAGTTTCAATACAATTAAAAGCTCTAAAAATATCGGCATTTGTAGAGTAACCAAGAGCACGAAGCAACATCGTTACAGGAAACTTTCTTCTTCGATCAATTATCGAAAAAATGCAGTCATTTATATCTGTAGTAAAATCTACCCAAGAACCTCTAAAAGGGATAATCCTAGCTTGGAATAGCTTAGTGCCGTTTGGATGTACACTAGCATCAAAGAATACTCCTGGCGAACGTTGCAGTTGAGAAACAATCACCCTTTCGGCTCCGTTGATAACAAATGTACCCTTATTGGTCATATAAGGTACATTGCCGAAATAAACTTCTTGTTCAATAGATTGGTCGTATTTATTTCTATCATCTTCATTAGTAATATGGAGAACTAATCTAACTTTTAGAGGCACAGAATATGTCAAACCCCTATCCATACATTCCTCGGGTGTATACTTTGCAAGACCTAAAAAATAACTTTTGTATTCTAAAATATAGTTTTTGTGAGAATCCTCAACGGGAAAAACGTTCTGAAAAACTTCTTCTAAGCCTGTTCTAAGTCTTTCATCCTCTGGTATATTTTCTTGAATAAAAGATTCGAATGCATCTATTTGTACTGCAAGTAAATCGGGAAAAGTAATTTCAGATTTAATTTTTTCAAAAGAAATGAGCGGACTGTTATTGTTTGAAGTCAATTGTACCTCCAATTGGATGAGATAATTTTAACAATAGTAATTTATTAAAAAAGATTTATTACTTGAGCTCTACAGAAGCGCCAGCTTCCTCAAGTTGAGTCTTTAAATCATCAGCTTCAGCCTTGGAGACTCCTTCTTTGATAGCTTTTGGAGCATTATCAACTAACTCTTTTGCTTCTTTAAGACCTAAACTTGTAATGCTTCTTACTACTTTGATAACATTAATCTTCGAAGATCCTGCTGAAGTCAACATTACATTGAATTCATCTTTTTCTTCTGCAGGTGAGTCACCAGCAACTGGGCCAGCAGCAACAGCGGCGACGGGTGCAGCAGCTGTTACGCCAAATTTCTCTTCAATTTCGCTAATAAGCTCAGAAATTTCAACCATATTAGCTTTTTCTAAATAACTCATTACATCGGCTCTAGTTGTATCGGCCATTTAATTTCTCCTTTATTTTAATCTTTTTTATCTTTTAACTGGTTCAAAATATTTACAAAATCATTCATCGGGCATTTAACTGTTAATGCAAGATTTAACATTGGGCTGTTAAGCAGCATAACCAACTTTGATAACAACTCATCTTTTGAGGGTAAATCTGCTATTTTGTCAAACTGCTTGCCATCAAGAATATTTCCATCAAATATCATTCCTTTAACTGAAGGAAGCTCTCTTTCTTTTGAAAAATCTTTAAAAACTTTAGCAGGGAGTGATGGATCATCATAAGCAAATGCAACTGCGGTGGACCCTTTTAAAAAATCATCAACATCATTAAAATTATTATTTTTACAAGCAATTTTTATCAATGTATTTTTGGAAACTCTGAATTCAATATTTTTTTCAAAAAATAAACCTCTAAGTGAATTTATATCTTCAACATTTAGTCCGTGGTATTCGGCAAAATAAACCGCCGTTGCATCTTTGATTTTATCGGTTAAAATTTTTACTTCTTTTTTATTTTGACTGTTTGGCATAATCTTATTAGATATTGTTAATGTTTAATTTAATTCCAGGTCCCATTGTTGAGGAAATACTAATATTTTTTATATAAGTTCCTTTGACAGATGATGGTTTAGATTTTACAAGGGCATCATATATTGTCATAATATTCTCAACAAGCATTTTTTTCTCAAACGATAGCTTACCGCACTGGGCATGAACAATACCGTTTTTTTCAACTCGTAATTCGATTTGTCCAGCCTTAAGTAACTTAACAGCATTACCAACATCATGGGTTACTGTTCCACTTTTGGGATTTGGCATTAAACCTTTTGGGCCTAAAATTTTACCTAATTTACCTAATTCAGGCATCATATCGGGCGTTGCTACTATTTTTTCAATATCGCTCCAACCTTCTTTTAACTTTAATAGGAATTCTTTGCCTACGTAATCCGCCCCAGCATTTTTGGCTTCTTTTTGTTTTTCGCCCTCAGCTATAACAAGAACCCTAACTGCCTTACCAGTACCATGTGGAAGAGCAGTTGAAACTCTAATATTTTGGTCAGCATGCCTTGGATCAACCCCCAGACTAACAGCAATATCAAGAGATTCATCAAAATTAGTAAACTTTAATTCTTTAGCTTTATCAACGGCTTCATCAATTGAGTAATTTATACTACTATCAAACTTCTTCGATATAAGTTCAAAGTTTTTTGTTAAAGCCATTAGTTTTTAACCTCTAGACCCATGCTTTTCGCAGTTCCTCTTATCATTTCTACAGCCATCTCCAACGTGTTTGCATTTAGATCTTTCATCTTAACCTCTGCAATTTCTTTCAAATCATTTTCAGAAATTTTACCAACTTTTTCTCTATTTGGCTCGCCGGAACCTTTAGTAACATTAGCTTTCTTTTTTAATAAAACGGATGCTGGAGGTGTTTTGGTAACAAAAGTAAAGCTTTTATCTACATACACAGTAATAACTACTGGAATAATCATGCCAGGCTGATCCTGTGTTTGGGCATTAAATGCTTTACAAAAATCCATTATATTCACACCATGTTGACCAAGAGCGGGCCCAACTGGAGGAGCAGGATTTGCCTGACCTGCGGGGATTTGCAATTTTATGTAACTTGAAATTTTTTTAGCCATATTACTTTTCCAGTTCAACTTGAAGGAAATCCAACTCAATTGGAGTTGGCCTTCCAAAAATACTAACAGAAACTTTTATTTTTTGTTTCTCTTCATTAACCTCGTTGACAAAACCTGTAAATTCTGCAAAAGGACCGTCAATTACTTTTACTGCATCACCAACTTTGAATGGAGAAGCTACAATTTCAACACCCTCCCTACCTTTGACTTCACCAAGAATACGGGTAATTTCATCTTCTCGTAAAGGCTGGGGTTTGCCATTTGCGCCAACAAAACTCATCACTCCTGACATGTTCTCAACCAAATAAAACGCTTCTTTAGAGTCAGACATGTTAATTAAAATGTAACCAGGGAAAAAAACTTTGTTTTTAATTTTTTTCTTTCCTTCCTTCATTTCAACTATATTTTCTGATGGAACCAAAACATCACCAACTTCTTTTGAAAGATTTTGCATATCAAGTTCATAAAGTAAATTTTCTCTGATTTTACTTTCTTTACCTGAAATTACCCTTAGCGTATACCAATTCATTACATTATGGCTTTTATAATTGTTGATAGAATTCTATCAATAAAAAATAAAAAGAGGCTAATAATTATTGAAAATACAATAACTACATAAGTTGAACCTCTTAACTCTAACCAATTAGGCCAAGCTACCTTATTCATTTCAATAGCGATGCTGTTGAAAAACTTTGAAATTCTATTCAATTATAAAATGCTTCCTTTTTCAATGACCTATTTTTAATGCAGGAGTGACAGGACTTGAACCTGCAACCCCCGGTTTTGGAGACCGGTGCTCTACCAATTGAGCTACACTCCTATTTATTTGACTGTAGAACTATTCTGCAAAGCACGTTATTTAGTCTCTTTAAAAATAACATGTTTACGAATGACTGGATCATATTTTTTAAACTCTATTCTTCCCGGATGTAATCTTTTACTTTTTGTAACAGTATATCTATATCCTGTACCAGCTGTACTTTCAAGATGAATAATTGTTCTTTTACTATTTCCAGCCATAGAATTTTAAGATACTATATCGGTTACAACACCAGCACCAACAGTATGCCCGCCTTCTCTAATAGCAAACCTTAATTCTTTATCCATGGCGATTGGAGTGATTAGTTCAACTTCAAGCTCAACGTTGTCACCAGGCATAACCATCTCAGTCCCACTAGGCAAGGTTGCTACACCTGTTACGTCTGTTGTTCTAAAATAAAATTGTGGTCTGTAACCATTAAAGAAAGGAGTATGTCTGCCACCCTCATCTTTCTTCAAGACATATACACTTGCCTTAAATTTTGTATGAGGGGTGATTGAGCCAGGCTTTGCAAGAACCATTCCTCTAGTTAATTCTTCTTTATCAATTCCTCTCAAGAGCAAACCTGCATTATCACCTGCCCTACCTTCATCAAGTAGCTTTCTAAACATCTCAACACCCGTTACCGTAGTTTTTTTGGTTTCTCCCATTCCAATCATCTCAATTTCATCACCAACCTTAATAATTCCAGACTCAACCCTGCCAGTACCTACAGTCCCTCTACCTGTAATAGAAAATACATCCTCTACTGGCATCAAAAAGGGTTTATCAATGTCTCGTTCTGGTTCTGGAATAAAACTATCACACGCTTCCATGAGCTCAGTAATACATGCAGTTGAGGCTTCATCTTTAACATTGTTAAGCGCATTTAAAGCAGATCCTTTAACAATAGGTATATCATCACCTGGGAAATCATATTCATTTAATAGATCACGTAGTTCCATTTCGACCAACTCAACTAATTCTTCATCATCAACTTGATCAGTTTTGTTCATAAATACAACTATTGATGGCACGTTAACCTGACGAGCCAACAAAACATGCTCTCTAGTCTGGGGCATAGGTCCGTCAGCAGCAGATACAACCAATATAGCGCCATCCATTTGGGCCGCTCCAGTAATCATGTTTTTTATGTAATCGGCGTGACCAGGGCAATCAACATGTGCATAGTGCCTATTAGGGGTTTCATACTCAACATGAGCAGTTTGTATAGTTATTCCCCTTTCTCTCTCTTCTGGGGCGTTATCGATACTTTCGAAATCTCTTACTTCACTCAAGCCTTTGCTTGCTTGTGTCATAGTTATTGCAGCAGTAAGTGTTGTTTTGCCATGATCTACGTGACCGATGGTACCGATGTTTAAATGAGGTTTGCTTCTCTCAAATTTTTCCTTAGACATTTTTTATTAATCCTCCTGAATTAATTTATTTTAAGAAAGAGAGCCTACGGCCGGGATTGAACCGGCGACCTCTTCCTTACCAAGGAAGTGCTCTACCACTGAGCTACGTAGGCACTTCGAGCGGGTGATGAGAATCGAACTCACGCCACCAGCTTGGAAGGCTGGGGTTCTACCATTGAACTACACCCGCAGCGTGGGGAAAGAAGGATTCGAACCTCCGTAGACTTACGTCGGCAGATTTACAGTCTGCTGCCTTTGACCGCTCGGCCATTTCCCCTACTCAAATCAACTAAGCAATTGAGTAAAACCGACTTAGTTATTTTCGAGCCGGCGAAGGGATTCGAACCCCCGACCTGCTGATTACAAATCAGCTGCTCTACCAACTGAGCTACACCGGCAAGTCAGTCTCAAGTCAAAAGTAAACAAACAAAATCAATTTACCTTATTCCCATTTAACTGCAAATTATCACTATAAGTTAATAAATGATACGGTTTACAGCCTCATAAAATAAATGTTTTTTCTTATAAAAGAAACTATTTTATAATTTCTTTTTTAATCGAAAACCTTTTTTAGAATCTTCTACAACCCAACCGTAATAATCAATTTTATTTCGCAACTTGTCAGCTTCGGTCCAATCTTTTTTCAATCTTGCTAATTCTCTTAGCTTTGCATACTTTATTATTTTTTCAGGTATCTCTTGATTGTATGGGATAACTTGAAATATATAATCAAAAAAATTGACAAAATTTAGTGACTTTGCTGCTTCAGTCCGTGATATGGTTCCATTATCAATAATTAAGTTGATATCTTTCAACCATTCAAAGAAAATTGCAAAAGCTTTAGGAGAATCAAGATCATCTTTCAAAGCTTCGTGAAATCTTTTTTTGGCATTGGGAAAAGCTTTTATTTTCTTTTTTACGATCGGAATTAATTTATGTTTAAGATTGGTGATTCTTGATATTGCTTTTTTTGCATTATTAATTCTTTTTAATGAAAAATTGATTTTAGAACGATAATGAGCGCTAAAAATCATGTACCTAAACTCTTCCACAGACATACCTTTTTTTATTATATCTTTTAGAGTATAAAAATTGCCTTTTGATTTGCTCATTTTTTCTCCATCGACAAGCAAAAAATCAGAATGAAGCCAATAATTAACAAATTTTGATTGAGAAAAACATTCTGATTGAGCTATTTCGTTTTCATGATGAGGAAATTTATTATCTACTCCACCACAATGGATATCTATGCTATTTCCAAGCAGATTCATTGCCATAGCTGAGCACTCAATATGCCAACCTGGCCTACCTTTGCCCCAAGGAGATTGCCAATAAACATTTCCATCACTGGGCTTATAGGCTTTCCAAAGGGCAAAATCTTGAATTGTATCAGAGCTATATTCATCAGAGAGGACTCTTTTAGACTTGATTAGCTTATCTAGCTTTAAGTTTGTCAAGGTTCCGTATTTCTGAAAAGATTCTATTGAGAAGTATACGTCACCCGATGAACTGATATATGCATGATTTTTTGAGATTAAATTTTCAATAATAGTGATCATTTCAGAAATATATTTTGTCGCTCTTGGATAATGATCTGCAGGTAAAATTCTTAAAATTTTTAATTCATCAAAAAAAATATTAATATATTTTTTAGTATACTCTTTTAAATCAATATTCTCATTTGTTGATGCCTTTATTGTTTTGTCATCAATATCAGTAATATTCATCGCGTGCTCTACTTTAAACCCTGATGCGATCAAAGTTCTTTTCAAAAGATCTTCAAAAAGAAAGGTTCTATAATTTCCTATGTGGGGAGAATCGTAAACTGTTGGGCCGCATGTATAAAGTGTAATTAATTTTTTGTCTATGGGTTTAAACACTTCTTTTTTGCGACTTAGAGAATTATAAAAAATCATCGAGCTGAAACTAAAGTTAAATCTATTATTTTTTTCACCAAGCTACTAAATGATATGCCAATGGAACTGGCAGATATAGGAACTAGGCTGGTATCTGTCATTCCTGGTAAAGTATTAATTTCTAGAAAGAAAGGGTTATTATTATTATCAATTCTAAAGTCAACTCTAGAATAATGACTACATCCAAATTTTTTGTGAATCTGAATAGAGTATTCTTTTAGCTTTGAGGTTAATTTTTCGTCTATATCTGCAGGACAAACATAATCGGTTAAACCTTTTGTATATTTACTTTTATAATCATAAAAACCGCTCTTAGGTTTTATTTCTACTATAGGAAGGGCAGAATCCCCCAAAATAGGAACAGTTATTTCCTTTCCAGATATAAACTCTTCGAGAATTACCTTATTTGAAAATTCTAATGATTTTTCTACTGAACTTTTAAAATTATCAATCTCTTTAACTAAATACAAACCAACTGTACTACCTTGATCGTTTGGCTTAACTATGATGGGAAACTTTTGCATATTAAAATCTAGACTGGAAACTTTTTTAATTAAATCCCATTTTGGCGTTGGGATGCCAATGTCCTTTGCCTTTATTTTAGATAGATTCTTATCCATACAAAGGGCAGATGATTTACTGTCTGATCCAGTAAAAATAATTTCATTTTGTTCTAGTGTTTTTTGGATCGTTCCATTCTCACCCTCACCTCCATGTAAACCAATAAAAACTAAATTATATTTTTTTAATTCATTTAAATAAAAATCAATATCTTTTGTCATATCTAATACCGACGTATTATAGCCTAAGTGTTTGCATGCTTCAAAGATTGCATTGCCTGACTGTAAAGAAACTTGTCTCTCTTTAGAATTACCCCCCATTAGTATTACGACTTTCATTCAATTCCCAGCACAGATTTTGCACCAACTAGAATGTTTTTTGCAACATAAGTTGGCTTAATTTTTTTTGAACTTCTCACTTGCTGACCTTTGCCGGTCAGAACTAACATTGTATCAATACCAAGCCTATTTCCTGCCTGTATATCACAAAGATTGTCTCCAATGATCAAAGAATTTTTTATTTCAACCTCGTGATCTTTTATCGCCATTTCAAACATGCCAGTATTAGGTTTTCTAAATTTTGATGGATTGTCAGGATGATCAGCACAAAAATAAATATCTAGCAGATTTAATTTATTTTTTTTGAAAGAATTTTTAATAAAATCATTTATTTGGTCAAGTTCGCTTGGTTTAATTAATCCTCTAGCTACTCCTGATTGATTAGTGATGATGCAAAAATTACTATCAGTATTTTTAAATAGTTTTAATGCATCAAAAGTAAAATTATAAAATTTAAAATCTTTAACCGTGCTGATGTATCCTGGGTCAAAATTCAATGTACCATCTCTATCCAGAAAAATTGTTTTATACCTTTTTTTCAATTTTTACCTTTTTTAAATCTTGATACGAAATAGAATATTTATAAAAATAAAATAATCCGATTAAAACTTCAGGCACATATGCTATGGCGTGTAACAAGATAGCTAAAGCCAAAGCTTGATTATTGTCGTGCATATAAATGGTTGAGACGATAAATACAGTGGCAGCGTGATATGGCCCTATTCCTCCAGGAGCAGATGGTAAGCTAAATGCTATTGATGAGAAAATGAGTAAAAATAATGCTTCTATATGAGTAAGATTTAATCCAACTGCATTAATTCCTAAAATGGTTATCAAATAGTAAATAAACCAAAGTAAAAAGGACATAGATAATATATCAGATTTATTTTTTTTTCTGTCAAAAAGAGAAAAGCCTTTCAAAACTTCTGAAAGCTTATAATAAATAGATGATAATCTAGTAGAAGATTTTTTTGATTTTGTTTCGAAAAAAGATATTATTCTTTTTCTAAATGTTGAATTGAGCAACACAATTACTAAAAAAATAAATAACAACGACAAAAGAATAATTTGGTTGCTATCAAGTATTTGATCAGCAGATTGGAAATTTAATGCAATAATCAAAATAAAAAGTAGACATATAATTTCTATTAATCTTTCAAGAATTATTGATCCGAAAGCTTCAAAAGTGCCTATCGGCGACTTCATTGACAAGGCATATGCTCTTCCTAATTCGCCAAGCCTGAATGGCAAAATACTATTAATGAAATATCCAATCATTATAGATTCAAATAAAAAACGTAAGGATATTGTGTAGTTTGTAGATAAAATCGTTCTCCATCTAAAAGCGCGAATTATCATTGAAAGAACAAATAATGAAATACACCCTAAAACCAAAAAATAGTTCGCACTTTTAAGAGTGTTCAAAAGTGAATTAAGATTTACTTTATAGAAAGCAAAATACAAACAAATTATACTAATTAACGTGGCAACAAAAAACTCTTTCCACTTATTCACGTAGATCAATCACCTCGTAATCAAGCTTATCTAAATATTCTGGCATTTTAAATATTTTTTTTCTGAAAGAAATAACATTTATTTTTATGAAATTATTAGTATCATAAATGATCTTTAATGATAAAACTTTATTATCAATTGAATCAAAAACAATTGAGCCAGAATAGTCTAAAGATGGAATTATAAAGCTCAATTCTGTATTTTCGCTAAGTGATTTCAAAGAAGTAAACTTAATATTTTTCTTTTTTCCAAAAAATATATCAAAAAAGTTTAAATCGCCCTCAATCCTATCTTCAATGATCAGCTTTCTCTGATTTTTATCCCATGTTTTTATTGTATCATCAATAAAAAAAATAAATTCCTCAGATGAAGAGAGAGAAAATTTCTTTTCATTTTGAATGCTTACTTCAGCCAAGCTGCTGGTCGAATTTTCAAATTGATTGATAATTATTTCAATTTCTAAAGTAGTTCCATTTGAATTGACTAGTTCTTTGACAAAATTATTGTATAGCTCTATTTCTTTAATATCTACATTAGAAGTGTGAAAAGTAAAAAGAGCGTAGAACCAAAAGAACATACTAATTCAAGGAATCTAAAAATCCATCATCTACAAGCACCTCTCGGGCTTTGCTTCCGGTAAAAGGACCAACAATGCCAGCTTGCTCCATTTCATCAATTAATCTTGCCGCCCTGGAGTATCCAATCTTTAATCTTCTCTGAATGAGAGAAATTGATCCTTGCTGATGTGTGACGACTATCTTAACAGCTTCATTGAATAGGCTATCATTGCCAAATGACGAATCAACAAGCCCCCCTGCCCCGAGCGTTTCTTGCGGGCTCTCTAAGATCAACTCTTCTGCTTTAGGCTGAGAAGATATATGATTCATCAATGAATCGATTTCTTCTAAACTTAAGAAGGCGTTATGCATCCTTGTTGGCTCAGAAGATCCATGTCCTAAATATAAGAGATCGCCTCTACCGATTAATTTTTCAGCTCCTGGACTATCGATTATTGTCCTTGAATCTATTTTAGTCGCAACTTGAAAAGCAATCCTTGATGGAAAGTTTGCTTTGATTACTCCTGTTATTACATCAACAGATGGTCTTTGAGTAGCTACAACAAGATGAATACCAACTGCCCTTGCAAGCTGAGCAAGTCTAGCAATAGGTGCTTCAACCTCTTTAGCATTTAGCATCATTAAATCTGCTAGCTCATCAATCAGTACTACAATGAAAGGCATTAACGGTTCGCCGCTTTTTGTCATTTTTTTATTATATTCAGAAATATTCCTTACAACCGCACCAGCTAGAATATCGTATCTTTTGCCCATTTCTTTTTCTACAGCTCTAAGAGCTAAAACTGCATTATCGGGTGTTGTCACTATTGATTCATCAATACCTTCTATTTTTAATAAATGATAATTAGATAGCTCCCTGTATACCGCCATCTCTACTTTTTTTGGATCAATGATAACAAATTTTACTTCATCTGGCGTTGATTGATATAACAAACTTGCAAGTATAGTATTTATACAAACTGATTTTCCTGAGCCTGTAGTTCCAGCGATAAGTAAATGAGGCATTTTAGCTAAATCTAAGGTAGCTATTTCTCCTATCGTATTTTTTCCAATAGCCAAAGTTAATTTAGACTCTGAATTAGAGAAATTTTCAGAATTGATTACAGATTTTAAATAGACCATATCTGGATTTTGGTTAGGTATTTCTATTCCTACAGATGATTTTCCGGGTATTGGCGCAATGACCCTTACCCTGCTAGCTTCCATTACTCTAGCTAGATCATCTGACAATGCAACAAATTTGTTGACTCGAACACCTTCTGCAGGCTCAACCTCAAATAATGTTATAACCGGTCCTGGGCTAACGTTAACAACATTGCCCATTACGCCAAAAGTTTCGAGCGATTGTTGCAGAAAATTTGCCCTATCGACTAGCTCCTCTTTCGACATGCCATTTTGCACATTAGATGGATTTGCCAACAAATCAGATGATGGTAGCTTATAAATCATTTTTGCTTTAAGTGAGCTATTTAATTTATCAAAGTTGACTTCTTTATTCGATGCTATTTGACCAACTTCAATGGATGTTTTGATGGATTTGGATTCTTTCTCTATATCACTATTTTCATCAATATTTTTATCAGATTTTTCAATTTCATTTTTTGATAGATTATCAATTGTTTCTTCACTGCTAGCATTTGATTGGATACTTACTTCTTCATAGATCTCAGTGACGCCTTTTTCTGCTTCAATCTTTTCATCTGTTGATTTATCATTTTCAGAATGTATTACGGTATTATCTTTATCCTCATTATGAATTAACAATTGATCAACCTCAATTATTTTATTGTTTGTATTTATATCCTTTCTTTTTGCTTTATTGCCTTTTTTTGATTTTTTTAAATAAGCAACAAAGCTTGAGAGATTATCTTTAATTGGTATATAGAAGCTTGCGCCATATATAGATCGAAAAAAAACAAGCCATACAAAAAGCAATGTTATGCCGAACCCGTAAAAGCCAAGAAAGTCGAAGAACAATCCTGCTAATAGACCACCAATCATGCCACTATATAAAAAATCTTGATCATTTGGATTGACGAATGAGATTTGATAAAATCCTACTGTTAAAGATCCAAGGATAATTGAAATCAAAACAAAAATTGAAATTCTATAGATTTTTTCAAAGGATTTATTGCTAAAGAACCATATGCCCCAAGTCATAATTAAAAATGGTAGTAATAAAGATATGTAACCGAAAGAGAGTTTGATTAAAGCATAACCTATCCATACTCCTAAAATACCCATTGGGTTTTCAACTTTAATATTTGGAGATATACCTGGATCTTCATTGGGATTATATCCAATTAGACTTACAAAAATAAGTAATGAAACCATTGCGGTCAAAATACCGAAAATCTCTAATTTTTTACTGTCCATAATATTGCTTAACTCAACAAAGACCCATCTTTATAAAATGGTGGCTTTACGATCTTGCATTTCATTGTTCTATTTCTAATTTCAACATCAAGTACTGACCCAATAACAGCTAAATCTTTATTTATCAGTCCAATGGCTATCCCTTTTGAAAGAGAGGGTGAGTATGTACCGCTTGTTATGTGGCCAATTTCTATATTGTCCAATTTAATACTATAATCTTTTCTAGGAATTCCTTTATCAATCATTTCTAGACAAACCGACTTTTTAGTATAATTTTTTTTAAACATATTAATCCTATTTGAACCAACAAATTCTCTTTGATTAAGTTTTGTAATCCAGGATAGTCCAGCTTCAATAGGGTTTGTCTTTTCATTTAGATCATTTCCATATAGGGGATAATTCATTTCCATACGTAGAGTATCTCTGCATCCTAAACCTGCAGGAAAAACTTTTCCATCGCCAATATCTAAAATATCATTCCAAATTTTTATTATTTGATCATCTCCTGCATAAATCTCATAACCAAGTTCGCCTGTGTATCCAGTCCTTGAGATAGTTATTATTTTACCAGAAAATGAGGTCTCCATAAATTTATAAAATTCTAATTTAGATAAATCGAAATCAATCAATTTACTTAGGATGATTCTCGAAGCTGGACCTTGAATTGCAACAATATTAATTTTTTCACTTAAATTGAAAATATCAACATGGTCATCTTTGTTTGCTATCAGCCAATCGAAGTTTTTTTGAATATTTGATGCATTTACAACTAGCATATAATGTTCTGGATAGCGATAGACAATTAGATCATCAATTATACCACCATTTTCATTACACATAGCTGAATATTGCGCATCCCAGGTTTGAATCTTTTTTACATCATTAACTAACATCCTATCTAAAAAATCTTCTGCCTTATTTCCACTGACTATTATTTCCCCCATATGGCTAACATCAAATAGTCCTGCGGATGAACGAACATGGTTATGCTCTTCTTTTATGCCCTTATATTGAATAGGCATCTGATAACCAGCAAAATCAACCATTTTCGCACTCAATTCAATATGATTTCTATAGAGAGGGGTTTTTTTCGATTTCATTTGACAAGTTTTTTTAAAATTTTTCTTATTATCTCTTCTAAGCTGTCATTAGACACTTTGCTTTTATACTCATTTGAAATAACATCGTTTACATCTTTTAATTTGTATCCCAAAGATATTAGCGCATTTCTTGCATCATTTAATACTTGATTATCAAAAGAATTTGAAGATGAAACTTCGTTCGATTTATCTGCTAATTTTTCTTTGAGCTCTAATATAATTCGTTTTGCAGTTTTAGGACCCAAGCCAGGCAACAAAGTTAAAGACTTAACATCTTCGCTCAGAATGCTATCAATCAAATTCGAAGCGCTACTACCTGACAAAATGTTCAATGCTGATTTTGGACCAATACCGCTTACTGATTTCAGCTTCATAAAAAGATTTCTTTCGTCTTCACTGCAAAACCCAAAAAGTTCCATTACATCTTCTTTAACGTGAAGATATGTTAAAATTTTCACTTTATTGGATTTATTAGCTAACCAGTCATGGGTATTCGATGTGATATTGATATTGAAACAAAATCCACCCATTTTTAATACAAGATTGGTTTTATTCTTTAATACAATCTCACCAAATATGGAGTCTAATAAGCTCATATATATTTATTTTGATTAAAATGGCATATTCCAACAGCGAGCGCATCTGAAATATCATTTGAGCCTTTTATTGATTCAATTTTTAATATCTGTTTAACCATGTATTTTACTTGGTCTTTATCTGCATTACCGTTGCCAACAACGGATTGTTTTACTTTTCTGGGTGCATACTCTGAACATGGTATGCCATTTTCCGCTGCGGCTAAAATTAATACACCTCTTGCTTGTCCTAGAGTAAGTGCAGACTTAACATTTTTTCCATAATACATATCTTCAATCGCCATATGGCTTGGTTTGAATTTGGTTAATATTTTTGATAATTCAGAGTTTAAAAACTTTAACCGATCAGGTGTATAGTTCTTATTTGGAGGTTCAATAGTTCCATATGCTAAAGTGCGTATTTGTCTTCCCATTGACTCCAACACAGCGAACCCAGTTTTGTTAATACCGGGGTCAATAGATATAATTCTTTCAATTTTGTTTAAATTAGTCAATACAGTTAATTAAGAACTTATTCCTCAAATTCAAGATTTGAATAAATGTTTTGTACATCGTCATGCGAATCTAAACAATCCATTAAGGTTATAGCTTTATCAACCATACTTCTTTCAATTTTTACATAAGATTTAGCTATGTATTCTAATGTGGAAGATTTGATTAAGTACCCTTTTTTTTCAATTTGATCAACTATTTGAAAAAGATTAGAGGGTTTAGTAAGAATAGTAAATTCATATTGTTTTGTTTGCAAATCCTCAATTTCAAGATCAATAACATTTTCTATGAAAGTATCTTCATTTATGCTTGTTGCATCTATAATTATTTGACCTTCATGTCTAAACATCCATGAAACAGAGCCAGCTTCTCCCAAATTGCCACCATATTTATTCATTAGGTGTCTTATTTCAGCAACAGTTCTATTTCTATTATCTGTGAGAGCATTCATAATTATAGCAATACCACCTGGGCCATACCCTTCATATAAAATTTCTTCGTAATTAATGCCATCCAATTCCCCAGCCCCTTTTTTAATTGCTCTATCAATGGTATCGTTGGGCATATTTGCGGATTTGGCAAGTGATATTGCTTGCCTTAGTCTTGGGTTTGAATCGGGATCGCTGCCTCCATCTCGAGATACAATTGTAAGCTCTTTTATTATTTTGGTGAAAACTTTACCTTTTTTGGCGTCTTGAGCAGCTTTCTTGTGTTTAATATTCGCCCATTTACTATGACCGGCCATAACGTAATTACTCTTATTGATTTATGTGATTAAAAGTACAATCATTGTAGATTATTTATCAATCCATGAAACATAATTTTTTCTGATAAAAACAATCTTAAATGAACAAAGCATTAGAAAATAAAAATTTAACAATCGCACTTTTATTAGCCATGACGATTTGGGGCATTTCATGGCCAAATGCGAAAATTATTGGTAAATATGCTAGCTATGAAGTTTTAATTTTATGGAGGTTTTTGTTTTCTGCAGTTACAATATTTATTTTTGCTTTTTTTTTAAAGATTCAGTTAAAACCCAGCAAGAAAACTTTTTTTTATGCATTATTTTCCTCAATGTTTGTTATTCTATATAATATAAATTATTTCAAAGGTACTCAAATTGGACTGGCTGGATTAGGGGGCGTTATAGTTCCAACTTTAAGTCCAATAATAACTTATTTACTTACAATTTTATTAAAAGTTGAAAAATTTAAAAAAACTGATTTTTTCAGTTTTTTCATAGCAATTCTTGGAGGAGGAATTCTCATTCGTATTTGGGAAATATCGTGGCAAGATTTAATTTATTCCGGAAACATATATTATATTTTAGCCGCAGCAACCTGGTCAATAGTATCAATTGTATCTGAAAAAGCAAAAAAAAATATTAATCCAATTGCTTTTAGTTTTTGGATTTATTTTCTATCAATCATTTTTTCAACTTTAATTACAGACTTTCAGAATATATCAAAAGTGTTCACCTTCGATTGGATTTTTTGGCTCAACTTTATTGTTGTTTCAAGTTTGTCTGTAGGATTTGCTACAACAATTTTTTTCTACGCGACCTTTAGACTTGGTTCAGCAAGAGCTGCATCATTTATGTTTTTTGTACCATTAAGTTCTGTGATTTTTTCTTGGCTTTTTTTGAAAGAAGAAATAATGATTTCAACTATGATAGGTGGAGGTTTAATGATTGTTGCGCTATACTTAATTAATTTTAAAAGTAAAGCTTAATCTCATTCAATAAACTTGTTGGGGGTTTAGTTGGCTTATTTTTTTTAATGTTTAAAAATGCATGCTCGGTATAACCATAGGCAACTTTTTCCTTATCTACATTTTTTGAGATATCATAATCAAAACGAAGCTTAGATTTTGGGATGCTAAATATTCTGCACTTTATATTTATTATGTCTTCAAGCCTTACACTTTTTAGATAAATACATTCAACTTTAATTACTGGTAGATAAAATCCCAAAATTTCCAAGTCTTTAATTTTTAGGTTAATATTATTTAAAGTTTCAGTACGTGCCTGTTCAAAAAATTCGAGATATCTTGAATAATACACAATTCCCATTTTATCAATATCCTTATAAAAGACTTTTGTTGAAAATGTGTACGAAATCATAAATCAATCTTCTGAATTAAAAGCACCCATTCGATAGTATCGATCAATTCTTGAATCTAAATATGAAATATTTTCATTTCTGCGGAGCATGGCTATTTCCTCAATAATAGCTTTTTTCAATATGCTAGCTGCTTCTGCAGAATCTCTGTGAGCTCCACCTAGCGGCTCTTTTAAAATTTTGTCACAGATACCCATTTCGACTAGATCTTGAGCAGTAACCTTCATAGAATCAGCTGCTTCTGGCGCCTTTGAGGCATCTCTCCATAAAATTGAAGCACACCCTTCAGGGCTTATAACTGAATACCAAGTATTTTCAAACATCAACATTCTATCACATACACCAATACCCAACGCTCCACCACTCGCTCCTTCACCAATAACAACTGAAACTATAGGAACTTTAAGTTTTGACATTTCATATATATTCTTAGCTATTGCTTCGCCTTGACCTCGCTCCTCTGCGCCGATTCCAGGATATGCGCCGGGAGTATCGATTAAAGATACTATCGGAAGCTCAAATTTTTCTGCTAACTTCATAACCCTTAACGCTTTACGATATCCTTCAGGTCGCATCATTCCAAAGTTTCTGTGAATATTTTCTTTAGTATTTCTACCTTTTTGCTGACCTATGAATACCGCTTTTATTTTATCAATTTTTCCTATTATACAAATCACAGCTGGATCATCGGCAAAATGTCTATCTCCATGCAATTCAATCTTTTCTTCAACAAAATGATTGATGTAATCCATAAAAAAAGGTCTTTGAGGATGTCGTGCTAATTGAACTCTTTCCCAACGAGTCAATTTAGAAAAGATATCCTTAGTCATTTTTTCCTTTTCTTTTCTTAATTTGTTTATCTCAGTGGATAAGTCGGCATCTATATCCTTTTGCATGAGCTTAATTCTTTTTTCTATCTCATAAATGGGTTTTTCTAACTCTAAGTAATAATCAGACATTGTAAAGTTTATTATTTTATTTCAGGATTCCCAATATACGCCAAATTCTTAATCTCCAAACCATCCAAACTGCTTCCAACATGATTGACTTATTCATTTTTGAAAATCCAACTGTGCGATCATTAAATATGATTGGGTGTTCTACAATTTTATATTTTTTAATCCATGCCCTGTAATTCATTTCAATTTGAAAAGAGTAGCCAGACGATTTCACTTTTCTAAAATCGATTGAATTTAGAACTTCGGTTTTCCATAATTTATACCCTCCGGTTGCATCTTTTATGCTCATACCTGTAATAATTCTTGAATACAAGTTTGCTCCATAACTCAAGATTAATCTCTTTATAGGCCAATTTACTACGCTAACTCCGTTAACATATCTACTTCCGATCACAAGATCATTATTTTTCAATAGCTTTACCATTGCAGGTATCTCTTTAGGGTGATGTGACATATCCGCATCCATTTGGACAATGCAATCATAGTTTCTATCTAATCCCCATTTAAACCCATGAATATAAGCTTTGCCAAGACCATCTTTCTTATTTCTTATTTCTAAAAATAAATTTGGATATTTTTTCATTAGTTTTTTAATGGCCTCAGCTGTTCCATCAGGTGAATTGTCATCAACGATCAATAAATGAAATTCGGGATTTATATCAAAGATTTTCTCTACTAAAAATGGCGCATTTTTAATTTCGTTGTATGTTGGAGAGATAATTAATGTTTTCATTTTTTATTAAAAACTAATTTCTTAAGGCTGCGAAGGGATGAATTAACTGAAACCGGTTTTATATTAAAATTATTTTCTATTTTTTTTGTAATCAATCCACTCTTCATAGGTCTTTTAGCCTCTTGTTTGAGCTCTTTGGTTTTGATTTGCTCTATCAGATTCGAATCTAGATCAAATATATTAGCTATTTTTAGAGCAAAATCATACCTAGTCATTATACCATTATCTGCATAATTTAATAATCCATACCCTTGCTTTTTTATTATTTTTAAAATCACATTAGAAAAATTCTTAGTCCAGGTTGGATTGTTCCACTGATCATTAACAACTTTGATCACTTTATTTTGCTGTAAGGATTCAATTACCCATTTTAAAAAACTAGAATTAGTTCTTTTATGATAATCATACAATACATTCGCCCTTAAAATGGTGTAGTGTGATTTATTTTTGATGATATATTCATCAGCTTTTAGCTTTGAGGCTCCATATACAGAAATTGGATTTGTTGTACTAGATTCATCATAGGGCCCATCTTTTCCGTCAAAAACATAATCAGAAGAAATGTGAATTAAATGACCGTCAAAATTATCACAGATATTTTTAACTCCCTCAAAATTGATTTTATCTGCAAGATGCGGGTTTTTTTCACAGCCATTTACATCCGTAAATGCTGAGAGATTAATAACAATATCTGGTTGAAATCTTTTCAAAATATTTGATAATGCATTTCTATCAAATATATCTAGTTGCAAAGTGCCTTTTGATCTTGATCGGGAGGTGCAAATTAGGTCAAATTTTTCAGATAAGTCTTCTTTGCAAGAATGTCCCAATTGACCATTTGAACCTGTTAAAAGAATTCTCTTCATGGTTAAAATGTTTCAAAAGTTTTAGCAATGATATCTAATTGCTTTAGTAGAAGATATTTATTTTTACCTGGATAGAAAATCATAGTATGTACAAAATAAGTTCTATTTTGATTTTCATCGTAGAATAAATATGATAAAAAAGGCCCGCCCTGTGCTTCTTCTATACTTTCCCATAAGCCCGAAACTTTCCACGAACCCCTTTTATTAAAAAGATCCGGTTCGATTTTAAAGTAATAATCAGCATATCTGATTGTTTTGAAATATTTAAGAGGTAATGATTTAACATATTGTGAGGCAGTGCTTGAATCAGAAAAAAGTAAACCCTCAGACCATTGTACAGCAAGCCAACGGTAAGGCATTTCTCTGCCTATCCAAAAAAAGTCTTTTGATAGGCTATCAGAAATAATTGTATACCCATAAGGAATTTTCATTGACCAGTTAAAATTTTTTTTAATATTGTTTTCTAATTCAATTTGTCTGGATGAAGAGTTCAGCATATATTGAGATTGTCGATGAACAAATAGCGCTTCGAACTGTTTTTCAACCCAAGGACCTTTTTCAATTACAGTTTTGTTTATTGCGTCTTTGTTGGGTCCATTTATAATTAACATATTTTGATCACGCGCAAACACATCTTTTGTGAAGATCAAATTATTGGTTCCAAAAATACCAGAATTAAATTGATCGTCAGATAGGAGTTTTTTTACTAATCCTGTACCTGGGTTATCAATATCGTTTCCAATGCTAATTATTACTACATTTACATTCTTTTTTATTTCATTGAACTTATTTGGTGTGACCCATACCTGATTGAAAGATAGCTCAGGCTGTGGAGTGTATAGAGTGTCATTGAAGATATTAGAAAGGATATACATCCCTTGTTCTTTATTTTCTTTTGAGCATACTATAATTATTTCATTATCCGCTCCTTGAGCCCTTGGTTTATCTAATGAACAAGAATAAAAAAAAGCTAAACTAGCAAATGATATAAATGATATTTTTTTCAAATCTATAATTGTGTATCAACTCTAAAGTGCAATTTGACATCATTCATGAATGATGAATATGCCAAACATATATCAAAGGAAAAATTATCATTTATATTTTTTATGCCAAAGCCATAACTAGAGCCAACCTTGATATTATCTGAAAAGGGATAATCCAAAAAAACATATGGCATATTAACGCTACCAAGAGATGAATTTGACCATTCTAAGGTATTTAAAACGAACCAATCTGCAATTAACTCTTTTTCTCTATAACCTCGCAAAGAAGTTGCTCCACCAAATCTTAATTTATTATGATATGGGACCTCTATTTCATCAAAGAATGATTGTTGCCAATTGATTTTATATTCAAAGAAATTTCTGCCAAATGATAAATTGTAAACGTACTTAAAATCCATACTACTTGATAATATCGAACTATCTTCATAGTTAAGAAAACCCAATAAAATATCTGAATCAATTAAAAATCCTTTTGCTTGAAATGTATTGTTTTCTCTACTATTGAAGAAAACTCCAATAGCCAAAGATTTTTTTTTATAATAATTATTTTCAAGGAAGTTATTTGTATTCTCATTATTAACACCTAGTCTCATTAAACCTAAATCGGTTGCCTTGGTAGCTATGAAAGAATAAGAACTTAGAAGATATTCATTTTTAATAAAATCTTGCTTTAGCGATACTTTTAAACCAATTGGAAATCTTATAAAAAAGGGTGTCTCTAGGGTGTATTTTAAAAATCTTGAAAACTCATCTGGCTGAGCCCATTCTAAAAAAAATGATGATCCAGAACGGTCAAAATTCGATATATTGGCACTTAACTGGCCTGTTAGAATCAATCCATCATTTTTCCTTGATAATCCCATAAGACCGCCATAAGAACTTTTGAAGTTGTGTTTAAAGTCTATGAAAGCAACAACACCGTTGGCACCATGTCTTGCAAAGATCAATTTAGTATTTAGATCTATAAACGAATAAGAATTCAAAATCTTTTCATAAACATTGCTTGCTTTATTTCTTCCTTTTGTATGTAATAACGGTTTAAATAATTTGTACAAAAAAAGATTATTAATATCATTTTCTGATAAAAAATACAATGAATCCAAATATACATTCCCTTTTACCAAATGAAATGAGCTATCATTATCAATTGAATAATAATCTCCCCACATGCCATTTATTTTTAGTTTTTGATTGAGTCTCTCTTCTAAAGATTGGCAATAAATAGTTGCAATGGGAAAAAAGATCCAAAAAATAAATTTAAAAGTTGGCACCCAATTCTCCAGAAATAGACATCATGTTGTTATATCTAATGTCATTTTTATACATAGCATTCAATTTCATAAAAAAATTATTTCCAACATCAAACATCATTGATGCATTTAATTGATGAGTGACTCCATTTGCATTTCCATTTGCAACCTCATATGGCATGCCATTATAACCATTAACATCATTGAGCAATAATTTTATGTTAACCCTGCTTTTATTATTATAGTACAAATAATTCATTTCAATGCCATTTGATGATATCTTTTTTTCGATGCCATTTAAAAAAAGTTTTTCACTTGTAAAATTGAACTTTGTTTCAACGTTATGCATAGAGCCAATTTTTTTTTTAAACCCAGCGACATTTGAAAAGCCTCTTACTCTTCTGTTTATCATATTTTGATTTGAAAAAAGGGATTCTTTATTATTGGAGTTGATATTCAATATTATAAACAGGTCATCCAAAAACTTGTTGGATGATTCGATAGCGAATTTATTAGAGACCATGTCCTTCCAACCTCTAACATCCATACCATTAAAGTTCCTAATTTTTTGATAATAAATTCTATAATTACTCATTGATCGATTCTTTTGATATATAAATTCACTTTTATTGGAATAATTATAAAATTGTGTATTCTGTTTGTCAATATCTCCAAAGAGGTTCGCGTCCTTTGAATGCAAATCTAAACGAACAATACTCCTAAACTTCAAGGATTTAAGTTTTTCAAATTCAGTTTTTGAGAAATTATAATCGAACTTTGAAAATCCATCAATACGACTTCCAGATATGGACTCGCCTGATAATATATTATAAGATTTGTAATCTCCATTAACATCTTCAACATATTCATTTAAATTTCTATCAAATCGAAAATTTCCTAATCCAATACCGACAGAATCGTATACCATACTTCTAACTTGATATATAGAATTATTGCCATTTAGTAAGAAATTTAATCTGATCGGACTTTCTTTTTTTCTATAGTTAATGATAGACCTGAATGAACTTATTGTAGATTTTTGAATGTTATTTGTATTAGCAATTTTTTGCCTAAAGGATATAGTTCTACTTAATCCATTTTTTTTTATTTTTTTCATATCAAACTGAATAAATTTATTACTTTGTGATTGAAAAATAGTATTTGAGGTCAATGAAAAAATTGAATCAGTAAATACTTTATCAGTTCTTTCACCAAAAATTAATGAAAATGTTTCGTTTTTCTTTTCAACTAATCCAAATCTATAATCAAAAAAGTTATATTCTCCCTCTCTGGACTCACCTAAAAGCGAAAAAAAGGGTTTTATTGATTTTTTAGTAAAATATATTTTTGAAAGACCCTTTGTGAATTTTTTATCAGTCTCAATAGTGAACAAATCAACATTTAACTCATTCATAAATTTTCCAAAGAATCTTGAAACAATTCTTTTTTTATTCTTAATTGTTTTATCGAATATAAATTGAGAAAAATCAATTTTAGTATTAAACTTTTCATCTAAGTTGAATGTTGTAGATAAAGAAGAAAATTTTTCATCACTTAAATAGTTGCTATCCGAAATATCCCATTCTTCATTAAAACTAACTCTTTTTGATTTATTTACAGAATCAAAATTCTTTGAAGTTTGCCAATGATCAAAAGAAAACAAGGCATCCATTTTTCCAATTCTAAATGGCTCATTTCTTATTGTTGATTGAAATGCATTGCCTCTTTTTTTAAAGATATTATCTGATGCTAAAATATTCGCATTTTTATCAGAAATTGAGATCTCGTTTTCAAAAACAAACCCTGAATTAAGTTTTGATTTCGTTATTAAATTAATAACTCCTTTTGAACTAGGGGCTTTTTTAAATATCCCTGGAGAAAATCTATCATTAGTGCCTATGTCAAGATCATCATTATAAACATAGTATACAATATTATTATCTGATATCTTTCTTATGTAGTTTCCATTTGGATCGAAATTAAACACTACTTTATATCGATTATCATCGCTTGTTTTATTAATAGGATCATAGATGAGAATGTCTTCATAAAGAACATAATTTCCTGTACTATCAGCTATAGCTCCATTTTTAAACAATACGTCGCTGTTACTGAACATGCTTTTTTCAAAATCACTTATACTCTTAAAATCGTCTTTTTCCCTAGAAAAGGACAAACTATATTGAAAAAAATCATTTGATTTATCTTCTAGGGCAGCGTTAAGAAAATTTTGAGTATACATATCTTTTTGATATTGGAATTCTACATCAATGTCTGAATCATAAAAGATTAAATTTTTTGAATTAAAAAAAATCTCTCCATTTGAATAATTAATTACATAATCATTATTGTCGCCTCTAATTAATTTTTTTCCGTTTAACCATACCTCTTCAGATCCAGCAGATACTATAATATTTCTTTTGCCATTTTCATTCGTTAAAAAATATGGCCCCTGATTTCCATCTTCGCCTTTAAAGCTAAGCCTGCGAAAAGACCCTTTATTTTTTCCGTAAGCAATATCGTAATCCATTGTATTGATTTTGATTTTAGTTTTTATTCCACTTAGATTTCTTTTAAATGTATTGAACCTGCCCTTTTTCGAAGATATGCTTATGTCTCCAACTGTTAGATCTCCATTTGAATGAGTAGCATTAATAAAAATTTGATCAATTTCATCTAAAGATGCAGTATTACCATCTGGTTGAAATGGTAATTTTTGATCAGAAATTACTCCCGACACCTCAAGTTCTTCCGATAATTTACCTGACATTTGAAATCTCAAACCTCCGCTAAAATTCTCATTGCCAATCGTTGATATGTCAAGCGATCGAAAAAAAGTACCAGAAGTGTATAAGTTGTTTTCAGTTGATTCTTGCAGATCTTCTTCAATGATTGGTTTTACCAGATCATAACTTAAAGTGTCGATGATCAAGCTATCTAATAAAGGTAAATCGTATAATATTGGACCAACCTCTTCTTTTTTATAAGTAGTTGAATCCTGAGAAATACTCAAATTAAAACCTAGTACAAGATAAATTAATAACCCTCTAATCAAAAAAATCATATCGAAGTAACAAAGAATCTGTTAATACAATAAATTTTTTATCATGATAATCAATATCAATTAAATTTGATTCTATAAACAAGTTTTTAGGTTGATCTTTTCCATACATAATTAAACCTTTTTTATTAGCAATAAAATAAGCTCCATTCCTTTTAACCGATATAGCTATGCCATCGATAGTATTTGGTTGAGTGTCTATTAATCTACCATATTGATTAAATATACTGATGGTGCTATCACAACTTGATAATAAAAGCAAATACCCATTGGTGCTAAATCTCATTGAACTAATACAATTGAAGTCAAAGTTTTGCATGTTCAGGTCTATGAATTCCGTAAAGTTTTTTTGCTGACTATCATTTACATATATCATATTTAAATCTGATGAATAGATGTAGATATTTTCATATTGGTCTAGGGCAATTAGGGATGGATAAAGCTCAACTTCATTGCTTATTAAAATAGTTTGGATGTGGTTAAGTCTGCTATCAAATACCAATATTGAATTTGATGCCTGATTCAGAATATATACATTTAGACCTTTAACAGTAATATCAATAGGATCAATCAAGCCGCTAAATCTTGCACTCTTTCCCCCATAAGAAATAGTATCATTTTCTGAGAAATGAACGAGTATTGAATTTTCCGTGTCTAAAAGGATTACTCCGTTTTGAGCAATCCTTATCTTAATAGGTGAAAAACTTGAAGAGCTATAAATTTCATTTATAGAGCTGGTACTATATAATGAAAAAATTTGAGAGTAAAGTTTTGTTATAGTGGTTAAGACAAAAAGAAAAAAATAGGTCTTCAATTTTTTTCTAAGAAACAGGAGATTCTTTTTTCTTAAAATAAAAAAACCAAATACTAATTGAAATCATGCCAAGAGATATGAGCTGTGCACCTGATAGATTAAACAGGTATTTAGGATTCATTCTTATAAACTCAATAAAAAATCTCTCAATTCCAGCAAACATCAAGTACTTAAAAAACAATGACCCTGCAACTTTATTAGTTAATCTTATTTTGTATAAATATAGGAAAATTAAAAAACCAATAACTGATTCATATATTTGAGTCGGATGTACCTTTAAAATGCCAGGTTGAAATCCAGACAAATCCACCCATGGATAGTAACTTTGGAAAACCGAATAGGTAGTTGGAGGTAAACCATTTGGAAATGATATGCCCCAGGGAAGATCTGTAGGCAAGCCGTAGTCATCACCTACTAATAAACATCCAATTCTACCCAAAGAGTATCCTAAAGCTAATAATGGCGCAACAATATCTGCTGATTGAAACCATTCCATATTGTTTCTTCTAAAAACGTACGAAACACCCATTGTTCCTCCAATAAGACCTCCTAAAAAAACTAGGCCAGCGCCCGAAAAAATCATTCCCTTTGGATCGATCAATACTCTGTCAAAATTCTCGATTAAATAGTATAGTTTTGCTCCTCCAATTCCTCCAATTGCAGCCCAAACAATGATATCGCTTGCTATATTTTCATCTAATTTCAATCTTTTCATTTCTCTGTTCAGAACAAAATAGCATGAATAAAAAGCCGTCATAAGCATAAAGCCATATGAATTAATGACTAGGCTTATTTCTCTGCCAAAAATGCTTATTTGTCCAAAATCAAAGATAACTGGGTACATTATATTTTTGCTCCACAATTACTACAATACTTATTCTTAGGCTCAACTGGGCTACCACATTCTGTACAGAATTTATTTATTGATTTTCTATTAACTGACTGTTGTTTTCTATTTTTAAAATTATCAGAATGATTTTTTTGATTTGAATATAAAAAACCCAAACCACCAAAAAACAAAAGCAAAACGGTCAATGGCTGCCATGTGGGGACCGAATATCTGATAGGCTTATTACTGATGTTGTCATTGTCTTGAGATGATTGGTTATTTTGCAGAAAGCTAGCTGTTAAAACTTTACCAGAGTTTAAATATTCAAAAGTAAATATTTTAGAAAGATTCTTTTTATAATTATTTACATGTATCCTATGATATTCAATTTTATTCTCATCAAGAAAAATGTCACTTGTTGATGCTGATAATGAAAAAACCTCTGACTTTAAAGGTTTTTGAACGACAACATGCGCCTCATCAATATCATGATTTATATTCAGATCAAAACTTCCTATTGTTTTTCCAGATTCTTCTCCTAATGGATAAAAAAGAAACATTTTAAATTCTGATTCATTCACCGTCCTTTCTATGAATTTAATGCTGCCATCGATCTTAACTTTCTCTATATTGATAGTATTTCCTTGCGAAATAGCGCCTTCTACAAAAAATACACTATCGATATTTGTTGGCATTATCATTTTAAAATCTAATGGGGTTCTTTCATTCTTTAATGAACCATCAATTTCTACCATAACTCCATTGTAATAGAATTGAGGGTAAACTACTGCATCAAACTTGCTGAAGGGTGACTCACTTGCAAAAATGAATGATAGAAAAAAAATTTTAGTTAGCAACTTCATCATAAAAATTATTTTATTTAATATAAAATCTAATGATAAATAGAAAATTTTTCTAATCATTGGTTGTTATATACACTAGAACAAAAAGGTCATATATGCTATGTGCATATGCCGTAATTCCAAAACCTCTTAAAATATAAATCATAGCTAAAAAAATTCCAGCAATGAAACGTACAAAAAAAAGTGGAAAACTAAACGTATCACCATAAGATCCAAAAAAGTGGAAAATTGAAAAAATTGCTGAAGAAATAATTACAGATAGAAAAGTTTTCCCAAATTCACCCCAATTGAATATCAATCCAAAAAGAATTACCAAACCTGAGATTAAAAGCACTCTAAAAACAAACTCTTCATAAATACCTGCGCCAATGGCTAAAACAACCTGCTGAATCAAATGATCTTCATTTGATAAAGATAAAAATGTAGGAGTCTTTATCATCATAATTACCAAAAGAGTTGCCCACACAATACTTTCAAAAAACATAATCAATAAAAATCTTGACTTTATTTCAGAGGTTCTTAAATTTTTTTTCTGTCTCAAAAAGGCAATCAAAAATCCAATTAGAAATGTACCTCCAAATCCATACATGCCATATATTCCAAAACTTTCAAGAACTTGACGCATAAGTACATCTGCTCCATTTCGTAGCTGATCGATGTCTCTTGATGATATTAAGAAAATCCCAACTTCATACAATAAAAATAATGGCAATGTAAATATGAAACTATAAAGAGGAGATTTTGAAACGATTAAATATTGTGACAAAATTAAATTATTCAGAATCTATTTGTAAAACAGCTAATAATGCTTCTTGGGGTATTTCAACGCTTCCGATGGACTTCATTCTTTTTTTACCTTCTTTTTGTTTCTCCCATAATTTTCTTTTTCTTGTTATGTCTCCTCCATAACATTTTGCTGTAACATTCTTTTTTAAAGCTTTGACTGTGCTTCGTGAAATAATCTTTGTTCCTAGAGCAGCCTGAATGGGAACATCAAACATTTGACGGGGAATCAGTTCTTTCAGCTTTGAACAAAGAGCCACACCTCTATGATATGAATCCGCAGAATGAGTAATTATTGAAAGCGCATCTACTGGTTCATTATTTATTAAAATCTCGAGTTTTTTTAAATCGCTTTTTTCATAATCCTTTAAATTATAATCTAAAGATGCATAGCCTCTAGATGTTGACTTTAGTTTATCATAAAAATCAAAAATTATCTCAGCGAGAGGTAAATCATAATGCAACTGAGCCTTATCAGATGAAATATAATTTGTAGTTTTATATTTACCCCTTTTCTTTTGGCATAAGGTCATAATATTACCAATATATTCTTTTGGAGTTATTATTTCTGCACTTACAATAGGCTCAAAAATCTTATTAATTTCTCCGCTCAGGGGCATCTTGGCGGGAGTATCTACATCAACCAACGTTTCATTTTTCAATTCAACTTTATAGCGAACATTGGGAGTTGTTGTAACTAAACTTAGATCAAATTCTCTTTCTAATCTTTCTTGAATTATTTCCATATGCAAAAGGCCTAGAAAACCACAGCGAAAGCCAAATCCAAGAGCTTCGCTAGTTTCAGGTTCAAAAAGCAATGATGCATCATTTAATTTTAATTTTTCCAATGCTATTCTTAGTTGATCGTAATCATCTGAATTGGTTGGATATAACCCTGAGAACACCATTGGCTTTATATCCTTAAATCCTTCTAATGGTTCTTTTGAAGGGTTGTCCTTAGAGGTTATAGTATCTCCTGGCAATATGTGTGAAACGTCTCTAATGCTTGCCAATAGATAGCCTACATCGCCTGACCTTAATTCCTTGGAAGGCACTTGATCTAAAATGAAATGACCAACTTCAGTTATATAATACTCCTTGTCGTGAGTAAAAAACTTAGCAGTTTGACCGGATTTTATAACCCCATCAAATATTCTCACATAGGGTATTGCCCCTTTGTATTTGTCATGCACTGAATCAAATATCATAGCTCTCAATGGATTGTTTGAGCGATCTTGGGGAGGTGGAATCCTTTCAATTATTGATGAAAAAATATCAATTATACCCTTACCACTTTTTGCGCTTGCATAAATTATTTCATCAACGCTACAACCGACTAATTCAACGATTTGTTGTGCCACTTCATCTGTTCTCGCGCTGGGTAAATCTATTTTATTAATTATTGGTATTATTTCAAGATCGTTTTCAATTGCTAAATAAGTATTGCTAACAGTTTGAGCTTCTACTCCTTGGGCAGCATCTACTAATAAAAGAGCTCCCTCGCAGGCAGCTAAAGACCTTGAGACTTCATATGTAAAGTCCACATGGCCAGGGGTATCAATTAAATTGAAAGTATAGATATGTTTTTTACTATCAACATATTTCATTTGAATAGGGTGACTTTTTATTGTAATCCCTCTCTCTCTTTCAAGGTCCATACTATCAAGTACCTGGTCTTTCATATCTTTTGCTTTAAGCGTTTCTGTCTCTTCAAGAAGCCTGTCAGCAAGTGTAGACTTACCATGATCTATATGTGCAATAATGCAGAAATTTCTAATAAATGATGTTTCAGTCATTTTTTAGGATTTAGCAAATTTATCAAATTTAACTGAAACTAATTTAGATATTCCTTTTTGCTCCATAGTGACACCATAAAGGAATGATGCTGACTCCATCGTAAGTTTATTATGAGTAACTACAATAAATTGTGTATCATCTGAAAATTTTCTTAAAACGCGTTTGAATTTTTCGACATTTGCATCATCAAGTGGTGCATCAATTTCATCCAATATACAATATGGACTGGGCTTGAATTTGTATATAGCAAATAAAAGAGCGATTGCAGTCAATGATTTTTCTCCAGCAGATAACATGCGCAAACTTTGATTTTTTTTGCCAGGAGGCTGCGCATGTATCTCAATTTCAGCTTCAAGAGGGTCTGGGTCACCAATCAGTGAAATTGAGGCTTGCCCTCCATCGAAAAACAACTTAAATAGTGATTCAAAATTTAATTTTATTTGTGAAAATGTCTTTTCGAATTTTTCTCTTGCAACCTTATCAATTTTTAGTAAAGTAGCTCTCAAGTGATCTTCAGATTTAATTAGATCCTCTCTCTGATCAATAAAAATGTTCAACCTTTTTAGCTCTTCATCGTACTCATCTTTAACTGCCATATTTATTGGACCTATATTCTCGATGCTTTTTTCAATTCTTTCAATTCTAAACTCAAGATCATCTACATCTTCATCAACAATCATTTCAATGGGAATTTCTTGACTGTATCGATCTCTTATTCTTTCTTTTAGTCCATTAATAGATTGATTTATTTCAGCAATTTTTAGTTCGTTAATTTTCATTTCCTCAAGCAAAGATTCTCTAAATTTTTGCTCATTAAATATCTTATCTTGCAAATCTTCAATTTCTGCATAAGTCTCATCCACCAATTCTTTCTTTAATTTAAAAATTGATTTTTCTTTTGCAATATTACCATTTAACATTTCGAGATTTGTTTCGCTATTTTTAATATTTTTTTCTAAGTCAATTTTTAGTGCTTTAGTTTCACTCAACTCTTTTTTTATTTCTTCATTCCTAAGTTCAATTTCCTTGATCGTTTCTTCTGACACCCTGATTTTAAATTCAATGTTATCTTTATTATTTTCAATATTTATTAACTCAATTCTTATGTCTTGAATTTTATTTTGAAAATCATTTTTTTCCTTTTCTACTGACGATAAGTTTTGATTGGATTTAATAAACTTTTCTTCAACTGAACTAAATTCATCCTTCAATTTTATTTGATTTTTTTCAAGATTGATTAATCCCTTAGATGAATCTTTAATGACTTTTTCAACTTCATTTAACTGGCTTTGCAATTCATTCTTAGTCTCAAGGATTTGAGATTGACTATAATAATTTTTTATTATTGTTTTTTCTAATTCTTGCAATTCAACAAAGACTTTTTCTTCCTCAGAATTTATACGATCTAAATTTTCTTTTAGATTGTCAATACTTGCTGAGATCTTTGTACGCTTGTCACTGTTTTCATTTAATTTAAAACGATATTTACTTAAATCAACATTGAGATCAGCTAATCTTTTCTTTCTAGCCAACATTCCTCTATTTTTTTCTTTTTTGCTATGTTTAAAAAGAAAGTTTCTATCAACGAAGTTTCCTTGTAAATCAACAAGGTCCCAATTTTTTAGATCTTTATCATTTATGAAATTAGACAAATCATCAACAATTAAGAGATTGCCCAATAGATAATGGGCCAGTGGTTCATATTTTTTCGCTATACCACACAAATCTACCCCTTTTCCAATAATTCCTTTTTTCTTAGGGGCGATATTTTTATTTTTTAAAGCAGTGTTCAATTCTTCTAAAGGTATCATAATTAAACTACCCAATTTTAAGGATTTAGCTATTTTTAAAATATCAGAAGCACTTTTTCTATTTTTAACAACCAAAAATTTTATTCTATCTCCTAAATAACTGACAAATGCTTGTTCATAATCATCGATATTTTCAAACAAATCACTGATTGCTCCAAAAACTTCGGGAAAATCATTTCTATTTTTTAAGATATGTCTTGTTCCCTCAAAAAAACCTTCACCCTGCTCGACTAAGTTTTGGTAGAAGTTTATTTGATTTTCAATTGATTCTACTTTTGATTTGACAGAAACTTCTTTCATTGAAATTTCTGATAGCATATTTTCATTTTCATTTAATTTTTTTATTAAATTGCTTGATTCAAGTTTTAAGATATCAACTTTTTCTTGGTTGTTATTTTTCTCTTTGGTTAACAATTCTTGTTCGTTTTTTAGATTATTAATTTCATTATTTAAATTATATAATTTCTCTTCAGAGGATTTCTTTTCAATATTTTTTTCTTTTATTAATGTGGATGTTCTATCAATTAGTGATAAATCCATCTCCATTTTTCTACTTTTTTCCCATTTAAGATTTTGAATTTTTTCTAAATCTTTCTGGGCATTTTTAAACGTGTTTTCAATTGCTTCAAATTCAATTTTTTTTGCTTTGTATGAATCACGTTTTTTATTGATTGTTGGAACTAAAGCATCAATGTCAATCATTTTATCTTTTATCTCAGATCTTAAGTTTTCTATTTTCTTTGTGTTTAGTACCTTCTCACTAGCCAATCTTTTCAAATTATTATCAGATGAATAAAGTCTTTCTGATGATATTATTACATTATTTTGCAGGGATTCTCTTTCTTCTAGTTTTTCATCAATACTATCCTCAATAACATTTACTTCTTTTAGTTTGATTTTATATTCTCTTTTTTTTTCATTTAGGTCTTTCAAGAAAATTGATGATTGATTTGATTTTTTCTCGGATAAGTCTTTTGCTTCATTGACTAGTTTATCTAAAGGAATAATATTTGATTTAAGGCTGTGCAATTTTACATAAGCAAGTGAAATATCTTTTTCTTTTAGTTCATTTGACAATTTTTCATGCCTTTTAAATCTTTTTAAATGTAATTCTAAGGAGTGAACATTGTTTTCAATTTCTTGAATTATGTCATCTACTCTTTCTAAATCTTTCTGAACACTATCAAATTTTTTCAAAGAAGATTTTCTCTGCTGCTTGTATTTATTAATACCAGCTGCTTCCTCAAACATTCTTTTTCGATCGTCAGAAGCATCAGAGAGAATTTGCTCAATCATTTTTAATTCAATTACTGAATAAGCATCCGATCCCATACCAGTATCCACAAATAGATCGTGAACATCTTTTAGCCTGCAAGGGGTTTTATTAATAAAGTATTCAGACTCCCCATCTCTATATACGCGCCTACCTATTTCTATATCTGTATATTCAAGAGGGAGTAATCCGCGATTGTTTTGAACTGTCAAAAATACCTCAGATACAGATAATGGCTTATGTCCCTCTGCGCCATTGAAAATAACATCGCCCATTTTAGATGATCTAAGAACTGAATATTTTTGTTCACCAAGCACCCATCGAATCGCATCTACTATGTTGGTTTTACCGCAACCATTTGGACCTACGATTACAGTTATGCCTTTGCCAAACTTTATTTTTTCTTTTTTAGCAAAAGACTTAAATCCTTGCATTGTGATTTCAGATATATACATCTAAATAATTGTCCTTTTTAAATATCAAAACACTTAAAAATTATCAGCCAGGTGGCCAGCTCAATTCTCTGCCAGCTAATAGATGCATATGGATGTGAAATACAGTCTGACCGCCATCATTATTTGTATTAAAAATACAACGAAATCCAGACTCCTTTGCATTAATTTTCTCAGCTATAATTTTTGCGCTAAAAATTAAATCGCCCATTAATTTTCTATCGGATTCATTTAAATCATTAATGGTTGATATATGTTTTTTTGGTATAACTATTATATGAACAGGGGCTTTTGGATCAATATCGTTGAAAGCTAATATTTCATCAGTCTCAAATACCTTCGTGCATGGTAATTCATGATTTGAAATTTTACAAAAAATACAATCTAACATTTATTCTAAAATTTGGCAAATTTTCAGCATGGCACACATTGCTGCAGATTCTGCTCTCAATCTCCTATTTCCTAAATTTAGTTTTTTAAAATTATAACTATCCATTATAATTAATTCTTCTTGACTAAAATCTCCTTCAGGGCCAATAATGATATTTAAGTTTTTGGTATTTGATTTTATAATTTGTTTTATGGTGCGATCAGAAGACATATGGCAAACAACATTTTCTTCATTTTTATACATCTCTATCCAGTTATTGAAGGTTGAGACTTCATGAAGAACGGGGAAAAAGCTTCTTCCACATTGCTTTGCTGATGAAATAATTATCTTTTGATACCTTGAATGATTTATTTTTTTTCTTATTGAGTGATTCATAACCAAAGGAAACAAATTTACTACTCCAAATTCGGTTGCTTTTTCTATGATCATTTCCATTCTTTTACCTTTTAACAAAGATATAGCAAGATTTATTTTAAATTTATTTTCGCCAAAATTTTTAGTCTGACTTATTATTTTACCGCTAACAAAATCATTATCAAGACCTTTAACCTTCGCTTTATAGGCAATGCCCTTGCCATTAAGTAACCAAATAATGTTATTTTTTTTTCCACGTATTGATTTTATAAAATGTGAAGATTCAGATTTTGAGAGTTTGAAGCTGTTATTTTCAATTTTGGATTGCTCAATGCTAAAAAAATGAGCATCCACAAGAGGACTTGAATTCACCGACTTTTATTTCGAATGAAATTTAGATTTATTGTGAAACCGTCATAGTTATCTCTTCCATCAAGCCGTTGATTTAAAGGTAAAAACTCATAACCTATTGATGGAGAAATAATTGCACCACTAGGCTGAACAAAAGAAATTCCAAATACTAGTTGCGTGCCAAAGCTGATATATGACTCTGAGTTTTCAAACCACCTAGATCTAAAACTTTGCTCATTTTCATTTCCATCGAGTACAAAGTTTGGACCAATTTTTAGACCAAAAAAAGGAGAGAAATTATTTTCAATTTTGCCTTCAAATGGAAGCCATCTAAATTTTGCATAAATAGGAAACATCGCCAAAGCCCTATTTCCAACTGTATAGGGATAGCCAGTAAAATAATCAACAGCGGTTTGTTCGTTCTCATTTTTAATATCTAAAAACCGTAGTTCTAAACCTAAGTAGAATTTTTGATTCACTTTCCAATCGTTGGAAAAGTGAACCCCTGTTCCTCTTTGGCCAAAAACTAACCCAGCGCCAATATTAGAACTTGCAAAAGCGCTACAAAGTATTAAAAAATAAGAAATGATAAATTTAGATTTCATCAAGTTTTTTCTCCCCATAAAAAGTATAATCTACACTAATTTTTCCCGGTCCAAGCAGTAGCAAAGAAGCATAGATTGAAAAATATATAAATGCACTCTCTGGACTACCAGTTCCTGTGACATGTTTCATAGCTGCTACAAACATAGTAAAAGCTAATAAAAAACTAGATGGTTTCGTCAAAAAACCAAAGAAAATGAAAATAGCACATATGGATTCGGCAAAGGATGCGGCAAAACCAAAAAATATATTTATTGGTTCAAAAGAATCATTTAAGTATTTAGTAAGAGAACTGCCCAACCCTTCCCATCTGCTTGAATTTAAAATCTTCCCTTTGCCATGATCAAAAAACATATAATATGATGGAATAACTCTCATAATTAATAGCGCCAAATCATTGATTGAGCTATTGGGGTTGAATACAAAATTAAGTATTTTTTTCATTTTCATTCTCCACATCTTCAAATTCAGCATCAGTTATATCTAAATTTTTATACTCATCTTTTATGTCATCATTACTATTATTATTTTCGCTTAACTTAAAAACAGTTACTATTTTGTAGGCAAAATAAGCTATAGCTAAAAGTAAAATAATCTTCATTGATTAAATATCAGAAGTTGGATTAAAAAATTTAGTACCTGATGCAGGTTGGCGAATATAATTAATAATTTCATCAAGGTCGGAAGAGTTATTTACAAAATCAATATTATTGGTATTAATAATTATCAAAGGAGTGTCTTGATATTGAAAAAAATATTCATTGTAAACTTGATTAAGTGCATCTAAATAATCTTCTGAAAGATTTTTTTCAAACTTCCTTCCTCTCTTGGTAATATTTTTCATCAATGTTTTTGTATCAGCTTGTAAAAGAATGACTCTATCTGGGTGAATAACATTTTGTTCCATCATATTGGCTACTGTATCATAAAGGTCCATTTCTTTTTGATCAAGATTTAAAGAGGCAAACAGTCTATCTTTTACAAACATATAATCTGTTATAACTAAATTTTGAAACATATCTACTTGTCGAAGTTCTTGTTGTTGCTTATACCTCTGAATCAAAAACCAAAGCTGAGTTTGAAATGCATGTCTTTCGGGGTCTTCATAAAAATCTGATAAAAAAGGGTTTCCTTCAAACTCTTCTAAAACAAGCTTTGCTTTCAATCTTTCAGAAAGAAGATTTGCTAAACTGGTTTTTCCTACACCAATTGTCCCCTCGATCGCTATATAATGAAGATTTCTCAAGCTGATTTTTCCATTGTGTGAATATTTACCTTAGATGTATCTGGACAAACTTTCAATAAAGTAGAAATTGATTGACCAAAGTCTTGAACAACAAAGTCTGGATTTATTTCATTCCAAGGGGCTAAAACAAACTTTCGGGCAAATAATTGTGGATGTGGAACATTTAAATTGGACAACTTTATTGATATTTTTTCAAAAGCTAGAATATCTAAATCGATTACTCTAGGTTCATTTTTTTTTTGAATCTGCTTTCTACCAAGCATTAATTCTATACCTTTACATACCTGCAACATTTCCTCAGGGGTTAATGTAGTCTCTATTTCAACAACAGTATTCAAGAATGCTGGTTGTTTTTTATTATATAGTGGCTCCGTTTCATAGATTGAAGCAGTTTTTTTTACATTAATTTCATTTCTGACATCGAGAGCGGCAATTGCTGAAAAAATATTACTTTCGCGGTCACCAATATTTGAACCTAAACCAATAAAAGCAATTTCATTCATAATCATTTCTTTTTTTTACAATTTCAAACTCAATATTATCAAATATACCTTTTATTGGGGCAAATGGCTTTCTGACTCTTACAACGGACGACTCCACAACGGTATATTTCAACATTATATCGTTTGAAATTTTTTCTGCTAGCGCCTCAATTAGGTTAAATTTATTTTCTTTAACGCAATTTTCAACGTCAACATAAAGCTCTTCGTAATTAATTACATCTTTTAATTTATCAGAAATAAATGACTTATTATTATATGTTAGTTCTAAATCAATCTGAAATTCTGCCCCAAACTTTTTTTCATGTTTATTTACGCCATGATAGGCATAGATCTTCATGTTTTTTAAACGAATTGTTTTCATTGCTTAAGAATTTAATCGGCTATCTAAACTATAGTCAAGAATAGTTAGATAAATTATTTATTTAAGTTATTACTAGAGCAAAAAAAAAGCCCTTAACTTGCTCAGAAAAGGGCTTTTAAAAGAGAATTGAATTCTCAGATTTTACATCATACCGCCCATGCCACCCATGCCAGGATCCATCGGGGGCATAGCAGGGGGATCTTTTTCAGGTATTTCAGTAACTGCAGCTTCAGTTGTTAATATCATACCAGCTATTGATGTAGCATTTTGTACTGCGACTCTTGCAACCTTAGTAGGGTCAATAATTCCAACCTTGAACATGTTAACATACTCGTCATTACGAGCATCATAACCGTAATCTCCTTTACCTTCCCTAACTGCTTGAGTAACAATAGATGCTTCAACGCCTGCGTTGCTACATATCTGCCTAATTGGAGCTTCTAAAGCCCTTCTCATTATATCGACACCAACCATCTCTTCATCGTCAAGCTTAACTTTATCAAGGCCACTTACAGATCTAAGTAAAGCAACACCACCACCTGGAATGATTCCTTCTTCAACAGCTGCTCTAGTAGCGTGCAAAGCATCTTCAACTCTTGCTTTTTTCTCTTTCATTTCAACTTCAGTTGCAGCCCCAACATTGATAACTGCAACACCACCAGAAAGCTTAGCTAAGCGCTCTTGAAGCTTTTCCTTATCATAATCAGATGTCGTTTTTTCAATTTGAACTTTAATTTCATTTATTCTTGCCTTTATAGAATCTGAAGAACCATTTCCGCCAACTATTGTGGTATTGTCCTTGTCTGAAACCACTCTTTTGCAAGTACCTAAATAATCTAGCGTTGCGTTATCAAGCTTGTAACCCGCGTCTTCAGATATAACTGTAGCGCCTGTTAAAACAGCTATGTCTTCTAACATGGCTTTACGCCTATCTCCAAAACCTGGAGCTTTTACAGCTAGAACTTTAAAGGTGCCTCTTAATTTATTAACAACTAATGTAGCTAACGCCTCCCCTTCGACATCTTCCGCGATGATCATAACTGGCTTACCGGTTTGAACAACCTTCTCAAGAAGTGGTAATAAGTCTTTCATGTTAGAAATCTTCTTATCATAGATTAATAAGTAAGCATCTTCTAACTCAGCTTCCATGTTATCAGAATTTGTAACAAAATAAGGGGACAGATAGCCACGATCAAACTGCATACCTTCTACTGTTTCAAGAAAAGTTTCAGCCGTTTTAGATTCTTCGACTGTTATTACACCATCTTTTCCAACCTTTTCCATAGCCTCAGCAATTTTCTCACCAATTTCCTGATCGTTGTTCGCAGATATTTTACCTACATTTGCAATTTGCTCTGAGTCTGGTAAATCTTTACTCTGCTTTTGCAAAGCCTCAACAACCGAGGTTGCAGCAGCATCAATACCTCTTTTAATAGACATAGGATTAGCACCAGCGGTAACATTTTTTAGCCCCTCAGCAACAAGCGCCTGGGCTAATACAGTTGCAGTTGTAGTACCATCTCCAGCTACGTCAGAGGTTTTTGAAGCTACTTCCTTAACCATCTGAGCACCAACGTCTTCTAATTTGTCTTCTAATTCAACCTCTTTAGCAACAGTAACGCCGTCTTTTGTGACTGTTGGAGCACCAAATTTCTTTTCAATAACAACATTTCTACCTTTGGGTCCTAATGTTACTTTTACAGCATTTGCTAGTTTGTCTACGCCAGCCTTTAAGGCATTGCGTGCTTCTAAATTATATGATATTTCTTTTGCCATTGTATTCTCCTTTTATAGAACAGCGAGGATATCGCTTTCCCTCATTATCAAATATTCTGTTCCCTCGTAAGAAAACTCAGTACCGCTATATTTACCGTACAGAACTTTATCTCCTTTTTTAACTTCCATTGCAACAGTGCTTCCAGAATCTGAAACCTTACCAGGTCCAGCGGCTACAACTGTGCCTTGCTGTGGTTTTTCTTGAGCAGTATCTGGAAGAATGATTCCTCCTGAAGATACATCTTCTGCTGGAGCAGGCTCAACAACAACTCTGTCTGCCAAAGGTCTTACTTTTAAAGCCATTGGATTATCTCCTATATTGTGTGATTAATTTTAAATTTTTAGAATATAAATGCATTCGCGACGGTGAAATTATACTTTTTTTTATAAAAAAAACAATGATTTTTAGCACTCTACACCTTAGAGTGCTAAAATATTTAATTATTTACCCGTACTTCCAAAACCACCGCTACCCCTTGATGATGTTGATAAATTTTCAACAAGTTCAAAATTTATCTCAGAACCATCCATTCCAACCAATTGAAACAATCTTTGACCTACTTCTAAGGTAAATGGTATATTTTTTATATTATCAACGGCAGCTATAATTTCACCCCTATATCCAGCATCAATCAATCCAATGGAATTGGATAACCTTAAAGGTGTTTTTGCAATACTTGATCTTGGCATTAGCATATAAGGTTTATTTTCTAAGTTCTCACATGATATACCTAGGTGAATCAATGTACTTTCATAGGGCTTTATAGTTTGCTTACTTATTATATACAAATCGAGACCTGCGTCACCTTCATGAAAATGGCCATGATTTTCATAAAGATCCCAAACCTTCTTTTCGAACGGTTTAATTTTTAGAAACAATTTTAATCCATTTCAACTTTAATTATATTGAATTTCATGAGAAATTAATGTTTTTCCATTTAAATGGAAGTTAATTTTTAGTGGATTCCTCTGATCATCAAACCACCATTCTATGCCATGCTTATTTTTACCTTTATAAGTGCACTCATATTGCAGATTGCCACTTAAAAAAAATTCACTTTCTTTTCTTGTACCGGTAATAAAAATTTCATCAGTTTCCTCAACGCCTGATTCATTCCAACTTCTTTGAAATAAAATACTATCTTCATCTAAAATAGCAATTTCCTTTATTTTATTATCTTCAAAGTATTCTATTCTTGCTATTTCATTATCGGCTTTAAAGAAAGATTCCTTTTTTAATTCGAATGATAGCGAATAAACCTGCATTAAACTATCTAATTTTCCATTTTTATAATGCGAGACAGAGGCTGGGTCTCCTGTTGAATACCATCTTTTAACTTGGCCGTGCAAACTATCATTTCTATAAAACCCCTCTTCTTCAATATTGGTATTTGACCTCCACAGCTTGAATGGTCCTGATTTAATTCCATCTTTATAAGTTACAGATGATTGCATTTGTCCATTTTGGTAATAAATTTGTTCTAAGCCATCAATTCTGGAAGATTTGTAGCTAGTTCTTTTTTTTGTTCTACCATTTTTAAATGAAAAAACAGCTGGACCATCCAATTCTCCCAAGTTAAATGTTTTGGAAGAATCCAATGTCTTGTTGTCTGAAAACCAGTTCCACTTTTTATTTTTTTTATCATCAAAAAAACTACCACTAACACTGATATTACCGTTATCATGCCAAGCCTTGTATTCTCCATATCTTTTACCTTTAACATAAGAAAGGGTTGAATCTCTTTTGCCTCTAGAATCGTAATAAATCCATTTATCGTTTTTTAAATTCTGATCATAAGCACCATCCATGATTAAAAAACTACTATCGTTCCATACTTTTATTGGTCCGTTCATTTTGCCCATACTGTAATTTACTATTCTAGATTTATTATTTTTTTCATCAAACCAAGTCCATTTACCGTTTGGAACATTATCCATGTAATATCCTTTAGTTTTGTTTTTACCATTAGGATAATATAGATTATATTTTCCCTCAAGTACACTTTCCCTGTAATAAGAACGACTAACTATTGATCCATTGTTAAAAATTTTGCTTTCTCCATTTAGCAATCCTGATTTAAAATTAAAAATAGAATCAATTTTCCCCTTTTTGCTGTACCATATCCATTTGCCATTACGCTTATCGTTTTTGTAGTTACCTTCAGCTTTTGTATTTGAATTATCATAATAACTTATATAAAAGCCATGCCTTTTATTATTAGATAGCTCTTCCTTTGACATCAGCGATCCGTTTAAATGGTATTTAATTCTTTTTTTAATTTTCAAACGATTATCCTTTCCAGAAATTACTTCTTCAACTTTTTTCTGATTGGAGGGATATCGCTCAACTACCCGCAGGGTTGATGAGCAGGAAATAAAAAAAAGTACGAACATTAAACTTAGAATGGTACCTAAACGCATTATACAAATTAGATACATTCTTATTTACTAAAAAATGAAATTGATAATGATAGAAATGAAAAAAAATTATTAAATTCTGAATATAACTTAGCCAAATCAATTTATAAATGATCATCGCAATCTTAAAAGAACTTACAAAAAACGAAAATAGAGTTGCCGCTACACCTCAGTCTGTCAAAGATTTAATAAAAAACGGTACATCTGTCAATATTGAATCCGGGGCAGGCGATTCTTCTTTCATTTCAGATGATGATTACAAACAATCTGGAGCTAATATCTGCTCCAGTCCTAAAGAAGCTATGAAAGATTGCGACATTGTTGTAAAAGTCAATCCACCTTCAAAAGAAGAAATTGATACCTTTCCAGAAGGAAAAGTTTTCATATCTTTTATACAAACGACCAAAGAATTAGAGATCGTGAATAGATTAGCCAAACGAAAAATTGCTGGTTTTTCTATGCATTTAATTCCGCGAACAACCCTCGCTCAAAGCATGGATGCTTTAAGCTCTCAAGCAAACATAGCTGGTTATAAAGCTGTTTTAAATGGAGCCTCTCTTCTTCCAGTTTATATGCCATTATTGATGACTGCAGCAGGAACAATTCCCCCTGCTAAGGTACTAATCATTGGAGCTGGAGTTGCTGGACTGCAAGCTATTGCAACAGCAAAAAGGTTGGGCGCACAAGTTGAAGCGTTTGATGTTAGACCTGAGGTAAAAGAACAAGTTGAATCCTTAGGTGCAAAATTTGTAGAGGTTGAATCTGATACAAATGAAGGTTCAGGAGAAGGAGGTTACGCTAAAGAAACATCGGATGAATATAAAGCGAAGCAGCAAGAAAAAATGACCGAGCATATTATCAAATCAGATCTTGTCATCACTACTGCTCTCATCCCTGGAAGACCCGCTCCAAAGCTGATTTCAAAGTCAATGGTTGAGAAAATGAAAAAGGGGTCAGTCATTGTTGATCTTGCATCAGAAAATGGTGGCAACTGTGAAGCAACTGAAAAGGATGCAATCACGAATTATAATGGCGTAACTATTGATGGATCATCCAACCTTCCCTCTGAAATGCAATTGCATGCTTCTCAGCTTTACGCAAAAAATATATCTACCTTTATCAATTATATGATTAAAGATGGAAAAATAAATCTTGACCTGGATGATGAGATAATATCTGGAGCCATGTTTACTCATCAGGGAAAAATCAATCACAAGCCTACGCTTGAAGCAATAAACTCATCAAAGGACAATTAATTAATGGATATTAATATTTTAACTGTTTTTATTTTGGCTATTTTTGTTGGTTTTGAAATTATTACAAAAGTTCCCCCAACGCTTCATACACCTTTAATGTCTGGATCAAACGCAATTTCCGGCATCGCTATTGTTGGGGCCATTATTTCTACAAAAATTAATAGTGACATTAGCACTTGGCTAGGTTTGATTGCTGTGATCTTTGCAACCATTAATTGCGTTGGTGGTTTTTTGGTTACTGATAGAATGCTTAAAATGTTCAAGCGCAAGTAAAATGGATTATACGAATCTAGCATATGTTCTTTCCGCTGTTCTTTTTATTTTAGGAATTAAAAGACTCAGTTCACCTAAAACAGCAAGAAATGGCAATGCTATAGCCTCAACTGGTATGCTTGTTGCTATTATAGCCACACTTATTTCTTTTGATTTGCTTGATTACAAACTAATAATTATAGGGATGGGCATTGGAGTAGTTATTGGAATTTTGTTTGCGACAAGGGTGGAAATGACACAAATGCCACAAATGGTTGCTATTTTTAACGGTTTCGGTGGTGGCGCCTCAGCGTTAATTGCATCTGCTGAATATTTATCAAACTACCAAAACAATTCTCTTTCAATGTTTTTAGTTATCACTATAACGCTTTCCGTATTTATCGGCACTCTAACATTGACAGGAAGTTTTATTGCCTTTGGGAAATTGCAAGGCTTCATCAGTGGTCAGCCCATTCTTTTCCCTGGTCAGCAGCCTTTTAATGCATTATTGGCTATAGGAATTGTGGTTTCAAGCTACTTACTTGCAATTGGCAACTTAGATAATCTAAATATCTTTTATGCTATCATAGCCATTTCCGCTCTGATGGGAATTACATTGACCATTCCTATAGGTGGAGCTGATATGCCTGTTGTCATTTCACTGCTTAATTCATATTCAGGAGTAGCAGCTTCAGCAACCGGATTTGTTCTTATGAATAACGGATTAATCATAGCAGGTGCATTAGTTGGTGCCTCGGGTCTCATCCTAACAAATATTATGTGCAAAGGAATGAACAGATCTTTAGCAAATGTGATATTTGGCGCAATGGGGGTTCCAGAAGAAGCATCCAAATCTTCTGGCAAACAAATAAATATAAAGTCATCAACAACAGATGAGGCTGCAATGATATTGGATGCAGCAGATAAAGTGATTGTTGTTCCTGGATATGGTTTAGCTGTAGCGCAAGCTCAACATGCTGTTAGAGAAGTAGCTGAACAACTCGAGAAAATGGGTAAGAAAGTTTTGTATGCCATCCATCCTGTGGCTGGAAGAATGCCTGGCCATATGAATGTGCTTTTAGCTGAGGCAAATATTCCTTATGAACAACTAAAAGACCTTGATGAGGTTAATTCAGAATTCGAGGATTGCGATGTAGCCATTGTGCTAGGGGCTAATGACGTTGTCAACCCAGCTGCAAGACATGACACTTCAAGCCCTATATATGGTATGCCAATACTTGATGTTGATAAATCAAGAACAGTTATAGTCAATAAGAGAACAATGAATCCTGGATTTGCTGGAATTCAAAACGAGCTTTTTGGGTTTGACAATACTGTTATGGTATTTGGAGATGCTAAAGAAATATTGACAACATTACATAAAGATTTAAAAGAATTATAGAAAATGTTAAAAGTTTTTAAACAAGTAGTATGCATGATGATAGTGCTTTTTAGCACAACCTTTGCTACTCAAAAAGGAGATAATTCAATGAATGATGGTCTTGGTAAGGCAACTTTTGGAGGTGGATGTTTCTGGTGCGTTGAGGCTGTTTTTGAAAGAATAGATGGGGTAACCGATGTAGTGTCTGGATATGCAGGAGGTCATACCGAAAACCCTACTTACTATGAAGTTACTAGTGGAAAAACCGGACATGCGGAAGTATGTCAAATAACTTTTGATCCACAAATTATCAGCTACGATGAACTTTTAGATATCTTTTGGCAAGCGCACGATCCAACCACATTGAATCGTCAAGGAAATGATGTTGGCACTCAATACAGATCCGCTATTTATTTTCATAATCAAGAACAAGAAAATTCTGTAAAAACGGCTCTAAAAAAAGCTGAGAAAATATTTAAAAAACCTATAACAACTGAAGTAAAAGCTTTAGAAAAATTCTATCTAGCTGAGGTAAACCATCAAGATTATTTTGCGAACAATCCAAATGTTCCATACTGTACTTTTGTAATTGCTCCAAAGATAAATAAACTTGAGAAGAAAGGCCTATTCAATGATGACGAATGAGCTTTTCATAATCTTGCATTGCATGAATTAAAGCCTCTACACCTTTTAGTGGCATTGCATTGTATATCGACGCCCTAAAACCACCTACTGATCTATGCCCTTTTAAGGTTTTTAACCCTCTTTTATCACAAAATTCTAAAAAGAGAGTATCATTTTCTTTTATATCTTCATTGAAGACAAACGGGATGTTCATTAACGACCTGTCTTCTTTTGCAACAGGTGACTGAAAAAGTGAATTTCTTTTAATCTCAGTATAAAGCAATTTTGCTTTAATTGAATTATTTTTATTAATTGACTCTACCCCTCCAACACTTTTTAACCATTTTAATGAGCAATTGATAGCATAAATTGACATAACGGGTGGAGTGTTGAACATTGAATTTTTTTCTATATGAATACGATATGATAACATATCTGGAATTTTTCGATCTATCTCTTTTAGTAGCTCTTTTCGTATTACGACAAGAGTTACTCCCGCTGGACCAATATTTTTTTGAGCACCAGCATAAATTAAACCAAAATTATCGAAATTTAATGGGCGACTAAAGATATCTGATGACATATCTGCAACTAAAAACCCTGAACTATTGAGAGGTTTTGGAAATTCTTTCCATTGTGTTCCATATATGGTGTTGTTGCTGGTAATATGTAAGTAGATTGATTCAGTTAATTGGTTTATTTCCTTAGGAATAAAACTATAATTGCTAGTCCTTGATGAAGAGGCAATATTCACTTTTCCAAACAACTTTGCTTGATTTAAGGCCTTGTAAGACCATGACCCTGTATCCGTGTAATCAGCAACAGCATCTTTAGTTAGTAAGTTCATAGGAATCATTGAGAATTGCAAAGAAGCGCCTCCTTGTAAAAACAACACTTCAAATTCTTTTGGTATTTGAAGCAATTCCCGTGAAAGCTCTTCAGTTTCATTGACCATATCAACTACTGGTTTGGAGCGGTGGCTCATTTCCATCAAACTCATGCCGCTATTATTGAAATTATTTGCAGCGTCTGCAGTGGATCGTATAACTGAAGGATGTAATACTGCTGGACCCGCGCTAAAATTATATATGGTTTTCAATTAATTTCCCCTAAAGAATTTATAGAATTTACCTAAGGAGAAAATCGTTTTTAAACGTTTATTCCTATTTTCTAAACCTTTTTTTATTTTTTGGCTTCGGTCTCATATATCCATCTCTCATTTTTGTCTTAACTTGCTCTTTCATGTAAGGTTCAAATACTAAAAGTTTCATCTGCTGATATGGTTCAAGGTAGGAACCTGTTTTTTTGACAAAATCCATTTGAATAGAAGCTCTCTCGTTATTCAGTTTTGACAAATTATCCATCAAATCATTCATTTCTTTTTTTGAAATATTCTTTTTTTCCTCTGCTTTTTCAAACAATGGAGTATAAAGCTCTTTCTCTTTCTTCATTATGCTGCGCATTTCTTTTTGATGATTTCGCATAGCTGGGAAGAGTTTTTCTGCTTGACCCTCGTTAAGTTCCAAATATTCAGTCATTTTCCAGACTCTCATCATTTCCATTCTATCCGTATATTGACCGCCAGGTCCTCTTGATTTTCCAGGCTGAGCAAAAAGAATTGCACTTAGCACTAAATACATAATAACGATATCAATTTTCTTCATTCATTTTCTCCAATATTATTAAGTGAATAGATTGGTTCATATTCTAGTTCTTCAAAAAATTCGATTGTCTCCCAATAATTATCTGAACTATCAATTAAATAATTAGCAAGATCATGCATAAACAATTCGGTCTCTTTGTCCATACCTTGAATAGGCTTAAGATCATTTAAAGCATAGCTATAATTTTCATTTTGCAACGATTTAAAGGTTGAATACCCTACAAAGAGAAGTAAAGCCATTGCTGAAAATGCGTTAATAATTCTGCTTTTACGAAATTCAATAGCTTTCCTCTTTTTATGTAAATTTTCAAGAAACATCTCAGAATCAAGATCTATTCGTTGAGTTTGCAGTGATTCTTTTATTTTTTTCTCAAAATCCATTTATCCCAACTTTTCCTTTATAGTTTTTACAGCGTGATGATAATTGACTTTTGCTGAATTTTCACTCATCTTCATTATTTTGGATATCTCACTGTAACGTAATTCTTCCACAATCCGTAACGTAAGTACTTTTCTTTGTCTTGAAGGTAATTTTGAAACTGCGTTCCATAACTCCTCTTTCTTCCATTCTTTTTCAATAGTTTCATCTTCGTAGCCATTATCAGCGACTTGATCAAGATGCAAAATATTTTTCCATTTTTTGCTTCTAAAATAGGAGTTGGCCATGTTGACATTCGATCTATATAAATAAGTTTTAAACTTTGCACCAAACTTAAATTTCTTGAGGGCCTTATACATTTTGATAAATACATCTTGAGCTAAATCCTCTGCTTCACTTTGATTACCTGTAATTTTGATGAAAAAGCCAATCGTATTATATAAGTGCTTTTCAACCAAGGTGTTAAATGCATGATTGTTGCCTTTTTGAAAATCTTTTATGAGTTCTTGATCTGATTTCATTTATGAACATTTTTATAATAGACGATAATTTTTTAAAAAAGTTAAAAAAAAAGGCCAATCTGCACTTAGACTGGCCTTTTAATTAAAATAGGTCGACTTTTATCTGGAGCTTTTGCCTTCTTTATCGCCACCGTCTTTTTTTCCATCTTTGTCTCTATTTTTGTTACAATGTTTTTGATACTGCATGCCTGCAAATGTATGAAGCATAATAACTTCCATCTGATCTGCATCAAAAAGGTTTTCTATTTTAGCATTCCTTTGGACCATCAATGCTTTTAATGCTTCATACATAGCTTTTCTGTCATAATCTTCTTTGCTATCGCTATTTTTCATGGTTTCAAATAAAGCTTTAACCGATGCTTCATGTTCTTGATTTATTGTTAATAAGGATGCTTCTTGATCAATGGTCATGCCGGTTGCATTGATCATGGCTTGTCTTTCTGCTTCTTTTCGTGCTGTCAATTCTTGCTTCATTTCAGCAATTTTAGCTTCAATCTCAGATTGCTGTTCATCTGTTAAAAGATTTTTAATCTCAGCATTCATTGCTGCGTCAAGAGCTTGTAATTGGGATTTAGCAGCATCATCATCAATATCGCCATTTTTGTACTGTTCCATTACGCTACGCATCTGCTGACGATAGCTATCCATGATATTTTTCAATGAATCCAATTGTGCCTCATTGAGAACCGATACAATTAACCTGATTTGTACATCACCTTCTTTCTCATGATGTCCTTTGCCTTCTTTTGATTCATTTCCCCTACCATATAGGTACGGAACAGAATTGCTGTTTACCCATTGAAATATCTTTGATTTTTCTTCATCTGAGAGATCAGATTGCATGTCAGACGCTAGATTCCATAAAAAACCAGGTTCTTTATGCTTGCCCTTTTTTCCATGCTTATCCATGGATTTAGTAATTGCATCCATGCTAGTTCTACTTAAACCAATATCAGCATTAATTCCTTCCGATAAAGCTTGCAAATCTTCATCAAGAGTAATTGATTCGTTGTTCATAAGGTCCTCACAACCAAAGAACAAGAATAGACCAGCAAATAACGAGATAAATAATTTTGACGTTTTCATGTATAAACCCCTAGTATTATGTTTGTTGTATACAATTAGATGCAAGTAATTGTTCAAAGTTAAAAAAAAAAAATTAATTTTAATAGCTCTTGTCAATTTTTCTAGTTAAGCAAAAGTTTTAAGAATTCATTAAAAATATCTATTAATTTTTTTTTTAAACCAATATTATTTTAAATATCACATGGGTTCATTTTAATTACAAATTTATGAGATACAAGTTCAAAGACTTTGTTCCAAATAAGAAACAGCAAGAAGCTATAATGCACCCACTTGCCCCATTAATGATTTTAGCAAGTGCTGGGACAGGAAAAACTGCTACTATCATTCATAGGATAGTTCATATGGTAACAAATAAAAATATTGACCCATCTTCAATTTTAACTATTACCTATACTGAAAAAGCAGCTCAAGAACTTAAAAATCGCATCAAGATGTTGATTGATATTGATAGCAATTCAATAAACGTAACAACCTTTCATGGACTTTGCTTAAAGATTGTTAGGGAATTTGGACAAAGGAAAAATGATTATGCGTTAATAAAAAATGATGAATTAGCGTATAAGATATTGGAAAAATTTGATGATCTTGGCCCATTCAAATCGCGCGAATTTAAAAAAAATCCACTTCAAGCAATTACTCAATCATTCCTACCTTTGCTCGATCGTTTGCATGATGAACTTATAACCCTCGATGAAGTGCCAAAAAAGCAATTAATCTACGATGAGGAAGAAATGAATTATCAGTTGGAGGACTTGATAAGATTCTATCCTATTGTACAGGATATGAAAAAGTCTGCTAACCGATTGGATTATGGTGACATGATTTTATCAGCGCATCAATTGTTATCATCGAATACCAACATTCTTAGTAAAGTTCAAAATAAATATCAGCACCTTATTATTGATGAATTTCAAGATAACAATCATTCGTTGAACGCCATATCTGCTTTAATAGCCAAAAAAACAAACTCAATAACTGTGGTAGGCGATGAAGATCAAGTCATCTACAGTTTTAGGGGGGCAAGCATATACAACATTCAGTTTTTTCGTTCAAACTATGGCAATCATAAGGACTTTAAAGAGATTTCCTTAAATAAAAATTATAGATCAAATCAACAAATCCTCGATCTTGCTAATATGTCCATTTCCAATAATTCCGAACGAACAGAGAAGAAGTTGTATTCTAATTTGAGCTCATCAGCGAAAAAGCCAATATTAGTGATTGGAGATAAGTCTCAACAAAATCAATACATTGTTGATGAGATCAAAAGATTGGTCTTAAATGGCTACCATTACCATCAAATAGCTATCTTATGCAGAACGCACAATCAAAGTATTGAGGCTGAAAACTATTTAAAAATGTGGGGCATACCTGTCGAAATAAAAATTCCTTATTTTTTTGAATTGAATATTGTAAGAGAGCTTGTTTCATGGTGCTTGGTTACAGGAGGAGGATCGAATCAAGATGTTGCATTTTTCAAACTTCTCGAAAAAAATGCTGGATTAAATACCGCTTCAGATTTTTTTAATGAATTTAGCAAAAAAGATAGCTCTTCCAGACTTGAAATAGCCCTTAGCACAAATGATTTAGGGTCCAAAAAATTTAATT
>CACBUT010000003.1:0-103272 GCA_902542445.1 uncultured Fidelibacterota bacterium | reverse complement strand
TTAGTCACCTCAAATCAATTATAAATGGATGGGTATTTGGTAGAGCCACTGCTGTCAGAATAGGTAAAAAGATACAGGTATGGCAAATAATTATTAAAGACGATAATCAAAATAAAATATGCATAGGTAGATTGACATTAGCTATTTTGCGAAAGAAATAGTCCTCAAAGTTTGTTGTTGAATCCTTTGTTTCATTGCTTTAAGCAATCAATCAAAAAATTTTATTATTGTTATTTATTTCTCAATTCGTAAAGGATAATATGAAATCAATCATGTGATTTGTTGCCAAAGATTTTGGCATGCCAACCTTTCATTGCTTTCATAATCTTTTCATCGTAAAAAATAGATTTTTCCAATTGCTTGCGATTTATTTTTCTAGATGCAACATTATCAGAAGTAAATTGACCTTCAAGTTCAAACCACATGTCTTCAAATGTGCCAGTTTGCAATCCAAAATCAAACATATAATTTATTTGGCTTTCGCACTCTGATCTCGAATAACTATAATCACAAAATGGTTCTATTTGTTTGAGTGTTAAATTACTTCCGTTAATCGAATATTCAAAATCCTGACGTCCATAACCATCGCCATCAACATCATCATAAAGCAAGCTAAGCGTTGAATCTGTTGAGGTCCATGCAAAATCATTCGCTATCGTATAATTGTCGTTTACTACTATTTCTTGGCCTGATCCATCTTCGTTAAGAGTCAATTGCACTGATTGTGGTAGATCCCTATAACCCATATCTCCCAGTAGAGAGTTAACAGAAAAATTTTCATTTGCGCTAATAGTTGCATTTTTTTTCTTTAAAACGCCATCTAAAATAAAATAAGAGGTTGAATCAATAACATTCCCTTGGTTTGTATATATTTCATAAAAAACTGTATCTTTATCAATTCTAACTTCAGTTTTATCAAGACTTAATTGGTAATTTAAATGACTATTACCTACAAATTGCGCATTATAACCTGTATCGTAATTAGACAATCTTAAGAAAGAAGTATCAAAAGAGTTCAGAGCATTGCTAGTATAGTCAGTAATATCGTAAGTAACATTATCCCCTGAAGGACTTGAGTCGGTAAAAAGTGGCTGATTTGTTATTCTCACATATGTTATGTCAACATCTGTTGATGCTGAAAAGATGTCAAGATATATTTCTCGCTCTTTATTATTGTTTAAATATCTGCTTGCAATAATTCCACCTTCATAATCACCCATGAATATATCTTGAGTAGCATTTACTTTTAAATAATAATCAATGTTAAAACTGGTTGATGTCCAATTTCCCGATAAGGGATTTTGTGATTCATCATCTTCACAAGCTAAAACAAAAAATAAAAGAGCAGGAAATAATATTTTTTTCATGTTAGGGCCTTTTTTTCGTAATAATAATTAGAATTTAAATTAAGACTAGTTCGCAATAAAAAAGTTAATTTCTCATTTCCTCATAGAAAATAACAAATTCGGGGTCAAAAGAATTTTTTCTTTCCTCCCATATTTCTCTTACCAAAGGGGTGCGATAAAATGCCATATCAATTCTATCAAATGCTTCTGAGCCAACAAATCCATTATTGTATTGAAGATATATGTTTTCAACTCTTCTTAGACCCATCATGGTAAAAAGCCAAAATCTTGAAAAATCAACTTCGCTCAAATCTTTTTTAGTAATGCCTTGATATGCTTTACTAGTAATTAATGCAATTTTTTCATTCTCAACTGCTATTTTATAAATTTCAGAAATTTGGTATGATATGTCTTGCTGTGTAGCGCCTCTAATTGCAGTGGTATTTTGGCGAATCTCAATTCCTACAAATAACAATGAGGCTATTACACTTAGCAGTCCTAATATTTCTATATATTGTCTTTTCAAGATAGCCTTCTTTTTTTTATTGATTTTAATTACCTAAAACAAAAATATGATATTTTTAGCTTATAAAAGAAATTTTATTTAATCTAGTTATTATGTTTTTTCTAAAAAAATATATGTTTGCTATATCAACGCCACTAGCCTTGTATTTTTGGCTCTTATATTTTCAAGGTTTTATGACAATGACTCCTCCACTATTATTAAGCACAGCTGCAATTCTAGGCTATATCAGATATACCAAAAATATTTCTTAATGATAAAATATAAGGCATCTGTAAATATTGCATCTATAGGAATTAATATTTTGTCAATCGCTGTTTTCCTCTATCTTTATTACGCAACAAAAGATGAATGGGTATTATTGCCAGTATTTTTCTTTGCTAGTGTATTGATTTTTGAGATAAGGAAAATTATAAAAGAAAATGCTAGAGATAATTTTTAATACAATTATTGGATCAATAGTTGGTATTTCATCAATATTCATTTTAAAATTGATAGTCTTTAAAAATTATAGAAAAAAATAAGAAATGGAGTCTGAATTGAAAAGAAGAATTAGCAAAGAAATAGATAAGTTTTCGTTTGTAAACTTGATTACTTTTTTAATAAGTATGTACTGTTTAATACTGATAAAGGACATGAATAGCTTCATTAAAGAAAGTTATAAAAATATTGAAATCAATGACAACGCATTGAAAAGCGAAATTGAAGAAATTTATAATAATTTAAAAAATAAATCTGATATAAATTTCAAATCAATTGAAAAACTCAATCGATTTACTGAAATGAATCATTCCGATATTAAAAATCTCCAAAGCCAAATTATGAGAGGATCTAAAAGATTTGACTAATCTTTATCTCTTAAATTTTTAAAAAAATTAACAAATTCAGGCTCAAAATCTCCTTTTCTCTCTTTCCAGATCTGCCTAACAACTTTTGTTTGATAGATACCCATTCCAATTCTTTGAAAAGCATCTTCTTTTAATATTCCATTTTTATATTGAAGATATATATTTTCAATTCTTCTGAATCCCATCATTTGAAAATTCCAAAGACTTATGTAATCACTTTCGCTCAAGTCTTCTTTGCTTATTCCTTCAAAACATAAACTTATTAATGTAGCAATCCTCTCATTCTCTGCTACCATCTTATACATATCATTAACTTGCATGGAGACATTTTGTTGAGTTTCCCCTCTTAATGCATTTGTATTTTGATTTATCTCAACTCCTACAAAAATCAATGATGCAACAACGCTTATAAAACCAATGATTTCCATGTATTTTCTAGACATCTATTAACAAGCTCCATCAGTCCATAATAAAACCCCATCATTTTTTGCAAGGCAATCATTAGCGTAAGTTTTACTATTGCATCCACATACCGGATCATAAATTTCTGGAAAAAAAATAGCTCTTGCTTGCTCACTATCCATACAATTAGCGGCATCTTTATCAATACAAGAAAAAAGAGCTAAAAAATAAATTATCATTATAATATATGAAGAACCTGATTTTTTTTCATTTTAATTAATCTTGAAAAAAGCTAATCACTTAAATAGTTAATAATTATGTTGTTTGCTTTCAACATTTGCTCTTTTGTCTCATTTAGTCTGCTTATGTAATTATAGTCAGCAAAATTTAGAATCCAGTATAGCGCGTTTCTAGTGTTTAAAGACAAAAAAACAGATTTTGTATTTAAATCAAACAATTCCTCTTCATTGGCAAAACGTAAAAATTGAAAAAAATGATCACTTCTAAACTCGTGCATTCTTTTATCATAGATAAGACTATTGACATCGAGTCTTTTGTAAAAATGCTCGTATAACAAAGCAATTTCTTTACTAATTTTTAAATCCGATGAAAAATTTAACCTTCCGCTGGATACAGAAGCATTGTAAGCGGTTTGCGTTCCAAAAAAAGTTGGTGAAGTCACTTTGTTGATACGTGCTATAATACTATCACCATTGAATTCTTTATCACCACGGTTATAATCTATGAGCTCTTCAAGAATATTTATCTGTTTTTTGACAAGATCTGAGATCCGATCTATGTTTTCAATATCAAGCGCAATCTCTTCTTGGATATTTTTGTAATCATCAATAATCTTTTTTTGCATATCACTATTTTGTCTAGAATCTTCAACCCATAGTGAAATTGTTATACCAAATAAAACTGCAAGAAATTCTATTCCGCCTCTAGCCAGAATATTTTTCATTGAATATTAGGCAGTAGTTAAGATATGATATATAATTAATGTTGCCGCAACAATATATGCTACAATCGGAGGCCAGTTTTTTTTAAAAAAATCCATTATTCTAAAATTACCTTTTTAATCTTTTGGAAGATTCGAAGCACCTGTTTCTTGTCTGAAGACCTTACCATCTTTAAATCTAAAAAACGCTAAGACTCCTTGAACATTTCCATCCTTGAATTCAACAACTGAGTGATTTACACCTACTTCGTCATTTTCATAAAGTATCCTTACATTGCTAGCATTTATATCATCGCTAGCTACCCAATTCAATACATCTTGCTTGCTCAGGATCTTTCCTGCAGAGTGTAAAGTAAACTCATAATCATCATGAATTAATTCACTCATCCCATCGATATCACGCTCGTCAATAGCTTTTGACCATTTTTCTAAAATTGACATAATTATCCCCTATTACATTTAAATAAATTAAAAAATATAATGCAGTGAAGTTGTCACTTCCTTTTTTTTGAAGGCATTCCAATGATGATACCGCAAAATGCTCCATATAAAATACTGTTGTATGGAGAGGATGTGATTGAACATGTGTTGTTACAGCCTATTAAATAGTAATATAAAAAACCCGCACTAGCTCCTATTATTGTAAATGCCACAATATTTTTCATATACAAAATATATGCTAAATAATTACGAATGAGTAAGTAAAATTGATTTTTATTTTAAAATTGATAATATCTGATTATTACCTGTGATGTATTTTGTACCATCAATAGAACGTTTTAAATTAACCTCTTCGGCTTCTGTAATCATTGCTCCAGCGAGCAGATCAACTCTTAATTTAATATTTTTTCTTTGCATGAATTTTTCAATCAAAGAATCTTTGGATTGTAAACGACTTAACATTCCAGGTTGAAAAATTGTTGCATACTTAAATTTATAATTATTTAAAATTGTTTGTTCTTTTTTGCCCATTATTTTCATGTAAAAAAGAGGATGAATAAATGCTGGACCCCAAATTTTGTGATTAACGCCCTTGGCCGAAATTAAACAAGCATGAGGAATGTTTGCTTTAAATGCCATTTTTGCAGCTTCAAGTGAAATGCCAAATTCTATATTTGAAAATTTATTTGCACTTCCCGCTTTAGTTCTTGTGGTCCCAATACAATTAAAAAAAACATCATTGTCTTTCCAAGCTGTTTCAGTCCTTGAAAGATCGTTCATGTTATCAATCAATATTTCATTTAATTTTTTGTTATTTTTTTTTTCAATTTTAAGCGACCTTCTGCTAATAGAGGTTATTTTGACACATTTATCATTAGATAATAATTGTAATAATAGATGACTGCCAGTAGCACCGGTAGCGCCTATCATTATGGCTTTATATGTTGGCGAATTCATTTTTTAAATAATTAACACTTCAATAAAGATCTTCAGTTTAATTTATTCCATTCGATCTCATCTAAAAAAGATTTTTGATTTTCCATAATCATGAGCCATTCTTTGCCTCTCTTAATCCAAACTGCTTCAAATTCTAAATAGCTAATGTTATCATTGCCTTCACTATCTGTAGTCCAGTATTTCAGTATGCCCTCTTCAAAGAACGTTTTTTTATCAGCCAAACGTTTTTTAAATCTGACTTCTAGATTGGTTTTAATTTTTCCTGATCGAGTTTGTCTAAAACCCTCTTCCCATCTGACAAATGCATCTTTTATAGTTGCAGTGGTTTGATTGGTTTGACTTATCAACACTGCGTCCTCATGATAGAAAGTTTTATACCTAGAAAAATCTCCTTTTTTAACAGATAGAACTAGCTCGGACCAAACTCTATCTATTTCCAGCTCTTCATTTGGTTGAGAATTTAATTCTTGAAAAAAAAATATGAGAAAAAATAATAAGAACTTAATCGCAATCATAGGTGCCTTAAAATTAGTCATAACTTATTTTAAGACAAAGTTTTAGGAAACTACTTGCACTCTCCATCGGTCCAATCTAAAACACCTGAAATATCAGCTATACAAGAGTTAGGATAAGTTTTACCATCGCAACCACAAACGGGTTGATACTCTTTGGTGCATGCATCATCTCTAATTCTTGATTCATCGATGCAGTCAGCTTTAAAAGAGTGTATAGAGTATCCAATTTCATCATCAGCAATTTTATCACTCATGTCAAAAAATATCTTTTCAGGGTAACCAAACACCCCATTGAATAATATCGAATTGTTAGATGGATTTTTTGACATTTTATCATCAATAAAATAAAATAATTCGTCAATGGTTTTAATAAACCAATGAGTGTCGTTTTGAAAATTATAATTTTTTTCATTTATAAATTTTATCGAATCATTTTCAACAAATATCTTAACAGTGTCTCCTGCTGATATACAGTAACATGAAACAGAGAGCTCGAACTGATAGGTAGAAATATTTCTGCTATTCCATTTATTTTTATTAAGCTCAATAACGTCAAAGTTTTCTAGCCTATTAGGGCTTTCCTCGCATGCTAAAAAGAGTAGTGTAAAAATAAATAAAGCTAAATTTTTCATAGAATTAGAATTTTAAAATCTATATTTAAATAAAAAATATACAATCAAAATTGATACAATTATAGGAGGTATAAATACTAAAATTATAAGCCTTAACTTGTCTTTTGCAGTCTTGCTCAATTAGACTTTAACATTTTTTCAACTTCAAGTAAATGCAATTCTTCCTGACCGATCATTCCCCTAGCATACTCTTCGAGGTAAACAGATTTCCCATCAACAAGACTTAAAAGAGAGTAATAATGATCAACGGCTTTTCTTTCATGCTCTAAAGACTCTTGAAGTATTTCAGATATGTCATGCTTAAAGGTTTCTTTTATTTCATTCAGATTTAAGGGGGGGTGACCGCCAAGGCCAGTAATATGCTCACCGGCCATATTAGCATGGTCAAGCGATTCTGTGGCTTGCGCTTTAAAAAAATCTATTAACGGCAGTCTATTTGGGCCAAATATCATTAGCGCATAGTGGGTATACCTAATCACGCCCGATAATTCAAGATCGAATATTTCTGTTAATTTGTCTATGACTTTTTCTTTATTAAACATTTGTACAATTTCCTATTTCTTGTTTTAAAATTAAATACGATTAGATGCAACATCTATAACAAAACGAGTGTTAAAATTAAATATTTAATTTTCTAACATTTTTTATTTGCTTCAGTTCCCATTCATCCAAATCTTCAATTATTTCTTTTCGCACCACGCTGCTTTTACCAGAATGTTTTTGTTCATAGGGGCACATTAAACACTTTCTAGCGCAACATTTGTTTTGATTGATAAGAAATACTCTTGATAACACAATTAAAATCTATAAGTTATTCCGTTTTTGACATCATAGTAATTTTTTCCTAAGTCTCCATGAGGCTGATTATCAAATCTATAATTTAATTCAAATGAAAATTCCAAATTATTATTCAATTTATACTCAAAGATTGATTCAAATAATAAGCGATAGTCTTTTTCCTCTAAAGTTGAAAGCTGAAAGTATAACGTATTGATAAGTTGAATGTTTTCGCTAATTGAAAAATTAGCGTTTAAGTAATTAGTTGATCTTAATAAATTTTTATTATCTTCTAATTTAGTATTGTATGTTTCACTCTCACTCATAAAGCCTACTCCGCTAAAGAGGATAGCCCTTTTTTTATCAATTAGTTTATTTCTTACACCAAGTCCGTATAGACTTCTTCTTTCCATTAATAAAAAATCATTAAACCCGGCCTGCACAAAACCTTCCATATAAAAATTGTTAGAAAAATTTTTGGTTAATCTAAAATGGCCAAAACCTTTATTTTTTATAATGTTTTTCTCATTTTCAGGTAATTGTTCATATCCATTTTCGTAGCTAATCACTAAAAAAGAGGTGAGATTTTCTCCAATATTTATATCGAACCGGTAGTTAACTGAAGCATCGAGCACTTCCTCAGAGGATTTTTCAAGACTCAAATCTAATCTCAAAGCGTGTTTTAATGAATCATCTGAAAAGCTATTACGCATCGATTCGGTGTTAACTTGTGCTATAGCTATTGTGAATTGCAGAGCTAAAAATAATTTTGTTATAAATCTTTGAAACATTTTACTGAAATTAATTTCAATTAATAAAGACAAAATTTACACATCATTTTTTATTTATTTTTTTTTATTTTTGAATATAAATGAAAAACAATATAGAAGAGCAACTCGAACTTCCTTGCGGATCCATACTGTCCAATCGTTTATGTAAAACTGCCATGACGGAAGGTCTTTCCGACGAACTCAATAGATCTACTGATGAACTTTGCACTCTTTATGAAAAATGGAGCAAGAGTGGCGCGAGCTTACTCATTACAGGAAATGTACAAATCGATAGAAGATATATGGAGAGAGCAGGAAACGTAGCCATTGACGGCAAACAAAGCAATCTGCAAATTGAAAAATTGAAAAAATGGGCATCTGCGGCCAAAATCAATGGCAACCATTGCTGGGTTCAGCTTGGGCATGCGGGTAGACAAACAGATGCAAGAGTTAATAAAGTAGGATTAGGTCCATCTCCTATTAGAAGTCGTAACATTGCAGGGCAAATTTTTATGCCAAGCTATGCCCCTAAAGAAATTTCTATAAGTGAAATAGGTTCTATTATTGATAAATTTTCTTATGCTGCTAAAGTATGCAAGGAAGTTGGTTTTTCAGGAATTCAAATACATAGTGCGCATGGCTACCTGCTTTCCTCATTTTTAAATCCTTTAGCTAACGTAAGAACAGATAGCTATGGCGGAAAGCTTGAGAATAGATACAGATTGCTATTGGAGATCATTATTGCCACAAGACGTAGTGTAGGGCCCAACTTTCCTATTTCTGTTAAAATTAATAGCTCAGATTTTTTAAGAGGTGGACTAACTAATCAAGAATCAGCAATTATATGCAAAGCACTAGATAGTAAAAAAATAGATTTGTTAGAAATTAGCGGTGGTAACTATGAAAACTTAGCAATTTTTAGAGGGAAAGATGCATTAAATGACAAAAATATCAACGAAGCGTACTTTCTTGATAGCTCTAAAGAAATTTTAAATACAATTAAAAATACACCGATCATGCTCACAGGTGGCATACGAAAACTATCTACAATGAATGATTTAATTTCAAATCACAATATTGACATGATAGGTCTAGCCAGACCTCTATGTGGCTTGATTGATGGGCCTAAAAAACTCATAAAAAAAGAAATTTATGAACTACCTAAATATGAGGATAAAATAAACTATCCATTTTTTTTAAGGTGGTTAAAGATTTTTCGTTTTGGAAAAGTCATCTATAAAGCGGCAATTTTATTGTGGTGCTATGATAACATAATAAACATATCAAAAAACAAGCCCTTTGACACCGAGGGTGAGAAAATCAACTTAATTAACATTATCATCAAAATGTACATCTACGAATGGAAAAAAGCTTCATCCTTAAAAGAAATAAAATCTAGAGGCTTAGTTTATCGACAAAATTTTTAGAATTTATTTTAAATGATCATTAAAATAATTCACCATTTTCTTATACAAGTTCTTTCTAGCATTCCCTCCTCGCATACTGTGAGGTCTGTCAGGGTAATAAAATACATCTAACTGTTTATCATTTTTGACAAATTCCTCAATAAGCCAAGTCAAATTTTGGGAATGCACATTGTCATCTCCGGTACCATGAATTACAAGTAGTTTTCCCTTAAATCTATCAACATAGCTTAAAACAGAAGTTGAATCATAACCAGCTTCATTATTTTGAGGAAGTCCCATTGATCTTTCAGTATAAATAGAATCATATAATCTAAAGTCCATAACTGGGGCAACCGAAACTCCTACATCAAATAATTCTGCGTTTTTAGTTAACATCAAACCTGTAAAGTATCCACCTCCGGACCAACCCCAAGCGCCTATCTTATCTTCATGCACAAAACCTTTATTAATTAAGTGCTTAACACCTGCTGCTGTATCAATGGAGAGATATTTCGACATGTTACCATAGCTTAAATTCTTAAATTTTTCACCTCTACCGCTCATACCTCTAGCATCCATTGAGAATACAATATATCCTTGTTGTGCAAGATACTGGTTCCATAAGCCACCCCACCTATTGTAAACTATTTGAGTTCCGGGCATTCCATAGCCATAAACAATTAATGGATAACGTTTGTTCTTGCTAAAATCAGGAGGATAAGTAATAATCCCATCAAGTTTTACTGATTTATCTTCCGATTCAAATTGTATTAATTCAGGAAAAGACCAATCATAAGCATTGAATTGAGACTTGTCAGTTTCAGACAAAACCTTAATTAATTCTCCATTCATCTTTTTAAGTAAATGCTTTGTAGGCTCTCTTAAGCTTGAAAACGAATCAATAAACATATTCTTCTCAGGTAAAACCTGTATAGAGTGAGATCCTTCTTCGCTAGTTAACAATTTTAAATTATTTCCATCAAAATCAATTGAATAAAATCTATTTTCAAAAACTGATTCCTTGTTGCTGATAAAATATATTTTCTTTGAGATCTCATCAAAATGAATAATATTTTTAACTTCCCAATTACCCTGTGTGATTTGTCTTATTTTTTTTCCGTTTTTTGAATGTAAATAAATATGACGCCATCCGTCCTGTTCAGATAGCCACAAAACATCTTCATTTTTTAAAAAGAAATAATTTCTATGTAGATCTACCCAACCTGACATATCGCTTTCGGATAGGCCTCTTGATAATTTTATTTTTTTAATATTCGTATGAATGAATTGCCATTTTTTTTGCAATCTATCCATTTCCATAAAAACAATTTCTTGATTATTAATCCACTTCATCCATGGTAAATAAATATCCTTTTGATGTCCGGAAAATAATCTTTTAGAACCTCCCCCTTTTGTCTTAGATACGAAAATTGACATGGATGGGTTTTGCTGTCCAGCTTTAGGATAATAAAGTTCTTTTACTTCCGGATAAAGAGAAACCTCGCTAAACAGTTTGAAGATGGGCACATTGGATTGATCTTCTTCCCAATAAGCAATATTTTTGCTATCGGGTGACCATAAATATGCATCATAAGAACCAAATTCCTCTTCATAAACCCATTCAAAATGACCGTTAGAGATAGTCTTTGAACCAGAGGAGCTTATTCTTCTTTGTTTTTTTCTCGTTAAATCAAACGTATATAGATTATTATCTTCTCTAACATAAGCTACAAACTTACCATCAGGTGAAAATTTAACATTTCGAAGTCGTTTATTATTGCTAGAAACAGGTAAAACCTGTTTAGATTCAATCTCAACAACAAAATAGGTGGCATAAAAGGAATGTCGCCATATTTTTTCTTCATTGGTAGAGATGAGTATTTTTTTTCCTTTGCTGTCTAGCTTCATATCATCAATAGAAATTTTTTTATTTTCATGAACTAGTAAGCTACTGTCAATCAAGATGGATGTGTCATTATCTAAAAAGGAAATTTTAACTATTGAGTTTAAATAATTTCCTTTTCCAATTGCTAAATAGTCATTACTATCAGAAAACCAAACCATTTTTCCTAAGGATGCGTATTTAAATGGTGATTTGCCTTGGGTGTGCTCAAAAGTTATTCTTTTTGTTTTATTTTCAGCAAATAAAGAGCAAAGCCCTACTAAAATAAGCATTAAAATTTTTTTTAAAATCATAGTTTCTTTTTTATCCTATTTAACACGTTTAGCATCATATCTTTGTTCATCCTGCCAGTATTTACATTCCTTGGGCTAGGATGATAACATCCCCATAAAATTTTTTTACCAGGCATGTGATAATTTACATTATGGCCAAAAGGGAAATCCTTTTTTTTTATATCATATTTAGTTTGAAAGTACTTTAAACATCCATCAAAGCCTATTTTTCCCAAAGCTAGAATAATTTTTACATTCTTTAAAAATTTTAATTCAGTTTGAAAATAGTTTGAACAATTATTCAATTCTTCAGCTTTAGGTTTATCTTGGGGTGGAACACATTTTAATATTGGGGTCATAAATATATCATTCATAATCAACCCGTCATCCAAACTTGTAGAATGAGGTTGATTTGTAAGGCCTGCCTCATAAAGACTATCAATTAAAAAATCTGCAGATTTGTCTCCTGTAAAAACTCTAGCTGTGCGATTTCCACCATGAGCAGCTGGAGCCAATCCAACTACCAAAATTCTAGCATTAATGTCGCCGTATCCTGGTATAGGCTTTCCCCAATAATTCCAATTCAAATATTGTTTTCTTTTTTCTTTTGCGATCTTTTCTCTAAAACCAACTATTCTAGGACATTTTTTACATTCTATTAATTCATTATAAAGGCCAGACAAAATGCCATTTACGATCAAAGGGTGATCTTTTGGTTTTGGATTAAGATGAGACATATAAATAAAATTTAATTAAAGTAAATATTAAAAAAATAACAAATTTTATAAAAAAAAATTATTTCTTTGTCCATTGCGTTTAAATTCTGTTAAAACCTAAATTCAACACCATTATTTTAATATTATATGAAGTGAGACATTTTTATGGCTTTGATGACACAACTTAGAGAAAGAATGCAAATTGTTTTATGGGCATTATTAATCCTTTTTGTTCTCAGTATGAGCATTGGCGGCCTTGTTGGTGGAGCAAATATTATAGATCAATTGCTTGGCCGAGTTAATCCATCAGAAGCAATTGGGTCAATAAACGGTGATAAAATAACCCCTGATCAATTCAACCAAGCAGTGAATATGCGTCTTGAGGCATTGAGAAACAATGGCACTGATATCAATGATCAATTTCTTGACGGAATTAGAAAAGATGTGTGGAATGCTTTTGTAGATGAAAGGTTGACCGAGCAAGCAATAAAAGATTTAAAAATTAAAGTTTCAGATGAAGATTTATTATTTTATTTACAAAATGATCCCCCACAGGAAATTAAACAATTATTCTCACCCAATGGTCAATTCGATAAGACAACCTATGATAATGCGCTTAATACTCCTGGTTCTATGGACTGGACCCCAATAGAAAATTGGATGAGAAATTTCTATATACCCAGATTGAAACTACAACAAAGATTAAACTCATCTGTTGCTGTTACTGAAAATGATGTAAGAGAAGAGTTTATTAAAAGAAATTTAGATTATACAATATCAGCCATTCATATTACTAAACAAAGCATAAAAAAAGATTTACAGGATCCATCTGATGAACAATTGTTAAATGACTATAAAAAGAGAAAAGATGAATTCCTACAGGACGAAAAAAGACATTTATCCTTTGTTAGTTGGCCCAAAAATCCATCCACTCAAGACACATTGAACGCGAAACAAGAAGCCTTGGACGTTTTAATGTCTTATGGTCAAGGAGAAGATTTTTCAAAACTTGCTAATATTCATTCCCAAGACCCAGGAAATCAAGTAACTCCTGATTCTGGCAAAGGTGGAGATTTGGGATGGTTTGGTAAGGGTCAGATGTTAAAACCATTTGAAGATGCTGTATTTAGCGCAAGATCTGGAGCAGTTGTAGGGCCCGTATTAACCCAATATGGCTATCATGTTATAAAAGTTGATAGTATAAAAAACAGAAATCGTAGCAATCATCAAGTTAAAGCTCGACATATTCTTATAAATATTGAATTAGGTCAAAACACTCGCACAGAACTTAGGAGAAAAGCAACATTGTTTAGCTACGACTCGTATGATTATGGTTTTCTTGCTGCTTTGGATTCAGCAGGAGTTGTAAAGCAAACTGCCATTGATATTAGAGAAAATGACTTTTTTGTATATAATTTGGGTTCATTTAGGCAAGCAGTACGATGGGCTTTTGATGCAAAGATAGGTGACGTTTCAGATCCTATGGAAACAAATGAGTTTTATGCGGTATTTAAACTTGATTCAATAAATGAAGCAGGCATAGCGGATTTTGAGGATGTTAAAACTCAAATATACGCATCAATTTCTAACAATAATGAGGAAGAGCTTGCTCAATCTGTTGCCAAGACTGTGAAAGAAAAAATATTATCCGGCAATTCATTTGAATCCATAAAAAAAGAGAATAATTTTTATGAATTGATACCATCTGATAAGAAAAAACTAAAAGATTCATTTATATCTTTCGGTATATCAGAACAATTAACAACCAATCTTCTGACTTCTAAAATCGGCGATGTTCTTGGCCCAATTAAAACCTTTAGAGGTTATGGTGTAGTAAAAGTTGAAAATATTTCTGCCTTTGATTCAAGCTCCTGGTCGTCACAAAGAAATCTTATTGAAGCTGATTTGATTAGACAAAAGGAAGCAAGCACTTATCAAGAATGGATGAATAATTTAAGAGAAACTGCTAAGATAGTTGATAATCGTAAATACTTTTTTTAAAAAACTATTAATTTAATTCATCTGATACGTCAATTTTTGTTCTAACAATCCACGCTGAAGGGAATCCTTTGTTTGTCAGAAAACTTCTAACCTCTTCGGCATCTTCCCTATCTATATAATTACCAATTCTTACCTTATAATTAGGCGCTTCAAAAATAATATATATTTTTTCGTTATATAATACCGACAATTCATTGACTAATCTTTCAGCATTTGCCCTTTCTCTTGTAGCAAAAACCTGAATACGAAAACCTTCATCGTTGATCTGAATTGTCTTAATTGAATCTAGCACTGAGTCGTTAAATGAGCTCGAGGTAAATGGTGAAGAAAAAATTGGCCATTTGGGCTCTGGGTCTTTTAATTTGTCAAAGTTAAATTTTGGCTTATTGTTTTGACAAAAAGAAACAGATACCAACATTGCTAAGAACAATAATTTCTTCATATCGGTCTTATCTGGCTACCTAGAACCCAACCTTTTTTGCCATCATATAATTCAATTTGATACCATTCTTGTTGGTTCTCACTAATTATTACTTTAGTACCCTCGTGAATTTTAAAAATTGTATTTTTCGAAGCTAAAAAAGGAGAGGATTTCACATTTATTTCATTACTTATAACAATTGCTTCTTTTGTATTGGTTATCTTAAATGCCTTGTCCATTAAAGAAAAGACAAAAAATAGTATAAAAAACGAAGATATTACTATTGAAAGTTTATACGATTTTCTTAAAAAATCATTTTTGATATTAATTATTCTTTTAAAGCTTAGAAATAAAATTATTATACCCAGCATGCCAAATAACTCGCCAAAATTATATTTATTTAACAATGAATTATAAAATTTTATAAAAAATAATTGATTGGGTTTTAGAATTTTATCTTGGATTTTGCCGTTTAAAAAATTTAGATTGAAATTTATATCTTTATCTCTTGGTGAAAATAATTTTGCTTTCTCATATGACCAAATAGCATTACCAACTTCTTTATTTCTAAAATAAGCATTTCCCAAATTAAAATAAAGATCCTGGTGCTCTAAATTTAAAGATAAAATTTTTTCATAATTTTCAATTGCATCGCTATATTCACCTATAAGGTAATATTCATTTCCTTTAACATATAATGAATCAACATTGCTACCAAAAGTTGTTGAAAGAGTTGCAATTATAAATAAAATAAAAATTTTCATTTTGTAGAATTATCAATTTTTTCAATAAGATTAATAAGTTTGGTTTCAATATCAATATTATCTTTATTCTGATTTGAGTTTCCAAAGTTGCCAAAATCTAAAATATCAATAATATTTATAATTTCTTTTAATAATTCATCAGAAATAGTACCCTTCAACTCCTTGTCTATATAGGATTTATCTAACAAGTCGGTATTCAAAGAAAATTTTATCTTTAAGTAATTGAAAAGAGCATGAGAATAATTTTTGAAATGATTATCTTTGGATTTTAAAATCGATTTCTTTGCGTTTTTAGATGCATTTTTTAATTCTTTATTGTTTTGAAATACAACATTTTTTGATCTTGTAAATCTAAAGATAAAGGGAAACAAAAAAATATTTGCGGATAGTACATATGTTGACCAGGCCCAAAACGGTATACTGAAATCATTTTGTCTAATCCAATTAAATTCTCTTTCCCTTATGTGTCTAATATCATTTGATAATATCGAGACCTCTTCTCTATTTGTTAGTCTTGATGAATTTCCAACAAATTCATTATTAGGAGAAATATTTTGGTTTAAGGCTTTTGTTTTTATTGTCAAAAATTCTTTTTTATTAGGATTAAAATAAGACATAGAGAAGGGTCCAATTTGATAATTACCCTCTACTCTTGGAACAATTACATATTCATAGATTTCTTCTCCAGAAATATCATCTCTAAATTGATCTCTTTTGAAAGACGATGATGGAGGAAAAACTTCCATACTTGTAGGAAAATCTATTTTTGGCAAATTGAATTGATTCAAATTTCCCGATCCAGCGACTCTAATATAAAAAGTAAATGCTTCATTAATTCTAACTTTAGGAGTATCTACAGCGGCTGAAAAAGAAAATTCTCCAACTGCTCCAGTAAAATCAACCGGCGCTTCTTTTGGAAATGGAATGACATCAATTGTCAAAGATTCAGATTGTAAAAATTGTCGTTGCGTTTCTCTAAACATTGAATTAAAAAACGGATCATCAAATACACCCCTGCCTCTTTTTGATGGTATTTCAACATTGCATATTACCGTCATCGGATTCAAAATAGATTCTCCAATTTTTGTTGGAAACATAGCGACCTTGTAAAGCGTGGCTACCCTATAATTGACACCATTTATTTGTGTATTTCTAAATTTTGCATTTTGGGTAGTTTGTAAATCCTCGCTCCAAAAACCTTCATTTTTTGGATATTCAATATTTTCAATTGATAAATTATTCTTCGCATACAATTTATATGTAACAGTTACTTGCTCGCCAACATAAGCTATATTTTTATTGGGTTTTACCTCAATAAAAAGATTTGTTAAATTATTTTTCGTTGGACTTTTTTTTACATTTATACCAATTGGATTTGTGGAATATTTTTTGCCATCAATGATAACACTTAGAGAAGGTATATTGATCTTTCCTATTTTTTTTGCAAGAATTGTCCAAGAGAGACTTCTAGAGCTGGTCATTGCACCATTTATCCATTGAATATTTGTCTGCTGTGCAGGGCCACTAATCAATTTAAAATCCTCTAAAATTGGAGATATTTCAACTCTCGGGGTACCTTTTGCATTGACTACATTTATTTTAAAATTTATAGTTTCGTTTTTAGAGATATTTGAAGCATCAACAGTAGCATTAACGGTAATTTGTGAGAATGATATATTAAAAATTAAAATTGATAATATCTTAAATGCTTTTAAAGACATATTACCAATCCTTCGCAAATTTTTTAGATTTCATTTTCATCAATTTTTTCTTTTGCATTATTTGCTCATCTTCTTTCATTGCATTTAAAATATTTTCTGCTCTTTCTAAGTCTTGAAGTTCTTCATTTGACATTTCCTGTTGATCTTGCTGGTCCTGTTGATCTTGCTGGTCCTGTTGATCTTGCTGGTCCTGTTGATCTTGCTGATCCTGTTGATCTTGCTGATCCTGTTGATCTTGCTGGTCCATGTATTTTAAAAATTCATAATTGTACCTAGAAAAATCATCTTTTGGGTTTTCTTTTAAAGCCTTTTTAAAAAATTCTAGCGCTTTTTTTGAATCATTTTTCTTGTAGTATGTGTTGCCAATATTATAATAGATTTTGTTTTTTAGGTCACGTTCGTCTGTAGATAAAGCTTTATCCAAAGACTCTAAAGCTGAATCATAATCGCCTTGCATATAAGATGAACTTCCTTTGCCGTAATTTGCTTCAGGTACTTTTTTATTTGAGTTAATTAGATTATCGTAATATTGGATCGCGGCATCATAATTTTTATTTTTATATAAATCGTACCCATCTTCCTGTGAAAACAAGAAACTTAAAAAGAAAAGGAATATAATTTTAAATTTAATTAACATAACGACCTTTCCAATTTTGAGAAGGTATCTTTTTATCGCCTAATATAGTTCCTAGAAATAAACAAATTAATGACAACATCGTAAATATTTGATAATAATCTTGATATTCAGAAAAAATTTCAACATCAATTTTCCTTTTTTCCATTGAATCTATTGCATTTATAAGATCGCTATAATTAGAAGGTTTATTTTCAAATTTTATATATTTTCCACCTCCAGCTTGAGCTATTTCCTTTAAGATTGATTCGTTGATAATAGTAGTTATCAATTTTCCATTTTTATCTCTTTTAAATTCATTTACTCCTATCTGTGAATCTACAGGGATCAATGCACCCTCAACAGTACCAACAGATACAGTATGAATGGTCATTCCTTTTGAATTAGCTTCACGAGCAATATCAATAGCCATTCCTTCGTGATCTTCACCATCAGTTATTAAAGTTAAAACTTTATATTTTGCCTCATCATCAATAAATGAATTAATTCCTGTATTTAATGCAGAGCTCAGCGATGTACCCTGAGTAGGTATCATATTTGTGTCAATCTTGTCCAAAAACAAAAGTGCTGCATCATAATCGGTTGTAAGAGGTAAATATAAATGACTCGATCCTGCAAAAACAATGATTGCCACTCTATCCCCTTTTAACCGGTTGATAATTTGAGAGATTTCAAATTTTGCTTTTTGAATTCTACTTGGCTTTACATCCTCAGCTTTCATACTTGAAGAAACATCAATTGCAAAAACTAAGTCTATGCCAGTTCTTTCGATAGGTGCTATCCTCGTGCCAATTTTCGGCCCTGAAGCCGCAAAAATCATAAGAACTAAAGACAAAAATACAAGCCTATCCTTGAGTATAATTTTTTTGATATCAATTCTTTTAAAGAGATTTTTTCTAACTTTTGTATCTGTGGAAGAAAATATTAGTCTTTTTTTATTTTTTAAAAAGCTAAATAAAATAGCTATTAAAACAAAAAAATAAAATAAAAGCACTAATGGATAGCTAAAAACTACCAAAATTTTTTCCTAATAATTATTTTTTCAAAAAATTGAGCAACCATACTAATCAATACAGCTGATATTAATAAAAAACCAAAAAGATCTTTATAAGAAGTAAATTGACTAATTTTAACTTCGGTTTTTTCTAACTGATCAATTGTTTGGTAAATTTGCTCAAGCCCCTCCATATCCGTGGCACGGAAATATTTACCATTAGTTTTTTCTGCTATTAATTTTAACGTTTCTTCATCAATTTCATTTCTTATGTAGCCCCTTCCAGGAATAAATGAAACATCTTGGTTGGTCCCAGCACCAATTGTATAAATTTTAATATCAAATTTTGAAGCCAAATCTGCTGCTGTTAATGGGTCTAATTCTCCTGCATTATTACTGCCATCAGATAATAAAATCATCACTTTTGATTTTGAATCACTCTTTCTTAGTCTGTTTGTTCCATTGGCTATAGCCATTCCTATAGCTGTTCCGTCATATGATTGTTCAGCAATTGCAATATCATCCATTAGTTCCATTAAAATACTTTTATCGATAGTTAATGGGCACTGAATAAAAGTCTCGCCTGCAAAAACTAGAATTCCTATTCTATCTTGCTTTCTATTTGATATAAAACTTTTAGCTGTCTTTTTCGTTGCTTCCAATCTATTTGGGGGAAAGTCAGTAGCGAGCATGGAGGAGCTTATATCAAGCACTAGAACAATATCCACAATTTCAATATTTTTTTCTACCATTGTATCGACAATTCTAGGTCTTGCAAGAGCTAGAATTAGAAGCAAAATTATTATGTAATTTAAAAGTGAAAAAATAAAATGAGTTTTCTTGCCGGAATTAATTAGATCTTTTGAAAATAATTCTATAGATGATACAGCGATTGAGGCAATATTTTTAGACGTGTATTTTTTTACTATTAAATATTTTAATGGTATAAATAATATAGCAAAAAAGTATAAAGGGTTTTCAAAAACAATCATGAGATATATTTTTGATTTAAACTACTTTAAATAGACAAAGTTTCTATCAAAAATTAAAAATTTTTTAATCTTTAGTTTCTGTGTCACTAGTTTGATTTTTTTCTTCTTCTAATGACTTATCAGCTTCTTCGATTTCATTCTTAACACCATCAACAGCACCTTTAAATTCTCTTATACCTTGCCCTAAACCTCTTGCTAACTCAGGCAACTTTTTTGCACCAAACATAAGCAGGATTAGGAGGGCTATTATAACTATTTCCCAACCACCAGGCATAGCGGCAAATGAAATATTAAATTGTAACATAAAATCTCCTTTTGCTAATTTATGTAAATTATCTAAAATATCGGAGAAAATAATACGCGGCGGAAAAACCAATGATACTGCAAAAATTGAAAGTCAATTTCATGCCAAATTGCAGAGAAATCATAATCAAGTTGAGATTTATAACCCCACTATCGTTTCCTATCAATCCACCAAGAGAAAAATCTATACTTTTCAGAAAAAATTCCTTCACAACACTTTCTGGCAAAATCCAACCAATTAATTCTCCAAAGATCGATCCTAACATAGTCCCAAAAAAAAGAATGATCATAATAAGCGACAAGGATCTTTTTTTCATATCTTACCTAAAATCAAAGTTCTATTTAAAAATTTACCATCTCTCCAAATTCTTAACTTAATTCTATCACCTGATCGTAAATCATTTAATTTTATAATATCTAATAAATCCTGTCTATTTGATACCTTCTCTCCTTCAGCTTCTACAATAACATCTAAATATTCAAGTCTAGCATTATCTGCTGGACTATTTTTTTCTATCTGAACAATAACAACACCTCTTCTGAATGGTGTATTTAAGTATGAAATAGTTTTTGAATCAAGCGGCTGAACTAAAAGTCCAGTTGTGAAAGATCGAACTATTCTACCTTTAGCTTTTAATTCTTCAGCGATTTTAATTGCTCTTTTTGCTGGAATTGCAAAGCCTATACCTATCGAGCCTTGTTTTGATTTACCGCCAGTAAATATAAAAGTATTAATTCCAATTAACTGACCCTTGGAGTTAAGAAGTGGCCCCCCACTGTTTCCAGGATTTATTGCAGCATCAGTTTGAATCATATCTTGAAAAATTTTTCCATCTTGATTCCCAAAATCTAAGTTCTTACCGCTTATGATTCCAATTGTCGCAGTTGGTTGTTGATTTATATCAAAAAGTCCAAAAGGATTTCCCATAGCAATAGCCCATTCTCCAATAATCAATCTATCAGAGTCTCCAATTTTAACAAATGGGAAATTTTCGCCATCTAACTTGAGTAAGGCAAGATCAGTAACATTGTCAAACCCAATAATTTCAGCATCATATTCTGCTCCACCAGGCAATGTGACAATAATTTTATCAGCATTTTCAACGACATGATCATTTGTTAAAACATATCCATCGGGGCTTATCACAACACCTGATCCAGAACCTTTAACTTCTCGCTGTCTGATTTCAGGAGAAAAAAATAAATCGAACCAAGGATCGTCAAAATAGGGATTAACAACGAATCTTTGAACCTGGGTAACGTTTATGCTTGCTACCGCAGGACTGGCTATTGATATAGCCTTGGTGATAGCATTCTTCCTAGAGCTATCAATTTCAAACTGCGATCCATATGCAAAAATGCAAATGAAAAAAATAATTTTAAATAATTTCATAATTTACATTTTCTAAAAATAATCCAGATGGTGGCGCTTTAAATACCAATTTTTTTTTTTGGGGATTGTTAATTAAGTTAATAAAATTTTCTTTTTTATAATTTCCTTTAGAAACTTCGACCATTGTACCTACCAAATATCGAACCATGTGATGAAGAAAACGATTTCCAGTAATTTTATACACTAACAAGTTATCTTTTTTATACCACGACGATTCATAAATATTACACTTTCTTGAGTTTAAATTGCTACTAATCTTACTAAAAGACGTAAAATCATGAGTTCCAATAATCATTGAAGCTAACTCATTTAATAAACTCAAATTTAATTTACCTACTCTCCATGTATAGTTTTTATCAAAAATATTACCATTTGTTCTTGTTTTGTATTTATAAGTTCTACTCACAGCTGAAAATCGAGCATGAAAGCTTGATGGAACTATTTCACAATTTGTAATTCTAATTTCGTCTGTTAAGTTGCCATTAATTGCATTTTTTAGATCAAATTTTGATCTTTCTTTAAAATCAAAGTCAAAATGAGCAACTTGGGCTACTGCATGAACACCTGAGTCTGTTCTTCCAGAGCCAAAAATTTTTATACTTTTGTTATTATTAATAATTTTTAGCGCATCTTCCAATTCTCCTTGAATAGTTCTTGAATTGTTTTGAATCTGCCATCCTTCAAAATTAGTTCCATCATATGTAACAATAATTTTATATCTTAACATTGAAATGTAAAATTATCAATGTAATTGGGATCATTATAGAAATAATCAAATCATAAAAATTTATTTTAATAGGGTTAATGATACCTCTAGGGTGACAATTGCCATAGCCTCTTAATTTTATATTATTGCTAATCAATAATGATTTTTTATATTGCAAAGAAAGAATCCTAACAAACATATCAGAATACAATTTCAATCTTGAAATTAGCGAGCCATTGTAATTATTTATTCCAATATATATGCGTCCCTTTTCAAAAGATTTCCATCTATTTTGCAATTCAGGATAAAAACGAAGTGATAAGGCAACAAATAAAATAATGTCATCTAAGAATCTAAGTTTTAGCCTTGATTTTAAATAAACTGATCTAATTAATTTTACAAAGCTTTCTTTTTCGACAGATAAAATAAAAATCTTCATAAAGAGTATGGATACTACAATTTTGTATATTCCAAGAACAATTTTCACAATAATTAGTTCAAGCTCTATATTGCTTAATAAAAAAGAAAAAGCTAAATAAAATAAAAAAATAGTGAAAAAGTAATATGATGTTTTAAAGAGCGATTTTAGTAAAAAATATATATTTATTTTAAAAGAAAAAACTATAGCTAATAAAACTATTGAGTGAATATTTAAATAAAATAAATTATCACTAAACAAGGTAGATATTGACAGTGATAAAAATAAAAAAAAATTTACCAATGGATTTAATTTCATTATTAAAAATTTATTTTTAAACGTAATGAATGAGATTCTAAAAAATCATTATATGTAATATCAAAGGCTAATTTTTCATTATTTTTTAGTTTATTAAGGTAGAAAGCATCAATCATAGAAAGCGCATGATTCAAGAAAAGAAAACCTATTCCAAACTTAGCAATTAAGTTATACTGATCACTTTTTATTCTTTTGTTTTCAAAATATTTTTGATTTAACTCTGTATCCCAACTCCAATACCATAATTCATTATTAGGGTACAAATCATTGTTTCTTCGATTTCTCAAATATTCTTCATTATAACTGCTAATTGAAGAAAAATTTCCAATATCAACCCAATAATCGTGAGTTTTTCCAAATGGATTTAAATTTGCATGATTTGCAGCAAAAGCAATATAATTTCTCCTTAATATGTTAGAATAGGTTTTTGTAGATAAAAGAAAAAGTAAAATACTTGCTTCAGAATAATAAAATATTTTGGCTCTTTTCTTATGCAAGAGCGATGCTTGTCCCCATCCTGGAAAAATTAATGATTTAACACCTGGGCTTGCCCCAAGCAAAGAACTATCTTGACAGGGTAATAAATTTATTTTTAATACAAATAATAATATTATTTTATTTTTTTTAAAAAACATAAATAAGTAGTTAATAGTACTGAAATTATGAGGCAAATATAAGCAAAAACATTTCCAAATTTTGCATATATGGATAATCCATTATTTAAAATAACTTTACTTTTTAAAACACCTTGATTGTCAAATGGTATTTTACCTCCTATTTTTCCATCAGGATATATTATCCCTGAAATTCCAGTATTAGCACTTCTTGCTATTCCCGTTCTCAGTTCAACTGCTCTCAACCTTGCTAATTGAAAATGTTGAATCACTCCAGATGAGTTTGACAGCCATGCATCGTTTGCTTGAATAGTTAGAAATCGTGCTCCATTTAAAATCATTTTTCTAGAAATTTTTGGATTACTTGATTCATAACAAATAACATTGCTAAACCCAATTGAATCAATATTAAAAATTTTATGTTCAATGCCAGGAGTAAAACTGCCATGACCAAAATCCCAATATGATATATTTTTTAAAAAATTAATTTTGGTTAAAGGATTATATTCTGCAAAAGGCACTAGAAAAATTTTATGGTACATTTCTTCTTCTTCAATGCCTAAATATATTGAACCATTAAAAACTTTACGCTTGTTGCTTTCCCATGAAACATCAAGAGTCCCAATTAATGCTGGAATATTAAAATCTCTCACCACTTCTTTGAGTTTATTTTTAACTGAAGATACTCTTATGTAGGCTGGCAAAGCAGATTCTGGCCAAAGAACGAGATCAGGACTATCTTTGTATGCTATTAAATTTAAAGAATCCATTATTGAATATAATTCATTTTTAAAAGAGGAATTCCATTTGAGGTTTGGATCGATATTTGGTTGAAGAATTGAAACTTTTCTATAATTAAACTTTTCTAAATCTTTATAGTAATCTAATTTGTGAAAACCATATGAAAAAATTGGAAAAAAGATTATTAAAAGAATAATTAATAAAGTTTTTTTTCTTATACGGTTTTTAAATGTCAAAAAAATTAAAACATTAATCAATAAAATTATGAATCCAATTATTTCATTACCAAAAATATCAATTATCTGAATCAATGGTAAAAAATTGGACTGGGTAAGAGATAAATTTATCCAAGGAAAACCTAATGGTCCAAAGCTCCTTATTAGCTCCATTGATGTCCACGCAAAAGGAATTAGGAAAAAGGCTTTATTGGTTTTTTTTAATAAAAAAGATATCAAAAAACCTAAGAATCCTGGAAATAATGATAGATATATTAAAGCAGCGATTAGTGAAACTAAGACTGTCGTCTTATCTGCACCAGAATTTAAACCAATCCAATACAAGGTTATTAAGTTTGAAAAAAAACCAAATATATAACCATAAAGAAATGATTTATTAGGATTTTCTCTATGCCAAATTTCAATTAAAGGAATAAAAGCTATCCATGATAAAAGACCATTAAATGGTGGATAAGAAAAACCTATCATTAATGAAGACATTAATGATAAAACTAAATTACTTTGTTTTATCAGCATTAAATATTGATTTGTTTATATAATTTTGCAATAACAATGCTGCTGCCGTAGAATCAATATTATCCTTATTTGAAGTTGTGTTATAACCCTGAAAAACTAAAGATTTTTTAGCATGTAATGAAGTAAGCCTTTCATCTTCTAAAACTATGGGAATCTTAAAAAAAATATTCAACTTATCATAAAATTTTAAAACTAATTCCGTTTGAGAAGTATTTTTTCCATTCATTCCGATTGGTAGTCCTAAAATGATTTTTTCTACGCTATTTATTTTTATTTCATTCTTAATACAAGACAATAATGCATCAACGCTATCATTGCTAATAGTTTTATATGCTTTTGCAATTTTTTTTGTTGGATCTGATATCGCTAATCCCACTCTTTTTGAACCATAATCAATTGATAAAAATCTGCCCATTAGTTAATTTAAATTTGAACGTTCAATGTGATCTATATTCTTAATTTTTGAAACAAACCTGATGACCCTGTCTAATTGTTTTAAGTTGTTTACCTGAATTATAAGAAAAGCTATAGCTACAGCATCTTTAACTTTTATATCAACAGATGTCATGTTAACATTTAATTTTGAAATACACTCAGTCATATCTTTTACAAGACCTTTTCTATCTTGACCAGTAATTTTCAACCTTACATTAAATAAATCATTTCTTCCTACTTCCCATTCAACAGGTATTAGTCTGTCAGACTCTTTGTTCAGCAGGGGTAAGCTTGAACAAATAACTCTATGAACCGTCATGCCACGACCCCGCGTAATAAAGCCAACCATATTATCGCCTGGTATTGGATTGCAACACTTTCCAAAATTTGTCATTACATTAGATATGCCTTCTAATCTTACATTTTTAGACTCTTTTTTAGTAAAATTAAAAAAACTTTTTTTATCTATTTTTCTTTCAGATTCTGAATTATTTGATAAGGAAATTTTGTCTAATATTTCCCTCACAGACAAGGAGCCACTTCCTAATTGCTCAATTAATTGTTCTTCACTGCCAAAATTAAATTTAGGATACGAACTTCTCACCAAATTTTCTTTGTCAAGCAACTTCAACCTTCTGAGAGTTTTACTTAAAATCTCATTACCTATTTTTACACTAGCCTCCCGTTCAGCCTTATTCAAAAACCTCTTTATTTCATTTCTTGCTTTTGATGTAACCGTAAATTTTAACCATCCATAGTTAGGTTTTTGTGAACTGCTAGTAATAATTTCTACATAATCTCCATTTTTTAGCTTAGTGTTTAATGGAACTGTTTTGTGATTTACTTTAGCACCTAGGCAAGCTTTGCCAACTTCTGAATGTACATGATATGCAAAGTCAATTGGTGTAGACTTGACTGGCAATTGAATAAGGTCTCCTTTTGGTGTAAAAACAAAAATTTCATCATTAAAGAGGTCAATTTTTAATAAATGCATGAATTCCTTTGGATCGTTTTCCTCGCTTTGTAGTATTTTTAACAAATCCCTTAACCATTTAACATCTAAATCAATACTTCTATGGTTTTTTCCATTCTCTTTGTACCTCCAATGGGCAGCTACACCTATTTCAGCGGTTTGATCCATTTCTCTAGTTCTTATTTGAATTTCAACTAATTTCCCATCAGGTCCAACTACTGTTGTATGTATAGATTGATAACCGTTACTTTTTGGAGTTGCGATAAAGTCTTTAAATCTTTCTTGGATTGGTTTAAAGACCTTGTGTAAAACACCTAGTGTTAAATAACACTCATCAACCTTGTTTACCACAACTCTAATAGCTAAAATATCATATATATCTTCAAAAGCTTTACCTCTTTTGACCATTTTACCATAAATGGATGAATATGATTTTGGCCTTCCATAGATAACAGGGTTTTCAATGTGCTCTTTTAAATTTTCTATAACTATTTTGCTAATCTTTGCAATATAAGCTTCTCTACTTTTGTTAGTAAGCTTAATTTTTTTAACGATCTCTTTATGAATATCAGGGTTTAGAGTTTGCAATACTAAATCATCTAATGTCCATTTTACCTTTGCCATGCCCAACCTATGAGCTAAAGGAGAATAAACGTCTCTAGTTTCTATTGCTATTCTGTGTTGTTTAATTCTTGGAAGATGGTGAATAGTGGACATGTTATGAATTCTGTCTGCAAATTTAATAATAATAACTCTTAAATCTTTTGCTACTGAGATTAGCATTTTCATAAAGTTCCCAGCTTGTTTTTCTGAGCGGTTAGAGAATTGAATACCACCAATTTTACTTACACCGTTGATCAAATAAGCAACCTCTTTTCCAAATTCATTCTCTACTTGATTTATCGTCGCATCTGTATCTTCTATAACATCATGTAACATTCCACCAATAATTGTCACATGATCCATTTTCCATGACGCTAGTGTTTTTGCAACTTCCACACAATGTGAATGAAAATAAGATTCACCAGATTTTCTTTTTTGACCTTGATGATACTCAGAGCCAAACTCATAAGCTCTCCAAAGCCTTACTTTTAATTCTTCTTCGGGAATATTCTCGTGAATGGATACTTTATCAATTAATTCGTTAAAATGCCTCGGAAATTCTCCACCAATAAAAGGAATAAGTTTAGAAATTGGATTTTGCATTTAAAAATGAGCTTCACCTTTATTAGCAAAGGCATTTGAAGTATTTTCAAATCTTGCAAATCTATCGATAAAAGTGGCTTCAATTGCACCAGTGGGTCCATTTCTCTGCTTCGCTACAATAATATCGGCTTTTCCTTTATCTTCATCATCTTGAGAATAAACCCAAGGTCTGTATAGAAAAATTACTAAATCGGCATCTTGTTCAATTGCACCGGACTCCCTTAAGTCTGAAAGCTGTGGCCTTCTATCGCTTCTATTTTCAACAGCTCTAGATAATTGCGATAATGCAATGATTGGAACATTTATTTCTTTTGCCAAATTTTTTAAAGATCTTGATATCTGAGATATTTCTTGCTGTCTACTTTCTGAGCCCTTAGGACCAGACATTAATTGCAGATAATCAACTATAATTAATTCAACATTATTCTCTGCTTTAAGTCTACGAGCTTTAGCCCTCACTTCTAAAACAGACATTCCAGGAGTATCATCAAGATAGATTGGAGCCTCAGCTAACTCACCTACAGCATAACTAAGATTTTGCCATTGTTTTTTTGGTAATTTTCCCGTTCGTACTAGATGGCTATCAACTCGACCTTCAGCGCAGAGTAATCTCATTGCCAACTGATGGTTTGACATTTCAAGGCTAAACATACCTATGCCTTTTTTATGATCTACTGCTGCATTTCTACCTAAAGAAAGAGCTAAAGCAGTTTTTCCCATTCCTGGTCTACCTGCAACTATAACTAACTCACCAGGATGAAAGCCAGAAGTCATACTATCTAAATCAATGAGCCCAGATGGCACACCTGTTACGCTCCCAGGGTTGGATGCAACTTTATCTAGTTCTAAAAATGATTTTTCTAAAATTGGTTTTATCTTTTGAAAGCCTCCATTAAGTCTTTTTTCAGAAATATTAAATATAGCAGATTCAGCTGAGTCAAGTATAGTATCAACATCCAAACTATCGTCGAATGCTTCTTTAGTCAAACTGTGCGATACTTTAATCAAGTTTCTTAATATATGTTTTTCTAAAACTATTTTAGCGTAATGTTCAACATTAGCAACGGAAGGTACAGATTCATACAAACCGCTAATAAAGTAAGGACCGCCAACTTTATCAATTTCTTTATTTTTTTTTAACAGATTCACTACAGATAAAGTATCAACTGGCTCTCCTTGATTAAAAAGCGACTCCATTGCTGTAAATATTATAGAATGAGATTCTTTGTAAAAACATTCAGGCTTTAACCACTGTATAGAAATACTTACTGCTTCTTTACTTGACAACATGGAACCAAGCACTGCTTCTTCAGCATCCAGTGCCTGCGGTTGTAAGTTTTGATTTATTTTATTTTCTCTAACCATTAAAGACAGAAATTATTATAAAAAAAAAATTATAATTAGTTCAAAGATAGTTATTTGTAAAAGATCACTGACTATCTGATTCAGATGATTTTTTTGTCCATTCTAATTGTCCTTTTACAAATGAATCAACTGCTACAGTTGTTGGCTTAGTAAGTTCTTCATAGTCTTCGGGGTTAATATTTTCTTCATCATCAAAAACACCCATTTCTGTCTGATCGCTTACACGCATTAACTTCTCTATAGTTCTTTCATTGATAACTTGTTTAGCTTTCTTTGACATAACTACCACTGCCTCGTACAAGTCATTTGTTTTTTCTTCCATATTTTTAATTGATATTGGTTCAAGTCCCATTTTTTACCTTTCTGATTTTAGTTAATAATTTTTAATATGCTTTTTACGGCATCATTTAATTTGTTATTTACAATGACATAATTAAAATGTGTTTTGTGCATCATTTCGCTTTCGAATCTTTCCATTCTTTTTTCTATAGTACTTGCAGAATCAGCACCTCTATCTTTTAAACGTTTAAAAAGCTCATCTTTGCTAGGAGGCTCAATAAAGATAGAAAGATAGTTTCTTGGATAATTTTCCATGATTTTTTTTGCACCTTTAACATCTAATTCTAACAACAATTTTTTATTAGAATTAATAGCATAATCTAGAGTTTTTTTGAGTGTGCCATAGTAAAAATTTCCATGAATTTTTTCCCATTCCACAAATTCTTTATTATCTATTTTTTTAATAAATTCATCTTGAGTTAAAAAGATATAATCAATACCATTTTCTTCCTTACTCCTTCTGGTTCTGGTAGTACAAGACACCGAAAATTCTATACTTTTATCTTGAATTAAAATTTTTTTACATATGCTTGTTTTTCCAGAACCTGAGGGCGCAGATATAATTATAAAATTTTTCACAGAATATTAAGCGCCTGTTCCTTGATTTTTTCTATTTCTTCTTTTATTTCAATTACATTTCTGGTTGTTTCTTCGTTTGAGGCTTTAGAACCCAATGTATTTACTTCCCTTAAAATTTCTTGTAAAGTAAAACCTAATTTTCTGCCAACAGGTTGATTTTGTCTAAAAAGTGATTTAAAAAAATTTAAGTGACTAGATAGCCTAACAATTTCTTCGGTAACATCAGATTTCTCTGCTAATATTGCTATCTCTTGATGGAGTTTTATGGTTTCAAAAGATTTTTGATTTACAATGTTTTCTATTTTTTTTTGGTATTTTTGAAATCTTGTTTTATTATCTTTTTTTACAGTTTTCTTAATAATTTTCAGTGTGGAATCAATATGTTTTATTCTAATTAGAATATCTTTTTCTAACGATTTTCCCTCAATTTTTCTCATTTTAATAAGATTTTTACATGATTTTTTAACAACATTCAATATGATTTCATCTGAAATATTGTGTTCGGGAGAAATGGATATAAAATCATTTATTCTCAACAAATGATTCAAATTAAGAGATAGTTTATATTTTTTATTTACTTGTGCAACAATATCATTTAAAAGTTCAAATTTTACTGAATTTAAACTTAAATTATCCTGTGCAGATATTTTACTGCTTTCAAGATATAAGTAAACACTTCCCCTGTTTAAAGTTTTAAATAAATAATCTTTAATTTTTTTTGAAAGATTGAAGCTTATGTCCAATCCTTTTATTTTAAGCTCAAAAAACTTTCCATTTAAAGCTTTTAATTCAGCATTAATTTTATTTTTTCCAATGCCTAAAGATGATGCACCATATCCTGTCATGCTATAAATCATTTTTCATACCTATCATATGCTTGAAATTTAATTTTAATTCCTCATCTATCAAAGTTGTCAAAAACTATAATTCTAGTATTATTTTTTGAAGCCAATTTACATCTAAAACGAGTGAAACTATATTTGATGTCCCAAAATTCGTTTGAGATGGTTCGTTTATTATTGCATAATCCAATGATATATTATCCCAACTAAGACCAATTCCAATTGAAAAAGAATTTTGATTATTTTTACCTAACCTAACAGCTATTTTGTAATCATAAATTAAATTTATACCATATTTTATATATCCACTGTTTTTTCCAAAGCTAAAATCTTCATCTAAACTTCTTCCATTAAAATTTATAACAAAATCTGTCATTCCATTAAATACAATAGGATATTTTTTAAAAAATAAACTATGAGAAAAGCCACTTACTATCGATGGTTTAGTTCTTTCAATTATTCCATTATTCCATACTTGCCAACTTGTTGTAATATCTTTTATAACTAATGATAACTTACTGCTTTTCCAATTGTGCAATAAGAAACCAAAGTCTAATCCTATTCCATGGCTTTTTTGTATGCCAATATGATGATTTAAGAACTTTAAAGCAAATCCAAGATTATAATTACTATTGGTAAATGATTTTGAAATATGTAAACCAATTTGATTTTGATTAAAATAATTAACTTTTTCTGCATCTAATCTTTCACCATCATCCAAAATACCATTATTTTCACCAATATCACCTGTATTTGGTATACCATCCAATCCATAATCTAACAGAGCATTTCTTGTATCAGGAATATCCCCTATGGATTCTCTCATAAATATATAGTTTAATTTTTTTTTACTTTTTAAACCTATCAAATCGCTAGATATTGATCCTCCAAATCTATTTTGATGTGTATAGCTAAGATTTTCGTTTATAGTTGTGCTTGACAAAGAGGGATTAAACAAAGGAGATACAGGAGTTCCAGAATCTGTTGAAGCAGCACTTCCTAAAGATAATATTCTTGCATCTCCAGCATTTTTAAATAATTGCCAACCTTCTATTACCCAATATGTCTGAGAATTAGAAAAAGTCTTAATGAAAAAAAATAAAATAAAAATATTATTTTTCAAAATTTACACCTTTTACTCTAATATTTCCTTTTCTTTCCGTTAATTGTGTTCTATCTAAGAATTCAAGTAAGGGTATGGCATATTTTCTGGAAGTACTAGTCATTTTTTTAAATTCAGAAATTGTAATTTCATCTTTTTTATTAAAATGATCTTTCAAAATATTTTCAATCATTTCAAGAGTAGACAAATGAATCCAACAATTAGCAGTTATTTCAATAAGTTTTTTTTTCTTTTTTAAAGCATATAAAATTTCTTTTTGATTTTTTTCATTTGTATCAATTAAATCATTAGAATTTAAAAAATGAAATTTTGAGTCGATTAGTTTTTTTTGTACGTGTGTTGATAAAATTTTATTGTCATCTTTAATAACTACTTTATGTTGTTTTAAAGCATATCCATCTTCAAAAACAATAACGTTTGATGCTGATTCCTTTAGAGCAAAATCAATAAAGCTTTTGCTCATTTTTAACATTACTTCAGCTTTTGTTTTTGACAACTTTTCTTTTAGAGGGTTTTCATTATGATATTCTAAGATAACCTTTTCAATAATGTTAGAGCACTTGATTAAATTCCTTTTTAAATATAAAAAATCTTTATAAATACGAATTCTAACTTTTTTTGCTAAATCTAAAATTTTTTCATTTGAAATATTTAAAATTTTAGAGTAGTAGCTGATTTTTTTTATATCTTTCCATGAAAATGAAACTAAAGCTAGAAGTCTTTCTATTGTTTCGCATGTTAAGTTTTTTAATAAAAAACTTAATTCTTTTTTTTCATAATCTTCACTTTGTTGATGTAAAATTTCCCCTCCAGCGATAGTTTCAGGTGGAGATAATGAGCGAATAATAAATTTTTGACCATTTAGAGCTATAATTGGTTTTTGTAAAATCATAAAAACATTAGATGATTCATTAGACTCAATTGCTTTGCTCAATCCTTTCACAGTTCCAATGGTATGTGAAGTTCCAATATTCACATGTACTCTTTGATTATTTTTCAATAACCATTTTGTTTTTTTAACCATATTCACTTTTGCAATTATATTTTTAAAGGCTTCAAGTTTTTCGATATCAAATAATGTTGAACCTCGAGAAATATTATTCTTATCTAAATTGGAAAAATTTATTGAAACCCTATCACCGATTGTTGTTTTTTTAACTGCAACCCCATGTGATTGCATTCCTCTTATTTTTCCTATATAATTGCCTGGAAATATTTGCAATTCACTTCCAATTTGAGTTGTGCCTGATATAACAGTTCCAGTGCAAACTGTGCCAAATCCTTTTTTTGAAAATACCCTATCTATTGGTAAGAAAAAAAATCCTCTATCAATTTTTTTTTCTTTGACTAATGATTCCATAATTATAGTGTCTTTTAGTTTTTTTATGCTCCTAAAATCATTAATTGATGTTTTTATTATTGAGAATTTTTCAAAACTATATTCACCTAACATTTTTTTTATTTTTGAATAATTAGTTTTTAATAAAACATCGTCAACTTTATCTATTTTTGTTAAAGCAACTATACATTTTCTAATGCCATAGTGTGAGATTATATTTAAATGCTCTATTGTTTGAGGCATAATTCCGTCGTCCGCTGCAATTGCTAAAAGTGCCAAATTTACAGAATTAGCTCCTGCTGCCATATTTTTTATAAATTTTTCATGCCCAGGAACGTCAATAATTGTAATATTTTCATTTAAAAATGCAAAGCCAAGGTCGATAGTCATTAATTTAGATTTTTCTTCAGGGAGTGAATCAGTGTTAATGCCAGTCAAAGCTTTTACTAATGATGTTTTACCATGATCAATATGGCCTGAAGTACATATAATTGTTTGCATTAAGGTAAATTAAAATTGTTTATTGCGATAATTAATTCATTCTCCTGAGATGGAAGAACAGCTTTTAAATCAATATAGTATTTGTCATTACTAATGTATCCAACAACGGCTATTGAGGAATTTCTGAAGGCTCTTGAGAGACTATCAGGTCGTATCTTATCTGTATTAAACCTAAGAGCAACACTTTCTATTTTTTCCTCAGGTAACGTGCCGCTCCCCGTCTCTACCATAGTTTCCACAATTTCAATAGATAATAATTTTTTTATATTTCTATCTATCTGCGAAAAAATATTTTCAGCAATTTTCTTAATATTTGACCTATTTCTAGTTAAAAGAAATAATGTAAGGTTTTCTTTAAAAAGATCTTTAACCAAATAAGTCCTTAAAATTTGCTCAAGTAAAATTATGGTAAATTTATCAGGTCGAACTACTCTTGCTAGCGAATTTTTTTTCATTCGGTTAATAGTTTCCACATCACCAACAATTATTCCTGATTGGGGACCTCCAAGAAGCTTATCACCTGAGAATGTAATTATATTAGGTCTTTTATGAACAATTTTACTTACAACAAAATTAGTTTTTAAGCCTTCATTTGAAAGATCTATTGTTTCACCGCAACCTAAATCAACCATTATTGGTAGGTTGAATTTCTTTCCAAGAGAAACAATATCTGAGATGTCTGGACTTGAAGTAAAACCTTTTATGATATAATTGCTTGTATGAACCCACAATAAAAGCCCTGTATTTTCATTTATTGCATTTTCATAATCATATAGATGAGTCCTATTAGTTGTGCCGACTTCAACTAATTTAGCTCCACTCTTTTCAATCATTTCTGGTATACGAAATGACCCACCTATTTCAACAAGTTGACCTCTAGATATAATGACTTCTTTTCCTTGAGCAAATTCATTTACAGCTAGATGAACTGATGCAGCATTATTATTAACTACCAGAGCAGAATCTGATCCTGTAACATATGAAATTAAATTCTCAGTGTGAGTTTGCCTGTTACCTCTTTTTCCATTGTTTAAATCAAGTTCCAGGTTAGAATATGAGGATAGTTGATTAAGAACATTATCCAATATTTTTCTGCCAATGGGAGCTCTTCCTAAACCAGTATGCAGAACAACTCCAGTGCCATTAATAGTGTATTTTGAACTGCAATTAATTGAATTGTTAACCTTAGAAACAACTTCAGATATAATCTCATTTTTGTCCAAATCTAAATTAGCTTCGATAGCTTTTTTTCTAATTTTGGAAATTTCTTTTTTAATTAGAAAAGATAAGTACCTATCATCGAATTTATTTAAATGATTTAATTTTTTTAAAATATCAGAAACAGATGGTATTCTTCTCAAATTTTCATTCATAACAATCATACTCTATTCTTTTTAAAAAATAAGTAAATCAAAAATGAAAAAATTGTTGCTGGTATCATTATGATTGACATTAAAAGAAAAATAAAATTTATATCTATCTTAACTGCTAATTTACCACTAAAATATGCTGCAAATGCACCAATACCAAAACTAACAAAAAAATTAATTCCATAACCTAGCCCTCTTTTAACATTATCAGTAATATCTGCTACCAGAGCATTGGCTATGGGTAGCTGACAAGCAAATAAAATTGCCCAAACTATACAAAAAAATAAAAGTAAATAATTTGTTGAAAGGGATATAAACACAAGGACAGGAGTAAACAAAATATAAATGATTAATAACGAAAAAGATTTTCCAAAAAGTGATGATATTTTTGGAGCAAGTACAGATCCAATCATTCCAGAAGCAAAAATTAATGTGGGAAAGATTCCAGCCTTTATTTCTGAAGTAATATTATTAAACAGATTTTCTGTATTATCAGCTATGTAGGATGGCACAAAAGTAGTAAAACCATAATAATTCATACCCAATAACCCGGTTATTGAAAAAAATAACAATAGAATGTTTACATTGTTTTTTCGTAAATGATTTTTTGAAAGATTTTGAAGAGTGGATGATGTTTTATCTCTGACAAAAAATAATGTAAAAAAAAATATAATTAGATTAATTAGACCGAAAAAAAAATACGCATGCTTCCAAGAAAAATAGGACAATGCAAAAGTAGCAATCATTGGTCCAAAAGCTAATCCAATATTGCCAAACACACCATGTATTGCCATCCCATTTTCAATTTTTTCTACATTCTTAGATATTAGAGTTAGGCCAGATGGATGATAAATACTAGAAATCAAACACAAAAAGCACAATCCTAAAATAAATGATGAAAATGTTTTTGAGAAGAAAATAAAAAAACATAATAATGAAGAACCTAATAAATGCAAAAGCAACAATTTCCTACAACCTATTTTATTTTCAAAATATCCTGCAGGGATTGCTCCAAGTCCAAAAAGAAAAGAAGAAAAAAATACTATTGATCCAAATGAATCATAACCGATGTTAAAAAAAAATTTTAATGAAGGATATAGACTAGGAAAGGTTAACAGCATTGCATGTACTATCAAGTGGCTAAACCCCGTAGAAATAATTATATTTTTTTCTATTGTCGTCACAAATTTTATGTGAGACCCCAGTTGTTAATTATCTTTTTTCGGCTATTCTCGTAGCTTTGGCGCCGGTTAACTTTCTCAAGTAGTTCAATTTAGCCCGCCTCACTTTACCTCTTTGAAGAACATCTATTTGCTTTATCATTGGGGAATGCACTGGAAAAATTCTTTCTACCCCTACTCCTCCAGATATTTTTCTTACGGTAAATGTTTCTGAAATATCACTTCCTTTTCGAGCAATTACAATGCCTTTAAATTTTTGGATTCTTTCTTTACCGCCTTCTACAACGCGCACATCTACAGAAACAGTATCTCCAGAATTGAAATCGGGCAAATCTGACTTTAGTTGATTTTCAATAATTTTTTTTGTGTTATTCATTTCTAATCTCCGACTTATTTTCATTAATATATCTATTCCAAAGATCTGGACGATTTATCATGGTCCTTGCTTTTCTATTTTTATTTTTCCAACTTTTTATTTTTTTGTGATCACCAGAAAGAAGTACATCTGGAACTTTCATGCCATCTAGCTCTCTTGGATTTGTATAATAAGGAGCATCTAAGAGATTGTTATAAAAACTATCGGTTTGAGCAGAGCTTATATGATTTAAAACTCCTGGCATCAACCTAACAATAGAATCAATAATTACCAATGTAGACAGTTCTCCGTTACTTATAACATAATCTCCCAAAGAATATTCATGGGTGACATATTTTTCTACAACTCTCTCATCAATGCCTTTGTAGTGACCACAGATAAAAATCAAATTTTCATTAGAACTTGAAAAACTCAATGCTTTGCTATGGTCCCAGGTTTTGCCTTGCGGATTAGGATAAATGATTTTGAAATTATCATCAGGGTTCATTTTCTTTAAAACATCATCAATAGCTTTAAATAATGGTTCGGCCATCATCACCATACCTGCTCCACCGCCATAAGGGTTGTCATCAACTTTTTTATACTTTTTATCACTGTAGTTTCTAAGATTGATGATTTCAAAATCAACTATACTATTATTTTTAGCTTTTACAACAATTGAATTTTGCATGACTGAAGTTATGATATCAGGAGTAGGTGTAATAACAAATACTTTTTTCAATTTAAGAGGCCTGACATTTTAGAAATTACTATCTCTTTTTTATTGTAATTAATATTCTTAACAATCTCAGGAACAACTGGTATCAGTAATTCTTTATTGTTTGCCAAAACAACATAAATGTCATGACCGGGGTGACTTATCATGCTAATTAATTGTCCAACATATTCATTATTTTCATCACTGATTCTTGCGCCAATTAACTTAGGTGAAATCATGTTTAATGGATCTTCAATTGAAAGATGCACAAAAATATAATTTCCAACTATTTGTTTGGCGTCATCTCTTGATTTTAACCCACTAAAAAGCAATTTTTTCTTTTTAGATCCTGAAGTTTTGATGATATTTACTTTTTTAACAGATTTTTCGTTTAATCCAATTGAAAGCTGTTTATTGAATATATAATCATCATATTGCATTATAAGTGGCTGAAGCCCGACTTCACCTTTAAAACCAAAAGCTTTTGTTATTTTTGCAATAGGGAATAAAGTTTTACTCTCCATCATCCATAAGTTCAAGCCTTGCTCTTTTTCCACCCTCTTTAGCGTTTATTGCGAAGAGTATGGTTCTAATTGCAGAAACATTTCTTCCTCTTTTCCCGATAACTTTGCCATAATCTCCATCACCCACGGTAAGTTCGTATGTAATAGTGTCATCGGACTCTACAGGATTTACGTTAACATCATTTGGTTTATCAACTAATTGTTTTACTATAGTTTCTATAAACTCCTTCATTTTTAACCTCTCTTATTCTTTATAATAGTAAGTAAAATTATTTCTCGGTATTTTCAGAATTATCTTCCTCAGCAGGTGCTTCTTCCTCGGCGGGTGCTTCTTCCTCAGCAGGTGCTTCTTCCTCAGCAGGTGCTTCTTCCTCAGCAGGTGCTTCTTTTTTCTTTGATTTTTTGGCTAAAGCCTCTTTCTCTGATTTTCTAGCAATTTTCTTGTCTTGATCATCGGCCCATTTCTTCATTTCTTTTTCAATTGTCTTATCATCTAGACCTTGTTTTATTAAATGCCATTTATATGCTAAACCAGATCTTTTCATTAGGCCATGGAATGCATCTGATGGTTGAGCGCCTAAATCTAACCAATGCAGAATTCTGTCATGATTCAGGCTGTAGGGTTTATCATGTTGAACAGGGTTAAACCATCCCAACTCTTCAATAGCAGCGCCATCGCGCTTTTTTCTTGAGTCCATAACCACTACCCTATAAAACGGTCTGTTTCGTCTTCCAATTCTTTTTAATCTTATTTTTGTAGACACTTAATCAATTCTCCTTCAGAAATAATTTTTATCTATTATTTATTTCAACTTTTAAATAATTAAAATTTATTTTTTATAATAGCCCAGAAATTTAAATTAAAAACTATTTTTATTCAATCAAAGATTAGTAAAATTTATAATTGTGAAATATGAAATAATTGATGCAAAAAGAAGAGATTTTTCTGAAATCTTATCGCTCAATCAAAAAGCAATGCCAGCTGTAAGCTTTATGGATGAAGAATCCCTAAAATATTTTCACAATGTTTCTGAATATTTTAAATTAATTAAGCGTGGAAAAGAAAATAAAATTTATGGATTTTTGATTGGCTTAACAGATAAATTAAATTATAAAAGTGAAAACTACTTATGGTTTTCAAAAAGATATAGCTCATTTATGTATGTTGACAGAATTGTTATTCAAGAGAATAGTATGGGCTTAGGATTGGGAACAATGCTATACAATGATTTGATATATTATTCTAAAGATAAGTTTAAAAATATCATTTGTGAATACAATATTAAGCCTATGAACTTAATCTCGAAAAAATTTCATGAAAAGTTTGGATTTAAAAGAGTTGGTAATCAAAAAACGGAAGGGGGCACAAAAGAAGTTTTGATGATGGAATACTCACTTTAAGTACTTTAGGGTTTATATCTTTTTTGTGCTTTTAATAGATAAACGTCAGCCTTTTCTGTTTTTCCATCTTGTGATAAGGAAACTATTCTAATTGCCTCAAGAATTGGAATAGCGCCATTATCGTAATTAGAATAAAAGGCATCCATAGCATCTGCAACAATGTCTACTTTGTAGCCGATTTTTTTCGATCTATGTTCATCAAGAATTTCATAAAACCTTTCAATAAAATACGGCTCTACCCAACTCGGATCTTGATTGTATTGTTTTTTAACCTCCTGCTTGTGATGATACTTAACTTTAGCGCTAGCTGAATATACTCCATTAATAAACGCAATTTTCTCATTTTTTTTTAGTGAAGCCCAATAAGTTGATGGGGAATTATTTTGCGCTTTTAAATCAAAAGATAAATATAAAATCAACAATGCTAAAATTATTTTCATTTTAAAGCAGCTCGTCAAATTGGTTTATTATTGGAACTCTACGCCCAATACCGAATGCTTTACTGGTAACTCGCAATGAAGGTGCTGCTTGTCTTCTTTTAAATTCATTAATTCTTAATCTTTTGGAAATATCATGAATTACAGATTCTTCATATCCCATCTCAATTAACTCCGTTGGAGATTTTGATTGCTCAATTAATTTCGCAACCAATGGACTAATCAACTCATAATCAAAAGGATCTTTTTGATTAAATTTAAGTTCCGCAGAGGGAGCTTTAGTTAAAATACTAGTGGGTATTACTTCGGTTTTGTATTTTTGATTAATCCATTTTGAAATTGAATAAACTTCAGATTTAGATAAATCTGAAATTACAGATAAACCCCCGTTCATATCACCATAGAGGGTACAATAACCCAAAGCCATCTCAGTTTTGTTACCCGTAGACAATACAAGCCAGCCAAATTTATTAGATAATGACATCAATAAATTTCCCCTTATTCTTGATTGTATATTCTCTTCCGCAATGCCAACTTCAGTGCCCTCAAAAAAAGGATTTAAAGATTTTTCAAAAGAAAAAACAAGGTCATTGATAGGAATAACCTGAAAATCAATATTTAAATTATTCGCTAATTTTTTTGAATCTTTCATGCTTGAATTACTTGAATATTTTGATGGCATAAAAACACAATGTACATTTGAACACCCTAGAGCTTCCTTGGCAATTGCTGCAGTTAGAGCTGAATCTATACCTCCGCTTAAGCCAATAATTGCTTCTTCGTGATAAGATTTTTCAAAGTAATCACGAACACCCAAAACCAAAGCTTTGAATAACTCTTCCTCTTTTGGTAGTGACTTAATTTTTACTTTATTTGTCTGATTTAAATCAAACAATACCAAATCCTCTTCAAATGCTTTGCCTATCTTTAAAATATCATTTTTATTATTAATTGCTATCGATTGGCCATCGAAAATTATCTCATCTTGAGCTCCAACCAGATTGCAATAAATATAAGATATGTTATGCTGCTTTACTTTAGATTCAATTAAACCAACCCTATCTTGAAACTTATTATAAGTGTATGGTGATGCTGATATATTTATAATACAGTCTACTTCCAAATCATTCATTTCTCTTATCAAATCTCTGTTGTATTGGCTGTCCCAAAGATCTTCACATATTTGAAAACCAATTTTGTAAGTTTTATTGTCTTTTTTTATAGACGCTACGCAAGGTTTGTCTCCCGGGGTAAAGTATCTTGCTTCATCAAAAACATCATAGGTAGGTAAAAGAATTTTTTTATAAATTTTTTCAATAGACTTATTAGCTATTAAAAATAAAGAATTGTATAAATTCTTTTTTTCAAAAAATGTGCTGCCGATAATTGTAGGAATATCAAAACTCGCAGAAAGATCGGCCATGGCTTTGTGAGCTTCTTCAATAAATTTCTTTCTCAAAAGTAGATCCTGAGGGGGGTACCCAAGTAAAGATAGCTCAGGAAATACAATAAGTTGAGCTCCTAATTTTTTTGCTTTTTCATACCAAATTAAATGTTTTTCTTTGTTTTTATTTATCGATCCTACAGTTGGATTAATTTGACAGATTGCTACTTTCATTTATGGTTCAAGCCTATACATAGTTCTAGGATAGGGAATTGTTTCTCTGATATGTTTTGTACCAGAAATCCATGCAACTGTCCTTTCAATGCCAAGTCCAAATCCCGAATGTGGAACGGAGCCAAATTTTCTTAAATCAAGATACCATTTGAAGTGTTCAATTGGAAGATTATGCTCTTTGATTGTATTTATAAGAATCTCGTAGTCATCCTCCCTTTGACCTCCACCAACTATCTCTCCAAAACCTTCTGGTGCGATCATGTCAACACCTAACGCTAGATTTAAATTTTTTGGATCTCGCTTCATATAGAATGCTTTTGATTCGGCTGGCCATCTATGAACCATTACCGGTTTTTGATACTGATTTGATATGATAGTTTCATCAGTAGCTCCAAAATCTGAACCGTATTCAAAATCTACATTATTATTTTTCAAAATTTCTACTGCGTCATCATATGTTATTCTAGGGAATGGCAATGTTATATTTTCTAGCTTTTTTATATCCCTTTCAAGTATCTCAAGTTCATTCCTGCAGTGCTCAAGGCAGTGTCTTACGACATATTCCACATGCTTTTCAGCCCATTCCATGTTTTGCTCTAAATCGCAAAATGCCATTTCTGGCTCCACCATCCAAAATTCAGTTAAATGTCTCCTAGTTTTTGATTTTTCCGCTCTAAAAGTTGGTCCAAAAACATATATATTGCCAAATGCCATCGCGCTAGATTCGCCATACAGCTGTCCACTTTGGGTTAAATATGCAGATCTATCAAAATAATCTAATTCAAAGAGAGTACTTGTGCCTTCAACTGAGTTTGCTGTTAGTATTGGAGAATCTACAAGAGTAAAGCCATTATTATCATAAAAGTCTCTTGTAGCCTTTATTACCTGATGTCTTATCTTTAATATTGCATTTTGTTTTTTTGACCTAAGCCACAAGTGTCTATTGGTCATTAAAAAATCAGTCCCATGGTCTTTTTTTGAAATTGGATATTCATTTGAGAGCTGATGAACAATTATGTTGGTCACTGATAACTCAACCCCACCTACCGATCTTGGCTCTTTTCTAATCTTCCCAAAGACTGAAACTGAGGATTCTTGTGTTAATGTTTCTTCCAACTTGAATACCTCATCATCAACATCATTTTTGACCGTAACGCATTGCAAATACCCTGATCCATCGCGCAATATTAGAAACCATATTTTTCCAATCGATCTAATATTATATACCCATCCATTGATCTTAACATTTTCGTCAAGATGATTAGCTAATTCAGATATTCTTATTTTCAATTTTTAATTCCTTTTACTTACCAGGTTGTCATTATTTCATTTAATACATCTTCAGCTATTTTTTCAATTGCAACTTTTGTTGCAAATTGACGAGGATCGCCAAATTCATTATTATCCTCCCCATCAATCAAACCATCGCCATCGTTGTCTATACCATCAGAACTTATATCTCCAGATAAACCATAAGCTCCCCAGCCGCTAAATGTTCTTTTTAATAAATTTTTTTCATTCTTTACGTCAAACCATTCTAGACTCATTTGCACTGTAAATCTATACTCTGTTACAGCTTCTTCTTTTGTAAAAGTATAAGGTGCGTCGGTTATCCTAACAATCTTACCTCTTAAGATTGAGGTTGCATCTTCTTCATCTGTAATTTTTAAGATATTCTCTTTTGAAAAGATATTTAATAGATTTTCAGTGACAGATTCACTAATACCAAATTCAGATGTCTGATTTTCAACAATAGGAATAGCTATAGAGTTTATGTGTGGTGGTATGCTACCAGCTAAAGAATAGTATCTGCAAGATAGTATTAAAGTAAATATGAAAAATTTAAAATTTTTCAATTTTTATTTTCCTGTCTAGACCGTACTGATCAATCTTTCTGTATAAAGTTCTCTCACTAATTTCAAGAGATTTGGCAGTGGCCCTTCTATTATTTTTATAAAATTTTAATGTTCTTTCTATGGCTTCCTTTTCTAAGTCTTCCATGGTTATATCACCAATTGACCTATTTTTTAAAAATTGATCATCCTCCTGGTCAATCTTCAAATTATCAATTTTACTTGATTTGTCTTGACTGTATTCACTTTCAAAAGATGGTAATAGCTTTAAGTCAGAGATATTTTGCGATGTTAAGACTTGTTTGATGAATTCAACATCTTGTTTCAAAAGAAACAATTGCCTTAATATAAGCTCCTTTTCAGCTGTTTCATTGGAATGATATGATATAACTGGGAGTGATGTATTTTTCTTTTCGGATTTTGAAATATTTAAGTGCACTTTAACCATATCAGGACTAATTCTCTGTCCTTTTTCAAGAACTAAAATGCTCTCAACAAAATTTTTTAATTCCCTGATATTGCCATTCCATTCTTGTTTTTTAAGTACTTTAATAGCTTCTGGCATAAACCCTCGATAAGAAATATCATTTGAACGAGTAAATTCTAAAGCAAATCGCTCAACTAGCAAACTTATGTCTTCCAAGCGATCTCGAAGGGCCGGTAAATTAATAGTAACCGTTTTAAGTCTATAAAATAAATCTTTTCTAAAAAGATTTTTATTTACTAAGTCAGATAAGTCTTTATTAGTAGCAGCAATTATTCTAACGTCAGTCTTCATATGATTGGACGCTCCTACAGGAGTGAACTCACCGTTTTCAATTACTCTTAAAAGTTTGACTTGTGTATCCATTGGGGTTTCACCGATTTCATCCAAAAAAATTGTACCTTTATTTGCAGTTTCGAAATAACCTTTTCTATCACCCCTGGCATCTGTGTATGCACCTTTTTTATGGCCAAATAATTCACTTTCAATAATTCCTTCTGGTATAGCGCCACAATTAACTGTTATAAGCTTTTGGTTTGATCGTTTGCTTGCTTGATGCAAAGCTTTTGCGATTTTTTCTTTACCAGTGCCAGATTCTCCAGTGACTAAAACAGAAATATTTACAGGCGCAACCTGGAGAATCATTTCGAGCACCTGACTAATAGCATCAGAATTTCCAATAATTCCAGTTTTTTGTTTTAAGAGATTTATATCCACTTAAACGTAGCCTATTACTTCTTTTTCCAAAAGCGATATTTCATCTCTAAGCTTTGCAGCTTTTTCAAAGTGATAGTTTTCTGCTGCATTTAGCATTTCTTCGCGCATCATTTCAATTGCAAGTTTTTTATCCATTTGAGTAAAATTATCACGTTTGCTATTTTTTATTTTACTAGAAAGTTTTTCTAAATCTGATTCTTGCTCATTTTGTGTCATTAAACTACTATCTATAGATTTGTTAACAGTTGAAGGTTTAATATTATTTTCTAAATTAAATCTTTTCTGAAGATCTCTTCTTCTAGAAGATTCATCTATCAGAAATTGCATTGCTTCTGAAATTTTATCTGCATACAAGATTACTTTACCTTGTATATTTCGCGCTGCTCTCCCTGCAACCTGCATAAGAGAACTTTTAGAGCGCAAAAATCCTTCTTTGTCAGCATCAATTACTGCTACCAATGAAACTTCTGGTAAATCCAGGCCTTCTCTTAAAAGATTTATACCAACCAGAACATCAAATTCACCTAATCTTAAATCTCGTAGAATTTGAACTCTCTCTAAAGTGTCAATTTCACTATGTAAATACCTTACTTTTAAATTAACACCTCTTAAGTAATCAGTTAAATCTTCAGACATCCTTTTTGTCAATGTAGTGATCAAGACTCTTTCTTTAGTTTTAACTCTAATTTTAATTTCATTGATTAAGTCATCAATTTGACCATCAGATTTTCTAACCTCAACAATTGGATCAAGCAAGCCAGTTGGCCTTATTAACTGCTCAACAACAACACCTTCAGCAAGCTCAAGCTCTCTATCTGAAGGCGTTGCTGAAACGTAAAGTAATTGATTTTGAGTTTCAAAAAACTCATTTATTTTCATGGGTCTATTATCTAAAGCGCTTGGAAGTCTAAATCCATGCTCAACAAGATTCATTTTTCTTGCTCTATCTCCATTGTACATAGCCTGAATTTGCGGTAATGAAACATGAGATTCATCAATAATTGTAATAAAATCATTTGGGAAAAAATCTATAAGTGTATAGGGTCTTTCACCTGGCTTCCTTCCTGAAAAATATCTTGAATAATTTTCAATTCCAGAACAGTAGCCCACCTCCATCATCATTTCTAAATCAAAATTTGTCCTCTGTTCAAGTCTCTGAGCCTCTAAAAGTTTATCATTTTTCTTTAATTCGTCTAATCTTGCGACTAAGTCTGTGCTTATTTCTTTAACAACTCTATTGATTGTATTTTGATCTGTGACAAAGTGTTTCCCAGGATAAATGATTTCATGCTCATGGTCATTAATTATTTCTCCAGTAAGAGGATAAAACCTGTAAATTTTCTCTAATTCAGAACCAAAAAATTCTAGACGCACTCCAACATCCTCATACGCCAAAAAAAATGTCTACGACATCACCTCGAACTCTAAAATTACTTCTTTCGAATGATGAATCATTCCTAGAATAATGAATGTTGACTAATTCTTTAAAAAGCTTTTTTCTATCAATATTCATCCCTTTTTTTAAATGAATAACTTTATCCCTATATTCATCTGGAGAACCAATGCCGTATATGCATGAAACAGAACTGACGACAATAACATCTTTTCTGCTTAATAAAGAGCTAGTAGCCTTTAATCTTAATATATCAATTTCTTCATTGATTGACATATCTTTTTCAATAAAAGTATCCGTAACAGGTAAATAAGCTTCGGGTTGGTAATAATCATAATAACTAATGAAATATTCGACCGCATTATTAGGAAATAATTGCTTGAACTCACCATAAAGTTGAGCTGCTAAAGTTTTATTATGTGAAATAATAAGTGTCGGTTTTTGAACTTTTTCAATAACATTTGCCATTGTAAAGGTTTTTCCAGATCCAGTAATTCCCAATAAAACTTGATGCTTATCTCCATTCATTATACCATTGGATAATTGCTCTATTGCAACTGGCTGATCACCTGAAGGTGAGTATTCTGAATTAACAAAAAAATCTGACATAGTGACAAATTTAAGAGGAAAAATATATTCTAATCAATGGCAGAGTTTTAAAAATTAATTGACAATTTTTCCAATAAGTTCAAATTCAGTTGCATTATCTATTTTAACATTGACAAATGATCCTTTTTCAGCTAATTCTTTAATATGAACTATATTATCAACCTCTGGAGAATCAAACTCAGTCCTACCAATAGAGGTATTGGTTCCGTTCTTGTCAACAATTACTTTTAAAATATTACCAATCATTTCTTTATTTTTGCTGATACTTATTTCTGCTTGCAAATCAAGCAATTGACCTTTTCTTTCATTTTTAATTTCAGTAGGAATATTATCCTCAAGTTTTTCTGCTATAGTGCCTTCTTCCTCCGAATATGTAAAGACGCCAAGCCTATCAAACTGATTCTCGTCAATAAAATCATATAATTCTCTAAATTCATCATCACCCTCACCTGGATAACCAACAATAACGGTCGATCTTATCTTGATTCCAGGTATATTTTTTTTTAAAAGATCTATTCTTTTATTGATGCCATTACTGTCTAATCCTCTTCGCATTGATTTTAATATTTTATCAGAACCATGTTGAACAGGTATATCTATATATCTACAAAAATTACTTGCATTTGCTAACGCATCTATGATTTTCAATGATAAATGAGCCGGATGAGCGTAGTGCAATCTAAACCAGTCTATTCCAGATTTGTCAAGCTCTTTAATTAGACTTGCGAGTGACAACTTAGGTCTTAGATCCCACCCATAAGATGTAGAATCTTGAGCAATAACCATTATCTCTTTTACGTTATTATCTAATAATTTTTCAACTTCCCACAATATTGAATCAATAGATCTACTTTTTTGCAATCCTCTCATTAAAGGTATACTGCAAAAAGAACACCCGTTGTCACAACCTTCAGCTATTTTTAAATAAGCATAATGATTTGGCGTTAATAACGATCGATAGTAACTCGGATCATCAGATATATGCTCTTTACCAACAAGGTATTTTATGATTTCATTTTGATTGGTAGTGCCAAAAAATTTATCTACCTCCGGTATTTGTTTTGATAGTTCTTCTGGATATCTTTCGGATAAACATCCCATTACTACCAATTTTTTTAAGTTACCTTTAGTTTTTAAACTAGCTGCTTCAAAAATTGTGTCGATTGATTCCTGCCTTGCAGAATCTAGAAAACCGCACGTATTGATAATGATTGCATCTGCTTGGTTATGCCTATCTGTGATTAAAACATTATTTTTGTTTAAACTTCCAAGAAGAAGTTCTGAGTCAACTAATGCTTTAGCGCAACCTAAACTAATTAAACTTATTTTTTGTATATCTTTCATTGTATATAATAATCTACTAAAAATTTAATCTCTTATATTCACGATAAAAAGTTTTTGTGTAAATAATTAAGCTTATAATTAATAAAAATGTTGATGATAACAAGACTAATTCCTTAAGTCTTGGAAATGCATTCCAAGGCCATATATATAAAATTATTGCAAATGAGGTTACACCAGCTGACCATTTTCCCCACCAATTCGCACTTAAAATAAAATCACTATTATTTAAAAAATAAATAGCAGAAACCGATATAATAAAATGTCTAATTACATAAAATAATAAAAACCAACCTGGAAATCTATCAACCAATGACAAATATCCCAATACTGACACTATACACACAAAATCTGCCATTGGGTCTATCCATTTGCCAAAATTCGTAACTGCACCGGATTTTCTAGCGACCCATCCATCCAATGCGTCAGAAAGTGTGGCAGCTAAAATAAGTAAAAAAGTAACAGCCTCATATCCATCATAATTTAATGTGTAAATGATTGGGATAGCCATCAATGCTCTACACAAACTGATAAAATTTGCCAATGTAGCAATTCTTGTACTGTTGTTCAGCATTTAAATTGCAATAATTTTAATTAATAGTCTCAGATTCATCAATATTAAGTATATTATCACAATTATATTTTAAAAATTCAAAATCATGAGAAAAAATGATTAAATGCTTCTTTTGTTTAATTTTGCTTAATATATCAGAGTATATTATTTTTTGAGATGTGCCAAAAATATATGTGGGTTCATCCAATACTAATAAGTTGAAATTGCAGTTAAATAAAATAATTGTCAATACAGCTTTAACAACATAAGGAGATATTTCCTCAATAGGTAAATATTTATATATATCAATATCTATTTCTAAAGAGGAAAGATCATAGTTGATTTTTTCTATTTTATCTTTTTCAATTCTACCATGATATTTTAATTTTTCAATTATTTCAAAAAAAGAGAGACCATTGTACAAATTTTCAGGAATTTGGTCCAGTATACCTAAAAGAGGCTTTTTAGAATTTATATTTAATAATATTTGCCCGCTGATGGGACTTTCTATTCCAGATATCAATTTAACCAAAGTTGATTTACCTGCTCCATTTTGACCTGTTATTCCAAGACAACTCATTCCTTTGCCGAAAAATGAAAGGTCATTAAAAACAATTTTCTGAGAATTTAAATATTTAAATTTTAAATTTTTTATTTTTAACGATAAAGAATTTTTCGTGTAATAATTTTTCTTATATACTAGATCTTTGAAGTTAGGATGGCAAAGATCATTTGAGCTTAACTCCCAAACGGTATCACCAAAATCTAAATCACTATATTCTGAAGTTAGCCAGACTACAATTGTATCAACTTCGGAGAAGTTTTTTGCTATCTTCAAGTATTTAGTTTTATTGATATTGCTTACATGAAGCAATCCATTATTTATCACAAGAAGATTCGGGCTTATACTAAATGCGCTAAATAAATTCATTATTTGCATTTCACCGCAACTTAGTTTAGTAGGATGTAAATTCCAGTTTGAAATAAAATTTAAATTTTTCTTCAATTTTTTAAATTTTCGACTTAGTAGAAGTTGATCGCTCAAATTGCATTCCAAACCAAATGCCAAATCTTCTTCAATTGTTTCACAAACAAAATATTCCAATGGATTGTGATCGATAATCTGGATATTTTCTGGAGAAATTATATTTTTTAATTTAAAATTACCTAAACCCTTACAAGTTTTGCTGACTAAGGCTTGAGCTAATCTTGTTTTTCCAATTCCCCCTTCTCCATAAATCACATTTATTCCTGACTTTAGGTTGATATTTTTTTTTGTTTTTTTGTCATTATTGAAACAGATATCAAATGAAACCCGATCAGTCATTTAATATTCCTTCAACGACACGTTTTGATGAACCAAGATTTTTATCAATAACGCTTTTAGATGAAAGACTTGATTTAGCCAATTGCTCTTTGTTGCTAAATAGCGACTTAATTTCATTGTAAAAATCAGTGCTATTATTAATTATAAAACCTCCACCCGCACTAACTAACTGTTTAGCTTCCTGAGATTTGGTGTAGTTGGGACCAAAAAGTACTGGTAATTTAGCTATGGCAGGTTCCATGACATTATGAACACCACTTGGAGAAAATCCACCACCAATATAAGCAATTTGCCCATACCAATAACTCTTGTAAAGTTGACCTATGGTGTCAATTAAAATTATTTTCGAATTAATTTCATTTATTGCTTTTAATCCCAACCTTTCAATGCTAATATTTTTTTTTCTAAAGAAAATTTCAATATCAAGCATCCTACCCTCTACAATCTCATCAAGTGCCCAAATGCAACATAATTCATCATCATCCAAAATAAGTTTTAAAAGTGGCTCGATAATTATATCTTTATCAGAATTGTGGATACTTCCTAGGATGATTCTTTTAGTCCTTTTCATCAAGTCTTTATCTTTATTTATTTTTAAAGCATCAGATTTTTCTTTTACACGATCAAATCTTGGGTTTCCCATCGTCTTAATAATTATATTAGTTCTTTTAAATATTAAATTTTTTATTCTATCGGAATCATCGTCATTTATTGTGTAAAAAGCAGATATGTTTGTGTAAAGAGATTCGTAAAAATTTTTCACTAAAGATGAAAAGGTTTTTTTATGAAAAGTAAATGTTGCAGCAAATATAACGATATGGATTTTCTTTTGATATGCTGACCAAATAAAATTTGGCCAAATATCATAACCAGCAAAAATCAATTTTTTTGGCGAAATTATTTCAAAAACTTTTTTTGTTGTAAAATAAAAATCAAAAGGAATATATATTTTACAATCAACTAAATCATCTTTAACATTATCATAACCTGAAGGTGAAAAAAAACTTAATAATACTTTAATTCTTGGATTTTCATTTTTTATTCCATCTAAAACTGGTTTAATTTGCTCAAATTCACCATGAGAAGATGCGTGAAACCAATAAACTAAATCTTTTTCGTCCAAGTTGCTACTAAACGTTCTAATTTTTTTGATTGAAGCCAATCTTCCAAAAAAACCTCTTCTAATTTTTTTTACGAAAATGCCTCCTAATAGAAAAAAAATCAAAATAAAAGGAAAGATTAAAAAGTTATATATGAGTTTCCACATTATCTATAAATATTTTTAATAGCTCTCAAAATTTCTCCATCATCTATTTCAGTCATGCAATATTGTCTTTTTCTATAACATGGAAAAGAACCATTTATTGAACATGGTTTACACCAAATGTTAGGAGCGTGAATTTCTTCTGAAAGTTTGCTGAAGAGTCCACCACCTGTTTGTTTGTTTGTTGGGCCAAAAATTGCTACAACATGTTTGTTAAATGCTTCTGCCGCATGAATCATACCTGTATCACCTCCAACAACGAATAGAGCATTGCTAATTATTGATAGAGATTCTCTTATAGAAGTTTTGCCGGATATATTAATTATTTCATTATTATAACCTTCTGCAATTTCTTTACATATTTTCCCATTAGATGAACCAATTAGAACAGGTGTCAAATTGAATTTTTTATAAATATTATTCAAAATTCCTATATATCTCTGAGCGGGAAATTGCTTTTGTGCCCAAGCAGCTTCAGGAGCAAGAGCAAAATAATTTTCAATATTTAGCTTTTCATTGATTTCTTTTTTTTCATCTGAGCTTATATATAATTTTGTATTTCCAATTTTGTGATCAACGGGAAGTAGATCTTGGATCGCTTGATTATACATCGAGCGAACATTAAAGTTTTCTCTAAATGAATTAAAATGAAATAAAAATAAAAAAAAACGCTTTAACCTTGGCTTCTTAATTTTTTTAATTTTAGATTTTTTTAAAAATAGACTAAAAGCTTTTGATCTGGGTGAATTATGCAAATCGATTATATAATCATATTTATTTGATTGTAATTTTAGAATTAACTCAGATATGTGTGAATACTTAGCATTCTTTGATATGGAGTAGACTTTATTTAATGACTTGTGGTTTTTTAAGATAGATTTGAAATGATCTAAAGTTAGATAGTCAATAGTGTAGTTGGGTAAATACTGCTTAATTGTAGAGAGAGTGGATGTAGTCTGAATTATATCCCCGATTGAGCTAAATCTCATAACTAATATGGATTTAGATTTCATCTTTAGCCTGATCTGTTGATGTTAAAATCAACCAAATCTATTAATGATTTTTTATACTCAGATGGCTCAAAATCTTTTAAAGAACTTTTTGCTTTTTCACTAAAATAATAAATCTTTTTCTGGGCATGGGCGAACCCACCCACTTCATTTACAATATCTTTTAATAGCTTTATATTAGTTTTACTTTTATTTTTTATTTTTAATAAGTTTTTCAATTTTTTCAATTTTTTTTCAGATAAATTTTGCTTAGCGTAGATTAGTGGCAACGTTATCATATTCTTTTTAACATCCGCAGCCATATCTTTTCCAGTCTCCTCCTGAGATCCAAGAATATCAAATAAATCATCTTTAATTTGAAAAGCCATACCTAAATTTTTTCCATAAGACTTTATAGACAATCTATCTTTTTCTGTTGCTGAAGTTGTCAATGCGCCCAACTCGCAACAAGTCGATATGAGTGAAGCTGTTTTTTGATAAATCATTTCATAGTAGATTTCTTCATCCATTGATCTGGTAATGGATTTTTCGATTTGCAAAATCTCTCCCGCAGCTAATTTTTCAGCAGTTTCAGCAATTAATTGTAAGGCTTCATAATCATTAAGCTTAACCATGTTTATAAGAGTTTTGCTTAAAATAAAATCTCCCATTAAAATGGCTATTTTATTTTTCCAGACTCTGTTAATTGAAAAAAATCCTCTCCTTTTTTCTGCATCATCAACAACATCATCATGAGCTAAAGTTGCAATATGTAATAGTTCTAACATTGCGGCAGCCCTGTAAGTATTTTGAGAAGGTGTTCCACATAATCGAGATGATAACAAAGTTAAAATTGGTCTAAAAAATTTACCTTTATGTCTTAAAATATACCTTCCAATTAAGTTTATTAACTTTACATCTGACGACATCGCTTTTTTTAACTCTAATTCAAATATTGAAAGGTCTTCATTGATACATTTGGTAATACGATGCAGTTTTTTTTGCTTTAAAATCATTTTATAATTTATTTCTATTAACCAACCAACTAACTAAAATACTGAATTCATATAAAATCATTAGTGGAATTGACATGAGTACTAGGCTTATTGGGTCTGGCGGTGTAATAAATGCACTTAGAATTAGAACAAAAATAATTGCATGTCTCCTGTAGTGCCTCATAAAAGCTGGAGTTAATAAGCCTAAAACAGATAGAATAAAAACTATTATAGGCAATTGAAACAAAACACCTGATCCAAAAAGCAACCAAATAATAAAATTAAAATAATAATTTATAGAGAAATTATTTTGAATACCCTCCATGCCAACAGATGTAAAAAAATTTAACGAAAATGGAATAATTATTTTATAGGCAAATACTAAACCAATTATAAAAAATAAAAAAGTAAAAACTATCAATGGGCCTACATATTTTTTTTCATTCATGTACAAACCTGGTGAAATAAATTTCCAAATTTGAAAAGTTAAAACTGGTATAGAAAGTGCTATACCGCCCATTAGAGCTATACCCCATTTGATCATAAACATACCTTGCACCTTAAGAACTTGTAAATCGAGTGGGTAGGTCAAATTTTTAGTGGGTAAAATCATAAATTCAATGATTTGATCAACAAAATAGAATGTAATAATAGCGCCTATAAGAATGGAAATTATAGATTTTATAAGCCTCCATCTCAACTCTTCAAGATGGTCTAAAAAAGGCATATCTTCGCTATTTTTTTTCATCAATCATCATTTTTGCAATTTTAGAAGGAGAATCATTTGTATTGTTGATATTCTTAATAGATTTATTCAACCTATCTATTTTTTTGCTTGTCCAAAATTCACCTAAAAGCTGATTTTTGACTATTTGAAACACTCTATTTTTTAATCTATTATTTCTTTTATCTGTTAAAGTTCCATTATTGATGAATACATCATTTACATCTTCTATTCCCTTACAAAGCGAATCTATTCCATCACCCCTGTCAGCTGATGTTAAAAATACTTCAGGTTCAAGTTTTTTTTTGGAAAAAGTCGAGTCTAAAATATTTTTTAAAGATTGTGCAAGCTTATTTGATCCTTGCCTGTCAGATTTATTTATTACAAAAATATCTCCTATTTCTATTATGCCAGCTTTCATTAATTGAATTTCATCACCTGACTCAGGAACTAAAACAACTATTACTATATCTACCTGCTTAATTATATCATGCTCACCTTGGCCAACGCCAACTGTTTCATAGATAATAATATCTTTTCCGCTTGCAGCTAAAATATCGCCTATTTCTTGGGTTTTTTTGGACAATCCCCCAAGTTCACCTCTGGCACCTAAACTTCGAATGAAAACATCATCATTCCACAAATAATTATTCATTCTTACCCTATCGCCTAGCAATGCTCCTCCAGTAAATGGACTTGTCGGATCAACGGCAATCACCCCAACACTTTTGTTAGATTTTAAAAACTTGTCAATCAATTTATCTGTAAGTGTACTTTTACCAGCCCCAGGAGGGCCTGTAATTCCTATTCTTAAAGATGAGGTCGAGTATTTATAAATTTCATCTAGAAAGCTTTTATTGAGGATGTCTCCAGATTCAACACTTGTTATAGCTTTAGAAATGGCTATTTGATTATTTGATCTAATTTGATCAACAAATTTTTTGCTCATTCTTAATAGGTTTAAGAAAAAGACTTTTTAAATGAGTTAAAGTCAAATATTGTTAATGCTCTACCATTTCTAGTCAATATTTTTTTATCCTCAAATAATTTAATAGTTCTTGAAACTGTTTCTCTTGATGTTCCAGCCATGTTTGCAATATCTTGCTGAAAAGGAAGTTTTTTAATTGATACAACCCCTTTTTTAATAGTTCCAATTTCCTCCGCCAGTCTTGCAATAGTAATTCCAATTCTATGCTCAGAATCACTTAATGAAAGACTTTCAATATGTTTATCGCTTTTTCTTAATCTTACAGCAAGTTCCTCTAGTAAGGATATAGCAATTTTAGGATAAGATTCCAAGCATGATAAAAAATCGTTTCTAGAAAGGGTTAATGCAGTTGAATCTTCATTAGCGACAATATTTGCTGATCTGCCTTCACCATCTAATAAGGACATCTCACCAAAAAAATCGCTTTCACCAAGAATTGCTAAAATGACTTCTCGTCCATCATCACTTAATTTTGTTACCTTCACTTCACCGGTTTTAATTACAAAAAAAGTTTCACCCTTGCTTTCTTCGAGAATAATCACTTGACCTTTGTTGTAATTTCTTAATATCATTTTATTTGATATCTTCTCTAAATCTGAAAAAGAGAGATCTGCAAAAATGGGTACATTTTTTAAATGATCTAGGTTAGTCATATCTAGAAAGTAATATAAATTTGTTTATAGATGAAAAGAGTTATATTATTTTGTTAGAGTATTTAATATTTAAAACTAATTGGCATTTCATTAATGATTGATAAAAAAAGTCTCCAAGATATTCATGCACCAAAGTCAATTTGCTTTGGATGCGGACCAATGAATGAAAATGGATTAAAAATTAAATCTTACAAATATAAAAATGGTCTAAAAATGAATTTTCATCCAAAAAAAGAACATCAGGCATTCCCAGGTGTTTTAAATGGTGGTATTATAGGTACTTTATTTGATTGCCATGGAAATTGGACAGCTGCAATGTCGATCTTTGAATCAAATAATCTAAAGCAATTTCCTGCTACCGTAACTGCTTTTTTTAAAGTAAAATTGTTAAAACCAACACCTGTTGATACTAAAATAAAGATTTTTTCTAAAACAGTTACCTTGTCAAAAAACAAAGCAAGAGTTGAACTTGAGTTATTTTCAAAAAATGATATCTGTGCAAAGAGCATAGGTGTGTTTGTCAGTGTCAAAGAAGGGCATCCAGCGTTTTATCGCTGATAATGATATCAAACGTTTGAAATAATGTAATATTATAGATAACTTTTCCCTCAACATTATAAACAAGAAAGATAGATTATGGATAGGCATCCTCAGCAAATTAAAAGAGAACGACAAGATAAGAAAAAGAGATTAATCAATATTTCTAAAAATTCCGATATGAGAACTGTCGTTAAAAATGTATTAAATAATAAAAATAAAGATGAAGCAGCTTTATTACATAAAAAAGCAATGAGCACTATAGATAAAATGGTAAGCAAAGGTCATTTAAAAAAGAACACTGCTGCTAGAAGAAAATCTAAAATCTCTAAACACCTTAATTCCCTAAGTTAATCAACTTTCTGTTATTTGATAATTAGGGGCTTCCTTAGTTATTTTAACCTCATGAGGATGGCTTTCCTTTACTCCAGCTATTGTAGTTTGTATAAATTCTGATTTATTATGAAACTCTAAAATACTTCCAGATCCACAATATCCCATAGAAGCTTTTAACCCTCCCATCAATTGATGTATGGTATTTTTTACAGATCCACGATAAGGAACCATTCCTTCGATGCCTTCTGGTACTAACTTTCCAGCCTCTTCTCCCTCTTGAAAATATCTATCTCCACTGCCATCCTGCATAGCACCTAAAGATCCCATACCCCGATATGATTTATATTGACGACCTTCAAATAAAATTAACTCACCAGGACTCTCATCCATGCCGGCTAATATACTTCCAAGCATTACAACATCTGCACCAGCAGCAATAGCTTTTGCTAAATCTCCACTGAATCTTATTCCTCCATCAGCAATGATGGGTATCTCGTATTTTCTTGCTTCGTCAACTGCATTCATTATGCTCGTTAATTGTGGCATTCCCACTCCAGCAACAACTCTTGTGGTACAGCTCGCTCCTGCACCAATCCCAACTTTAACACAATCAACACCAGCTTCAATCAATGCCTTAACGCCTTCTGGGGTTGCTACGTTGCCCGCTATAAGCTGAACGTCATTAATTTCTTTTTTAATATTTTTTACCAAATTTAATACGCCCGAGGAATGACCATGAGCTGTATCAATGATAATTACGTCAACATTAACACTACTTAAAGCTGTGGCTCTTTCAATGGCGTCAGAACTATTACCTATTGCAGCTCCAACTCTTAATCGTCCATTTGAATCTTTGCATGCATTTGGGTAATCTTCTTTTTTTTGTATATCTTTTACAGTAATTAAACCCGCAAGGCTATCATCATCATTAACAACCAGTAATTTTTCAATTCTATGTTTTTGCAATTCATCTTTTGCTTGATCTAAAGTTGTTCCTTTGGGAACCGTAATTAGCTTTTCCATCGTCATGCGATCTTTTACTGAAAGACTATCATTGGTTTCAAATCTTATATCTCTATTAGTAATTATCCCTACAAGTTTATCATTCTCAACAACCGGTAAGCCGCTAATTTTATAATCTGCCATTACTTTTTTTGCATCTTTAATTGTCTTATCGCTTGACAATGTAATTGGATCGACAATCATTCCACTCTCTGATCTTTTAACCTTATCAACCATGAAAACCTGTCTTTCAATAGATAGATTTTTATGTATAACTCCAATGCCTCCCTCTCTGGCTAGAGCAACAGCCATATCGCTTTCCGTCACCGTATCCATAGCAGCAGACAATAATGGTATGTTCATGGTTATTTTAGGGGTCAGTCTAGTTTTCAAAACTACTTCTGAGGGTAATATTTTTGAATGTTGTGGAACCAATAATACGTCGTCAAAGGTGAATGCTTGATTGAAAGGGGGTCTATTTTTCATTTTTTTCATTTCAGTTTTAAAGTTTTCTTTATGTTTTGCAATATTTTTTCATTTTTAATTAGACTAATTACAACTTCAATTATTTCGTGAAATGGGACATCCTTTTTTGTAAGAATATCTTGCTCTTGAAATAATTTCATGAGATTAGAAAGATGGGGGCTTGAATTGTATTTTGAATGAAATCTAAAATTAACATTTGCAGCAACCATTAGCTCGATTGCCAGTATAGATCTAACATTATTAATTATTTTTAAACATTTTTTTGCTGACCAGGGAGCCATACTTACAAAATCTTCCATTCCTGCGGAAGTTGAGATTGAGTCAACGCTAGCTGGATGAGAAAGGCTTTTATTTTCAGATGCAAGGGCAGCTGTTGTCACATGAGCTAACATAAAGCCAGATTCAAGACCTGGGTTCATGGCACAAAATTGAGGGATCTTATTTTCAACCCCATTCATGAAATAGTTAATTCTTTTTTCAGATATAGCACCTATTTCAGAAACAGCTATGGATAAAATATCCATAGCTTGTGATATATTTTCTGCATGAAAATGTCCAGAATTTTTAATTTCACCGTTATTGAAAATCAATGGATTATCAGATACTGAGTTAATTTCCTCGTTCACGATTTCAACTGAGCTTTGAAAAAGTGTTTTGCTGGCTCCATGAACATGTGGAACGCATCTAATGGAATATGGGTCCTGAACTTTGTTGCAATTTATATGTGACATCACGATTTCACTACCTTCTAGTAGATTATAAATATTATGAGCTGTAGAAAGTTGATTCTTGTTCTTCTTTAGTTTGTGAACCTCAGGGTCAAATATGTCTCTTGCGCATAAGCCTGCCTCTACAGAGAGTGCTGCGGCTACATCTGAAGTATAAAATAAATTATTAGATTCGTGTATTGCTTTGATGGCAATAGCAGTAGAAACCTGAGTTCCATTTATAATGCTTATCCCTTCTTTAGCAGATAATTTTAAAGGATCTAATCCCAATTTGTTGAATACTCTCTTTGAATCTATTTTTTCCCCTCTTATTGTCACTTTTCCTTCACCAATCATAGATAAAGCAAGATGAGCCAGCGGGGCAAGGTCACCGGAGGCCCCAACAGAACCTTTTTCGGGTATTACTGGTAAAATATCATTATTTAACATTTCTAATAAAAAATTAGCGAGTTCGATACTAACACCGCTATGTCCCTTTGACCAGGTCATAAGCTTTAAAAACATAATCACCCTGACTATGCCGTCGTCTAGAGGTTTCCCTAGACCGCATGCATGGGAACGAATTAAGTTTAGTTGAAGTTTTGCTAGATCCTGAGATTTAATTTTAACATTATTTAATTTCCCAAAGCCAGTGTTAACCCCGTAGATTACAGAATCGGTTTTCAGAGCTGATTCTAGTATTTTCCTAGAATTTTCAATGGATTTTAAAGATTTTGAATCAAATTTGACTTCGTGTGAACTCTTCAAAATGGGGGCGATATCTTCCCATAGTTTAGATTTGTCCGATATGACTAGGGTACCCATCGGGTAATTTAAACTATTTAAGCAAATAGTGACAAATATTATACTTCAATTAATTTCGTCAAAATTATTGAATACTCGCATATGGGCGGGTATTGCACTGCTAAATGCATGTCCATAACGTTTGTTAATTATCCGATCATCCATAACTACAAAAATTCCTTCGTCAAAGCTAGAACGGATTAATCTACCAAAACCTTGTCTAAAGCGAATAACAGATTCAGGAAGAGCAAAGTCCATAAATTTATTTCCGCCATCATTTTCGATCAAGCTTCCATACGCTTTAATAATAGGCTCAGTTGGCACATCAAATGGCATTTTTACAATAATTAAAATCTCTAACAGATCTCTTGCGAGATCAACGCCTTCCCAAAAAGCATTTGTACCCAACAAAATTCCATTTTCTGTTTGATGCATGCCTTTAACTAGACCCATTCTTGAGGTCTGTCTTTTTTGAGCAAAAATTGGAAGTTTATTTCCTCCTGGTTTTTGTTTCAACAGTTGAAAGGTATTTTCGAGTTGTGCTCGAGATGTAAACAATACCATCATCCTCTTATTAAACTTTATGTGACAATTATATATAATATCTGCTAACACATGGGGCTTTTGTCCATCCTCGCGGGAATATTGAAAATATCTAACCTGTTCATCATAGAAGAAGGGGCTTTCAAACTCTGATGTTAAAATACTGGTTGAATGCACTCCGCTTAAACCAACTCTCTTTAAAAAATAATCAAAGGAATTATTTATTTTTAAAGTTGCGCTTGTCATTATGCAATGGGTTAATTGATTAAATAAATATTTTGGCAAATCTTCAGTTAAGTCTATTGGAGACGAGTGTATAGTTATGATTAGCTCATCTGAATCGTTTGTTGGCTTAAAAACCCCGTCAAACCAATATACTGTATTTGATTGATGATCAATCAGTAAAAGCTGTATTAGGCTCAAAATATCAGCTGTAAGATCAGCGCCTCTTTCAAAAACCTGAAAAAGCTCAATAAATTCTTTATTTTTATCAATATCTATTAATAAATCTTTAATTGCAATAAGATGTTTGCGAAGAAGATTTACACTTTGAACAAACTCACTTAACTGAAATTCAAATTGCCCAAATTGTTCAGTCAAATTGCTAATAATAATTTTGGTGGAATACTTTGACTGAGGGTCAAATTGTTTAAATATATCTGAAGTGACCATTTCAAAAAAAGTTTTTGACTTAGTTCGAGCATTAAATAACAATTCATTAAGTATTTTTGTTGAGCTTTCAATTTTAGGGTTTATTTTAGCTAGTGCATTTAATTGATTATTCCATCTGACAGAATGGGCATTCTTTGGGTCCACTCTATCTAAAGAATATAGGACATTACTCAAACTGATGGACAAAGAAAGATTGCTATATGCAGCATGAGGTAAATTATGAGCCTCATCGATAATTACGGTATTGTGCAAAGGTAAAAATCCAATACCTTCTTCATCTTTCAATCTTGAATTAGATTCTGATACAAGCAAGGCATGATTAACAATAATCAAATTTGATTTATGTATTAATTTTCGAATATTTCCAAAAAAACAACCATCATGCTTAGAGCAAATAGGAGTTGTGCAGTATCCCCTATCGCTTTGAATCAAGGACATAATACGATAATTGTATCCATTGGTAAAGGCAGGACACTCATCCAAATCACCTGTTTTAGTCCAATTAAGCCAAACGATCAATGGCAGAATCGTTACTAATTCTCTAGCATCAAGGATTCTATCATTACTATTTACCAGCCAATCCAATCTTGTCCTACATATGTAATTACTTCTGCCTTTTAATAAAACGGCTTGAACTGGTATATCTGCAGCTATAGAAATTTTAGGTAAATCTTGCGTAAAAAGCTGGTCTTGCAGATACTTAGTATGGCATGAGATAATTACAGGCCCTGAATCAGGGTCAAGATTATTTTTTTTTAAAGCTGGAAATAGGTATGCCATTGTCTTGCCAAGTCCAGTACCTGCCTCTATGGCCCCCACTCCTTCTTCGCTCAAAAAAATATCATCAATAAATTTGCTAAAGCTTGTTTGATTGGTTCTTTCTTCAAATCCATCAATAGATTTACTCAAAAGTCCATTCTCATTGAAAACATCTTCTGGCAACAAAGATTTAACATCATTATTTCCATCTTTAACAAAAAAATTATTAGAGAATGCTTTGGGTAATTTAGAAACCACTAAACCTTTTTTAACGTTGCCTTCATTAGCCAATGCATTCGCTAAATTTATAAAAAGGTCTTTATTGTCTACATCATACGATTTCATGATTGAGAGAATTTTTGCTATTACATCCAAGTTGTAGCTTGCTGCTTCATGAATAAGCTCTAAAAAAATATATCCTGTATTCTCAGTATCGCTCTCAGCTCTATGTGCGCCATCACTTGAAAGATTAAAAAACTCAGAGACGGCACTAAGATTGTGAGACGGTTGGTAGAACAGAAAAGTTCTAGAAAGAGTTAATGTATCATAGCATACAGGTTTATCAAAATCAATATTGTAACGTTCAGACAAAGAGATTAAAAAGGAGAGATCAAAAGGCGTATTGTGAGCAACGATTGGATTTTTTCCAATAAAATCAAAAAGATCATCGACAATATCTTTTTCAGAGGGGGCATGCTCTACCATTTCATTTGTTATGCCAGTAATATCCTCAATCAATTTAGGAATAGGTAATATTGGTTTAACAAGGGATACAAATCGTTTCGCAGGTTCACCATTTTCAAAAAGTATAGCTGCTACTTCAATAATTCTATCTTTTTCTGTGCTTAATCCAGTAGTTTCAAAATCTAAAGCGATGAATCTATCGAGTTTAATTTTTTCTAATAAGCTCTTTCTATCCATTCTTTTTTTTCTGAATTGAAGGATCGATTACCTTGAATGACGGAATTACAATTCCTGAATTAAAATAATGAAAATGTCTCAGTATCCAGAAAATCAATATCGATATGACTAAAAACCAAGGAAAGTGAACACCAATAAAAAATACTGGAATAGCAACACCAAAAATTCTCAAGCGCTGATAATGTCGTATAGCATTTGGAAATAAAATAGTTACCAAATAAAATGGGATATAAAGTCCTGATGCTGTTGCAAGATAGGGATCGCTAGACCAAAAACCATAAATTGATATCACAACCGTAAGCACTAAACAGAGTAATAATGTTTTCATACTTTCACTTTTTTTAGGAAAAAGCTCTTTTTCAATATTTAATGGTATGCTCCAGACGATATGAACTGAAGAAAAATATAATACATAGAAAATAGCATCAAAAAAGGCTGAAGAGCTGATGCCAACAATACTCATTCCCAATAGAAACAATACATAACCATTGAAAAAATTAAATATAAAACTATTTAATAAAGAACTATCATTGGACGGTTTAAGATATTTTATCTCAATAAATCCAATTAAAATCAAACTAAAAGTAGTAATGAGATTAAAGGAAGACCAATACCAATAATGATTGTCAGTTAAAACTCTATATGAAACACTGGATCCGCATAGAAAAATTACCCATATGGAATAAAGTAGAGCTAACCCTGTGAAAAAAGATGGGTTTAAGCGGTTAAAGACTCTAGATATTGACCTATAACGTTTCGATTCTAGTGGAAAGTATCTTTCAGCAAGCAAGAAATTAACCTACTAAAGCTTTTCCAGATAAAAGCGCATAAAATTCATTAAATATTATAAAAGCGACTACAACAGCGGCCACAATCAAAAATCCTTTAATAATGCTTGGATTGATATTTTGATTATCAGAGCCAACAGATAATTCTTTAATGTAGTCTTTCATACCCATTTTGTTAATAACAAATAATGCTGTCAACATACCTCCAATTGGGAGCATATATTTCCCAGATAGATTATCCATTACATCAAAGAAAGTACCCCCTAGAAAAAAATCTTCACCAAAAATTCCGGTTATGTTGATACCCCCTCCTAAAGAAAGCGAACAAAAACATCCAACAATCGTAATCACCGATCCAAATATTAATGTTGATTTTTTTCTAGACCACCCTTTTTGATCAATAAAATAAGCTGTAACGACCTCAAGAATGGATATTGCAGAAGTTAGAGCAGCCATAAATAATAAAAAGAAAAATATTGATGACCAAATTGTACCGCCTGCTATCTCAGGAAAAACGGATGGCAAGATAACAAAGATTAATCCTGGGCCCGAAGCGGGATCTGCGCCTAATGCAAAAACTGTAGTGAAAATTGCTACACCAGCCAACATTGCAATTGCAGTGTCTAAAAAGATCACCCATAATGCTGAAGAAAGAAGATTTTGATCTTTTTTTAGATAACTACCATAAGTTATCATTGTCCCCATTCCAAGACTAACCGTAAAGAAAGAATGCCCTAAAGCCAATACAATAGCTGAAGCAGATAGATCGCCAAAACGAGGATTAAATAAAAAAGATACGCCTTTCATTCCGCCATCTAGTGTCATACCTCTAATAGCTAATACCCCTAACAATACGACAATCAGCGGCATCATAATTTTTGACCATTTCTCAATTCCGCCTTTAACACCTCTAATGATTACAAATACACAAAGGCCCATAAAAATTAACTGATAGAACAATGGGCTATAAGCACTTGTTATGAATTCATTAAAAAGAGCGCCAGAAGCGCTTGTATCGCTAGCAAATGAATCAAATCCTCCTACAACGGAAACGGTGATATATTTTAAGATCCATCCACCAACAACACCATAAAACGAAAGTATTACAAAAGCGGAAGCTACTCCCAAGAATCCAACATATTTCCAATTTGTTCTGGGGGCAATTTTTTCAAAAGCGCCAACAGGACTAAGGAGTGTTTTTCTTCCAATTACAAATTCAGCAACTAATATAGATAACCCAACAATCATTATGCAGGCTAGATAAACGATGGTGAAAGCAGCTCCTCCATTCTCGCCAGCTATATATGGAAACTTCCATATGTTACCTATTCCAACCGCTGATCCAGACGCAGCTAAAATAAACCCTAATCTTGATCCCCACTGCTCTCTGTTATTACTCATTTTTTTATCTCTCTCTCATCATTTTTACTTCTCTCTATATCTTCACTCATTACCTTTTCAAACGGATTTAAATGTGATTCAACCAATGCATCAACCAACCCGTAAAAATAAATTATTAATACCCACCATCCATATCTATTTCTTTGTTTTAAGTATTGTTCTTTCTGACTAAAGTTTTCACCATCATGATTTTTGTATTTGTTTGCGAAATCTAAGTGTACAAGCGAAGAAAGAACAGCGCCGCTTAACAATATTGAACCTTTAATCTTTTGATCATTATAAAATTGTCCACCCCCAGGAAACATAAAGGCTCTTATAACTGCTTTGCGAGGATCATTAAAGCTCAATGAATCCTTATCTTGGCAGTGTAAGAAATCACTTAAAATTAATATAAAAAAAATAAAAATAGAAAATTTATACAAGTTGAGCAACGCACTCAATTTCAATATCAGTATAGGCAGGTAATTCTTTTACTGAAACAAGGGATCTAGCAGGAGCATTCTCTTCATCTAACCATTCATTGAACACTTCATTCACTTGATCATAATTACCCATATCAGTCAGAAATACAGTAAACTTTACAACCTTGCTCAAATCTGTGCCTGCTCGTTCTAAAATAGCAGATAAATTTTCAAAAACTTGCACTACTCGAGCCTTGAAACTTTCCTCAACAATTTTTCCGGTTGATGGGTCAACGCCTATTTGACCTGCAGTAAATACTAAACCATTAGCAATGACTGCTTGATTATATGAACCGATAGGATTAGGTGCATTTGCATCTTTGATTACTTTTCTATTCATTATAAAATCCTTAGTTATTTAATGACATACATGCAAGTCCAATATTTGGATCAAGCTTTCTTTTTTGATTTAAATTAATTTTTCTTAAAATAAATTCTCCAACTACAGCAACTGTCGCTTCAAAAAGATGACCTCCTTTTGAATTGCATTCACGATCTGATATATTTATGTGAGAGTGAACAAATGGCTTACCATCTTTTAACATAACGTTTGCTTGAAATGAGGTTAATTCCCAAATATCAATAAATTTATGAGTTATATATTCTTTGCGATTTAAATCATAAGCGCCTATTTCAATATCTTTAACTGCTCCTATGCCAGATATTTGAGCATTGTTGATACTGTGATCTTTGCAAAATTGTGTCAAAGTATGCATGATTTTTTCATTTTTCAATAAATATAAAATGTAAGTATCATTTGCGTGGCTAAATTGCATTTTTCAACCTTTAAAATAATTTTTTAGATAATCATATCCCTTTTCAACTACTAATCTTAGCCCGTTTTCATCCTTTCCTCCAGCTGTTGCCATATTAGGCCTACCACCTCCACCAGCTCCCATTTGTTTCCCTAAATCTTTTGCAATTAAAGCAGCACTGTAACCATCTTCAACAAGATTATTAGTTAAGCAAATTAATAGCATTGGTTTTTCATTCATTCCTCCAAGAACCACAGCGCCTTTACTAATCTTATTTATTAATGCGCTCCCAAGATCTTTTAATTCTTCTATAGACTCAGCTTGGGTCATTATAGAAATCACGGATATATCATCAATAAATTTAGATTCAGATAGGTAAGAATCTAGATCTTGTAACAAGCCAACAGATTTATTTCTTTTAACCTGACTCTCTAACTCTTTTTTATCCTTTAAAAGTTTTTCGATCCTACCTTCAAGTTCATCTTCATTGCAATTTAATAATCTTTTTGAATTATTTAATGAGGATGACATTTTTTGTATGCGTTCTAACGCTTTATCGCCAGTAAAAGCAACGATTCTTCTTACGCCAGAAGCTAAAGAGGATTCTTCAACAATTTTAAAAAAACCTATATCTCCTGTTCTGTCCACATGGGTTCCTCCGCAAAGCTCTTTAGAGAAGTCACCTGCGGTTACCACTCTAACTCTTTCACCGTATTTTTCACCAAACATTGCATATGCTCCTTCATGCTTTGCTTGATCGATTGGCATTATAGATACATCGAGTTGTGTATTAGTTAATATCTCTTCATTGACAATTGATTCAATTTTTTCAATTTCAGTATCAGATATTTTTTCAAAATGAGTTAGATCAAACCTCAAATAATTTGGCTCAACTAATGATCCAGCTTGCTGAACATGTTCTCCAAGAACAATTTTAAGTGCTTTGTGCATTAAATGAGTTGCAGTATGATTTTTTTTTGTTCTTTGCCTTCTCTTATAATCTATCTCACAATCTACTTTTTGTAATTTTTCAGTTGAAAACTCTCCCTCGCAAATATGTACGAATTCATCATTAATTATTTTTACATCTAATACATTTAATTTTAACTTATCATTAGAGATAACACCCAAGTCGGAGACCTGTCCACCAGATTCTGCATAAAAAGGTGTTTTATCGAGAACTAAATATATTTTTTCATCTTGAAAAGCATATCGAACTATAGTTGCCTCACATTTAGCAGTATCATAACCTATAAATTCGGAATTTTTTAAATTTGATACATTTATCCAATCGATCTTTTGCGCATAATTATCAAACTTGGCAGACTTTCTCGCTCTTTTTTTCTGATCCTTCATTGCTTTTTCAAATCCATTTATATCAATCGATAATTTTTTTTCATTTGCCATTTGCTGCGTTAAATCGAGCGGAAACCCGTAGGTATCATATAGCTTAAAAGCTGCTTTTCCAGAAATGATCTTGCCATTGGTATTTGAGATCATTTTTTCAAACTGTATTAATCCTTTCGTTAATGTTTCATTGAAAGATTCCTCTTCAGACTTTATGATCTTTGCGATATGGACCTGTCTTTCAATGATCTCAGGAAAAATATTTCCCATAATTTTTCCAAGTGAAGGAACTAGTTTGAATAAAAAAGCGTTTTCAAAATTCAATACTCTTCCAAATCTAGCTGCTCTTCTTATAATTCTTCTTAAAACGTACCCTCTGCCTTCATTTCCTGGCATAGCACCATCAGCGATTGAAAAACTTAACATTCTAAGGTGATCCGCAATAACTTGAAATGGTACAGGATTCTCTTTATATGTAGAATCAGTCAATAATTCGCATTCTTTGATAATAGGTTGAAATAGATCGGTTGAATAATTGTTTAATTTTCCCTGCAAAACGGATGCTAACCGCTCAAACCCTGCGCCTGTATCGACATGCTTTGAAGGAAGTTCTTCAAGCTGACCATTAGCTAAACGGTTATTTTGGATGAAAACGAGATTCCATAATTCCCAGTACTGGTCAGAATTGTTCACTCCGTCCTGATTTTGCTTGGCAATATCATCACCAATGTAATAGTGAATTTCTGAACATGGACCGCAGGGTCCAGTTTCACCCATTTCCCAAAAGTTATCTTTTCTACCGGATTTCAAAACTCTATTTGAGTCTATATTGGTAATCTTTGGCCATAACAGATATGACTCTTCATCCTCTTCAAAAACAGTTACCCACAAACGATTTTTATCTAAATTCCAAACCTCGGTAAAAAGCTCCCATGCCCATTTGATGGCATCTGCTTTATAATAATCACCAAATGACCAGTTGCCCAGCATTTCAAAAAAAGTATGGTGAAAAGTATCGACACCAACTTCTTCAAGATCATTATGTTTTCCGCTTACACGAATACATTTTTGACTGTTAACAGCTCTTAAATTAGATGGGGATTGCTCACCAAGGAAAATGGGTTTAAATTGATTCATACCAGCATTCGCAAAGAGCAAGGTGGGATCATCTTGGGGCACAACTGGAGAACTTGGGACAAACACGTGACCTTTACTTTCAAAAAAATCTATAAAGGTCTGTCTAATTTTGTTGCTTTTCATTTTACTATTTGTTTATCAAATCAAGGGTAATTGTTTATTAAAATAAATTAAACCTATATATGGATGTGCTTCAATGTAATAATTCAACATTTCCAGGAAAAAATAAATCCTTTAAATTCAAAACCGAAATGAAAAATTATTTAAAATTTTCAACGAATGATATTTTAGAACTCAGTGATAACGATTTCACAGTTTATTTCAAACTCATTCAAAAAGATCTTCAAAAAAAATTGAAATCAGGTAAAACTATTGATGAATTGCTTGATGAAGAAGACCCATTTGAAGCGTTAGAGCCAATTCTACCAGAAGAAATTTATCCCATTGTAGTGCTTGCAATGATAAATAATATACAAACAGAAAACGTTATGTCGGCTATACTCGAAGGATTTCAAAAGGCTAAAAAGGAACAATTTAAATGAAACATTTCATTCTTGTAATTTGCTCTTTCTCAAGCCTTTTTACACAGAAAAGCAATATTGATCAAATACTCATATCAACAAAAATTAATGGAGTTTCAGTAAAGCTTAGTCTTGATAACCCTTTAGATAGTGAATTTGTCACAGCATGGTTTGATTCAAAAACTAACTGGTTTTATATAACTGCCTATCAAGCTAATGGTGACAAAAGAGTTTTAGAACAAACGAAAATAATTGAACCTATTGAAAAAATAGAAGTTTTCAAATCAAACGAATCTATACAAATTGGTATGAAGCTTAACAAAGCGCTAGAAACCTTTGAAAAATATCACATAGACGAGCCAGCCGAAATTAATTTCAATCTTCGCTTTCCTGTTTCCGAGGTTATTTTAGCATTAGAAGAAGAAAGGCCGACGGGAAAATTTAGATTTAAGCCGAAATATTACAAATTGCTTGAAACCGAAAACTTATTTTATTTATCAGGTTCTATTTTAATGATATCTAATTTCATTGCTAAAAAGGACCCCACTTTAGGATTTTCAATTATAGCTGCAACATTTATTTATAATCAAATTTTGATAGATAATCAATGAAGGAATTATTGCCATACTATGCTTTTTTTTATGTTTTAGGAATTCTAATGATGTCATTATTTGTACGAATTTATCTTTACAATGAACGTAAAAAACAAAACAAAAGAAAATGAAGCCCTTACTTATTTTTTCTTTATTTTTGCAATTCAACTATGCTCAAAGCGAACTATCAACTGTTGAAAAGATTGTTCATCACAATAAAAATAAAAACGATACAAGCAATCATTTGACGATGCTAATTCTGGATGAATTAAAATCTAAAATAGATAGAAGAAATCAAACCATTCTCTATGATCAATCTCAACGAAGAAGAGATGCTCAGGGGTTGGATAGATATGTTGACATTGAACATTTTCGAATTCATTACACTTTAAATGGTAATCATGCAGTCAATAGTGATGATTATAATAATAATTTTATTCCTGATTATATTGATTCGTTAAGCCAAATAATTAAAGAGACTATATCTATTTTTCACAAAAAGTATTTATATAATCTCCCACCAAGCGATTCTTTTTATGATACGAATCAAAATAATGGTGGAAGCTCACACTATGATATATATCTTAGGGATATTTCATCAAATTATTATGGATTTACTTTCCCCGAACTTCCAGCGCAAAATAACGGGGATAACGAAAGCTCAAAGAGCAATATTGAAAGCTTTTCATACACAACATATTTAGTTTTACGAAATAACTACAAAGATTTTCCTGGTAATGAAATAAACAATTTAAAAGTTACCTTTGCTCACGAATATTTTCATTCTATACAATTTGGTTATAATGCATTTGAAAAAAGGTGGCTTCTAGAAGCAACCGCTGTTTGGTCCGAAGAGCAAGCATACGATCATATTAATGATTGTTATCAATTTTTACCTGATTGGTTTAAATATCCCCACAGGTCCCTTGATGAAAGCGGAACAATGCGAGAGTATGGTTCATATATTTTTTTTGAATACATTACTGAAAACATAGCAAATCCATCAATAATTCAGGATATTTTTATTCAATCTTCACAATCAAAAAATAATACCATCGACCTTTCTCATTGGGTCATTGACAACGCATTAAGAAACAATCAATCATCATTTAAAAAGGCTTTGAATGGAATGTCGGTAGCAAATCTGATATTATCCTCAAATGACAATATAAAGGGATATTATTATCCTGAGGCTGAATCTTATCCTGTCGACAGCCCCACAATATTTAAAACAGTTGATTATGAATTTAATTATCCAGTACAATTAAACTCAAATCAATTAGACCGATATGGCAGTCAGTACATAGAGGTCAATACACTAGTTCCTATTTTTATAGAACTTTTTAACAAAAGCGGGCCAGATAATGACTTACAAATGAATAATATTATTGAAAAAAATGATGGATCTTATTTAATTATATCGAGTTCTTCAATCAACATTGATCCTCAAGGAACAAAAAGAATTTTTTTATCAATTGTGAGTCAAGATACAGTTTCTTCTGAATGGAATTACAGCATAGAATTTCAAAATGGCAAACCTGGAACAAGAGCAGAATTTCCTAAAGAATTTATTTTAACAAATGCCTACCCAAATCCTTTTAACAATTCTCTTAAATTTAATATAAACGTATTAAAGCCGGCTCTAATTGATATTTATATAGCTGATATATTAGGAAGAAGAATTAGAAACCTATTTAATGGAGAGATAGTGCCTGGAACTCAATTGGTATCATGGGATGGTAGATCGCAAGGTTTTAAGAAAGTTGCAAGCGGGATATATTATATTGTAGCAAAAGGAAATTATACTGAGCAGAGAATACCTGTTACTTTGATGAAATAACTCAAAAACAACCCCTCAAAGATGTAAATCCTATATACGGAATTACGATATACAAGATAGTATCTCGGATCAGATAAAAAATAGCTACAGCAAGGATGACCTGCCAACCCTTTTTCTGAAAAAGAAGCTTCAGACCCCCCTGTTTTTTTATATCCATCCATTCGTTGATGAATCTTGGACGTTTAAATCTCATTAATTTTTCGGTTTTATCTTACCAAATTTAAGATTTTCGTATTTCTCCCAGATTGTTTCTCCTGAAGCTTGCTGGAAACGATAGGCAAAGGATAGTGCATCATCAAATGAATTACCAGAAAATTCATCATGCCTATAATACTCATCAATCCATCCAATAAACTCTTTCATATCCTTTTGATTGACCTCATCAAAAATTCCATAGATCAATTCAGCTCTATTATCATAATACCAGGTTGTAATGTCACCATAACCAATATCTTTTATCATTTTTTGGTGGGTATCATAAACTTGGGTTAGATAAGAAAATAAAAATATTTCTTTTTCATTGGGATTTAAGGTTCTCCAATAAACTGAGATGGCATTGGGTTTAGCATTTACTTGGTCATTTTGAGAAAATAAGATTGTTGATAAAGTAATTATAGTAATTAATGATAATTTTATTTTATTCATTTTCTTTTTCAGCCTCAAATTCTGAAATCATATTTTTAAGAGCCCCTATAGCATTTTTTTCTTTTACCTTTTCTCTTTTTTCGCCTTTGTAATATAAGTGACCTGCGCCTTTTCCAAATGCAATACCGAGATCTGTATGTGTGGCTTCCCCAGGACCATTAACAGCGCAACCCATCAAAGCTAATGTCATTGGAGTTTTAACATCTTTTAATTCCTCTTCTACCTCGCCAGCAATTTTAAACAAATCCACCTCAAGTCTTCCGCATGTAGGGCAAGATACAATTGTGACACCTTTGCTTGCAAGACCTAAACTTTTTAGTATTTCAAACCCAACATGTACCTCTTCAACTGGATCATCTGTCAAGCTAACCCTGATAGTATCACCAATGCCTTTTGATAAAAGAGATCCAATGCCAACAGAAGATTTGATAGTGCCCGATTTTGAAGGTCCTGCTTCAGTTACACCTAGGTGCAATGGATAATCATAATGCTCTGAAAATAATTCATAAGAAGCCATCATGAGATTGACATCAGACGCTTTCATAGAAACAATGATGTCATGAAAATCATTTTCATGACATATGTCTATATGTCTTTTTGCGCTTGCTAACATAGCTTCGGGTGTCGGGTAGCCAAATTTTTCTATAAGATCCTTTTCTAAGCTTCCTGCATTGACTCCAATTCTAATTGGTAAGCTGGCTCCTTTGACTTTATCAAGAACCTCTTTTACTTTTTTCTTACCACCGATATTTCCAGGATTAATTCGTATCTTATCAGCACCTGCATCAACTGCTTCAAGAGCCATTCTATAATTAAAGTGAATATCAGCTATTAGAGGAACATTCATTCTTTTTTTTATTTCTTTCAATGCATCAGCTGCAGGTTGGTCTGGCACAGTGATGCGAATTAAATGACAACCAGCTTCTTCAAGTCGCTCAACTTCTTTTAAAGTAGCCGTCACATCATGCGTTTTAGTGGTTGTCATTGATTGAACGGTAACCGCATGATCACCGCCAACCATAACATTGCCAATTCTAACTTCTTTAGTTTTCTTTCTTTCGATCATAATATTGTTGTTCAAATTTACTAATACTATTTTTTAAATGGCTGCTCCAAATACAATTTTGCCAAATTATTTGCCTGTGTTTGATTGTTCGTGGATAAACATTTTCTGTAAGCTAGCTTTGCTTCGTATCTCTTATTGCTAATATCAAGCAACTTCCCTTTCAAAAGGTATGCATTTGCCAACCATACGTCCAATTCTGCTGAATAATTTTTAATTGAATTTTCAACATAATTCAAAGAAATACCATTTTTCCCAGATAAATAAAAATAATGAGCCCACAAATAATCAACATAACTACGATATCTTTTTTGATAATTTTTCGTAAGAAATTGCAAATTATCGTTATGCGACTCCAATCTGTAACGTGCCTTTTCAAGTTGATTATTCTGTAACAAACTCTCTGTAAAATGAATTTGAAAATCAAAATTATTGGGATATTTCTCAGCTATAATTTTGCTATATCGCAATCCTTTTATCTGATCAATATCAAAAAATTGATAAATGTAAGATAATACACTCATAGCTTCCATCCATGCCCATTGCCCTTCATTTGCCACTTTTTCCATTTTCTTTAGGCCTTCTTTTTTTGATGGAGTAATACCTAAAACTTCTGCAGCTGTTCTCACAAAAATATTTCCCATTCCTGTATAATATTCCACTATTCCAATGGGTAAATAAGAATCAATGATAGATGAATCTGACAAATGAACATTTTGTATGACCCTAAAACCATTATAAGCAGAATACAGTGTTGATAGCCATTTTTTTTGTCCAAGGTATATTCTTGCTTTCAATCCCAATGATGATCCATAATAAAGCTGATAATTCATATCGTTAGGATTTTCAACCATTAATGAATCATATGATCTTTCAGCTTTTGAAAGATTATTTTCAAAATTATTGTATATTGTTTCAATAGGTAAACGCGATTCGTCGTACCGCCATTGCGACGCAACCCACACTAGGTGAACACTGGGATGTTCAGGAAATTGAAAGATTGCTTTATCCAAAATTTCATTGCTGAGTTCATAATTATAATTGTAAAAAGCATCAACACCTTTTCTGATAATGTCATCGCCATTATACTGGGAAATAAGATTCGAAAAGAGACAAATACCAACTAAAAAAGATCTGCCATAAATTGAATAATGGCTGGTCATTGATCTATATATAAAAAATTGATTTTATGAGGATTTGCCAGCTAATAAAAGCCAACCTTTAGCATCGTTATTATCCGGATCTAACTCCATTGATCGTGACCATGCAGCTTTAGCTAAAGCTGATTCTTTCATTTTCCAATACGTTATTCCAAGTCCAAGATAAATATTAGAATCCATTGGCTTTAATTCAATTGCTTCTTGATAAGCGGCTAATGACTCCTTAAAAAGCCTACTTTCTCTATAAAAATCACCCAATGTCTTCATAGCACCAGGAAGCCACAAGTTGGAATTTTTATTTATACTTAATGCATTTCGAAATGCAGTTTGTCCTAAGCCTGACTCACCTGATCTATTGTACTCTACAGCTAAGATGTAATAAACCTGAGGAAGTAGTAAAGTCACATTTGCATTTTTTGGGTCATATCTAAGTAAATCTTCCCAAGATGAAGCAGACTTTCCCCATTCACTAGCTTTAAAATAACTAAAGCCTTGTTTGAATCTTGAATCTAGATCAGATGGGTCTAGCCTAACAGCGTCACCATATGTAAGGGCAGCATACACAAACTTGCCTTGAGAAAAATATAAATTGGCTAAGGATTTATAGGTCTCTTGATGTGTGGGATCTTTCTGAATAACTTCCTGATAAGTTGATTTTGCCTTTTCAAGATTGCCCATTCCTTCGTAGGCCTTTCCTTTTAAGAAAACAAATCCACTATTTTCAGGAAAGGAGCTTTGAGCTCCTTGTGCTAACTTCAATGCATATTCAAAATTTTCATCCTTAATATTATTTTTTATTCTTTGCATTTGTTCGCCAGGTCCGTTAGGGTCTTTTTTTGCAGATTTAGATAAAACATCTTTAGATAAAATTTCAGATTCCTCTGAACCAAACAATATTGCCATTGCTTCAATAGTAGGACGATGATCTGGCTTTAATTCTAGTGCTTCATCAAATGCATGGCGAGCTTTTGTCATTTGCCCAAATCTGCTGTAAAATGAACCTAAATGGTAGTGAGCATCAGAGTTGAATGGATTAGTGGCTGCAAGCCTTAAATAAATATTTTTTGCATCCTCAAAGCGTCCTACCCCTTCATAATTTCTGGCAAGCTCTACCTGCATACGAAAGTCATTTGGTTCTTTTCTAGCAGATGCCTCAAGATCAGTAATGGTAGGAACACGATCCAATAGAACTTTCCTAACCCTTGCTTGCTCTTTCTTATCTAAGATTGTTGTGGCTCGTTCTAATTTTCTTGAGCTTAATTCAAAAGCTTCTGCTATATTATAAATGTCATTCGCATATTCAACAGGACTGATTTTTGGTATATTTGATACAGCGGGAACAACGGCTCTTTTAGGCGTAGAGCTAGAAGGTGCTTTAGCTGATGTTGATCGTTTTACAAGCGATGTTAGCTGCTGAACCTTTTTTCTATTGGAGCTTGTGGGATTGAGTCTGTAAGCTCGCTGAAAATCCTTCAAGGCGCCGACATAATCTTTTTTCTTAGCCTTTGCATTGCCATTTCTAGCAAGCGCAACAGCTTGAGCAGCTTTTTTACTAGAGGGTTTTGTGCTTTTGGAGCCTGAGGATTGTTTCCTTGCAAGAGATGTTAATTGCTGAACTCTTTTTTTGTAATTTGATGTTGGATTTAACTTATAAGCTCTTTTGTAATCTGATAAAGCACCCGTAAAATCTTTCTTTTTTGCTTTCGCAGATCCTCTTTTAGCAAATTTTGCAGCTTGGGACGGATTTTTCTTTGATTGCGCAATTAGGTTAACACCTGACGGGCTATCCGGAGTAAAACCGGCAACAAGCATAATTACAAGGAAATATGAAATGTATTTACTAAAATTTTTTAACATAATTATTCTAATTTACATAAATAATATGGGACTATCCTTTATTTTCCAATATCAGAGATCGGTAACCATTTGGATTTGATTGCGCTTGTTTTTTTATTTTCTGTCCATGCAAATAACACATTTTCATTGAAAACTTCCATTTGCGGATAGCCTGTAACTCTGCCAGGAGGGATTTTTTCAATAAGTGTCTCATTACTGAGATTGTTATCGAAAGATATTCTTCTTGCCAATATATTAGATGAATCATCACCATCTTCAATCCAGCTTATAAGTATTTCGGAGTTAGATATCCATTCAATATCAACTCTTCCGATTGGCATAGATAGATCTACTCTTTGAGGAGTTGAAAAATTTTTACCAGAATTTGTTGAAAAAGCAACCTTCACGCTAGGATTGCCATTGGCTGAAGTATACCATGCTAATGCAACATTGGAATTATTCGCAGAGAGCATTGGGCCATTTACTGGACAGCCAGCAATAGACCAACCATCATTATGGACCGGATAAGATTTTTCCCAGGTATCCCCTACTCTTCTAGCAATATATATATCTCTTATTTCATCAAGACTTCTATTTCTGTAAGCAACAACAAGAGTATCTTTGACCCTAACTGAAGAGGTAGGGCAACACTCACATACTCTATCATCGATCTCATATTCATTGATTAAATTGCCATTTGATGTAAATGATGAATGATATAAGCTCATTTGTCCATAATCTTCTTTTGAGTGATCCATGATCATATTTCTGCCATCAAGCCAAACCACATCATGTAGGGATTTACCGATACCAAAAGACACAAAACCATGCTCTCCTTTGATTAGTGTGGCATGAGGAATTTGAGAAGACGTCCAATCTGCACCCCGATTGAACGAAAACGACAAATGAACATCGTAATCGTAGGTACCCGGTCCTGACTTTTCCAACCAATGAGCAACTAATGTATCTTTATTTATATAATTGGTTGATGGAAAATCAGCCCAGTTGATAAAATATTCTTTATTTTTGGTAATAACGTTAGGTGAGGACCAGACTTTATTAGAAAAAATCGACGACATGAGTGCCCATTTATCAGGCTCAATTTCTTCAAACCATGATAAAAGGATTTCACCTTTTGAATTACTGATCAATCTTGGAAACTTTGTCTGATTTTTCGAAGATGGCAATCCTGGTAAATTAACATCACATGAAAAAAGGAAAATCAATAGTGTGAGAATCGATATTTTCAAAATATTACTGAGGTTTTTTACAGCATAATTCTAGATTTTGATATGCTATTGGGTCCGCTTTTTTACCATTAACGTCATAACCTAGCTCTGTGATCACGTCCTCAATCTTTGACATATCTACTAAAGATGCTTTATAAACAACTTTTCCTGATTGCCCTTTGAGATCGACACTAACATTTTTCACTCCATCAATTTTTGCTACTGATTCTTCTATTTTAGCTGAACACATAAGACACTGAATGGTCTTTAATTCAAGCTTCGCGGTAGACGAATCGCTAGAACAGCTCATGATAAAAAACAGCAGAAAAGAAATAAATATTTTTCTCATTTTAATTCCTTATAATATATATATAATGTGAAAATTTACTAGTGTTTAGTACTAAAAGGTAAATAATTTCGTAAACTTTAACGCTATCATTCCATTGTTAGTATTTTCACCGCTTAAGTCGGATATATTTGAATAAACAATAAATAAATCGCTTAATGGTGAATGAATTAAATTAAATCTAAAGTTAGATACAAGCCTTTCGTCAGCTGCATTATATTGAAAATAAAGCGAGTTAAATAAATTAACACTATGATTATATTTTATTCTCAAAGTGTATATGTCTGCATCTATGGTAGTGCTAGGAAACTTTAAAACATTCTTATCAATGCCGAATTCGGTTCGAAAGCGGTAACCGCCATTAAAAATAACTGTTGCTCCAACAGAATTCCTATCACCATTGTAATATTTTCCTAAGTTCAAGCTTCCATTGAGCAAAATCTTTCGTGTTCTGTCTCCCCTATAGTTTAGATTAAAACTATTAAAGACATATTCACCTACGGGCATATCAAATCCGTACAGCTCAAAAGGGGATTTTATATTTTCTTTTGTTTGGGTAAAACCTGCAAATAACTGTGAACCGTTCATAAAAAGCACATCCAAGCCGAGTTTGATAGCTTGGGATTCTAGATATCCATCTAGATTGTCAAATTGATTAATGAAAAAATAAGGATTTAAGTTCAAAATTGAACCTGAGCTAAAACGTTTGTGCCTCCCAATAGTTAAAAAAGATTCACCTATATTAGTTCTTTGAATAAAACCAACATCAGGAGAAAAATTCTTTTGAACCCTTTTGTAATAAGTTGCTACGTCCCATTTTTGATCTCTAAATGCAATAGCTACTCTGCCCGCAGAATTATTATCCATTTTATCAGTGTTTTCAGTTGTAGCATAGTAGGAATAGATCAATAACTTGTTAATATTGAAATTTGCATCAATACCTATCGAACGATGATCGGTTGAATCGCTTATTGAACTTCTATCTATTATCATTGCGCCAATATTTGATCTTTTTAATATCGGTTTTTTCAATCTAAAAACATTGAAATCTGTTTCCAGAATATCATTTTTCTGATTGGTTGACATGTTTAAATACCCTAGTTCTGTACCAGCAATTTTTCCAGTCAACCTTGCTCCATAATCAATGGGAATTTGCTCTCCATCCTGTAAACCTATTCGTCTACTGTGAAATAAATTAAAAGTGCGACTCCATTTATTGGGCTTCATTCGATAAAGGTAGTTTGATATATCACCGAATTCAAATACACTAGCATTTTCAAGGAAAAAGTCCCTTTTTTCAGGAAAAAATAGTGGAAATCTGGTTAGATTGACTCTTTCTTCATCCGAATCAACCTGAGAAAAATCAGTATTTTTAGTAACATCCAGTGTCAAAGTTGGAGTAATTCCATACTTTACATCAAATCCCCCATCTATTTTTTTTAATTTTTCATCAGTTTCAATTTGATTTCCTAAAAAATAAGGCTTTAATTGTATATTTCTACCTGACTTGAGGTTGCTTAAACCAGTCAAGGTACCTGCTTTTGAAGAGGTTAGGAGTTTCTCAAATGGTTCAATTGGACTCCAATAAACATCCTCAGATTTTCTTTTGATCCTTCGCAAAAAATTTATTCCCCAATCTTGATTTTTTGCATTGGGATCAAATCTCAAGCTTGAAATGGGAAAAGCCATTTCAATGGACCAGCCTTTCTCAGTAATGGATGTTTTTCTATGGACTATCCCTTCCCATGCGCGATTAATACTAGCTCCATTGTTATTAATATACATATCCTTGATAGCTCCTGCTGGATTAAACAAGAATGCATAACCGCTTTTTTTATCATTAAATGTATCCAACATAATTGCAAAGCAATCTGAGCTTTGAGAATCAAAATCTTGTTCTAAACTTTCAATAATGATTTTGTCTGGCTCTGAGTCATACATCATTGCAGAAATATAAAGATTGACATCATCAAACAATACTCTTACTACCGTTCGCTCAGATGCAAGATGGCCAGGATTTGGCTGCGTTTGGTAAAATTCATAGGAAGAGTCAACCTTTGACCATGCATTTTCATCTATAAAACCGTCAATCACGATATCCTCGCTGGTCTTTAGCGTCATCATAGTAGGCCTAGGATAATTAACAAGATCAATTACACTGTCCTCTGTTGCGTTATTTTTTGCAACAACAATAGAGTACAGTGTAATGATTAAAAAATAAAGTCTATAAAATTTAGACTTAATTAAAGTGCTCAAATTTTATTTTTTTGCAAATTTTATTGAACAACCAAGAGCTTTGGTTTCGGATATTTTTATTTTCTTATCACTTCCAACCGCTTTAATGGCATCCACAAGGTAAGTTTTCTTCACTTTATTTGGCCTTCTAGCATTATCATCAATCGCTCCTCTATAAACTAGCTTTCCATCGCTATTGAAAAGATAAATATGTGGTGTGCTGGTTGCACCAAAAGCTCTAGCTATTTCAGAATTTTTATCCAATGTGTAAAGAAAGTCATGATCATATTTTTTTGAAAACTCTTTCATGTCATCAAGGCCTTCACCAATTTTCTCTCTATTCCTAGAATTTGGATTTATAGTGATAAAGCCAATATTATTGGCTAAGCTTAGATCGGAAAGCTGATTATACCTATCTTGCCATGCAATGACCCATGGGCAGGTATTGCAGGAAAAATTGACCAAAAGGCCATTCTCCATCTTAACTTCATTCAAACTTACTTTCTTGCCTGAAATGTCGACCATTTTAACATCTCCCATAGGAATATCAGAACCTAGTTTTAGTTCTTCAGAAATCGCTACAGAAAAAGCAAGGATTAAAAATGGTTTAAAAATATTTTTCATATTTAACTCCAATATTATGGTTATAAAAAATTAAGCATAAAAAATAACTTATGCAGTTATCTGTTTTATAATAGTTGAGCTCACATTGCCTCCACATATTACTATTACTACGTCCATGCCTTTGAGATGTTCTTTCTTTTTTAAAAACCCAGCAACCGCTGCTCCCGCAGCTCCCTCAACCAAACAATGTTCAAAATCAATACAGGTTATCATTCCAGCTTTAATCTCTTCTTCGGTTACAGTAATGAATTCATCAATGAACTCATTGCAATAATCAAACGTGATGGAACCAGATTCAACACCCCCTGCAGTGCCATCAGACAGTGTAGGTTGTGATTGTAAGTCTGTAATTTGACCATTCTTAATTGATTCATGCATAACACAAGAATTTATTGGAGAAACTCCAAATATGTTGATTTCTCTTTTTAAAGATTTTAAATATCCCCCAACTCCAGAAATAAGACCTCCTCCTCCCACACTAATAAATATTGCATCAATAATATCTAAATCTTGGTCAATTTCATATCCAACTGTACCTTGACCAAAAATTACATCCATGTCATTGTAAGGAGAAATGTAGGAGAAACCATGCTCAATGGAAAGAGCTTTGGCATGCATTTCTGTCTCTACACAATCATTTCCATAATATTTAACATCCGCTCCATAGAGTTTAATTTTATCAATTTTATTTTGGTGGGCATTCTTTGGAACATATATAGATCCATCTACCCCTTTTAATGACATAGCCAATGAACACGCTGCTCCGTGATTTCCGGTTGATGCGGTAATGACTTTTTTTGGATTTTTAGACATCGCTAATGAACTGATCTTACTCATTGCGCCTCTAAATTTAAAAGATCCTGTTTTTTGAATGTTTTCCAATTTTAGATAAACATTACCATCAATTATTTTGCTTAAATAGGGGGAATATTGAAGGGGGGTATGATTTATGAAGCGTGCTATTGTTTCTGCAGTATTTTTAATATTTTTTTCAAAATTCATTAGAGCCTTTTAAGCACTGGTGATATGATCTCCAAAGCAGATATTAAATCTTTTTCTTTAGCTCCATAACCAAATCGTAAGTAATGATCATATCCGTACCAATCACCAGCTACCAACAATACACTTACTTCATTTCTAATTCTATCAACTAATTTTGTGGAATTGATATTCCAATCATAATTGACAAATATCATGGCACCAGCTTTCGGTTCAATATATTTGAATTTATCATTGAATTGCTCAGACCAGTCCTTGAATATTGAAAGATTCTTATTAAGAGAGGATCGTGTTTTGTTTAGAATAGCTGATCTATTTTCTTTGCGAAGTACATATGATGCTATCACATCACTTAATCGACCTATTGCTATACTTGTATAGTCATGATTCGCCCAACAATTTTTAATGAATTTCTCATTAGAAATTGTCCAACCAACACGCAAGCCAGGCAATCCATATGCCTTGGATAGTCCACAATTAATTATCTTTTTATCATATGACAAACTCCAAAAACTTTCACATTCTTGACCGTCAAGCTCAGAACCTCTGTAAACTTCATCAGCTAAGATCCACGCTCCCACCTTTTCTGCAACAGAGCCAATCTCATTAATTGATTGCTTATCTAATACGGAACCAGTGGGATTATTGGGATTGCAGATTGTTATGAGCTTTGTTTTATCAGTTACGCTGTCTTCAAGCTCTTGTATGTTAATTTTCCAGTCAGTGGTCTCATTGTTATTTATTGTTTTGATATTAGCACCCAAGGCTTTAGCAAGTCCGTGGATTTGCATATAGTTAGGCATAACACAGATGACTTCATCATTGGGTTCAATTAAAGTCATCAATGCAACAAAATTAGCTTCCGATGAACCGTTGTAAACCTGAATATTGTCAGGCTTTGAGCCTTTATAAATTTTTGAAATAACACTTCTAAGTTCAGGAGAACCCTCAGTATGGCCGTAAGTAAGTTCGGTATTTTCAATTATATCTATCATTTCAGAATCAAATAATGATTTAATTGATCCTGGGTGAACACCACTTTCCGATAAATTGTACTTTACTTTTCCTTCCCATATAGACTGTTGTCTTTCCAGTGTGAACTCTTCAATTTTCATAAATTTAAAAACCTATAGATTTAAAGCGCTTATTATTTCATTTTCAAAAAATTCCTTATCTTTCTTTCCTTCCCACGCTGAAACAACGTTTCCTTTTTTATCGTAGACAAGGGTAAAAGGAATTGCGCCTGACCAATTTTCATCAATTGCATTAATGAAATCATTATCGTTACCTTCCTCTTTTAGGAATGAAATACCTGAAACACCTTGAGAAGATAAAAAACTTATAACTTCTTTAGTCATATCCTCCCAATCAGCGCTAACAAAATATACAGCAAGATTTTTTTCACGATACTGATTTGATAAATCAACGATCATGGGAAATTCTTCAATACAAGGGCCACACGTTGTAGCCCAAAAATTTATCAAAACCACATCAGAGTCTTGATGGATTCTAACTTGGGAAAATAAATCCTCAGCATTTATGATTTTCAAATCAATATCGTGCTTGCTACAAGCTGTGAATAAAATCATGATAATTAAAAATAATTTTTTCATTCTCTAGTTCCCTACTAAAAAAACAGCATTGCCAAAAAGCAACTTACCGTTATACCAAAATCCACGAAAAAGTGGATTATCTACCATATATACGACGCTACCCCGTCCAATCTCCTCTACACCAAACACCAATGACTCTCTAAAATTCTGCTTAGCTTTGAACCCTACAAAACCACTGACTATCGATGTTGAATCTTGCGTTGTTCCAACATTCCAACCCGATTCTAAGTAAGCATAGCGGCGATTCCTTAGCTTTAATGATAGGTATTCTTTGTCATATCCAAAACCCAATGGATGTGAATTATCCATCCTCAATCTAACAATAGCACCATAAGCATTTTCGCTTAAATTATTTCTCTGTCTGTCTTTATACAAATTTAGACGTTCAGACATTTTTATAGATTTTTCTTTTTCTTCCTTTTTTTTCTTTTCTTCATCGGTAGCGAATTTTTTTAATCCAAATCCTTTTTTATCCACAAATGCATTTATTGCTCCATCCATTAGAATCAATTTTCCTCCAGACCTAACCCATATACGAAGATCATCTCTTAGTTCATTATTTATGTAACTATGATTACCGCTGGGCAGTATGATAACATCAAAATTATGCTTTGGGATTCCAGAAAAGTAGTCCGATCCAATGACCGATACAGGAAATTCAATTTGCCTTTCAAAAAAGTGCCATACTTCTCCAAAACTGTAACTGCTGACCCCGTTTCCTGAAATTATACCAATCTTTGGTTTTCTAATGACTCGCATTGATGAAGAGCCAAAGTCTTTTCCTTTGGATACAAACCCTGATTCAACAGAAGTAATAGGACGATTGAATTTGTTAGCTGCCTTTTTTATGATATTGTCAAACTGATCGCCTAAATTTTCGTTGCTTTTTCGAGTCAAGATGATCGTACCTCTATCAAATCTTTTTTTCTTGATCTCAAAAGGTTCAACAGAAACCCTTGCAACAATATTATGTTGATAGATTTCTGATAGAAACCTTATATCGTCAATTCCACCCCAGGGCAATATATAAGCATAGGGATTTGAATTTAATTTATCTCTTTTTGAAAAATATCGCTGACTATCGGTTGTCTTGATTGTGCTTTTAGTTGCATAAGCTTGAAGTCCATAAACATAAGGAACAGACCAAGCAGTTATATCATAGGTCATCGTGTCTTCTAAGAACGTATTGGGTTCAAATAGAACATGCACAAGGATCGACTTTGGTTGGTTAGATGATATGACAAGATCACCCTTTTTTACCTTTATAAGATCTGTTAAACCGTTTTGATAGTTAAATGCTCTAAATGAACGGGTCTCATCCGATGTTCTGTGTTCTATCCCATTATTATCTAACCAGCTTTTCAAATGATTCAATTTATCTGTTGGATTCGATCTTGTGATGACATAGGATTTAAACGTATCAACGAGCTCTTTTCTGTTTGGATTGAAAAAATCTGAAAATTCATTGACCATCTTCTCAACATTCTTTGATGCAACTTCTATTGTTGAGAGACCGGTAGTATAATGATGTTCTAATCTATCCGCTAAAGTCAAAGTATCCCCGTCTTCAGTTTCAATTGCTAAACCCCCTCTGCTATGACCTGCTTGCTCGTAGGTCATTCCGATAGCACCATTGTAAGTAGGGTAAGTATCGCCATAACTAGGATACAAGAGATCAAAGGATTCTTTTGTAAAATAGAGCCAGTTGTTTCTATCGAAATATTTTGCGTGATTTAATCCAATAGTCTTCTGGAAATCTCTTTGCCAGTCTGTTATATATTGATGCAAGGGTTTCGCAGCGGGTGCGAAAAAGTATGGACTATTATATCCTTGTTCGTGAAAATCTACATGAATATGAGGTAGCCACTCATTATACTTAATAATTCGTTGTTGCGATTCAATTTGCGTTTGCCATGCCCAATCCCGATTAAGATCAAAATAATAATGATTAGTTCTTCCTCCGGGCCACGGCTCCATATGCTCCCGACCAAGCGGATCAGCGTCTGGCCATCGATTTGCAGTCATTCTATACCAATTTGCATATCGATCTCGTCCATCAGGATTAACAGATGGGTCAATGATTACGACCGTATTTTTAAGCCATTCTTGCGTGGTTATGTTCGATTTGTCAGCAAGCGCGTGCAAGGTTTTCATAGCAGCCTCTGTAGAGTTTGCTTCATTTCCATGAACATTATAGCTTAACCATACAATTCCAACTTTCTTGGTTTTTGTTGAACCTTTGATAATACCTGCTCTAGTTAAATTGTCCTTTCGTATCTGTTCTAATTTGTCCATGTTATCAACACTAGAAATAAAAGCAAGCATCAACGGTCTACCCTCGTAGGTTTTCCCATATTCAATAATCTTTACATTTGGTTCATTTTGTGAAACATGAAAAAGATAGTCAACAACCAAATGATGAGGGGTGAACATGTCCCCGAGTTTGTAACCTAAAAATTCAGAGGGAGGCAAAAGTGTATTTGCTCTTACAAAACACACCATTGTAAATAATAAATAAAGAATTCTCATCGATGAACCTATTTAATAATGAAAAATGTATATTAAAACTTAATTAAAAAAACACTCATAAGAAGACGAATTGCAATAAGTGTTAAGACTAATTTAAATATAGTTTTAAATATTTTCTCTGGTATTTTACCTAACATCGATTTGCCAAAGTTCGTTCCAATGTATACAGCTGAAATTAATGGCAATAATACTCTCCAATCTGAAAGGTAGGTGACATTGAAAAAATAATAAAAGATAGGAATTTTCAAAAAATGACCCAAGGCTTGACAAGCCGCCTTAGTTCCAATGATTGTTTCTTTTGATATTTTTTCAGCTAAAAACAATGGAGCAATCAGTGGTCCTGCAGCGCCAACAAAAACGGTTACAAGGCCGCTAAAAAAACCCATTACTTGAAATGCATTTTTAATAATAGGCTTATCTTTTTTTCGAAGATACAAGAACCATATTATGTATACACCAATTAAAGGTTTCAAGATGTCTACCTTAAATTCCGATCCCGATCCAACCTGAAAGAAATTTATCAGAGTAACTATTGCGGCAATAGATGAAAATAGTCCAAAAAACAGTCCCTTCGAATAGCGAGAAAATATTTTTTTGTCTATATCATTCCTAAAGACATATGTCCTAGTAATATTACTTACAAACTGAATAATACCATGATAGGCGACCACAAGAAACCCATCGGGCATGATAATGGCCATAATACCAAGTAAAGTGATACCTCCTCCCATTCCAATAATTGCAGATAAAAAAGAGGTAAAGAAAGCTGCTATGACTAAAAATAAATTTTCAGTCATGAACTTTCAAAAATTATGATTGGGCTCGAGTAAAAACCGGATTTAAAGGAGAAGAAAGCTGATCATTGTATTGATATCCAGCATAATCAAATTGCAAAATTTTAGACGGTTCTTGGATTTTATTTTTTATAATGAATCTTGCCATCATACCTCTCGCCTTTTTTGCATAAAAGGATATTATCTTATAGTTCCCATTCTTGAGTTCTTTGAAATGAGGTGTAATGACGTCAGCTTTAAGTGAAGTATTGTTCAAAGATTTAAAATACTCAACAGAAGCACAATTTATCAAAACCTTCGCTGAATGACTTTTTAATTCGTTTGTAATGAACTTAGATAAAGTATCGCCCCAAAATTGATATAAACTATCGCCTTTATCATTCTTTAATTTTGTACCCATCTCGAGTCGATAAGGTAATATCAAATCAAGAGGTTTTAAAACACCATACAGTCCAGATAATATTCGAGTATTCTTTTGGGCAAAAGTTATTTCGCCGCTGCTAAGATCTTCAGTGTTCAGTCCTGAATAGGTGTCACCCTGAAAATGATAAATTGCTTCCTTTGCACTACTTTCCTCTACCGGTAATTTCCAATTTTGAAATCGCTCCCAGTTCAATACGGATAGTTTATCGCTAATTCCCATTAAATTTTGAAGATCGATAGGCTTCTTGCTTCTCAAAATGTCTACCAATGCCTGAGATTCATTTAAAAATGTTGGAGTGGTGTAGTTTTGCGTCCTAGCAAAGCACTCGTTTGATAATTTTTTAGCTGGTGATAATATAGTTAGCATTGTGTTCCTTAATAAATTTAAAAAAAATATTCAATCTTCAAAAATAGAATCTTTTATTCCTCGATTAACTCTGTATTTTGCATAATTGACAGAGATCAATCCCTTTACCATGTCGCTTTCAATGTTCATATTATGATTGTTGCCCATAATGGTTCCAATATCCTTATTAATCCATTTAGAAAGGCGAGCATCTTTCACGTAATATTCTACCGTAGATCTTATTGGCATGTAAAAAGAATCATCAACTACATCGTAAAAATTATTTATTTCCATAATCTTCACAGTATCAATCTTCGTTAATACTTGCGTTATGACCCAATTTTGAGTGTCAACTTTCACATCAACTGTGGGTTTGAAAGTTAGCCTTGCATATTCATTTGGCACATCAAGTGCCAAGCTATCTAGAACTAAATCACCTACCAACAATATTTCATTAGGGTTAGTTCTTGAAAGATCTTTTGAAAATCTAATATTCGACAAATTACTAAAGTTTTCTAGAGGAGATGTAAACATTCCTGTTTTTGGCAATAAACCGAACCCTCTGCTTTTTACTTTTATCTTGTCTGGTTGCTTAAAATAGACTTTGTATTTTTTTTTTGGCATTCTAAAAGCAGGAATAGCAATTGAAATAACCATGTCCACCTGGTAATTATTTATTTCCCTAAACTGGTCATCCGTTTTTTTTATGATGTATTCTGGATTTTTATTGCTCAATGCATTTGAATTAGCTAGCAGAAACAAAAATAGAATTTTAAAAATCATGATAATATCTCTTTTTTATTAAAAAGATAAAAAGCTGATATTGTAAAAATGCCGGACCAAATTAAACATACAAATGTTGCTTCAATAATAACTTCCCATGGAACTGGATCAAAAAATGCAGCTAAAAATAAGTCAATATATCCAGTAAATAAAAAAGGATTTATAGCCTCAAACAGTGGAATGGGTATGAAACTTATCGCAGATCCTATAAAAACAGCGCTTATAGTGATAATTATAGGGGTAACACTATTTTTATATATTGTTGATAACATAAAACAAAGGCTGCTCGTAGCGATCATTACTAGGGTAGAGACTATAAAGGCAATAAAAAATCTCCACAGGATATCTTCTTGAGGCAAGAACAGTAGACCTTTGTGAAAAACTGCTAGATCTCCCACTCCCAACATTAAACATCCTATTATCAGCGTATAGAAAACAAAGAATAACATCATCAGGATAGTATAGATTTGAACTATGATAAATTTTGAGAATAAAATCTTATTTCTTGAAACAGATCTTGATAGATACATTCTGAATGTGCCCTTAGAATACTCTCCAGAAACGATTTCTGAAGCAACTATTGTTGATAAAAAGGGCATTTGACTGATTAAAATAGCAATAATGAGGTAGCTTGATAAATATCCGTTTGTTATGGAGCCTATTACAATAAATGAATCTTTTAACTGTCCATAAATTCGACTCTCCATATATTCAGCACCATCTCCTATGGCTAAAATTATCAGTGGCACTAAAAAAGTTAACAGGACGAAACTAATGTAGGTCCTTTTTTTATATAATGCCTTAATGGCTTCATTGGTCAAAATATTTTTAAGCATAAAAAAATTGTATCAAAGGGGATTCTCTTTGTATTGATTTTACAGAATTAGTTTTATCTTTAACTATATCAAACTTTATATCATTTTTTTTAATATTTTGAGATACTATTATCGAGTTTTTCTGCTTGTAGATTATATCTATGCTTTTCTGCTCTTTGATAAATTTTACTGCATCATTCAGGTGAGAAGTTTCCAATCGATAAAATCTTTTTTCATTATGCAAAGTCTCCATTGGTGATGATTTTAATAATTTTCCATTTTTTATAATTGCAACATCAGAACATAATCGATCTACCTCATTCAAAGAATGCGTAGATATACAAATAGTCTTTCCCTTATCTTTTAAATGAAAAAGAATATCTGCAATTTGATTGATTCCAAAAGGATCAAGTCCATTATTTGGCTCATCAAGGATAAGCACTTGAGGATCATGCAATAAAGCCTGGGCTATCCCTAATCGTTGCTTCATTCCATATGAAAAATGAGAAACTTTATCTTCAGACCTGTGTAAAAGATTTACGAGGTCTAAAAGCTCGTTAATAATGCGAAAATCAGTTCCTGTTAATCGACACAAAATCTCAAGATTTTTTCTTGCGCTTAGATATTCATAAAAGCATGGTGACTCAATGATAAATCCAAAGTGATTTAAATAACTTTTATCAGAGTTTAGTTTTTTATTTTTGAATTTTATTTCTCCATCCCATTCAGTAATTAGGTTTGCGAGTATTCGCATAAGAGTTGATTTTCCGCTACCATTGGGACCTAAAAGACCAAAAATTGCATTTTCTGAAATATTAAAGGAGATATTATCTAAAGCTTTATTTTTATCAAATTGTTTTGAGATATTTTTGAATTCAAGCATAAGCAATCGAAATATTTAATGTAGATCCATAATCTCCATAACTCCCGTCCCTTTATATATAGTACCATCGCTTAATCTTAAATTAAAATTACTAGAAAAACGGGTATAATAAGGGTCAATGCCAAATGGAGAAAAAGATAATTTCATAGGCAAGGAGAGAAGGCCAGCACGCTCAAAAATATCAATATTTTCCAATAAGCTTTTTTTGCTTATCCGAACGTTGACATTATCGCTTGTGCCAATTGTAAATGTTGAGAATTGTGGTTCATTTTTTTTATTGTAGAGATCGGTTATTAAGTCGCTTTTCATAGTCATCAAAGTTTTATTACCAAATTCATTTACAATTTCGCCTTTCTCATCAGCTACATACAATATTGGCACATCAAACCCTCCGCGATTGTTGACAACATTTAACTCGGCTCCAATCACTGTATAAGGCCCAGCCTCTCCTCTGAACCAAGTCCAACCACTGAATAATCTCCAAAGATACGTATTACCCCAGTTATGATCGTGATAGCCACTTCCTGAGGCTTGAAGATTGTCATTATAGTTTAGTGTGTAATTACCGGTTACTTTACCATTGGGAACTGCTGCAAGCCATGCAAAATAATCATCACCAGCCTTTATAATTCCATCTTGTGGACGATAAGGAGGGATCGTTGAATTAAGATTCAAATCAATTCCAAAACCTTCAAAATCTTCTGGATCTAAATAAACAGAATATTTGTTAAGATTGCCCCTGAAATAATTTTTACCAAATTGTACATTGCAGCTATCAGTCGAAAATGAAACATCATTTTTTTTAAAGCGTTTTAGTTTAAATGTATCAACGCCATCTGGCGAGGTGTAATTAAACCCGATGAAGTACTGGTTAGTTATATTATGTACTTTGTAAAAGTAAGCAACAACAATACTGCTGTCTTCTAATTTAGCATCAATGTACCACCACTCTACTGAGAATTCATCTTCTGGTATTCTAGCACCATCTTCCCAACTAGATACATTTTTACCAAGATTATCAGGCTGAACATTCTCATCAAAGTAGGGTTGATTCCAAGAGCCGTGGTAAAGCCTGGAGCACGATACAACAAACAAAAGAAAGGTATATAGAACGAACCGATGACTAATTGTCATTTTTTTAATAAGTCATATAAAATATGTAGCCATTCATAATTATTTGAGAAAGAGATGGCATGAACCATCTAGGGCCATTTTTCACACGCATGTGGGTACCAAAAGCTCCCAACATAAGAATGACAAGACCAGCAGATGCTAATAAAACTAATTCGTCATTGCCGCTAAAAAGCATCACAGCAAACGTTAACTTAAAAATTCCAGTTAGATCTCTTAACCAATCAGGGTAATTGTAATCTTGAAATTCTTTTCGAATGTTATCCTGTCTTGGAACCCAAACATAAAATATTGATATGGGGACAAGTATTTTGAAAAAATCGAGCAATAAGTAATCCATAGAACCTCCTAGCTAATAGTTAAGGTACTCCCACTAAGAACTGCCTGATATTGCCTCAGGCTGCCTGTTGCTGGTCTTGATACTGCTTTTCCATTTGTGTCAAATCTTCCACCATGTCCTGATGAGCAAACTGAGACACCTCCTGAAAATGCTCCTATTTCATATCCAGCATGAGTACATCTTCTGGTAAAAGCTAATATTTCATTTTCAGATTTCCTATAAAGCAATAAACCAACATTATCTATTTTGTTACCGGATGTAACAATGGAATTACCAATAACCTTTAAATCGGAATAAGGCTGTTCATCTAGATTAAATGATATTGAGTTTGAAGTATTGCCGCCGCCTGAACCGCCTGATCCGTCAGAATCACTATCATTATTGTCCTTATCATCGCTGGTGCTGTCATAAGGGTCAACATTGTCTTCGCAACCTTGAATAGTTAATAATGCAGTAGGTATGGCACAATATGCCAGACATTTACAGGTTTTTGAAATAAAATCTCTTCTATCGGTTTTCACTTGACCTCCATGGTATTCTTATAATTGAAATCCTAGATTATTATCAAATAAAATACGCTCAAAACGCTCATTATTCAAGAATTATTTAAATGATTTTTTCCACTCGATTTGCCAAAACAATTCTCTACTGATGAGACCGTCATCGTAATTCATTTCTTGGTTAAAAAAACTAATAAAATTTAGTGGAGCATTATACTGCATTAACAAATTATTATGATTGGACATACGAGCCTGAATAATTAGCTGGTCATCTAATTCTTCTATCTTGCAGTAAAAATCATAGAGACCATTTTTCTTTTTTATAAAATAAGCATTGAATCCGATTGTTGATCCATTGCTATTTAAAACTTTAAAATATTCTTCATAGCTATATTTTCTATAAGCAATATTTAAAAAATGTTTTTTTAATTTTATGTAAAAACTATCATTTTTGTTAATAATATTTTTATTTGGCAGTAAAATTCTCTTATTTTTTTTTATTACAATCCATGTTGCTCTTTTTATTTCTTCTAGTCTTGATAGAACCTTTGTATCCTCATACAAAGTACCAACAGCATACTCTTCCCAAATACCTTCGATCGGATCCAAATTTGATCTATTTCTTTCAAAATAATTAGCATAATCAAGAACAGATTTAGAAACAAAGCTTTTATCTGTTTGGGCGTTTAGTGTAAAAAATAAAAAGCAACTTAATAAAATTTGTTCAAGCACGTTTTTTTTACAAAAAAATAGATAATTCACATTTCTCATGGTGCATTATATTAATCCATTCTTAACTTGATGTGAATATGTTTTTACATTTTCAGGGAAGTCTGTGAAAATCAGACACAGTACCCGCTACTGTAATCGCTAGAACTGTTTTAATTATAGCCATTCATTTAATTGGAGAAGGCCAAAATAGTTTGTAATGCGAAAGTCAGGATATCTGAATAGTGAAACTCATAAATACTAATAACTTTCGGGATAAAGGTTATATGATTCTATATCAATAGCTTCCCTTTAAATTTAAAGGAATACTAAATGAAACGCTTTTATTTACTTGTAGCTTTTTTAATAATTAGCTGTGAGGACAACAACACCTCAACTATTAATCAAGAACTCACCTTTATTTCTTCTGAAGGAAATTTCGGCTCAAGCAATGCGAGCATCTCAGTATACAAAGGTGAGGCAAAAATACAAAAAATTGAAGATATTGGAGATGTATTGCAATCGATTTTAGTCCATGGCAACAAGCTATTTGCTATTCTTAACAACAGTCATCTCATAAAAGTTTATAGTATATCTGAAGAGGGGCTTGCCTTGCCCGGAATAGATATCCCCACAAATACTAGTAGCCCAAGAGAGATGGTAGTCGTTGGAAACTATCTATATTTTACTAATTGGAATTCTCAAGATGTTAAGTATTTAAATCTTACGACTTATAAAATTGAAGGGTCGATAAAAGTCAATGGAATGCCAGAAGGGATCATCTCTGATCAATCAAATCTATTTGTTGCTATCAATATGAATTCTGATTACACCTCTGCCAGCACTGTAGTTAAAATAGACATAAGCTCAAGACAAGTTACTAATGAATACAAAGTAGGCAAAGGTCCTCATGCGTTGGCGCTTGAAGGTGATAATTTGTGGGTAACCAACCGATACTATGATGATTCCTATCTAACGTACATTGGTACCAGCAAAATTGATTTAACTACAGGCAATGTCAACATTAAAGATTATGGTAGAGGAGGTTCTGCATGCGCTGGAGATTTGTTCAATTTTAATAAGGCGTTGTACAGAACATTTGATGGTGGTGTTTCGCCTCTTAATACTGATGCCAGCATATTAACATCAGGCAAAATAGGTAATTATAATGATAACAAACTCTATTCATCCCATGCAAATTCAGAGCATATCTTTATTGGCCTGTCTGATTATGTTGCACCAGATACAGTGCTTGTACACGATAAAAATGGAGCTTATGTTTATTCCTTGGTAACGGGAGCTTCTCCAGGGGATTATGCAAACTGGAAACCTGAATAAGTTTTAAATTTTAATCAGCAAAAGTTCTACCCTAACTAAAATTCCTCTATCTTTAGTTAGGGTAGAAATTATCTTCCGTAAAAAGCATCCAAAATAAGTGAATCTGGAAGGTCAAAAATTAAAGTCCAACCTTGCGAGTCGAATAAATAGACCTTAATAACAAGTAATAATCTCAATAATATCATAGTCATTATGAGAATTACAATACAATCTTCAATGAAATCATTTCTATTTAACAAATTTTTCTTTGATCGAAAAAGAAAGCTATATAAAGCTGCAGCTAAAAAGAATAGGCCGGCTAATAAACCACCGTCAAAAAAGCCTAAGAAAAGCTGAGAGAATAGGTCGAATAAAAAATATAACATAATTTCTAAATTTATTTAATTACTAAATTACAAAAATAATATGAGACCTTAATCAAATAAATTTTGTTGATATAAATTTAATTACCTTGCATAAAAAAAATGGGTTAGTCGAGCTAACCCATTTTAAATGGTAGCGGGGGAAGGATTCGAACCTCCGACCTCAGGGTTATGAGCCCTGCGAGCTACCAGACTGCTCCACCCCGCGTCACGAATAATAATTATAACAAAATTTACCAGAATAAAATTTTTCTAACAATTCATTTTTTTCTAAATGATATCCTAAAAGGAATCCCCTTTAAATCGAAATCAGCCCTTAAATTATTCTCTAAATATTTTCTATAATTCAAAGGCACTAATTTTGGATAATTAGCATAAATAACAAACAAGTGCGGCTTTGTGCTTACTTGAGTGATATAGTTCAGATTTATAACCTTTCCTTTTGCAGCAGGAGGAGCTTTCTGATACAATGATTTTTGTAGCGATTTATTGAGATCAGATGTTGACAGTTTTTTCTTAATTTTTTTTGATAGAAGTGATGCTTCTTTTAGTACGCCAGATATTCTTTTTTTTGTCAAAGCAGAAATGAATAAAATTGGATAATCACCTACAGTTTTGAATTGATAAATCATTTCATCTACGAATTCTTTCATAGTGTTGGTGGTTTTATTTATTAAATCCCATTTGTTAACAATTACAATCAATCCTTTTCCTTTTAAAATTACATCATCAATAATGGACTTATCGTGCTTTGTAAATCCTTTTTCAGCATCAATCAAGACCAAAGCCAGATCACAGTTCAAGATTGCGTTTTGGGTTCTTATGGTACTATAAAATTCTATACTGTCTGAAATTTTGCTTTTTTTTCGCAGTCCTGCAGTATCAACCAGCGTTATTTTTTTTCCATAATATCTAATGTTACTATCGATAGCATCTCTAGTGGTGCCTCCAATTGGAGTTACTATTGATTGATTGCGTTTCAATATTGCATTCAAAAGGGATGATTTTCCAACATTGGGCATGCCTGTTATAGCTAGTCTGAACTCGCTATCATCGGCTTCTTTTTCATCTTTTGAAAGTTTAATATCAGATAAATGAATTATTTCATCCAATAAATCACCTGTTAATCTACCGTTTAGCGCAGAAATTGGTAAAACAGGTTTCAACCCTAATTCAAAAAAATTATTAATTTGTTGAGACAGTGATAAATCATCGCATTTATTAACCGCCATTAGATGTTTTTTACCAGACTTTCTAACAAAGTTTGCGAGTTCTATATCGGTTGAAACTGGTCCGGTTTTTCCATCAACAATAAATAGGATAAAATCTGCTTCATTAGCTGCTTCTTTTGCTTGATTTCTTATTTCGCGATTGAAAATATCTGAATCTTTTGGGATAAAGCCTCCAGTATCAACAAATCTTAACTGGTGACCTGTCCAAAACATTTCACCATATATTCTGTCACGAGTAATGCCTTCTTTTTCATGCACAATTGCTTTTCGCTGATTTAAAACCCTATTAAAAAAAGTTGATTTTCCAACATTAGGTCGTCCTATAATTGCAACTGTAAGCATCGGTTTTTTGCTAAAAATTCTTAAAGATCATTTCTTTATCTTTAAATGATTTGAATTCTAACGCATTCCCGCTAGGATCTTTGATAAAGAATGTTGCTTGTTCGCCGGGCTTCCCTTTAAACCTAGTGTGAGGTTCTATAAAAAAATCAACGTTTTCATTTTTTAAATGATTTACAAACTGATGCCATTTATTCCAATCCATAACTATACCAAAATGTCGCACAGGAACTTTTTTTCCGTCTACGATATTTAAGGAATTTTCTAAATCCATTGAATTATCAAGATGAGCTACTATTTGATGTCCAAATAAGTTAAAATCTATCCATTCTTCACTGCTTCTGCCTACTTTGCATAGTAGAACATTTGTATAGAATTTTTTCGCCAATGAAAGATCATGCACTGGAAATGCTAAATGAAAAGGATGCATTGTTTTACTTTAGGTTTAATATATTGTATTTGATTTTAAATTAAACTATCGTTTTCAAAGCTCAAATCTAATATTCAAATTTTTAATTAATAATTATTTAATTGTCTTTAATCAGCTTAGGATTTATCAAAAATCAATTTTTTTGATATTTGAGTAACTTAAAATCAATGTGGATAAATTGTGGATAACTTAAATTTTAAAAAATTTATCGACGACATAACGATTAAATTGACTTTTCTACTTGATGGATTTTTTCAATGTTTATATATTTTCAAGCGCCAACCATAACATTTATCACTTTTTCATTTGTTAGTTAAAACTTTTTTACAACCACATACCAAAACGTAAGGAATTAAGGCGATGGCGGAAGCAATTGAACTAAATTTTCCAAATGAAAATGACAAATCATCAAAAGAACTAAACACATTAGTAGAAGATACTGCAAGAGAGCTTGCAAAAGAAATTGATAAAAAAACCACCAAAGATGATTTTTCAAAATATCAAATTGACAATTACTACAATGGCGATACTCTTGGTGCAGATGTTTTAAAAAACAAATACTTAGCACCATGGGAAAGTCACCCCTATGAATTGTGGCAAAGACAGGCAAAAGCGTTAGCAAGCGTAGAGAAAACAAAAAAATCCAAAAAACTATGGGAAAATAAATTTTATTCTATTCTAGAGGATTTTAAGTTTACTCCAGGTGGTCGTATAATGCATGGTGCAGGACGTGAAGACATCACAACCACTCTTAATAATTGTTATGTAGTTGGAATTAACGATGATTCTATCAATTCCATATATAAAACTATTCAAGAAGAAGCTAGAACATACAAATTTGGTGGTGGATGCGGTCATGATCTTTCTGTTTTAAGACCATCTGGTGATGCTATAAACGGCACGGGAGGCGAATCATGTGGTCCCGTTGGTTTTATGAATTTGTTCAGTGAAAATACTAATACAATAGCGCAGCATGGTAGAAGGGGTGCAAATATGCAAACACTAAGCATTGACCATCCTGATATTGAAAAATTTATCGAGATCAAAACCGGTGATGTTAATATGGTGAAATATTCCAATATTTCTGTTTTGTTAACAGATGAATTTATGAGTGCAGTTTCAAAGAATGAGGAATTCGATCTAAGGTATCAAGGCAAAATTTACAAGACTGTTAACGCTAAAGAATTATGGGACAAGATAATTGACCATGCTCACTCTAGCGCTGAACCAGGTTTGCTTTTTTGGGATACCATGAAAAACTATCACAATGCAGAATATTGTAGTCCCCTTGTATCAACCAATCCCTGCGCAGAGCAACCTCTTCCTGATGGTGGATGTTGCAACCTTGGATCTATAAACTTAGAACGCTTTGTTGATGAAAAAGGAAATTTTATGATTGATGAGTTCAAAGATACCATAGTAACCGCTACTAGATTTTTAGACAATGTTATTGATTACAATTTGGATAGGCATGCCTTAGAATCACAAAAGCAAAATGCATTTAATGATAGAAGAATTGGCCTTGGAATTTTAGGGCTCGGTGATATGCTTGTAAGAATGAATATTAAGTATGACAGTGAAGATGCTCTTCAAACAGTTGATCAGATCATGCAAATCTTCAGAGATACTGCTTATGAAACCAGTGTTGATCTTGCCAAAGAAAAAGGAGGATTCCCTAATTTTAATTGGGATGGTTACAAAAAAAGTCATTTTGTTAAAAATCTTCCAAAGCACATTAAAAATGATATAGAAGAGCATAAGATAAGGAATTCAACTGTTCTAACTGTACCACCAACAGGTAGTGGCGCTATTGTTGCCAGGGTGACCTCTGGTGTTGAACCTATATTCGCAACATCTTACAAAAGAAGAGTCAAGAAAAATGATGGCTTTGGAAGAGATTTCGATGAGTATAAAGTATATCACCCAATCATAGAAAAATTATTCAAAAACGATGATAATCTTCCTGATTATGTTGTAACTGCTCATGAGATTGATCCATACTTTAGAGTAAAAATGCAAGGAATTATTCAAAAATACATTGACAGCTCAATCTCCTCTACAGTAAATCTTAAAAATGAAATAAAGAAAGAGACCGTTGCTGATATATACATGACTGCTCACAAAGCAGGTCTTAAAGGAATTACAGTATACAGAGAAGGTTCTCGAGAAGGCATTCTCATCACTAACGAAGAAACTAAGAAAGAAAGCGCCAAAACACCTACTGAAGATGTGACTGCATCACAAACCAATGAAAAAAGACCCAGGATGAGACCTATCACCACCTCAGGTACTACAAGAAGAATTCGTACAGGTGAGGGCTCTTTATACATCACAATAAATGAAGATGAAAATGGTCTTTGTGAAATATTTACCACTATTGGAAAAGCTGGTGGCAATGCTGCTGCACAATCTGAGGCCATAAGCAGATTAATTTCTTTGGCGTTGCGATCTGGAGTTGATCCAAATTCTATTGTTAGGCAATTGAAGGGCATTTCAGGTCCAAATCCAACGTGGGAGGATGGTCGTCTTATTCTTTCTACCCCAGATGCTATTGGAAAAGCTTTGGATGATTATTTAAAAGAAAGAAATACATGGAAGCCCGACACAGACACTGATTTTGTTGATGAAAAAGTTAGAATTACCATGGCTCAAGAAACTCCAACTCAAGAGAGTTCTTATGAATGCAAAGATTGTGGTACTTCTACTAATGTAGTAAATGAAGGCGGTTGCTTGACTTGTAGGGAATGTGGCTGGTCAAAGTGTGATTGATTAGCTTAAGAGAGGGAAATTGGCATTTAATTTGGGATTTCCAATAAATCAAATAGTTTAAAACTCTAAAAGCTCTTTTTCTTTTACCTTTTCAATACTTTCTAAAGATGAAATGTTTGTATTTGTAATATCCTGTATATTTGATTCTTGCCTTCTAGTTTCGTCTTCGGAAAGATGGCTTTCATCCGCGAAATCTTTAAGGGTATGTAATGCATCTCTTCTTATGTTCCTTATAGCGACTTTGCTTTCTTCTACAAGCTGATGAACATATTTTATTAAATCTTTTCTACGCTCTTCAGATAGCGGAGGGATTGGAATTAGAATTGATTCACCATTATTATTTGGTGTCAAACCCAGGTTTGATTCCATAATACTTTTTTCAATTTCTCCAATCAATGGTTTTTCATAGGGCTTTATAGTTATTAACCTTGGCTCAGGCGAGGTAATTGTTGAGACTTGAGTTAGCGGAACCATAGAGCCATAATATTCAACTTTTAATGAATTGAGAATCTGAGGATTAGCTCTCCCTGTTCTCACTTTTGAAAGTTCAGCTTTACAATGGCCAATAGCCAAATCCATTCTTTTTGTGGTATCTAAAATTATATCTTCAATCATTATTTTATTTTTTAGTTAATTATAGTGCCTATATCTTTACCTAAAACCAATTTTCTAAGATTTCCATATTTGTTTATATCAAAAACTTGCACTGGAAGATTATTTTCTTTACATAAAGTAATTGCCGTAAGGTCCATTACTCTTAAATTTTTAGAAATTATGTCTGAATAATTTAATTTTTTAAATTTTTTTGCATCACTATTCAAAACAGGATCTTTGTCATAAACACCATCTACCTTAGTACCTTTAATTAAAACTTCCGCCTTCAACTCTGTAGCTCTCAAGGCGGCAGCGGTATCTGTAGTAAAATAAGGATTTCCAGTTCCACCAGCAACAATTACAACTCTTTGTTTGTCTAAATGTCTAAGAGCTCTTCTTCTTATGTATGGCTCTGAGATTTGGGAAACCGTTATTGCTGATAAAGTTCTTGTTTCAACATTAATTTTCTCAAGAGCATCTTGCATTGTAATTGCATTCATAATGGTAGCAAGCATACCAAGATAGTCACCTGAAACTCTTTCCATGCCCTTGCTTGCAGCCTGCATTCCTCTAAAAATATTACCTGCTCCTATAATTAGACCAATATCGATGTTCATTTCGTGTAAAGATTTGATCTCAAGGGCAAGCTCTGTGGCTTTTTGGTAATCGATACCAAAACCTTTTTTCCCAGCAATAACCTCTCCACTCAATTTGAGTAGAATTCGATTATAAAATGGTTTTTCTGGCATTTGCTAACTTGATGAACTATTCTCACCAACTGCAAATCTAATAAATCGAGCAATAACTATATTTTCACCTAAAGTTGCAATAGTTTCATTTAACAAATCTGATATTTTTTTGTCTGTATCTTTAATATATAATTGATCGTGTAAACAAATCTCAGAGTAAAGCTTTTCTAATTTTCCTTTTACAATTTTATCAACAACGTTTTCGGGCTTGCCAGAGGACAAAGCTTGTTCTTTAAAAATAGATTCTTCTTTTTGAAGATAATTTTTATCAATAGAATCGCGATCAATTGCAATAGGGTTTGTAGCCGCTATTTGCATTGCTAAATCATTAGCCAAGCTGTTGAAACCTTCAGTTTTTGCAACAAAATCTGTTTCGCAATTCAACTCAAGCAAAACTCCAAGCTTATCACCATGATGAATATATGAAAATATGATGCCTTCACTAGCTGTTCGACTTCCTTTTTTTTCAGCTTTAGCGATTCCTGATTTTCTTAGAAAATCAATTGCTTTGTCAAGATCACCATCTGATTTAACCAAAGCATTTTTGCAATCCATCATTCCGGCACCAGTTCTTTCTCTTAAATCCTTTACAGTTGTGGCGCTAATTTTCATTTTAATAAATGGGTAGGATTAAATTAATTATCGTCACTGGTTGGTGAAATTAAATCTTGGTTGTTACCCGCATCAGAAATATTTGATTGATCTGCAGCAGTAATATTTTCATTGAGTTTTCCGTTAGCTTCTAAGATAGTGTCAGCGATGCTTGAGGTGAGCAATTGAATTGTTCTAATAGAATCGTCATTTGCAGGAATGGGATATGTTATGTTATCTGGGTTTGTATTGGAGTCAACTATTGCAATTATCGGAATACCGAGGCCATTTGCTTCCTTAACAGCTGTAAATTCTAATTTAGCATCAACTACAATTATAGCATCAGGCAATCGACGCATGTCTTTAATTCCTCTATGCTGGTCAGAGAGTTTGATTCTCTCCCTATTTAACATCTGTACTTCTTTTTTTGTTTGGTTTTCATAAATATGAGAACCTTCTTTTTCTAAAAGATTTAAACGTTTAATACTTTTTTTGATTGTAGAAAAATTAGTTAATGTACCACCCAACCATCTTTCAACGACGTAGAACATGGAACATCTATCCGCTTCTTGTTGCACAATATCTTTTGCTTGCTTTTTTGTTCCAACGAACAAAAACTCGCCTTTTTTCTTGGCTAGGGACTGAATGAACCCTAGGGCTTTGTCAAGATATAGCATTGTCTGATCTAAATTTATAATATGGACGCCGTTTTTTTCCATTAAGATGAAAGGCTTGAAATTAGGATTCCATTTACTTGTTACATGGCCAAAATGAGCTCCAGTGCTTAGTAGATCGTCAAATTTAACTTTATTCATTGTGTATCTTTATATATTATCTCTTAGAAAATTGAAATTTTTTACGTGCACCAGGCTGGCCATATTTTTTTCTTTCAACTTTTCTCGCATCTCTTGTTAAAAAACCAGCTTCTTTAAGTTTGGATCTAAAATCTTCATTTATTTCATTTAGAGCTCTTGATATGCCTAGTCTTATTGCACCTGCCTGCCCAGAAAGACCTCCACCTTTAACATTAACTGAAATATCATAGGCATTTCTTTGATCTAGAAGTTCTAGCGGCTGAGTTACAACAATAGCTAAACTTTTTCTAGAGATATAATCTGAAAATTCTTTCCCATTTATAATTATATTGCCTTGTCCTGGATTAATATAAACTCTAGCGATTGAGCCTTTTCTTCTACCAATGGAACTATAAATTGATTTTGGCATATTTAAATTTCTAAATCTTTAGGTTTTTGTGATATATGGGGATGATTAGGGCCTGAATAAATTTTAAGATGTTTAAAAATAGATCTACCTAATCTATTTTTTGGTAACATTCCCCATATTGCTTTTTCTAAAATTCTCTCAGGATAAGTTCGTCTCATTTGATCCAGTTTAGTCAATGAAGCGGAACCAATATAACCAGAGTGCTTGAAGTATTTTTTTTGTGTTTCTTTAGATCCAGTAACATTTATCTTGTCGGCATTAATTACAATAACGAAATCTCCCATATCGAGGTTTGGGGTGAAAGAAGGTTTATGCTTGCCTCTCAATACTTTTGCTACTTCAGATGCAAACCTACCTAAAGTTTTGCCTTCAGCATCTGCTACAAACCAATCTTTAGTTATTTCATTTAATTTTATAGATTTTGTAATCATAAATTTTAATAGATATAGAGCAAACAATATTAGTTCTCAATGTTGCATATAGTCAATTATAATTTATATTTTATTTACAAACCCCTTAACTATTGTATACTTAACTTTTCCAACCAAATCCTCTCCTATAAAGGGAGAATTTTTTGATTTAGAATAGATATTCTTTTCAGAAAACTTCCATCTCTCTTTTGGGTCCAAGATTACTAATTCTGCATCCTTTCCTTTTAAAAACAAGTCATTATCAAATCCCATAATCTTTCTTGGATTTACTGTTAATAATTTTAAAAGTGAAAGAATATTAAAATTGTTTTCTTGAAATAAAATTTTATTCACTGCTCCATAGCATGATTCAAGGCCAATCATTCCAAAAGACGCACAATTAAAACCACATTCCTTTTCTTCAAGAGCATGTGGAGCGTGATCTGTGGCAATACAATCTATGGTTCCATCTTTAAGACCATTAATTAAAATTTTTCTGTCATCACGTGTTCTTATCGGGGGAGCTACTTTTAAATTAGTATTATAATTTTGTAGATCTTCATCAGAGAAAAATAAATGATGCGGTGTTACTTCAGCGGTTACTTTATCATAATCTTTTTTAACTGAGTTTATGTGTTTAACAGATTTACCTGCACTCACATGAGGAACATGTATATGAGAATTTGTAAATTTAGCAATTTCTAAATCTCTCAATACCATATTTGATTCAGTAATATCTGGAGAACCCTTCAATCCTAATTTTGTAGAGGTAATACCTTCGTTCATCACTGATGAAGTTTTAAGAGTAAGATCTTCAGCATGGTTTATAATTTTAATATTTCCATAAAACATAGAGGCATACAGAAGTGCATTTCTTAAAACAGATGAATCCTCAATTGGAACTCCATCATCGCTAAATGCCACTGCTCCCTCATTTAACATGGCTTTCATTTCTGTTAGTTCTTTGCCTTTCTGAGATTTTGTCACTGCTCCAATAGGGTGAATATGAATAGGGCACTCATTGGATCTATTTACTATGTATCTGATTAATTCTGGGCTGTCAATAGCAGGAGATGTATTGGGCATAGTGCACACCCGAGTGAAGCCTCCAGCTAAAGCAGCCTGTGAACCTGAATTTAGATCTTCTTTATATTCTTCCCCCGGTTCTCTAAAATGAACGTGAAT
>CACBUT010000002.1:0-115417 GCA_902542445.1 uncultured Fidelibacterota bacterium | reverse complement strand
TAGGCATTTGTAAAAATAGAGGCAAACAGGCTGAAGCGGGGTTGTAGCCTGAATCTTTAAAAAGCTGCATTTGTGCTCTGCTAAGTTTAGCGGTGTCATTTTTGTATTTACGTTTAATTTCTTGTAATCTTGGTTGAATCTCTTGCATCTTTTTTTGAGATTTGAATTGTTTAATAGACAGTGGATTAAGTAGTAGTTTAATTAAAAAGGCAAAAAGTATAACAACGATTCCATAATTTGGAATTACACTATACATTGTTTTAAGTGTCCAAGTAATAAGTCGTCCAATTGGTTTGAAAAATCCCCAACCTAAAGACATGGCATTCTCTAAACCAACATCTAATGATTTGATTTTATTGTAATCCATGGGGCCTATGTACAAATCGAACTGGCTTTTGTTCATTACAGGATTGTGAATTTCAACACTGTAGCTTGGTCTGTCACCACTGAGCTTTCCCCCAATAGTTGCACCTAATCCAGGCATTGATGGTATTATGGATGCTATAAAGTATTTGGTTCTTATTGCCACCCAATTGGTGTTTCCATTTTGACTTTCGGAATTTGTATTTCCACTTTTTAATTTGGAGCCAAAGAGCTCGTCTCCCAAATATGCATAACCCCTAAACTCTTGATAATCACTTTTGTAGTTTTTTTCAGTTGATGTCAAACCTCCGTTCCATGCTAGCGAAAATTCTCCCCTGGAAATAAAAACATTAGGATCATCAAAAATTACCTGTAAACCTATTTTGTAGCTATTGGGGTAAAAAGTAAATATTTTTTTAATTAACTTATTTTGATAAAGAGTCTGAAATTCTAACATCTCTTTATTATCGCCAATTGTAACCTTTTTTTGGTTGGATAAAATTTCCCAATTTTTATCTAATGATATACGCTCTCCATCCATTGATACAAACCTTAGGAGTAGATTGTCGTTTTCTATAAGATCAATTAAATCAATAATGGTTGAATCATATTTTGTGTAATTGTTCAATTTATATTCAACAAATGATCCACCATTTTTATTTAGCATTTTAATAGTATAAAGATTTGATTCTATTATTATATGTTTGGATTTTAAATCTGAAACTTCATCATTTAATGGTTTTAATGATACTGATGCATTATCACCATAATCAATTTGTTCTGAATCTTTATTATTAATTTTATCAGTATTATCTTCATTAGGAATTGATGGTGAAACGATACTCATGTACCAGGGATATAAAATAATAACTAATGCAATGAGCAAAAACCCTGTGATTGATTTACGATCCATTGTGTTTCTTTCCTGCCGGATCGTACCCTCCTTTAGAAAAGGGATTACATCTAACAATTCTAGAAATTATGAGGAATAAAGATTTAAAAGGATTATAAATATTAAGCGTATCAATTGCATATTGAGAACAGCTAGGATAATACTTACATGTATTACCAAATAAAGGTGAAATAGAAATTTGATAAACTCTAATCAAATAAATAAAGGAATTAGTTATAAAATTTTTAAAAGGTGTCATCGAACTAAGCAGAAATTTTTTTTCTACCTTTTTTTCTTCTACGCGCTAGCACCCTCCTACCACCGACAGATGACATTCTTTCTCTAAATCCGTGTTTATTCTTTCGCTTTCTTTTGCTTGGTTGATATGTTCTTTTCATAATACCTCCAGATTAGCCAAGAAAATACCTATATTTATTAAGGGTAACAACGGAATTACAAATTTCAAAAAAACTTTAGTTTTTTTGAAAAACTAATTTGATTCACTATGTTAAAATAACATAATTTATTAAACAACGCTATTGTGGAAAACTTGTGGAAAACTATAAATGAATTTTACATCTATCTGGAAACAAACAAAAAAAGAAATTAAAAGTAAAATACCTGATCATGCATATTCAACATGGGTAGATCCTATAAAGCTTGTTGGTTTTAATGACAATGTACTAAGGCTTGAAGTTCCTAATCAGTTCTTTTTTAATTGGATTCAATCTCACTACCATAGCCTTTTTATGTCCACATTTTCAAATTTGTCTGACTTAAATATCGACATAAAATATACAATTTCACCAGTTCAAAAATTAAATAAAGATGCACTCCATTTATCTGAACCAGATGATAAACATAAAGCAAAGCTTGTATATAACAATTTAAATGCCAAATACAATTTTTCTTCTTTTATAAAAGGTGATCATAATCAGTTTGCTAGAGCAGCAGCAATAAGCGTATCTGAGAATCCAGGGACTGACTCATTTAATCCACTTGTAATTTACGGGGGGGTAGGTATGGGGAAAACTCACTTACTCCACGCAATTGGTAATAAAATCAATAATGAGTTTTCAAAAAAGAAAGTAGTTTGCGCATCAAGCGAAAAATTCACACTTGACTTCATCTCCTCTATTCAAAAAAACAAAACTGTAGAATTTTCTAACTCATATCGCAGTGCAGATGTGTTATTGATTGATGACATACAATTTTTTCAAGGTAAAGAGCAGACGCAGGAACAATTTTTCCACACTTTTAATGAATTATTTCAAAATGGTAAACAAATAGTAATGACCGCTGACAGATATCCTGGGGACATGAAAGGACTCCAAGATAGATTGCTTTCTAGATTCAAATCTGGATTATCAGTTGATATTCAACCACCGGATTACGAAACTAGAATTGCTATCATTATGGAAAAAGCAGAAAAAAATGGTGTCAATTTATCATATGATATAATTGAACTAATAGGCACTCATATAAAAAACAGTGTTCGTGATTTAGAAAGTACTATAATACGACTTTTAGCTCATTCTTCTTTATCAAATACAGAAATTAATTATGGTTTAGCAAAAAAAGTCGTGAAAGAAAGAGTTGGAATAAAGGTATTATCTGATTTAACTGTAGAACAAATAATAAGAAAAGTTTCAGAAATTACTCAAATTAGTGAAAAGGATATCATTGGTAAATCAAGAAAAATGCCAATAGTCGAAGCTAGACAAATTTCTATATATTTAAGCAGAGAGATTTTGAAAATCCCTTTATCGACCATTGGTATTTATTTTGGCGGTAGGGATCATACAACGATTATACACGCATGTAATTGCATAAAAAATAAAATTAAAAACGAAAAAAAAGTATATCAATTAGTAAAACAATTAAATAATCAGCTTAGTTTTGCAATAGACTAATTATTCTTCGTATTCTTCTTCTTCCGGATAATACTCTTCGTATTCTTCTTCTTCCGGATAATACTCTTCGTATTCTTCTTCTGGGTAGGATTTATTACTTTCTAATTCTTTTGTGGGTGTAGATGTTTTGTTTTCAACCTCTATGTTTTTATCAGAATTATAACTAGTTGATCTAGACGTTTCTTTTGTTGAAAATGAATTATTAAATAAAACTCCGAGCACAACCGAGATTAATAAAATCATTAAAGATCCTATAATTGTCTCTTTGTTGAAATCTATTCCACCAAACATATTGTTTGATATTCCAAAATTTAAAAAATAGCCAATAGATATTAATAAACCGAATAATATGATTATGTTACCAGTAACATCTGGAAGCTTAGTTTGCATAACTGCTGTATAAAGAAACCATATCAACATTCCACAAATTGCGGAGAACATACTAAATGAAAAGTTTTCAAAATAAATAGCTATTATAAAAACTATAAAGGATGTTGCAGGTATTAATAATCCAATACTTGTTTTTGAGTTACCGTTCATTTTTTTTCTCTTTATTTTTACTATGTTCTTGAATTCTATAAGAATAAATTGGTAAAAGATGATATTAAAAGCAAGAGTTATAGTTTTAATTAATAGCGAACTATTAATTAAATTTGGAAGAAGATTTTTAAAGTGAAAAAAACAAAAAAAGTAAAAATAGCAGTTGTAGGGGTTGGCCATTTAGGCAAACACCATGTTAAACATTATAGCAAACTGGACAATGTTGACTTAGTTGGGGTTTTTGATACTGATTTACAGATTTCGAAATCAATAGCTAAAAAATATAAAGTTAGGAATTTTAAAAATTATAATGAATTAATTGAGTACGTTGATGCTGTTTCTATTGTAACACCAACAAAAACACATTATGAAGTATCTAAATTTTTTTTAAATAACAAAAAACATGTTCTAATAGAAAAACCAATCACAAGCAAAGTGTCGGAGGCTGATGATTTAATTAAAATAGCAAATTTGAATGACGTTTTGATACAAGTTGGCCACATTGAAAGATTTAATCCGGCATTGTTTCCCTTACGAGAATTGGAATTAGATCCAAAATACCTGGAAATACAAAGACTAGCTCCTTATACAAGCAGAGGAACAGATGTTCCAGTAGTTTTAGATTTAATGATTCACGATATTGATCTTGCCCTATCATTGGTAAATTCTAATGTTAAAAGTATTAATGCGAACGGTGTTTCTATTATGACAAACTCAATAGATATTGCAAATGCTAGAATAAAGTTTGAAAATGGCTCTATAGCAAATATAACATCAAGTAGAATAGCAAAAGACAGGGTTAGAAAAATTAAATTATTTCAACAAGACCTATACATTACAATTGACTTTTTAGCTTCAATAACTGAAATATATAGAACAATGGATGCTAATCAAAAAGACGAGAAAGCAATTATGTCCGCCATCATGGAAACAAATGGTAAACAAAGACAAATTTTTTATGAGAAACCAACAATTCAAAAGAGGGATGCGCTAAAGTATGAGTTAATTAATTTTGTAAATTCTGTGCAAAAAAAAGAAAAACCCCTGGTTGATGGATTGTCTGGAAGAAATGCGCTAGAAATTGCAATGAAGATTCAAAATAAAATCATCGAGGATAAAAATGGATATTAGAAACCTGTTCTTTAAGAGTCGTAGCTACACACCCATTCCTATTCTTTTAATGATGTTATATTTTGCAAGACCAAATAGCCCTTACTTTCTATTGGGAATAGTTCTGATAGTCATTGGTGAAATAATTAGATTAAGATCTGTTTCCTTTGCTGGAGGAGAAACAAGAACAATGAATGTTGGTGCATCATCAATTTGTAAGTCTGGCCCTTATTCAATAGTCAGAAATCCGTTATATATTGGTAATGTGATGATATATGTTGGATTTGCTTTTGTAGCAGGCTCAATTTACGTTGTTACAATTTCTTTAATTACTTTAATATATTTTTTGATACAATACAGCCTAATCATTTCATTAGAGGAAGAGGCGCTTGAGGAAAAATTTGGAGATGAATATATTACTTACAAAAGGTTAGTTCCTTCAATTATACCTAGAATAAATAATACATTTAGAAATTATGACACCATTCCATCCTCGTTAGTTAAAACACTAAAGACAGAAAAACGAACACTTCAGAATATCCTCTTAGTATCATTACTATTATTTTTAAGAATAAAATCTTTTTAAAAAAATACATGAAAAAAGTTGGTAAAAAGACTTTCTTTGTTATTGCAGGTGAACAATCTGGAGACTTACATGGTTCTAAACTTATAAAATCAATAAAAAAACTAAACCCTAGTTCTCATTTTATAGGACATGGAGGTGAGCTCATGAAAAAAGAGGGGCTAAAATTGATTTATCATACAAATGATCTTGCAGTTATGGGTCTCACTGAAGTGATAAAAAAATTACCATTTTTATTAAATGTAATGGGTGAATCATTAGGTAAAATTAGAGAACTTAGGCCCGATAGAATTATATTGATTGATTATCCAGGCTTTAATTTGAGATTGGCAAAAAATATTTCAGGTTTAAACATACCTATTACATATTTTATATTGCCACAACTATGGGCGTGGAAAGAGAATAGAAAAAAATATTTTATTAAATACATTGACCAAGCAATAAGCATTTTTCCATTTGAAAAAGAATGGTTTGAGAAGAATAATATACCTACTGGTTATTATGGTCACCCGTTTTCAGATATGAGTATTTCAATTGATGAAAAGTTAAGCTTCTTAAAAAGTCACAACCTCAGTGATAAAGACGAATATTTAATCCTGCTTCCAGGTAGCAGGCAACATGAAATAGACAAACACTGGCCGATCTTTTTAAAAACAGTAAAAAAACTGAAAAAAATAGCACCCGATTTAAAGATAATGGTTGGTCAATCGCCAGGAATTTTTATTCCAGACACGGAAGATTTCTTAATTGAAGCAAATAATATTCAGGCTGCAATATCTTGTTCTAAGCTTGCTTTAGCCTCGTCTGGAACTGTAACTCTTGAATGTGCTGTTCTTGATACTCCTGTAGTAGTTTGTTACAAGCTCTCTTTTATCTCGAATTTTATTTTAAATAAATTTAATAAGTCAAAGTATATATCTATAGTCAACATTCTTTTAGGCAAAAGGGCCGTACCAGAACTGATTCAGACTAATATGAATGTTACATCAATTATTAAAGAATTATCCCCTTTATTGCATAAATCTGAAATGAGAAAAAAAATGTTGAACGGTTTTAGCGAAATTAGAAAGCTTCTTGGCTATCCAGGCTCATATGATAGAATTGCAAAAAAAATTTTACAAAAAACATAATGGCAAATGTAAAGAACGAAAAAAGATTTAAAAATAGAATTTTAGTGTTAATAGGTTCGCTTCTAGGTCCACTACTTTTAAGATTTTTGTATAATACCAATAAAATTGAGATTATAAATGATAATTATTATGAGGATGCTTTAAAGTCTGGAAAATCAGTCATAATTGCAAGTTGGCATAGTACATTACTAACCACTTTTATGTCATTATCTAGAAAGAATTATTATGGTATGGCAAGCAATCACCACCCTGATGCTGAGATAATATCTAGAGTGGGGAAAAAATTAGGTTGGAATATTGTGAGGGGTTCATCGACAGATGGCGGTAAGGAAGCTTACAATAAAATGTTAAATATTCTTAATAAGCCAGGCAATTTATTTGCTATTACACCTGATGGTCCACAAGGTCCAGCAAAAAAACCAAAGGCGGGTGCAATTAAAGCAGCCATAAGAACAGGAGCTGTAATAGTGCCGACCTCCGGTCAGACTTCTAAGTTTTGGTCATTTAAAAATTGGCACACTTTTTACCTCTCTAAGCCATTTGGTAGTATGGTGCAAATATACGGAAAGCCTATATCTTTTAATGTTGATGACGATTTTGGTGAGTGTATTAGTATATTAAAACATTCATTAGATGAACTTGAAAAACAGGCTATGTCACACTTCAAAGAATAAATATTATTAATAAAATAATAAAATATACACTTCTCCCAATATTTCCATTTTTTTGGTCATTAGTTAATATAAAAAACCTATTATATGATTTGAAAATATTGAAACCGAAGAAGTTGCCAGTTAAAGTAATTAGTGTTGGCAATATAAGTTTAGGTGGAACAGGCAAAACACCAGCCATAATTTTTTTTGCAGAGCATTTAATTAAAAGTGGGAAAAAAGTTGGTATTGTTTCAAGAGGCTATGGAAGAAAAAATAGAGTTATAAGAGTTTTGATAAATGCAGATAACAATTCAAAGGTTGAGAATTATGGTGATGAGCCAATATTTCTAAGCAGTCGCCTAAGAAACATTCCTATAGCAGTAGGTGCAAATAAACTTAATGCCGCTTTACAATTAATAAAAAAAAATAAAGTTGATATCTTATTATTTGATGATGGGTTTCAAACTAGAAAAATATACAGGGATTTAGACATAGTTTTATTAAATGCTCTTAACGATATTAAGGACTATAGAATGGTCCCATTTGGGATACTTAGAGAATCCGTTAAATGTATTGGTAGAGCTGATTTTGTTATCTTTACAAAAGATAATTTAATTAATCCTGAATCTGAAGTTTCTCATTTGATTGGGAAATATATTAATGATAATGTTTTTTATAGTTCTTACAAATTAGAGAAAATCTTTTGTGAATCATCTAAATATAATTTTAATAAAGATAATGTTATTGCCGTATCGGGCATAGGAGATCCTCGCTCTTTTGAATTGAGTCTTTTGAAAGAAAACGTAAATATATTATATCATTTTAAATTTCGCGATCATCATAACTATGACCAAGCAGATATAAATAATATTGCTAAAGCATCAAAGACAATGAATGCCTTGTCAATTGTTACAACAGAAAAAGACTATGTAAAGTTAAAAAAACTAGACATTTCAAAAATAGATTTGAAATTTTTTATAGTTAAGTCAAATTTTTATTTAAACAAACAGAGCACACAAAAAATTTTCAGTAAAATAATTTAAATTTGTGCCATTCCCCACGCAAACATGATACCAACAAATGACAATAGTAGTGGCCAACCTGTATTAATCATTTGTCTTGCGCTGGGATCTTCGAAAACATGAATTTGAAATTCGTGCGATGTGATTGCACCTCTTTCGTCAACAGCTACTACAATTATATCGTTTGGCCCCCTTTGATTAGGTCTTGGTTTCCACATTAACATGCCTGTTTTTCTGCTAAATGTGGAATATTTTGGTAATTTTACTGCTCTGTATGCAACTTTGTCACTATTTAAGTCTTCCGCCACGACCCGATATTTATATTCATGGCCGGTAAGGGCAACGGGTCGCGGCGTTGAAATTATGCTAGGGTTTATATTAACAAATATTTTTCCCTCTTGTGAATCGCTACTATATCCATCTGATACCTCAAATGTAAAATTATTTTCATTTATTTGTGATGGTTTAGGTATCCATACAATTTTTCCATTTTTACTCATTTGCATACCTTGAGGACCTTTTTTTAAAGAAAACAATAAATCAGAATCTTTATTACTGTCTTCTACTTGTATATCATATTTAAAAATCTGTCCTACCATTGCAGAAATTGGAGGATTAGATATGATAAGTGGGTTATGATTTACATAAATATCAAAGGATTGCTCGTCTTTTGTAAATCCATCTGAAACAACATATGTAACTTTTTGATTATCGACTTGATCAAGAGAAGGCTTCCATCTTATTGTACCTGAAAATTCATCAATTTCCATTCCATCGGGAAAGTCAACCAGGGTATATTTATAAGGCCCTATTCTTCTTGCAGTAATTCGTGGGGGGCGACCTTTATTACCTTGAAAGAACTCCCAAAGTATATCTTTTATTGCTATTGTCCTATCATCTACTGATTCAACTATAATATTTAATCGATCGTTTTCCCAAAAAACATTATTTACATATTTTTTTAAATTTAATCTTGAGACTGCAAGCGATAAAGAATCTTCGGACTTACTGTCAGTTAAGTAAACGGATTCACTGTTGTTCCAATCTGCAATGTATCTATCTATATTTTCAATATAAACATCATCACTGATCTGAATAGAATAAACTCTAAAGTTTTCAATTTTTTCTAATGCAATTATTTCATCATAAGACAAAAGGGCACCTTGATTCATATCAGAAGTCATTACATTATATTCATAGTCTATTCCAACTGTAGCCTGAATAGGCGGTATAGATACTATATTTATTGGCGCATTTACAAAAAAACGCGAGTCAATAAAAGAATTAACTCTACCATCACTTATTTCAATCTTTAAGTTTGAAAAATCAATATTATTGCGTGTTGGTTCCCAAACGATCATACCGGTATAAGGGTCCATTCTCATCCCATCGGGCATTTCTAGAGCAGTGAAAATAAGATTATCATTTTTATTAGGATCTATGATCTCAGGTTGAAATCTATATTCTTCACCCAAGTTTATAACATTCATCTTAAGGGGTGATGATCGAATTATTGGAGGATGATTAACAAAAATTGATACACTCTGTGTATCAACTGCTATTCCATGATTTACTCGAACTTTAAAACTTTGATTGTCTATCTGGTCTGGAGCTGGGTTCCACGTTATTAAACCTGATTTATCTATTTTCATCCCGTTTGGTGCGTAATCAAGCGAGAATGTTAATATATGTTCTAGATCAGGCCTCCATATATCAACCTTATAATTATATTCCTCATCTACTTGTCCTTCATTTGGGGCTTGAGAAATAATCTTGATTCCTGCTCGAGCAAAAAGCCTAAAGTTCTGTGTGGATCTATCAAATCCGTCGCTAGCTATAAATCTAACATCATATACATCAATATGTGTAGAATCTGTTCTCCATATAATAGTTCCGCTATCAGTGAGATACATACCTTCGGGTTTATTCTCAAGCTGATAGTTTATTTTTGCATCTATATTTCTATCAGATATAATTGGTTTGTACGTAAATGTATCTCCAGCAACAAATTCAGTTTCTAATGGTTCAGTCATTATCATTGGCGGGTCATTAACATAAATCCATAATCGTTCATCAACTCCTTCCAGATCAGGTACAACCTTATAAGTAAGCATCGAATCCGCATCCATTGTTGTTGGATAAATGTCTTCACCTATCTTTCTCTGTATAGTATATGCTATCTTATAAGCCCCTAGCTGTTCATTATTTGGAATCCATCTAATTGATTGTGAATCATAATGAAAGAACATCCCTTTTGGAGGCGGTGACAACCATCGAAAACTATAAAACTTTCTATTTTCGTTTTCAGGTATTGTATAAGCAAATGATTGATTTACAGTTAATACATGCTTGGGAAGGATGCCATCGGGTAAAGGCTGCCCCATTGTCTCTAAGGGTTTAGGTATCTCTGGTAATATAATTTCCTTTTCGATTATATTTGGGAAAGTCTCAATTGTTTCTTCAAGTGTTTCATTAGTAGCAATTATATCTGGTTTTTCAGGCTCAGGGCCAAAACCTAAATTTGTTATAAAGGTTGTCGAAATTAACCCATCCCAGCCAGATGCAATAATAGAACCCGTATAGATTCCTTGCGAAGTTATTGGTAAAGCAGTGAAAACCTGTGATGAGCTCGATCCTCCATCTTCTAACGTGAAATAATCTTGTGGCTGATTAATACCGGACTGACTTCCATATGCAAGTGTTAGAACATTCATATCTCCCGATATCAGTAATAAATCATCAAATGAGTCTTGATTAAAATCTGCTATTCTTATATCAGATAAAGGTCCACCATCAATAGGTAACTTATCAATGTCCATGAAGTCATTGAACAGAGTAATTGAAATAAGATCTCCATTCATAAAAGGTAAAACTATATCAGAAATATTGTCTTTGTTCCAATCAAATGTCAATATTCTGTTAGAGATAATATTTCCTAATCCAGGTATTTCAATAGTCTCGCTTTGGCCTGGTATAAGATTAGAGTTTAAGTTATAAAAAGGTTGGACTCTTAATAATTCTCCTTCTGGTGATAATATAGCGATTTCTTCAAATCCGTCTCTATTCCAATCTATACTACCAACGTATAGTGCCCCTATGCCCGAACTCATACCATTGGGTTTCAGTGTTTGGGAAAGCATCCATTCTTCACTCATATTGATATCAAGGATTATTATCTCACGTAAAGGACTTCCTAAAGATATAGCTACCTCTTGATTCATATCTCCATCTTTATCAAAAAGAACAAAATTATTAGCGCGAATGAAATCTCTACCTCCAGATAGGTTAATCATACTACCTGGATTTTCACTAAAGCTTTGACCATCCCACTTATAATAAAACAAAACGGGTTGCAACAATTCAATTTGATCATTGCTTGAGAGATTAGCTATGGTAATTAACTCAGGGACACCATCCCCATCTAGATCGCCTAATTCAACGTCAACAAAATTTCCAATTTGTCCATTAGGAGACTGCAATTCCCATAGCATTTTTTGGTAACCATTTTGTTCAATTTCATAATATCTAACAACTGATATATCTCTAGACCTGAGATTACTAGTTTCAATAGATGCAAACTCTTTTAATCCATCCCCATCTAAATCATAAGTACCTTCCATATGTGTAACCTTTAGACCTTGAGCTTGAATATTTGTATATATTCCAACAAATATGATAAAGAAAATCTTTTTCAATTTCATTTTACACTATCTGCTACTGCGCTGCTGTCGGAAACACTGGGCTGTATATCTTCAACTGGTATGGGTTCAGGATCAGCGGTAAGGGTATCATTATCTAGTGTTACACTATCTGCTACTGCGCTGCTGTCGGAAACACTTGATTTTTCTTTCATTAGGATTTTGGCAGGCGCATAAAAGGATCTATAATCATACTTTGTTTTTAATGTATCAGGCAGTGAATCAGGATTGATAATTATTGTATCTCTAATCGCAGGAACTAACCATGACTTAATGTTTGCAACTTCAAAAGAAGTTTCAAAATCAATTTCTGTGATTGTCGTTTGTGTGCTATCATCATTTATTTTTACATCTCCTCTAATAGCATATGGTCTTCCACCATAATATGAAACTTCGTAAAGATGATCGTCCTCATACATCGGGGAAGTCAATAAAATAATTCCTGAAATTTCTTTATCAGTTTTAAGAATCTCTATAGTATCTTGGTTTATAGTTTGAATTTCCATTCCATTGGAACTCAATCCCTCGTATACATAATTAGGATACTTGTAATAATCAGAACTAACATTTTCAGGTGAAAGTGATTGTGTATCCTTATTGCCCTTTGGTTTGACCTCAGTTAAAATTGAATTTGAAGATAAATTGTGTATTAATGATAATGTCGTGATCGATTCAGGCGGCTCTCCAGTAGATTGCATAGTAAAAAGCGATGATTTATTATTTTTAATAGTGCTTAAGTTTACTTCAACGCCTATTGTAACTATCCCATTTTCGCTATAACTACTAGAACTGAATGGGGTTTCTCCTTCAAAAACAAATCTATTTGAATCACTAATGTCTCGAGTATTTATTTTAATACTATGAAGACGCTTTGGTAGTATAACGATAGGTTGAGGAGGTATGATCGTATCCCCAATTAGGATAACTAAGGATGAATCAATTTGTTTTAGGATGGGTTGAATGATATGCGTATCCCCGAACTCATTTTCACTGCTTACTATTTTTTCATCTAGTTTAATTTCATACGAAAAAGATAGATCAACAATGCCCAGGTCTTCACGTTTTGGTTTCCACTCAATTTGTAAAGCATTAGGATTAAACGACATGTCTAAAGGAGGGGGAGTTTTCCAATTAAAACTATAGAACTCTGAATTTTTATCATCTATTATTTTAAATTGTAAAGAATCTCCTAGCATTAATGTATCTTCAACTAATGCTGATAAAGAATCACTCATCATAGATAGATGTGATGATAAAACTTGATTATAAATTCTTTTTTCTACTCTAGAAAAGACTATGTCACTGATTTTGGCGTCATTAGCATTGGGAGAAATCCCAAAAAGATCTTGGCCGTTAAATTCACTTTCTAAAATTATAACATTATCATTTTTAAGAGATAGATTTAATATTTCGTTTGTAGTGAAAGGAATTAATATTTGATTAGAATTTTGATTATTGTTATTGTAAGTCAATATATCAGGTCCCAGCAATATTCGTGAATCTTCTTTCATCTTGTACTCTGTTGATCGCACTGTCTTTCCGTAGCCATCTAGTGGGAATAAACTTGCTCTTAAAAAATTATCTTCATAGGATATTAGAGCAATTGAAATTTTATTTTGATTATTAAGAATTCCTGTAAAAATCGGACCATATCCGTAGGTTACTAAAGTATCTGTAAATGACATTTTTTGTGAAACAGATAGCACACCATTTCTTAAGTTTAATTTGAAAACTTCAGCACTTCTTGAGGGTGTAGAGGCTGAAATTGAAACAATATCTTCGAAAGTTGCGATGTTAGACGGCCTTCTTATACTTACATCTATCTCTGGTTCTTTCATTGGGTCATTATATTTTGAAAAAACACTTCCATTCCAATCAAAAACAGAAATTTTTCCATTTGACAAAGCATCTTTTAATAGCAGTATAAGCTCTGGCACATTGTCGTTATTAAGGTTGGTTAAATCTATATCAATAATTTCTAGGTCGTTGGGGGGGCTGTAGAACCATAGGTTTTTATCATCTGAATAAAGATCAATTTCATTGAATTCTAAAGTATTATTATCTTTATTAAGCTTAAAATATTCAATATTGCCATTTTGGTTTAGATCATAGGTGCCATAAATATATATATTGTTAGATAATGCAAAAGTACAAATGAGAATAAAAGTTGTTATTAACTTTTTGTATTGCGACAACCGTCTCCCACCTGAAATCAGGAGAATGATATATAATGATAATATAAAATGCATACCCTTACCTTGAGATACATCCAAATATAGCTTAGCGTCGTTGAAAAAGCCATTAAAAATGAAAGAATCTAATTCTAATTATAAATCTGTTAGGTCTTCTCATATTTTACTAATTAAATCACAATCACAAATTCTGTTTAGATATTAACCGCTAGCTGGATAAATTGGAACTTATTACAGGAATAAATACAATCATTATGAAAAAATTCATTCTCATTATAGTATTATCACTACCATTTAAAAGTTATTCACAAGGCGATATTTATCCTACAGAGACCACATTTGGAGGTGGAATTGGGTTTAGTGTTATGATTTTAAATCTTAATGAATTGCCTGGCGAAGAAATTATTACACGAATGGGACTAGATGTTGATAAAATAGATTATGGTCGTATGACTTTTTTTGGTGGAGAGGGATTTGCGCAAATGTCTGGGCCATGGAGGCTTGGTGGTTATGCTGGTTTTGGATCTGCCCAAACAAGCAATGTATTTGATATTTATTATTACGATGAAACGCAAGATTTAGATGAAAATCTTGCCGGTGATGTTGATTCAGGTAATAACCTATCAGTGAGTGCAAGGGTAAATATGATGCTTGGAGCCTTAACTACAGAATACGTAATTCCTATTTATAGAGATCTTGAAGTAATGGCCGGTGCATTAATGGGAGTCGGGCGTTATTCTCTAGCTGTAGATCAAAACACTGGCGGAATGGATGACAATACTTGGGCTTCTATTGGTAATGATAATAATGTTAAAAATAATATTTATAATAATAGATATTACATTGGAGTTCAAGATCCTAACAATGTCAACGGTTCATTGACCAGAAATTTTGTAAGCTCTTCCATGACTGAGTTGAGTGGAACATTTTTTAACTTTCAGCCTTACATTGCGTTAAGGTGGCAGTTTTTAGATCGTATGGGTTGTAGAGTTAGCGCTGGTTTTAATCGAGGTTCTATAGATGCTGGTAAATGGAAAATGAATGGGCATATTCCTGTTTTAGATTCCCCTGAAAAGTTTATCCAGGGCTTAGTATTAAGAATGACTTTATATTTTGGATTATAATAATTTTATGAAAAGAAAATTAACTCGTTTTTCGTTTACATTATTATTAGGCATTTTTTTTGGTGTTCTAATATCTCTTCCCTTTACACAAGTAATTTTCTCAAAACAAAATAATCCTTACTCAGTAATTGAGAGAAAATTTAAAGATATGAATCAAATCCTCTATCTTGTAAATCAACTGTATTATCAAGATGTAGATATGGAAGACCTAATGGATGGAGCATTTGATGGTATTATGGAAAAATTAGACCCTCCCTCAGTCTTCATTTCAGCAAAAGATCAGAAAAATATCGATGAAATGTTCCAGGGTGAATTCCAAGGCATTGGCATAGAATTCGATATATTAAATAAGTATATTACAGTTATTGCACCTGTTGTGGGCGGTCCCTCTGAGAGAGCGGGTATTTTACCAGGCGATTGGATAATAGAAATAGATGGTGAAAGTGCCTATAATATTTCCAGAGATGATGTTTTTAAGAAATTGAGAGGGAAAAAAGGTACTAAGGTTGATTTAAAGATAGGAAGATCAGGCACTGAAAACTTTGATATTGTTATTATCAGAGATGATATTCCTCTATACAGCGTAAGAGCGAGCACTATGTTAAACGATGAAGTCGGTTACACATGGTTAACTAGATTTTCTAATAAATCAGGCCAAGAAGTTAGAAAGGCAGTAGAAGGCCTTTTGAATCAGGGAATGAAAAAGCTTATTCTCGACTTGAGAAGCAATAGTGGAGGTATTCTTGATCAAGCAGCAGAAGTAGCAAATATCTTTATTACTGACAGGGATACCTTGGTATATACAAAAGGAAAAAACAAAAACTCTGAACAAGTTTTTATGGCTTCACCTAGAAAAGGGAATGATAATTTTTCTTTAATTGTTCTCATAAATCGAGGTTCTGCTAGCGCGAGTGAAATTGTAGCAGGAGCTGTTCAGGATTTAGATAGAGGTTTAGTTTTAGGAGAGACTAGTTTTGGCAAAGGATCAGTCCAACGTCAAGCAAGATTAAGCGATGGTTCCGCAATAAGATTAACTATTGCGCAATATTTTACTCCTAGTGGCAGGCAGATTCAACGTCCATATGATATTGAGAATTATGAAGATTATTATAGAGAGCTATATGAAGAAGATAGAGAATCTAAAATTGACTCTCTTAAAAAATTGAGACCTCCGTTCAAAACTAAGAACGGTAGAGTGGTATACGGTGGCGGAGGAATTACACCTGATCATTACATACCCTGGAAATTAAAAATTGAAGAATCATCGCGTAAATTAGTCTCACATCCTGATAGAATAATGTTTAATTGGAGTAACATAATCGCAAGTAAATCAAAATTAAAATCATCACAATCGTTTAAAAAGTTCAAATCGTCTTGGAGTCTAGATGATATAGAATTTCAAAATTTTATATCATATGTATCAAAAAAAGATTCCAAGCTTAATATTAATGAGATAAAAAAAGATAAAGAATATTTTAAAACCATGATTAAATCTGAAGTTGCTGGTATTATCTGGTCTAGAGATGAGCTTTGGAGCATAAGAACAGATTTGGACAATCAAGTAATGCAAGCTCTTGATTATTTTAATAATGATAAAGAGTTTAAGCTTAGTCTATATAAAAAATAAATATTGAGGGTAAGTGTAAAATTTTTCACTTATTATTAATAAATTAAATTTATAAATTAATACGCGGATAAAATTTTTACTATTACTCGAGGGAATCAATTTTCAATGAATAAGAAATTTTTAATATTAAGCTTGCTATTATTGTTTACTTCGGCTGTTTATTCTCAGCAAATGGATGAAAATGGTGTTTATCTTCAAGCCGAGAAGATGCCAGTTATAAAGGGCGGTATGAGAGAAATTGGAAGAAAAATACAATATCCAAGCATTGCTAAAGAAATGGGTATTCAGGGTGTTGTCTATGTTGGTTTTGTTGTGAATGAAAATGGGCAAGTAGTTGATGCAAAAGTCCTTCGTCCAGTTGCCAAATTATTAGATAAAGAAGCTCTAAGACTGGTTACTAAGGATGTCAAGTTTACCCCTGGATATCACGAGGGAAAACCAGTTCCTGTTAAAATGGTCCTTCCTATTAGATTCAGACTATAATCCTTATGAGATCTTTTGGTATAAATAAACTTTTCCAATTACTGTTTATTGCGTCATCAGTTTTGTTCGCAAATGAAGAGAAAATTGAATTTGATATTAAGAATACCAAGCAAGGTCTTTCAGATAATGATATTTCATATATTGCTAATGATGGTCATGGTTTTCTTTGGCTCGGAACAAATGAGGGGCTAAACAGATACGATGGCTATGAATTTAAGACGTATCAATCAAATTTTTTTGACTCTACTGCGCTCTCAGGAAATGTGATATGGAGCATATTTAAGGATAGCGATGGAGATATTTGGGTTGGAACCGATAAAGGAATAGACCAATATATTTATGGCTTAGACCAGTTTAAGAGATACGACCTTGGAAGTAAACCAGTCAATGTAATACAGGATGAGACAAACGGATCCATCATAATTGCTTCTGAAAATACGGGACTTCATTTTATCAATAAAAAAGATGGATCAAAACGATCTTTTAAAAACGATCCTAATGATGGATTCTCCATTTCAAGTAACAGTTTCAATATAAATCAGCACAACCCAATTGCTATTGATGAACTGGGTAATATTTGGGTAGCTACAGACAATGGACTTAATTACTATCGTAAAGATAAAGATATTTTTACGAGATTTAATCAGCGCGAAGGTTTGTCAGGTAATAAAATTAATACGCTTATGGCAAAAGGTGATTATATATATGTTGGGTCTTCAAAAGGTTTAGACAGAATAAATATTAAAAGTTTCAATATTGAAAAATTATCAGGCAATGTTTGGTTCTCTTTCACAGGTCTATATGGAGTAAATAAAATTTTAAAATTTCCAAACGGTCAAGGATTTTGGATGGCGACAACAGGTGGGCTTGTTTATGCCACTGATATATATGGTGAGGAGATATTTAGCGATATAGAATGGTTTGGTTTGTTTGGGCAATGGATCAATAATATAAATTTAGATAAAAATGAGAATCTTTGGATTGATGTGAATTCATTTACAGGATTGATCCGTTTAGAAACAAAAGAAGTTTTAGCATACGGTATGTCTGACAATGATGACTTTTACAGAATCTTTTCACCTGATGAAAATGGCACCCTAAAAGAAGTGCTAGGTGATTACAATGAAAAGTTTTCTGCTGTAAATACCAACCTTCCTGGAAGAAAAATAAGATCTTGGCACCAAGATGACATGGGCAATGTTTGGATAGGAACTCAAATGGGTTTGAACCAAGCTCTTAAGACTACTCAAAATTTTTCTTATGTCGATCAATCTAACTCAATTTCAGGAAATAATATTTTCTCTGCTGATTTTGATGATAAAGGTTACTTGTGGGTTTCTCATGAAAACGGGTTAAATAAGCTAAATTCTAATTTAGAATTGATAAAGAAATATACCTCAGATCCAACTAATCCAAATTCATTACTAACGAGTGAAATTGGATCTATACTAATTGGTAAAGATATTGTTTGGGCAGCAGGTGAATATAGAGGGTTGACAGTTATTGATTCTAAGAAGAAAAAATTTACTAGATTCAATGAGATAAAGAATGATAGAACTTATTCAACTAAAGATGAACTTATCGCATATCTCACCAACGAAGTCCTTGATAAAAGAAAAAATATTCTAAAAGATGTTGAAAGTGACATTGTTGTAGCTGTCAAAGCAAAGGTTGAAGCAGTTAACGATAACCTCATTAAAAGACCTGAACTTCCAAAGCCTTTAGCTCTTAGTGGAAAAATTAAATCAATCTATAATGATGGCGAAAAAATTTATTTTTTAACAAAAAATGGAATTGCAACGCTTAACCAAGATCAACAAAAGGATTTTGATTTTGATTTATATGTTAATTCTTTACATCCTGATAAGGAATATCTTAATGATCCAACTGTTATTTTAAAAGACATTAGTTCGAAAAATCTATGGATCGGTACTGAATCTAATGGTTTATTCTTAGTCAATAGTAATAATATGAACGTGATTGAGAATTTTACTATTGATAGAAATAACGAGAAAAGTTTTACTTCCATAAGAGTCAAGTCTATCTTTCAGTCTAACGATGGAAAAATTTGGATTGGGTCTGGGGGAGAAGGTCTTTTTTCATACAATCGTCAACAAAACAATTTTAATAAATGGACTACTGATGATGGATTAGCAAGCAATACAATACTTGCAATTTCTTCGAACGAAAATGATGGTTCAATTTGGGTATCGTCTAGAAGAGGTATATCTAGATTACTACCATCCGGAAGAGTACAGTCTTTTGATATGACAGACGGTTTACCAGCTTATGAATTTAATGAAAGATCAATAGTTAAAGACAAAAAGGGAAAAATTTATTTTGGGAGTATTGCTGGTCTGGCTTTTGTTGATCCAAACTCAGTGATAACAAATCAAGAGGCTCCTGTTTTGGCTATATCATCAATAGACGCAATTGGTCACGATGGCTCAAAAAACAAAGCATCATTTTTTGGAAATCAATTATCTGTTAAAGATAGAGAGGTAAGGACAATTAATTTAAATTTTGTTGGACTTACATTTAATAAAAGTGAAAAAAACCAATACCAATATAAAATAGATAATTATATCGACGAATGGCAGTCCATAGGAAATTCTCGATTCATCCCTTTTCAACCCCCTGGCAAAGGCGACTATAAATTTCAATTCAAAGCAAGCAATAACGATGGCATATGGAGTGACAAATCCTACGAGTTAAGCATAGTCGTAGTACCTCCTTTTTGGAATACTACTATTGCTTATGTTTTTTATTTTTTTGGTTTAATGATTATTGGCGCCTTTGGTTTTGTTGCAATTGAAAAATTTAGAGCTAAGGTTAGAGAAGACAGAAGAAAAGATCAAGAACTTGCAGAGGCAAGAGATTTTCAGTTAAAAATGATAGCAAAAGAAATACCGGACTATCAAGGTATGAATATAAAAGCCTACATGAGAACTTCAACAGAGGTAGGTGGTGATTATTATGACTTTTTTGAATTGGAAGACGGAAGTTTTTACGTTGTATGTGGTGATGCCACTGGCCATGGATCTCAATCTGGTATGATGGTATCTATAACAAAAGCAGGGCTAGCAGGTATAGATTCAGATTCACCCAAAGAAATACTTTTCAAGTTAAATAATGTTGTAAGGCGAGTAAATACTGGTAGACTAAGAATGAGCCTTAGTGTTTGCATCTTTAGAGACAATAAGTTATTTATTAGCGCCGCCGCTATGCCGCCTGCATACTTATATTCTGGAAAAAATAAAACAGTTGAAGAAATTGAGATTCACAATTTACCTTTAGGTGGTTTAGCCAATGAAGATTTTGATCTTGTGGAGCGAGATTTTGAAAAGGGAGATGTTCTAGTTTTATTATCTGATGGTTTACCAGAAGCACCAGATCCAGGTGGTAAATTATTAGATTATCATGCGGTGATGGAATGTATAGAAAAAACTGGTCATCTTGGCGCTAGCCCTGTTAAAGAGGCCTTAATTAAATTAGCTGATGAATGGCTTGATGGAACGCAGAATCCTGACGATATTACCTTTGTTGTTTTAGAGAAAAATGACTCTGTTGATACTCCAAAAAAACTCACTGGTGAAAAATCAGAGAGCGTGCCTAAAGTTGCACAAGCATAGATGATGAAAGGACAAATAAATGTCAACAAACCCAAAAGTTGAATTAACACTGCCGGTAATGGAAAATATGGAGTTAGCCGCAACTAAAACTGCAGAAGTTGTTGCTAAATCAATGGGACTAGATGAAATGAAGACCGCAGAAATTAACATGGCACTCATTGAAGCATGTATTAACGCTTTTGAGCATTCAAAAAGTAAAGAAAATATCTATATCACTTATTCGATTGATGGCGACACTTTAACGATCAAAGTTGGCGATAAAGGCGAAGGTTTTGACTCTGAAGTTGTTGCAATCCCTAATATTGATGAAAAGATTAATTCGGAACACAAGAGGGGGTGGGGACTACAGCTAATGAAAGAATTAATGGATACTGTGGAATTTGAATCGTCTGAAGCTGGAACTACCGTAACAATGACAAAGAATAAATAAAGCTCACATAAAGGAGATAATTATGGCAGATTTTGACTTAAAAGTTACTGAAAACGATGGTGTAATTTTAGTTACAACTAATGGTTATTTAAATAATTACGGAGGAGAGCAAGTAGCTTCACTTTGTTTACAGAAAATTTCTGAGGGCAAAAGAAAATTTTTACTTAACTTAGCGAACACAGATATGGTTAATAGTATTGGAGTATCGATACTAATTGAAGTTATTGAAGAGCTTCAAGGAACATCGGGTACAATAGCATTTTGCAACCTTGCACCAATTGTTGAAAAAACATTTAATATTATGGGCATATCTAAATATGCAAAAATTTATGCAAATGAAGAAGAGGCAATGGCAGGTCTCGCTTAAAACTAATAATGGAGGTTTAAAATAATGGTTCAGTATTTTATCGATGGGGGAGGCTTTATGTGGCCAATCTTGATTACCCTTATTTTTGGTATAGGAATATCTATAGAGAGAGCATATTCATTAATCTTGTCAACTATAAATGCAAACAAATTTTATGAAGAGATTTCTGATACACTTGAAAAGAAAAGCGTTCAAGCCGCTGTTGATCTTTGCAATGAAACAAGGGGCCCAGTTGCTGGAGTATTTCATGCGGGTTTATCTAGATTTCATCGCGGTTTAAGAGAAGTTGAAAAAGCAGTTCAAAATGGTGGATCTTTAGAAATGGCTTTCTTAGAGAAAAATATGATATGGCTAAATACGGTAATAACTGTTGCTCCTATGATTGGATTTACAGGAACAGTTGTTGGTATGATTGCAGCATTTGATGCTATTAAGGCTGCGAACGATATTTCTCCCGCTGTTGTTGCTGGGGGTATATCTCAAGCACTATTAACTACTGCTTTTGGACTAATTACCGCAATGATAGTGCAATTTTTTCAAAACTTTTTTGTCTCAAGAATTGATGGTTTAATTTTAGATATGGAAGAAAACTCAGTTAAGTTAATGGATAAACTTCACCTTCAATACGAAAAGCTAGCTCAAGAATAAGGATAATATAATGGCTAGAGAAAGACGGTTCAAAGGAGGAGAAATTCCTACATCATCAATGGCTGATATCGCCTTCTTATTGTTGATATTTTTTCTTGTTACCACTACGATCGATATGGATAAGGGCCTTGGTATGGTTTTACCTGCAGAAGGTGAAGAACTTGAGATAAATAAGAAAAATATTTTGAATTGTCTAATTAATTCATCGGGCAAAGTCTTATTAGGAGGGGAGCCCGTCGAATTATCAAATTTATCCAAGAAAGTTAGGCAAAAGCTTGCTGAGAATGATAAGCTTGTTATTTCAGTAAAGGCACACAGCGCCTCTGGTTATAAAGATTATGTAAAAGTTATTGATCAGCTAAAACAAGCTAATGCAACTAGGATATCAATAGCGGAGTCTGATTAATGAAATTCAATAGAAAAACACAGCTAGATTCTGAAATACCTACAGCTTCAATGCCTGACATCATTTTCATGCTTTTAATATTCTTTATGGTAACAACTGTATTGCGTGAATATTCAGGTTTACCTATTTCACTGCCTAAAGCAAAAAGAATAGAAAAATTGAAATCAAAAAGACATACTGCGCATGTTTGGGTCTCAAAAGATGGATTAATATCAATTGAAGATAAAATCTATAAAGCTGATGGAGTGCGCCATATTATGTATGAGAAGCGCGTTGAAGATCCTCAATTAGTTGTTTCCTTGAAAGCAGATGAACGTGCAAAAATGGGATTAGTCAGTGACATTCATACTGAATTAAGAAAAGCTGATGCTTTAAAATTAAATTATTCATCTAAAACAGCTGTAGACTAAATATGCGAAAAGAATCATCCGGAGCTATACAATTTAAATACCCTATCATCTCTAGGGCTTCTGTATTGGGTGGCATGATTTTAATAACATTAGGTTTTTTAAGCTTTCCTCGCTTTGTAAATAAAATTGTATTAGAGGAAGAGGTACAAATTGTAATTGAACAGATCGATATTCCTCAAACAGAACAATTTGATAGACCACCTCCCCCTGCAAGGCCCTCTGTTCCAGTTGAGTCTGAAAGTGAAGATATAGCTGATGATGTAACCCTAGATGAATTTAATCTTGATGAATTTGATGCTTGGGATGCACCGCCTCCGCCCCCTGAGGGACCAAGAGTCAAATTCATTCCATATGACGATCCTCCAGTACCGCTTTCTCCTATAAGACCAAGATATCCAGAAATTGCTCAGGAAGCTGGTATTGAGGGAACAGTCATTGTTCAAGTCTTTGTTGATGAAAAAGGCAGGGTCAAAGAGACGGTTATACTAAAAGGTATACCTAATACTGGATTGGATGAAGCAGCTTCTGAAGCCATTAGGACTGTTAGATTTAGACCAGCCAAGCAAAGAGAGCGCGCTGTAGGGGTATGGATCTCTATTCCAGTGAACTTCAGACTAAAGAGTTAAATTTATCCACAAATCTTATATCTAGATATCTAGCTTAAAATAGCTTTAAGGTATTCTTTGTTCATTGTAGAGATATTATCCATTGATATATCTTTAGGGCAGGTTGCTTCGCAGGCCCCTGTATTGGTACAATGTCCAAATCCTTCCTTATCCATTTGAGCAACCATACTTAGAACTCGCTGTTTTTGCTCTGGCTGGCCTTGTGGAAGTTTAGAAAACTGCGATATTTTAGCTGATACAAAAAGGCTTGCAGATGAGTTTTTGCAAGACGATACGCATGCACCGCAACCAATGCAAGCAGCAGCATCAAACGCCATCGTTGCAGTTTCTTTATCTATTGGTATTGCATTGCCGTCAGGAGCGCTTCCTGTATTAACAGAAACATATCCACCCGATTGAATAATTCTATCAAATGCTGATCTATCTACAGCTAAATCTTTGATGACAGGAAAAGACTTCGCTCTCCATGGTTCTACAGTAATTGTATCTCCATCATTAAAATGAAACATATGTAGCTGACAGGCCGTAGTTGACTTTACAGGTCCATGCGCTTCTCCATTAATAGACATTGCACAACTGCCACAAATTCCTTCTCTGCAATCATGTTCAAATGCTATTGGGTCCATTCCTTCAGTTATAAGTCTTTCATTTAAAACATCGAGGAGCTCTAAAAAAGACATATGAGGATTAACACCCTCCATGGAATAATCAACAAAATCTCCATGAGAATCTGATGATTCTTGTCTCCAAACTTTAAGAGTTAAATTTAGTTTATTGCTCATTTGTAGCTTCTTTGTGTTGGTGTAACTGTATCAAATAAAAGTTTTTCTTTATGTAAAATAGGCTCTGCCTTATCACCTTTGTTTTCCCACGTTGAGACATAGCTAAAGTTTTTATCATCACGCATTGCTTCTCCGTCGTCAGTTTGATATTCTTCTCTAAAATGTGCACCGCAAGATTCATTTCTATCTAAAGCATCTCTTATCATGAGGTCTCCAAGCTCGATAAAATCAGCAACTCTGTCAGCTTTTTCAAGCTCAGCGTTCAATGTATCTTTTTTCCCTGGGACTTTAACATCAGACCAAAAAGTATTCTTTAATTCTTTAATTTCATTTAAAGCTTTACTTAAATCTTTTTTGTTTCGAGACATTCCACAGTGATTCCACATAATTTGGCCTAAATCTTTATGTAGGCTTTCAACAGTACGTTTTCCATCATTTGTGAGATATGAATCAATCTTGTTAGATACTTCTTTTTCAGCATCTTTAAAAGCTGAATCACTATCAGTTACTTTATCTTTATTTATTTCATTTGATAAATAAGTACCTATAGTGTAAGGTAATACAAAATATCCATCAGCTAGTCCTTGCATCAATGCTGATGCTCCTAGTCTATTTGCGCCATGATCTGAGAAGTTACATTCACCTATGGCAAACAACCCAGGTATTGTAGTCATTAAATTGTAATCTACCCACAGACCACCCATAGTGTAATGGACTGCTGGATAGATGCGCATAGGAGTCTTGTAAGGATTTTCATCAGTAATCTTAGCATACATATCAAATAAATTTCCATATCGTGCTGCAACTGTGTCCTTACCCATGCTATTAATAGCATCTTCAAAATCTAAATATACTGATTGGCCTGTTTCTCCTGCACCAAAGCCAGCATCACATCTTTCTTTAGCTGCTCTTGAAGCAATATCGCGAGGAACTAAATTTCCAAAAGCAGGGTATCTTCTCTCTAGATAGTAATCTCTTTCGCTTTCAGGTATTTCAGATGGATGTCTTTTGTCGCCTTTTTTGGAGGAAACCCAAATTCTCCCATCGTTTCGCAAGGATTCTGACATTAGAGTTAGTTTAGACTGATATTCACCAGATACTGGAATGCATGTGGGATGAATTTGTGTAAAACAGGGATTGCTGAACATTGCTCCTTTTTTATGAGCTTTCCATGAAGCAGTGACATTACTCCCCATTGCGTTCGTTGACAAGTAATAAACATTACCATATCCACCTGTAGCAAGCACAACTGCATTTGCTGCATATTTTTCTATATTTCCATTTACTAAATTTCTAGCAATAATGCCTTTTGCATGACCGTCAATTAAAACAAGGTCTACCATCTCATGCTTGGTATACATTTCAACTTTCCCAAGACTTATTTGTCTACTTAAAGCGCTATAAGCACCTAATAAAAGCTGTTGACCAGTTTGTCCTCTTGCATAAAAAGTTCTTGAAACTTGCACTCCACCAAAAGACCTATTGTCTAGCGTCCCCCCATATTCTCTAGCAAATGGCACTCCTTGTGCAACGCACTGGTCAATTATATTGCCGCTAACTTCAGCTAACCTGTAAACATTGGCTTCTCTTGAACGATAGTCACCACCTTTAATAGTATCATAAAATAACCTGTAAACACTATCACCATCATTTTGATAGTTTTTAGCTGCGTTAATTCCGCCTTGAGCAGCAATTGAGTGCGCTCTTCTAGGGCTATCCTGAAAGCAAAAAGCTTTAACATTATATCCCATCTCTGCCATGGAAGCTGCTGCAGATGCTCCAGCCAGCCCAGTTCCAACGATAATTACATCCTGCCTTTGTTTATTTGCGGGGCTAACTAAGGGAAGGCTTGACCTATAGTCAACCCACTTGTTACTGAGATCACCTGATGGTATTTTTGCGTCTAACTTCATATATAATTCTAAACTAATCCAAAATGTTTAACTATACCAAACCAAAATGCAATACTAAAAAATCCGGCAGGTATAAACAACCAAAATATTACGCTTAACAAGCTTAAAAGTTTCCCTAGAGCAGTATTTCCTATACCCAATGTTTTTATCGCAGACTGAAATCCATGCCTTAAATGAAAACCTAGAATAATCATGGCCACAAGATATAATGATGTAATTAAAATATTTCCAAAACCGAACGATTCACTAGTCACCATAAAATAATAATCATGTCTGCCAGATGTTTGAAACGTATACCAAAATGTTGATAAGTGAACTGTAAGAAAAATAAAAAGTATTGAACCGGTAAATACCATTGTTCTAGATGATAAGGATGCATTTGCTACGTCAATTTTTGATTGATTAGCTATTCCCTTTGCTTTCTTAGATTTTAATGCAAGGGTAATTGAATTATATATGTGGCCTCCAAGAATGAGAACCAGCATTACTTCAGCTAATCTTATCAAGGGTTTTATTTTCTCTAAACTCTTTACTAAGAAATTAAAATTTTCAGCTCCTGTATATATAACAAAGTTATTTGCCAAATGAGCAAGCAAAAACAAACAAAATAAAAGACCGGTTGTTGCGACAACCATCTTTTTACCTATTGTAGAACTAATGAAAACTTTTAACTGATTTAATAACATTTTAACGAGAATTTTATAAGGTATAAATTAAACAACATTCCTATTTATAATGAATAATCTTTTAAAGCAGATAGTATAATTATTCAATTAAAGATAATAGCGTAAAATTTAAATTCCGGTATTCTCTTGTCTCTTTTACAAAAGCAGAAACATTAGAAAGTATTACCACGCTTTTTTGGTTTTCAGCACTTATAGTCATGTCTGAGGAATATCCACCTGTGCCACCATTGTGCCAATAGATTGGGTTTCCTTCACTATCGTAAAAAATAAGCCATCCCAAGCCAATGTCTACCTTCTCACTGTATTGAGCAGTCTTTTTCATTTGCATTTCTAATGCAATATCATTTCCAAAGTGAGCTTGGGCAAATTGGGCAAGATCTTCAACTGTCGACAGAACCCCACCAGCAGGAGCAAAAGCATTAAGGTCCCAATTAGAAACAACCTTACCTTTTTTATTCACACCTTTAACAAGTCTATCTCCAATTTGATTTCGATCTAATGTGGTTGAGTTCATATCATATTTTTTGATAACATATTGATCCAATAAATCTTTATATGGTTTTTCAGTGACATAGCCTAGCACATGACCTAAATATCCAACTCCGATATTTGAATAAAGACTGCTTTCTCCTGGCGTTCTATTCATTTTCATTTTTTTCTTGAAATATTTTTCCATACGGAACAAATCATAATTTACATATGGATTTTCTGATTTAAATAATAAGTCCAAAAGCATTCCGCTAGGCATTCTGGTCAAGCCTGAAGAATGATTTGATAGCATTTGAACTGTGACTGTGGCCGCATCTTTTTTTGGGCGTTTCAATTTGTAAGGTACGTGATCTTGAAGAGGATCGTCCAAGCTAATTTTCCCTTCATGGACCAAATTCGCAAGGATTGTGGAGGTCATAACTTTAGTAATGGAACCTATCTCAAAAATACGATCATGATTATCAATTGTTTCAATTGTTCCATTTAAATTCATCGCACCATAATATGAAACAGTATCTTTATTGATTATAGCTACTGCTAATTGAGAATTATTTGGCAATTGGATTAATAAGTGATTAATGGAATCAATTTGGGTTTGGTTCTGCCCAAATGTGATGGATAAAAATAATATAATTGATAGGCTAATTCTTTTCATTTTTTCTCAGCTTTATTAATTAAATAATTAGAATATTATTTTCGATACCTACCCAAGATTGGTCTGCCAGGATATATATCTTTTACATTTTTTCCATTTTTTACTACAAAAACGCCATTGACTAAAACGTGTTCTACTCCTTTGGAATATTTCAAGCCTTTAAAATCAGCTTGATCAATGATAGTCTTTGCATTAAAAATAGTAATATCTGCATCAGCGCCTACTTGTAATCTACCTTTCGCACTCATCACTGGCGCAACACCTTGCAATCTTTTCGCAGGCATTATCGTCATTTTACTTAAAGCAGTCATTAAATCCATAACTCTTTCTTTCCGTACATATTTCCCCAAGACCCTAGAAAAGGTACCAGCTGTTCTTGGATGAGCACCTGGTGCATAGGGCATTCCATCAGAGGCAATCATAGCTACAGGATGACTAACTCCTTTTTTTATCCATTCTGGTTTCATCATATAAATAATTATTTTTTGTATTTACTAAGTATTGGTTTACCAGGAAATACATTTTCAACAATTCTACCTTCTTGAACAATTATCTTTCCGTCAATTATGACCGTTTGAACACCTTCTGAGTATTTTAAACCACTGAAATCAGCTTTATCGATAATGGTATTAGGATTAAATATTGTTATGTCTGCATCAGCACCAACTTGCAATCTTCCTTTTCGTGTCATTGAAGGGGCTATCTTTTCTAAGCGTCTTGCAGGCATGATTGTCATTTTTTTTAATGCTGTCATCAGATCAAGTGCTTTTTCTTCACGAACATATTTACCAAGTATTCTTGAAAATGTTCCAGCTGTTCTAGGATGCGCACCTGGAGCATAAGGCATTCCATCAGAAGCAATAATTGTAATAGGATGGGAGACACCCTTTTTTATCCATTCTGGTTTCATCATATGAATGATTACAACACCGCCTTTTTTTCGATATTCATAAAATGTTTTTTTATTTAATCTCTCGCCTGTTTTTTCCCATTGTAGATCATTATAGCTAATGTTCAAAGTCTCTTTCCATCCTTCATCAAAAAGAATGGATTCCAGAGATGTGGATGCTGCTGTATATGGATAAACTTCAGTTGTAATGTCAAGACCATTTTTTTGCGCTGATTCGACCATTGATAGGGTTGTTTCTATTTCTCCAAGAGACATACTGTTAGCATGAACAATGTGAACTGATGCGCCTGCTGTAGACGCAGCAGCCATAGCTTCTTGAATACCTGGCATTCCAAAGCCTCTTGTATGAGTGTAGACAGTAACATCCAATGTTTTTGCTAACTTATAAATCTCAAAGATTTCCCCTGCAGATGCTCCAAGGTAATAACCAACTGGAAGACCTATACCTAATGCTCCTTTTTCCATGTAATTTTTAATTAAATCTTTAGTTTTTTCTGTTTCGCTATACGTTTGAGATTCATAGTTAGAGGATGATAAGTCATTGAACAGTTTTTTTAATTTTTCGTCTTCTTTAGAAGGTTTGCTTTTATCTGAGGTAGAATCTTCAAGTTTCATTTTATTTTTATTAAAATGATCAATTAATTGATTAGCTGTTCTTTTATTCTTATTCATTGCAATAGAACGCAAAAATCCGTGAGGTGCTGTTGCACCAAAATTCACAAGAGACTTTCCTTTTTTTGCTTCAATCCAACGTTCAATAAATACTACCCCGCTCTCCATTTCTAAGGCAGTTGTGACACCGTCTTTTAATTGGTATCGGTGCGCAGAATTTGTTTGCCCATGTGCGTGAAGGTCAATGAAGCCAGGCGAAACAACTAGCCCTTTTGCATTTATTGTAACTTTTCCATTTATAGACTTCTTGGTAATGTTTGATATCTCATTTCCTATTATACCGATATTACAAATTTGATCTAAATCTGTCTCAGGATCAATGACCCTGCCTTGCTTAATAACAATATCATAGGTTTGCGATAGACCAAGGGTAATAATAGCTAGCTTAATTAATATAAAATTTTTCATATATAAATCTTTTTAAGTTTAAAATTTTTTCTAGTGTATAGTCTTTTTTTGATTTAATTATCAAATTTATTTAGCTGTATTCCACTCCAAAAACTTATAACATACATAACCCAAAAGGTACCCGCAAGATACTTAAAATGTGAGTTAGGTATATAGACATATAATAAGTAAGTAGCACCAAGCAATAGAAATAAATACACACTTTGAATTAGCGCCCTTGATAAAGGTGTACCCAGTCGAGTTAAATAAGTAAATATAAGTGTCAGCGCTCCCGTCGAACTCACCCACAGACCAAAGAATCTATATATGTTAGTGAGGTAAAGAGGCAAATTATCGTTTCCTTCTTTTTTAAAAAGATCTTGGAATGATTCATTTAAAATTGTTTCATTTGCTATCTTATCTAAAAGCCAGGGCTCAGGGTGAGAAATCCACCTAATGCCCATAATCAAAGCAATGATACCAAAAAGAAAAAAGGGAATCATGGTTAAGTTGTGTAGTATTCTAGGATTCATTTAATAAATTAGCATTTCTTTAATAAAGCTTTCTACAGACATTCCCGACTTTTTGAATTCATTTTGCAATTGAATTGTTTTTGGACCAAAAGATATAACATTGTTTAAAAAATCTTCGAGTATAGACTTTTCGTTTTTTATTTTATATAATTTTGACCGCTCGTCTAGACCCTCTAAAGCTATGTCAGATATCTTTTCTATATAATAACCTATCATTTTTCCTTTTGGACCAGGATTAGAATAGGATAAGCTAAATGCGCTTTCTATTAGTTTAAACTTATCGGAATCCGACCATTCAAGTATCATCTTGAGCATTTTTTCTCTTGCAGTTGGAGAGGTTAAAATTCCTGATATAAAAGCCCCAGGAGATATTTCATTATTCTTTAGAGGACGATCAGGTGATCTTATTTCTAAAAAAGGTTTGAACCTAACATTGGTAAATGATTGGTGTAGTATTATATCAATTTGATTAAAAATATTATCTGATTTATCTATAGATTCTAATATTGTGCCATGAAATTCTGAATAATGTCCCTCTTGATTAACCGTATACATTGATGGTTGACCTAATAACCAATCTATATAGTCATCAATAAACGTATTCATGTTTTTAATTCCGTGGTTAAAAAGAGACCCACATCTATTAGGATCTGTATTTTCCCATATTTCCCATCTGAAATTTCTTTCTCTTGCTAGTTGGCCATTTATAAATGGAGAATTTGAAAAAACTATACTATAAATGGGTTGAATATTGTCGGCAATATAAGCCATTTGGTTAGCATCATCTTCAGATGTGTAATCAATATTGACTTGCACGCTAGTGGTATTCCTCATCATCCAGTCACTTAATTTCCCCTTCTTTTTTAAATGATTTGCCATTATTTCGTATTTAGGAGCTTTTATTAAATCAATAGAGCTAGCATCATGTAAGGGATCTACACTAACCTGAAGTTTATTAATGCTATTTTGATTTAGGATTTCATTCTCAATTTCTTGATGTTTTTTAAATTCTAATTCTATGCTCCATAGGTCTTTGCACGGCTTTGAGGCCCATTCAAGTTGTCCGCCCGGTTCAAGCGAGTATGAACTTTCAGTGTTTCTTTTACGTATTTCATCTAAAAACTGTAATGCTGAGAAATCTTCTACTGTGTTTACTTGAATCCTATTTAGGTTTTCATTGTAATAAAATGTTTCTAGCTCAAGTCCTATTTTTTGATCATTGTCATCGACAATCTTGCTTAAAATAAATTCCTTAAGTTTATTTTTAATTTTCATGATCGTAAAAATTGATTAACAAACTTATGCATCATTCTTTCTATAGATTTTTTAGGGTTTAGGTTTAATACTTCTTCAATTTTAATCCATGCCAAATCATTAGATTCATTACTAATTGAAAGCTTTTCTAGTTTATCTGCTTCAAATATGAATCTCACATCGTAGTGTAGATGCTCAGGATTAAAACCATATTTTGGTATCTTGTGAATATCGAGATCAAATATTTCTTCACTAATTATATTAAAATTATTTATTCCTGATTCTTCTTTGGCTTCTTTTAAAGCAACTTCTAACAAATTGTTATTGTCTTCTGCATGACCACCAAGTTGAAGCCAGATATTAAGTTGTTTATGATGTGTCATAAGAATCCATTTTCGACTTTTATCAACAATCCAAGCTGATGCGGTAAAATGTCCATCCCAGTTTGTGCGCTTAAAACAATCATTATCATTAACTAATAGATGAAGCGTTTTTGTTATCTTTTCTTTTTCGTTAGGATATCTTTTTAGATAATTGTCTAGTTTGTTTGATAAGACTTTTTTTGATACGTTGCTTTTCATTCTTACAAAATTAAAGAAAAGACCTTATTAAAACCCCCAATAGTTTGAGGGTCAATAGAACAGTTTAATTTGGGTTAAAAAACTTATTCAACTGTGTCGCCACCACCCAAAAGATCTTCAAGTTTAAACGCACCATCTTTTTCCATTTGTTTGGCAGCAGAAACTACACTCTTGCGAGCCGTATCAACATCTCTTTTTGGTACTGCGCCCTCTACGGGCTCAAACATAGCTTGCTTTTTCTTTGGTAGAACACCTAGAACTTTATCTGTGATTGCTTGATCCATACCTTTTAAAGCCATTGCTACAGCATCAAGATCAACAGCATTCATTAAATCGCGTAGGAGGTTGTCAGGAAAGATTTCAAAAATAGACTCAAAGGTGATTCTGTATTTTTTAACCTCACTGGCTAGATCGGGATCATTTTGTTCAAGATTAGCCATAAATAGCTCTTCTTCTTGTGCATTCATTTCTCCTAATAAATCAGCCAAATCCTTTCCGCCACCTCTCGAAAAAGCAACGGTTTTAGGAAGTCCTTTAGCTTTTTTCTGTAATCGATGAGCAATTTGAACCACAGCTTCCAGCGGTATACCTTGTAGATTGCCAATGCTTAATAAGACCTCATTTCTTTCATCTTCGCCGATTCTGTCTAACACCATCATCCTCTTTTTGCTATCAACTTGTGCCAAGGTTATTGCTATGACCTTAGAATCTTCATTGGAAAGCATAGCCACCAACTGTTCATCAGTAATATCATCTAGGAATGAAAATGGTTTTTTGGGTTCGTTATCTTCTTCTTGTGGTTGAAATTTTTCACTAACAAAAGAAAAATAAAACTCCTCCATAACTTGTTTTTTTACAGCAAAAGAAACATTTCCTACTCCTCGCATTGCGGCTCTGATTTTTCTTATTTCAGTTTGATCAAGATCATTAACAAGATTTAATGCTAAACTCTCTCCTAGGATTGAGAAAAGTATGGCTACTTTTTGAAGGCCAGACAATCTGTTGTATTCTGTGATCATATCTACCTCTTATTTTTTCTTTCTTTTCTTTTTCCCTTTTCCTTCATCTTCTTCAGGTTCTGCCACTGGCGCAGGTTCGGGTTCAGGAGGGGCCTCTTCGAGGATCCAATCTTTAACTATTTTATTTGCAGCTTGTGGTTGCCCAACACTCATAGATACAACTGCTTGCTTCATATCGTTGACTTCACTTTGTAATACTGGTATATCTTCAGATGGTGATGGTTGTGGTGCTGGAGGTTGCTGATTTTGTGTCATAGCTGGTTGTGGTGATCCGTTAGTGTTGGCTTTTTTTTTTGGCCGTCTCGGTGGATACATCATCCAAGGGGGTAGATTCGGCTGTTTTGGTCTATTAATAAGCATAACAATTAATATAATGCCAAGTATTAGAACTAATGCACCTAGTATTGATAATATGATGACCAAGCCAGGGTTAGTGCTCATGATGCCAGCCCTAGGAGTTGTGTCTAGCTCTGCTTGAACTTGGTCTAACATAGCAAGCTTTTCTTCTATTTGAGCATCAAGACTATTCTTTTCTACTAATTTTTCTTGAACAGTATTTTGTGCTTCAGCCATTTCAGATTCTGAAATATTATCTGCACCTAAAAAAGATTTGAGATTTTGAATTTCTTCATTTAAGGTTTGCAATCTGACCGAGTCTTGCCTTAGCATTGCTTGTCTCTCTTGATTGTAAGATTGGTCACGCGCAGAACTTTCTAGTTCAGCTAATTGAGATTGAAAATATAACCTGTCCTCTTGTCTTCTCTCTTCCTCATTTTGTTTATAATTTTCTAATTCTTGCTTCCAGTCAACCTCTCCAAGTCTTTCTCTTTGGCTTTCAAGTGACTCTAATTTTTCAGCAATATTTTTCAGCAATACTGTTTCTGCTGATTTTTCATCTCTTCTTTCTCTGAAGCTAGCCGTCATAATGCTTAAAACATCGCCCCTTGTGCGGTTAAATCTGGATGCAACCATAACAACTTGGCGAATGTTTTCTATTAATTCAGGCGCAGCACCTTCCTGTAAAATGATACTAATTTCCATATTGCTGACACTTGCCATTGAAGGTCTCATCTCAGTCTGAGTCCTTGAAACAACATTCTCGCTTTGCTGAGAATCCATTGGAGAGTCTTGAGCTGTAGCAGTGTTTGTCTGTTGATTTTCTCCTGTAAAATCAAAACCCGGTATGGGCAAACCAACGCTACCTGGGTTTGCCATTTCATCTCTATTTAGAGAGCCTTCAACTGATTGCAACGATTCAAAAGAATTACCGTTTGGAGAGTATGTAGTTTGATTTTCAACAGCACTACTGAGCTCGAGATCAACGCTAACATCAATGACATATTTTCTATTTTCAATGACTTTCTCTAGCGCGTCTGAAATTCGCGTTCTTAAGCTATTTTCTATCATCAATTTTTGAGCTAGATATCCGCTGCTTGCTTGACCGAATAGTAATCCAGCCATTGACAATTGTATAGTATATTTGAATGCAGTTCTAGTCCATTTTTTCATGGTAACTCCCTTATTCATATAAAATTTATTCTTCACTCTCAGCCATATCCATCGACGTAGCTACTGGCCCACCGCGAGGCGCAAGAAATGTTATCTCCACTCTTCTGTTTCTAGCTTTTTGTTGAGGTGTGGAGTTGTACTTTTGTATTAACTCTGTGGTAATAATCTCTGCAGTGTTCTTGTCCCTTGGAACAAATTCACCATAGCCCACTGCTTCTAATCTAGTTGGATCAACTTGTAGATCAATAAGCAACCTTACAACTGCTGAAGCTCTTGCACTAGATAATTCCCAATTGCTTGGGTAGAATCTTCTCAATGATTTTGGAAGTTGATCGCTGTCAGTATGGCCTTCGACAGCAACTTTAAAATATGACTCTTGGATAGTTGGCAATATTTTCTTTAAGATCTCTAAAAACCCCGCTTTAGTTGTTGCTGATCCGGATTCAAAGCTGATATCAGATGAAATACCAATAGTAACACCTTTAGGGCTTGTTGTAACTTCTACAGGAGTTTCACCGTTCTCTGAATCTTTGGCCATCTCTTCAACCATTTTAGTCGCAGCTTTGTGTATATCACCGAGTGACATAGCCTGATTGTCAAGCTCTTCTTTTTTACCAACGGATTTACCCATCCCGTCAGCCATGTTTTGAAGTTTTACCGGGTCAATCGTAGAAATAGCAGCTAATAAAACAAAAAAAGCAAATAGAAGCGTCATCATGTCAGCGAAAGTGCCAAACCAGCCTGGAAGGCCCTCATCAACTTGCTCCCTTCCTTTTGCTTCATATTTTTTAATTTCTTGGGGGGTAGCAGCCATTTATTAGCCTTCTTCTCTTTTCCATTCTTTGGGAGGTATAAATGAATTTAGCTTTTCTCTTACTATAATTGGATGCTTTTTTTGATGAATAAGTCTTGCAGCCTCTAGTTGTAAATTTTGCATAGTATTGGAGAATGTAATTCTTGTTTTAATTTTATCAGCCATAGGTAAGAAGAAGAGGTTTGCAAATACAGCACCATAAAATGTTGTAATAAGAGCAGCTGACATACCCGCACCAAGGGTTTCAGTACCACCACCTTCTCCACCAAAGCCTGACAACATCACAACAAGGCCAATTAAGGTACCAACCATTCCCCATGCTGGCGACATGACACCCATTGATTTAAATAAGCCGGCTTGAGTGTTTTCGCGTAGTTCTCTGTAGTCAATTCGAGTGCTTAAAATTTCTGATAATTCTTCCAATGAATAACCATCAATCACCATCTGAAGCCCGTCTTTAAAAAAATAACTTTTAACACTATCAATGTGTTTTTCTAAATCAGCAGTCCCTTTTCTGCCTACTTCAGCTGCTTCAACAGCTTCTTCAACATATCCACCGAGGGCATCGCCACCACCTTTAAAAACAGCTCCCATAGCTGCACCAAGCTGTAAAACATCCTTTAAGGGGAAAGCAACAGATACTGATGCTATCATACCTCCAAAAACAATACCAAAGCTTGATAGAGATCCAAACATACCGATGTCTGGTGTCATTAAAAAAATACTTCCTACAATAGCACCTAATCCAAGTAAAATTCCAATAAGGGTAGCAATATCCATTTTAGTCCTCAATCATTGTTGTGGATTTAAGCCTATTTTCATGCAAGGCTTTTAAAACATTTCTCACGTCATCGTATTCTGGGTCCATTCTAAGAGCTAGATTCCAATTTATGGTTGCTCTTTGAACATCGCCCAACTTGTAATAGATGGATCCTCTTCTTGCATATGCTAAAGCAAGGTTTGGATTTAATTCTAATGCTGATTCTACCTCTTGCAATGATGATCTGTAATTTCCAGCATAAAAATATCTTAATGATCTAGATAAATGACGCATTGCATCATTCATTTTCTGTTCGCTTACATTATTATTCAATTTAACAGCTTTAAGTGAATCTTCTAAAAATTTTGAGTGCTGTTCCATAGCAGCAAGCCTAATCATTAAATTGCGCATTTCATTATTCATCATCCCCATGGAATCTCTTAAAGTGCTTACTGCATAATCTGCCATCATTAGTGTTGTGTCAACATTAGATTGAGAAACTTTATCGTTAGGCAAAATATTTGGAGATGGTCCTCCTCCTGGAATCTTAATCCCAGAGCTTCGAGCAGCTGATATTTCAAAACCTAATGTAAATGCCGCATGTCCTTCCCAATATCTATCTTTCCAATTTGGCAATTTTTCTATGTGGGTGAATCCTAGGTTCAGGCGATAATCCGAGGTAAGGGGGATGCGGAGTCCCACATTGATGCCATTACCATCGAATTCACCCACAATATCTATTCCTCCCCATTTATCAAGATAAGGAGTATTAAAAATTAATCCCATAAAAACACCTGCAGCGGTGCCTGAAGTTTTTAGAGAATCGACTTCAATTGTATCAATTGCTCCAAACCCTCCAGTTCCAAAGCCTAGGAATGTATTAACTTTGAAATCGCGAATCATTTGTTCGCTACTTATGACCCCGAAAAATGATAGTTCATTAGGGTCTAAGTTTAATCCGCTAGTTTTATTTTCAAATACAATGTCTTGCAGGCCTAGCGAAAATGATATATTATCCTTTGAGTATAATTGTCTTTGAAGGTGAAAGCCAAACTCTACAGGTGCTCTGTAGGTGCTAACGTCTAAATTTGCTATTGCAGTGGTATCCCCAGCAGAGCCAGTTGAAAAACCCAAAAGCCAACCCCCAGCCTGCATATTGTAATAAAATCCTTTGGCTGTATTAATAGGTGCTAGGTTATGAAATTCTGTCCCAAACCCTGCAGTGAAAAGATATGGGGAAGTACCGCTCATTGAAAAAGGGATTTTCATCATAGGACCAGGTCTTAAATAAGCAATCCTGGTTGCACTATAAGAGCTATTTAAAATAATTATAAGAGCAATTATGTACCTAGTAAGCCTTAGCATATTACTTATCTATTTTTTTTAATTCCATTTGAGCAAGTCGTAAATATTCACTGTTTGGGTGTTCTGAAACTACGTCATTGAATGCAGCTAATGCTAAATTTTCGTCGCCTAGTTTTCTATGGAGCAATCCTTTTTTTATTAACGCATCATCAATCCTTAAATCACCAAATTCCATAATTCTCTCTAACAAATTAAGTGCGTCATCATATTCACCTAATCGTTGATGAGAATCAGCCATCCAATATAAAATATTTTCTTTGTCTTCTTTGCTGGCAAGTGAAGTGTTCAATCTTGAAAAATATCCAAGCGCATCTTCATAATCTTCTCTTTGATAAGCAAAGATTGCAGTCATATAAACTGCTTTATTAAAAATCGGCACTTTTACTTCCTCAACTTTTCTATTGGTGTGTTCTTGCTTGCTAGGTAATAAAATATTTTTTTCTGCAAGATCAATTTCATTATCAAAAAAATCAAAATTATTGATGTTATCTAAAGCAATTGCGAGTTCAGTATTTTTGTCATGGAGAGCCCGCATCTCAGTTTGAAAGGATTTCTCCAAATTATTTAATCTTTCGTTAACTCTATCTAAAGTTGATAATAATTCTTTAGATGATGCCATCATTATACTCCCACTTTCAACTTTCTTGATCTTAAAACTTACTTCCTCTGAGGGTCTATCTATTTTTCTAGTATATGATTCATCACCTTTGGAAGGTTCAATTACAATTCCTAGATCTAAAAAAAAGATTTCAGATAGTGGTATGTCTTGTGCATGGCCGTTGCTGCTTGCAAATATCGCAATAAATGAAATACTAGAAATAATCTTAATTAATTTTTTACTCATATTCTTCCCAATCAATTACGTATGAATAGCCAATGAATGATCCAAAATCATTGGGCACATACAATTCAAATGCACCTGTAGCACCAGGCAGCAATGTTGCATCTGTAGTTATACCTGAGTCAAACGTATGGTAGCCACCTCTAACAAATGTGGTCAGCGTTTTTGTTTCGCCACTCCAATTCTTTCTAAAGACAAAATCTACTTTAACAAAGTCTGATCTTCTTCCTCCAATATTTTTTATCTCACCATTGAAAACTATATTGCCTTGTGCATCTTTTTTTTCTGTTATATTTCCTACAAGAACACAATTTGCAGAATACTTTTTATCGTTGGTTCTTTCTGCAGATGTGTACTGCGGTTGAGCTAATTTTGGCATTGGAGGCGGAGTATAGCTATCTCTAACTTGCTCAGGTACATATTCTGCTTGTTCTTCAGTCACTACATTATCAACAATCCTTACAACATCGCTTCTATTTATGATAAGATAACCAACAAGAGATTCCACCTTTAATTGCTCTTCGTCTTGATAAACAATTTTACCAAAAACTGTCGATCCGTTTTTCATGATAATTTCTTTTGAATATATGGCTAATGGATTGACCCACATTTTACTTAGTGCTTTGAGATCCTCTAATTCTTCGTTTAGGTATTTTACTTCGGCAGTCATCTTCTTTATCTCGAAGCTTAGTTCGTTTAGTATATAATCTTTATTAGGATCAGGAGTAAAAGCATTTGCAGCACCATTTTCAGTAGCACCATTGGATTGTTCGTTGTTTTCTTGGCTCTCTGGTTCAGTTGGGGAACCAGCGCTAACCATTTCAGGAAGCATTTCTTGATCTTGAGAGCTAGTGTTTTCTGATGCTATTGCTGACAGAGATAGTTTAATATCGCCTAGCTTAATTTCAGCATCTATTACTTCTATTTCAAGATTAAGGCTGCCCAATTCACCCCCATCAGACTGTATAGTATAGCTTCCTGGCTCAACATCTTTGAATTCAAATTTGCCACCTCCTCTGCCAAGCCTTTTTTTGGAGGTTTCCGTGCGTTTGTGCTCTGTACCATCAGGCTTTAAAAGTAGAATTGTGTTCTGAACTACTGGATCGTTATTGGTGTCTGTTAAAGTACCGCTTATAATTTGTGGTTCTTGCGCAAGCAATGCAGACGCAAAAAATATGTACGTCGCTCTAAAGAACGAAAAATACATTCTTGTTTTTTTTGCCATTTATCTTTACCTCGGATTTAGTGGCATTTAAAAGAAATTTATCTTTAGCATTAAAGTTTAACAATATATTGTTAACTAAACCAAGTCAAAAATGATAAAACATTTTTAACTATACACTGCTATTGATTAAACAAAAATCATGCCATAACTATTTCCAGAAATCCTTATAGATAGTTTTTTTCTTTGTTAATTCCATTAATGCTGTTTCTACCTTTTTTCTAGTTGAATCAGCTAAAGATAATTCTAGCGCTTTATCATAAGACTCTAAGGCTGAATCAAAATCCATTTCATCTTTTTTTTCGTAGGATTTACCTATCCAATAATACGGCTCTCCAAGGGTGTCTATTTGGGCTGCAGCTTTGTAAAACGATTGTATGGCATCCCATTGGCCATTTTTGAAACTTTTTTGATGATGCAACTTACCTGTTCGCATATGCAATGCATAAAGAGCAATAGGATTTTTAGGATCTAATTTTAATATTTCAATATACTGATCTGAATTTGGATTTTTCTTTTGTTCTTTAATTTTAGCAGCTAGAATGAGCTTTTTCACTTGCTCATCGTTTAAATGAACCTTCAATAATGAATCAGATTTAAAAACAAGATCTTCATTATTATAATTAGACAATGAACTGCTAGCGCAACTATAAAAATAACCAATAACGCTTATAAAAAAAATTTTAAGAATACCTTTTTTAATGATTTAACCCTCGTAAAAAAATAAGTGTTGGTTGTCATCAAATGATTGATAAAGTGAACTCATAGAATCAATAACGTAATACCTATCTTGAATGTTTGAATAGTTAAAACTTGTCAATATAATTTCATCTATATCATATGGCAGGAAAACTGATTGGTCAGATTTATTTTTAGCACAATTAACAATATTTAATATTTCAGACTGAGATGATAAAATTCCAGATCCGTAAATTTCATAGTCAATATCATTAGCTGCATTTACGTTTTGTTTTTTTAAAAGTCCGAATTCATATGTCCACCACGCAAAATTTTGTAACCGCTTAAGATTATGATCTACCAAATCTCTTGATAAACCTAGTTCATTTTTTATGATTTTATCTCCTAGAATACCAACTTTATGTAAAAAGTTAGAATATTCTCTGTTTGCTAATAAAGGAATGTGGCCTTGCACATCATGAAAAATATCTGGCTCAGGTGTATAACCCTCATCATTAACAATGATTTCTCCATGGTATTTTTCATCAAATCTTGGAGATTTTCTTATAATATCCGTGACTGGAAATTTTCTTTGCGCATTCAGATCGAAGAAGAGTTCTTCTGTTAAAAAACCAGCAACTGAAACAAGCTCCCACTTGGATGCTTTAAAAAGCTCCGTTGATATCAATTTAAAATCTGGAAAGTTACTTTCTGGTATAGAAAGTTTCTTTAATCCATCTAAAAATTCTTTGGATGCATACTTTTTCTGTAATTCTGATACATTATTGTATAAATCTGCCCAAATTTTATTTTCTAAATCTGTAATTTTATTGTATAACTGAGGTTTTAAATAGTCGTCATCCTTTCCAAATATAATTATTCCATCCATCGAATTTGGCACTTGATGTTTGAAAAGTATATCGTATTTATTATTCATTTTTAAAATAATTTAATTTAAACATTTAAAATTTCAAACTAACGTAGCCAAATATACGTAATTGCGCTATTTTTAGCCCCTAAATCATTATCGTAGGGAGAGCCACAGTCAGCTCTCATTTCAGCTGAATTTTTGTCAAAAAGATCATAGTCTTCGCCGTATATAATTGATTGAAATCTTCCCTCATTATAATTGCACCATTCTCGGACCTCTTTTTTTAAAGCCCCAGTTCCATGGCCATGGATAACCTTTATTGCTCTAAAATTACCATTTTCCAAACACAGATTAACATTGTATTCAAGTTCAGAAATGGCTTTATCTAAACTGTATCCACTGTGCCCTATATCAATTATTTTAAGTCTACTTTGCATTTAAGTTTTTAAATTATAATTTTTCTAATGAAATATATCAAATTAGGCAAGACAGATGAAACAGTTTCAACCATTAGCTTAGGCACTTGGGCTTTTGGAGGGCCTGGAACTGTAGGTAAAAATATTCCAGTTGGATGGGCGGATCAGAGCAAAGACGATAGTATTAGAGTTCTAAAAAAGTCGCATGATTCAGGCATAAACCACTGGGATACTGCTGATGTTTATGGAGATGGTATATCTGAAAAAATTATCGGCGAAGCCTGGAAAGATATATCAAGATCAAGTATCTTTTTAGCAACCAAGGTTGGTTGGGATATGGGTGAATATGACTATTTTTATCACCCTAAACTCATAAAAAAAAATATCGATAGATCATTTAATAATTTAAAAACAAATTATATTGATCTATTTTATTTACATCATTGCAATTTCAAAGAAGATCAGCATTTTTTTGAAGCAATTGAAATAATTGATGATTATCGAAAAGCTGGAAAGATTCGATTTCTAGGAATTTCAGATTGGGATTGTAAAAAAATAATGAAATATATAGACAAATATGATTTTGATGTTGTGCAGCCTTATCGCAATGTAATGGACAGCGATTATAACTCTAGCGGTCTAAAGAAATATATATCAGAAAATGATTTAGGAGTTTGCTTTTTCTCTCCCATAAAACATGGCCTTTTAACAGGTAAATACCTATCTCCTCCAATATTTCAAAAAGGGGACCATAGATTAAAAATTAAAGAGTTTTTTGATCAAAAAACTCTTAACTGGATGGTTGAAAACAAAGAAGAGTTAGTAAGAAAATTTTCTCATCACCCCAACCCTGTATTACATGGATTAATTGGGTCACTTTTAGAAGATTCTCCAACGGGCTGTGTTTTGCTTGGACAAAGAAACATCGAGCAGGTTGAGGTTGCAAAAACTCTGGGCGATGCTTTGTCAAAAGAAGATTCAGACTGGGTAAAAAATCTTTACAGAAAGAATCACTCAAAATAGTTCCAATGGAACCTTTGACTTTTATCTGTTAAATTCATCTTATATAATTTAAATACTTTAGAGAGAATATAAATAAATGCCTGATAAGCAACAGCAGACTAAAATTCCTAGTGGGTATGATAGCAAGGATACGCAAGACCGTTTAGATTGGTTAAATTCTAAAATCAACTTTGAATATTCTTCAAATCTTCAAAATGAGCCGGAAGATTTAAAAGGTATTATAGAAAATCATATCGGGTTTATGAATATTCCAATGGCAATCGCAGGCCCACTAGATATAAACGGTGATTATGCTCAAGGCGAATTTCATGTACCAATATGTACTCTCGAAGGAACTCTTGCATTATCAATGAATAGAGGCATGATGGCCGCTCAACGGAGTGGAGGTGTCACAGTTAAGCACATAAAGCAAGAACTCTCTAGAGCCCCAGTTTTTATTTTTGAAGATTTGAATAAATCTTCTGATTTTATGCAATGGGTTAACAAGCACTATCAAGATATAAAAAAAGTTTCAGACTCTACATCGAATTATGGAAAGTTGTTAAGAATTGACCAATACCCAATTCAAAACTATGTAATACTAGATTTTGTTTTAGATACAGGTAATGCTGCTGGACAAAATATGGTAACACTAGCTGCTAAAGTAGCATGTGATTATATAAAAGAAAAAACGGGAGCAGATTTCTTTTTAGAATCAGGTTTTAACAGTGATAAAAAAGCTTCAGCTAGAAATATGATCATGGGAAGAGGGCACAGTGTCATTGCTGAAACAACGATAAAAAGTTCTATTGTTCAAAGAATTCTTAATGTCGACATATCTGAGCTTGAAAAGTATCAGGAGCTTGGACCCACAACCTCTCGGCTAGCTGGTACACAAGGCACACACTTACATATTTCAAATGCTTTAACAGCAATTTATTTAGCAACTGGACAAGACACTGCTTGTGTTGCTGAAAATTCAATTGGCCACTTTCAAATAGAACCAGTTAATGACGGTGTAAAATTTAGATTAACACTTCCTAGCATGACTGTAGGCACCGTAGGGGGCGGCACTCGTTTATTGGCTCAACAGCAAAACCTTAAGCTCTTAGGTTGCCATGAAGGTGAGAATTCATCAAAAAAATTAGCTGAAATTATTTGTGCTTCTGCTCTTGCACTTGAGACATCGCTTTTATCGGCTTTAGCTTCGGATACATTTACTAAGGCTCATATGAAATATGGTAGATAGATGTTTCTCCAATGTCAATCCTAAATAAATCTCAATATAGTTATTTAACAGAAAAACAATCCTTTCTTTTTCGTATTTGGAAAATAATATTCTATTATTATTGTAAAGTTGTTTTCTTGATCTATACTCCTGTAAAGGTATTAGGAAGAGATAATATTCCTAATGAACCCTCAATTTTTTGTAGCAATCACAATAGCCATATGGATGTTGCGTTGATAGCTCATGCAGCAGGGAAAAGTTTTAATCATTTTGGAATGTTAGCTGCAGTGGATTATTGGTTTGATAGTTCAATTAAAAGAGTTTTGACAAATTTAATAATGAATTTAATTCCAATTTCAAGGAATTCTGAAAATAAAACCAAAACTATTAGTTTTGATGAAACAATCGCACTTTGTAATTCATTCATGGAGCTAGATAAAAGAAATCTAATTATTTTCCCGGAAGGATCGAGAGGGAAGCCAAATGTAATGAAGAGTTTTAGGAAAGGAGCTGCTAGATTTTCTTTAGCCTTAAATAAACCCATAGTTCCTATATATATTGACGGATCATCAAAATCATGGCCAAAAGGTAAAATTTTTATGAGACCGTGTAAAATTACAATAAATATTCTTGAGCCGATTGATCCTAATGATTACATTTCAAATCAAAATGATAATGTTCTAAATGCAAAGCAATTAACTACAGCACTAGAAGAAAAAATTATGAAAGAAAGCAAGAAGCACATCAATGAGTAAATTTTTAGCTAGTAAATCAGATAAACACTTACACAAATGGGGTTTTAAGGATTCAGGTTTTAAGTCAATTGGTGATAAAGTTGTTAAATTTTCAGGTGATCGTTATGAAGTAAGTGGAACAGAGATGCCTGACTTTATTCCTTATATTGAAAAAATGTTAAATATTGAAATAGAGGATAATGATAAATTAAAGGAAGTTGATGAAAAATTTGTTTCGCCCTCCAAAGTCGATAAAAAATTCTACCAAGAGCTAGAAAAAGTTTTTGAAAGTGACAAGTTTACCATTGAAAACACTGAACGTTTGATTCATAGCCATGGCCAAGAAACATTCAAAGATATATATAAAGTTCTGTATAAATCTATAGATCGATTAGTTGACTTGGTGTTTTATCCAGAATCTGAAGAGGATGTAAGAAAAATTATTGAAATTGCTTTAAAATATAATGTTTGTCTCATTCCTTACGGAGGTGGAACAAATGTAACACGCGCACTATCTGTTCCTGAAAATGAAAAAAGAACTGTTGTTTCCATTGATACAAGAAGATTGTCAAAAATTGAATGGATAAATAAGGAGGATAGGAGAGTATGTGTTGAGGCTGGTATAACTGGAAAAAAACTAGATGAATTGCTTAAAGAAGAAGGTTTTATGATTGGACATGAACCTGATAGCGTTGAGCTTTCAACAATCGGTGGCTGGATTGCAACTAATGCTAGTGGTATGAAAAAGAATAAGTATGGCAATATTGAAGATATTGTTGAAAATGTTCATTTAGTTACCTCCAAGGGTGAAATTAATCAAATAAAACCAATATCAAGAGGATCTATAGGATTTAAACCTCAAAATATGTTATTTGGCTCAGAAGGCAATCTTGGAATTATTACAAAAGCTATTTTAAAGATTCATGAAAGACCTGAAGCTCAAGAATACAATTCAGTTTTATTTAAAACTTGGAGCGAAGGAGTAACATTTTTAAAAAAATTATCCAAAACTAATTATATCCCAGCTAGCGTGAGATTAGTGGACAACATTCAATTTCGTTTTGGCCAAGCTTTGAAACCGAGAGCAGAAGGGTTGAAAAAAATAAAAAGCAAAATTGAAAAATTTTTAGTTACAAATGTTAAAGGTTTTGACCCTGATAAAATGTGCGCTTTAACGATCGTTATGGAAGGAACCAGCGAAGAAGTGTCATATCAAAAGAAAAAAATTAATAAATTAGCAAAATCATGCAAGGGCATGATTGGTGGATCCGGCAACGGTAAACGTGGATTTATGCTAACCTATGCTATTGCTTACGTTAGAGATTTTGTTTCTGATTATCAAATTATGGGCGAAACTATGGAGACTACGGTCGCATGGTCAAATATTCAAAATGTAATTAATGCGGTATCTGAGAAATTAAATGAATTACATAATTTATATAATATGCCAGGCAAACCTTATGTATCATATCGCATTCCTCAAATTTATCATACAGGAGTTTGCATCTATTTTATGCTTGGAATGAGTGTGAAAGGAATTGATGAGCCTGAAGAGAAATTTAGTAAAATTGAGCATACACTTAGAGAAGTGATAATAAATAATGGAGGTTCCATATCCCATCACCATGGAGTAGGGAAACTTAGAAAAGATTTTTTACCAAATACTTTATCTGAAACTAGTATGCAATTAGTTAAAGAATTAAAGTTAGCGCATGATCCGCAAAATATATTTGGCGCAAAAAACGGTATTTTAGCAAAATAACAATATCGGTTATAAAATCTTCAAGAAAACAGCCATCATTACTGGAGCTTCCTCAGGAATTGGAAAGTCACTATCTTTTAAACTAGCTAAAGAAAATTTTAATATTGTTTTAGCTTCAAGAAATTTCAAACAATTAAAAAAAATCGCTGAAGAAATCAATTTGTCTAACGGTTCAGCTTTGCCTGTTGAAACGGATATCACCGACATTAAGTCATGTCAAAATTTAATTTCAAAGACAATAAATGAATTTAGCCAAATTGATTATTTAATACTAAATGCAGGTTTAAGCATGTGGGCGCGTTTTGATCAAATTAAAGATATTTCAAAATTTAACGAGTTGGCTAATGTGAATTTTAATGGCTCTGTTAACAGCATACACTGTTCTCTTGAAAGCTTGAAAGAATCAAGTGGTACAATAGTTTCCATTTCAACAGCTCAAGCATTTATAGGGTTTCCTAAAGCTACTTTTTATTCAGCATCTAAGCACGCATTGAAAGGATTTTTAGAAGGCCTTGAATTGGAGATAAAAGGTAAAATTCAGTTTATAAATGTTTACTTGGGTTGGATAAAAGAAACAAATTTGCGCGCAAATGCAATTGGACCAAACGGAGAAAAAATTGGAGACAGTCATCATAAGCACAGCAAGAAGGCAGTTGAATTGGATGTTTGTACAGATTTAATAATTAAAGGAATCAAGCAAAAAAAGAAAAACATCTTTATCCCCAGCTACTTAAAATATATTCCTTTTGTAAAAATCTTTTTTAATAAATGGCTATTTAAAAAAATATCAAATGCAGTTGATTCAGAAGAATTAGAAAATACATAAAGCTTAACATTTGATAATTAAAAAATATTAAGATCTTGCAGCTGTTTTTTCAACAGCTTTCCAGACTCTCCATATATTTTTATAACATATTTTTTCAATTTCTTCTTCACTATAACCACTTTTTAATAAGTGAAAAATAAGATTCGGGTAGAAAGAAACATCTTTGAGCCCATAAGGGAGGGAATCCCCAACACCGTCATAATCAGATCCAAGTCCAACGTGATCAATACCTGCAATATTAACGACGTGATCAATATGCTTTACCACGTCTTTTACATCTGCATATATGGGATTTCTTTTATAGATCTTTTCCCTAAAGGCCAATAACTTTTCATCTCCTTCACTTAAATTATATTGATTTTTATAAGCCTCTATTTTTTTATTATTTTCATTTCTTTTATCTTGTGATTCTTGAGTTAAGAACGCTGAACCAAAATTGATTTGAATTACCCCTCCGTTCTCTTTTAATCTTATTATTTCTTTATCTCCCATGTTTCTCTCCCAGCCAGGAGTAAATTTTCTGCACGATGAATGAGATGCAATTACTGGTACATTTGTCATGTCAAAAATTTGATTTATTACTTCATCAGTAACATGTGAAATATCTACCATTATCCCCAGCCTGTTCATTTCGCCAACGACTTTTTTACCAAAGGAGCTTAAGCCTCCCCAAGTGCGAGTAGTATCATAGGAAGAATCACAAATTAAATTATCTTTTGAGTGAGTTAGAGTAATGTATCTAATGCCTCTATTATAAAAATGCTTAAGATTTGATAAATCTTTTTCTATGGCAGCACCATTTTCAATACCCATCGGAAGAGCGATTTTTCCTTGAGAAAATATTCTTTCAGCATCTTCTACATTGTATGCAATTTCAAATTTATCTGGATTTTTTGTTGCTATTTCATTCACTAAATCAATTAGTGAATCTGCTTTTTCTTTGGCCCCACCCGTTTCCTGATATGATGCGGAAACATATATTGCCATAAATGGAACATCAAGGCCGCCCTTTTTAGCTCTTAGATAGTCAAAATCTCCCCCTTCAAACAAGCCTGATATATCTTGATATTTACCATTTAGTTTATATGGTAAATCAATATGACCATCCGTAATTATAAATTTTTTAGATAATTCATTTGCTAACTCCATTAGCGCTGCATCATTATCACAAGATGAAGAAAAAAGTGATATAAGAAATGTGACTAGGAAAAATAATTTTTTCATAAAACCTCAATTATCATTTGTTTGAACTGATAGATAATTCGTTGTTCCAGAGACGCCCATTGGAACACCGCCTGTTATAATAAATTTTTCACCCCTTGTTAATAATTTGTTAGCAAGAATTACGTTTTTACAGAGATCTGGTATTAAGTCAATATCATCATATTTATCTACTTTTATAGGAGTAATACCCCAAATCAATCTAAGCTGTCTGATGATAGAATTAAATGGGGTAAGAGCAATGACATTTGAAGGGGGTCTATATTTTGATATCATTCGAGCAGTACTACCACTATGAGTCATTGTCATGATAATATTAATATTCAAATCTTTAGTTATTTGACATACAGCATGGCTTATTGCATCACTAGTTTTATTTATCTCATCAGGGTTGAAAACTTTTTCCTGTACTAATGATTTTTCAGTTAAACGAATGACCTCTTTTAAAGTTTTTACAACTTCAATAGGATAATTTCCAATTGCAGTCTCTCCGGTTACCATTAATGCATCAACGCTATCAAAAATTGAATTAGCAATATCGCTTACTTCTGCCCTCGTTGGAACTTGATTGGTTATCATTGATTCAAGCATCTGTGTAGCAATTATAACTGGCTTTCCATGTTTGTTGGCAAGTTTAGCAATCTTTTTTTGAGCTATTGGTACTTTTGCGGATGGAATTTCAACTCCTAAATCGCCTCTTGCAACCATAACGCCATCAAAGTTATTTATTATGTTTTCTATGTCATTGAGCGCTTCCCACTTTTCAATTTTTGCTATAACGGGTAAAGAAGAATTATTCTTTTTCATAATCTTTTTTACTTCGTTCATATCTTTATGATTTCTAACAAAAGATAGTGCAATTAAATCTGCGCCTTTTTCAAGGGCAAGTTCTAAATCTTCTACATCTTGATTGGTTAATGATGGTAGATCTAAGGTTGAGTTTGGAAAATTTACACCTTTGCTTGGTTCTATTTTACCGCCAATTAATACTTTACATTCCAATTTGAAATTTGAAATCCTTTTTTGGACTAATAATTTTATTTTACCATCATTAATTAAGATTTCAGATTTTAGATTAATATTGTAAAGTGATATATTTTCAGTTATTAATATTTCTCCATCAATATAATCTTTACTTGACAGTATTACAGTTTCATCTTTTGAAATATTTAAAGCTTTAAACTTACTATTGATCCTTATTTTTGGGCCGCACAGGTCTGTTAAGATAGTAGGCCTTTCTCCGTCTTTTAATTTGAACCTTTTTAAAAGGTCATAAAGCTTAATCTTCGAATCTCTGTCGCCATGGGACATATTTAATCTAAATATGTTAGCCCCATTATTTATCATTTGATCTATGACTTTTGGATCGCTACATGAGGGGCCCAGTGTCGCTATTATTTTTGTATTAGTTATCATCAATAGTCCTAATTTACGGAGAAAGGAATGGTTAACCTAAATGGGTTAATTTTAGCATTAAATTTTCTTCCATTGTTAGTTTTCATGCCAAAATGACCATGCATTACTCCAAACTCTGTCTTTAATGGGCAAAAACTTTTATATTCGTATGATTGACCAGGTTCAATTACAGGCTGGTTACCGATAACCCCGGGACCTCTAATTTCCTCTGTATTGTTTTTAGCATCCGTAATATTCCAGTATCGATCTATTAATTGCACGATATCTTTTCCATTATTCTTAATCTTCACATCATATGAAAAAAAAAATAATGATTTTGTAGGATCAGATCTCTCAGGTAAAAATTTTGTAGAAACGATTATCTCTATTTTTTCGTAAGACATTTTAGTTTAAAGTAAGTTCTTTTTCTATTTCGTTTCTTAGTTCTAGCACTACTCTGACATAATTATCAGAGTGATTATAGCTAAATATTGAATCATAAACTTCCTTAGGGTCCTTGATTTCTGATGTTGGGTAACCATTTTTGATTAAATAGTTTGCAATGCTAGAAAAAACATCCCCCCAAGCATAGGGTTCTCTTTTTCCATTCTTATTGCCATCCACAGAATAATTAGCAAAGCTAGTTGGTATAAATTGTCCATAACCAAATGCTCCAGCGTAAGATCCCTTAATTGAATGTGGAGAAATATTATCATTATAACAATATTTTAAGAATGAAATGAGTTCTTTTTTTGCCCATCTTGAGCGCTTTCCAGGCATAATTTTAATTTGAGTGTAAAGAGCATTAAAAACGTTATAATTGCCTCTTTGAGTTCCATAATTAGTTTCGACTCCAATAATACTTAATATCAAAAGAGGATCAATATTCATTGAAGTTGAAGTGCTATCTAGCAAATTGTATTGGCTAGAGTAGAATTTTGCTCCAGAGTCCACTCTTTTTTTTGTTACGAATATTTTTCTATATTCTGCCCAACTCTTCTTTTCATAAGGTTTTTCAAATAGTTCCTTGATTTTAGAGTGAACCTTTATATCTTTATGATTAAATGTTTTATTTAGAAAGGTCTTATCAATGCCTGCGCTTATAGCTTCATCTCTAATCAAAGCATAAACAGAATCTTTTGGTTGTATCCCAACAATAAGTGAAAAAAATAATATAAATAATTTCAATTTATAATGGTCTCTTCAACTTTGTCTTTAATCATATTTTCTCTTTCAAGAGCTCTTAATCTAAGAAAAACTAAAAAAAGAATAGTTATACTAATCACAATAATATAGTGAATCTTTTTTGGCTCACTATTATTTTCTTGATTCATTGTGTTTTAATATTTTTTCTGATATTATAAATTAAACTATCTCCAGAATATTCCCCATGGCACTCATCCGGTAATAGCGCAGCAATATTCAACATAACCTCTTTACCAATATGTTCCAGGGCCTTATCTCTTTCAGATTTATCAATTGGAAGCTCTAAGGGACCAAAAGATTTCCCAATCTTTATGGTAATTTTGGGTCTTATTCCACTTAAAACATAATTAATGGGGTTCTGCTTTAAACCATAAATACCAATTGGTAAGATCTTAACTTTTTCCATTGTAGACAAGTAAACAACTCCAGGTTTTGCCTTTCGTAGTGTACTTGACTCAGTGTTGCCCTCGGGAAATATTCCTAGAATCTTATTTTGTTTTAACACTTTTCTGGCTTTTTTAATTGTAGAGGGTGCTAATTGAGCTCTATTTGTTGGAATAAAACCATAAAGCCATAATCCTAAATTTTCATACCAATTTACTTCCATATCGCTTGCAGCCATGAAAGAAATAGGCTTTTTTATAGCTAATATAACTAAAGGCGGATCAAATACTGTAAAATGATTTCCAGCAATTATATAAGGTCCTTTTCTAGGGATATTCTTTTGACCTGTGATAGTGATTTTAAAGAGTATTTTACCTAAAAAAAGAGCGATGTAGCTTAGTAAATATCTAATCCATGCAGGTCTTGGTCTGTATTTGTCCAATCCTTTTTTTGGAGACATTATAATTTTTTAGTTTTTTTGATAATTTGATAAAATTAAAGCAATACAGGTATTTAATCTTTTAGCAAAAGGGATATGAATGAATTCATTTGGACCATGTGCATTTGAATTTGGTCCAAGTACTCCAGTAATTACAAATTGTGCTTGAGGGTATCTTTCTCCAAGCATACCCATAAAAGGTATTGTTCCACCCTCGCCCATAGCTCTAGCTGGTTTGCCAAATATTTCTTTAGATGATTCATTTATTACATCATTTAGCCATGGCTTACAAGAAGGAGCATTCCAACCGTTGGCTGCCTTTTCCCATTTTATAGATACTTCACAACTGTTTGGTGGGTCACTAAGTAAAGTTTTTTCAACTTCTTGCATTGCTTTTTTAGAATCAGCTGTTGGAGGTAATCTGAACGAAAGATTTGCGGCAGAGAATGGTAATAAAACATTTCCTCCATCCTTTATAGGTGGTATTCCATCAATACCAATGACAGTCATGGTAGGCCTCCAAGTCTTGTTTAGCATGGACTCATATGAATCGGATGTTGACGGTTTGGTGTTGCCATACCAAGGAAACTCTTCTTCCCAATTACCGAGACATTCAACCATTTCCAAGGCTTGGACCTTTCGTTCGTCTGGTATCTCTACATTTAAGTTTTTAAGTTCTATTTTTCCAGTATCAGAATCTTCTAATCTACTTATTAATTTGTTTAAAAGCCTGAAAGGAGACGGAACTACTCCACTTGCACTACCAGAATGAACCCCTTCCTTTAAAACGTTAATTTGAAGCTTGCACGCTATCATTCCTCTCAAAGAAACGGTCGTCCAAAATTGTTCATAATTTCCGGCGCCCGAATCCAAACATATAACAAGATCGACATCTCCTATAATATCTTTACAATCCTCCATATAATAAGGTAGGTCTGGAGATCCGCTCTCTTCGCAAAATTCTATTAAAATAATTATTCTTGGAAGGGATACTCCTTGCTTGATTAAAGAATTCACAGCGGCAATGCAAGCAAACAGAGCATACCCATCATCAGCGCCACCTCTTCCGTATAGTTTATCATCTTGGATAACTGGTTTCCATGGTCCCAGATCATCTCTCCATCCATCCATTTCAGGTTGTTTATCTAAGTGTCCATACATTAAAACATTGCCATCTTTATTACCAGGAATATCAATTAATATAAGAGGTGTCTTACCATTCGCTTTTTTTATATGGAATACACTTTTTTCAGGTGCATGCTTTTTTGCCCATTTCACTGCATTCTTTAGCACCTTTTCCATATATCCATTCTCTTCCCAATTTTTATCAAAAGCGGGTGATTTATTGGGTATCTTAATATATTCAACAAGCTCTGGTATTATTTCATCATTCCAAAAATTGTCAACATATGATGATATTTTTGAGGATATATTAGATATGTTCATTTAATATTTGGGCTTAAAAAGGAAGATCATCATCAATTTCTTCAGTAGATGGCCCAACGTTTTGTTGATTCATAGGTTGTGATGGTGAATTATTTGATTCCATCTTTCTCCCGAGCATTGTGAATTGTTCACATACTACTTCTGTTGTATATCGCTTAACTCCATTATTATCTTCCCAGTTTCTTGTTTGGAGCTTGCCTTCAGTATATATTAATTGACCTTTTTTCAATAGATCACCAGCCAGTTCAGCAGATTTGCCAAACATAACGCAGCGATGCCATTCAGTTTTATCTTGAATCTCTCCATTAGAATCTTTCCAGGATTCATTAGTGGCTAGAGTAAAGTTTGCTACTGCAGCACCTGATGGGGTGAATCTTGACTCAGGATTTCCACCCAAGTGACCAATCAATACAACTTTGTTGACACTACCTTTTTGCATTTTAATCCTCACATGTTTAAATCTAAGATTATAATTTAAAATTTAATGTATCATGTCGCTATATCAATTTTAAAAAATTAAAATTACAGAAGATAAGGCAGTAGAGCTTTTCTATCTTTAGGATAATCTCGAAAATTCTGATTGTACCACTTGTGGGTTGATAGCGCTCGTGGTATTAGATTTGCCAAAGTCCATACAAAAAATGAAAACCCAGCAAATGATAATACCATAATTGCCCAACCTAACCATTCCAGTATTTCACCAAGATAATTTGGGCATGATATGTAATTAAAAAGCTCTCCATTTGGAATGCTGTACTCACCCTTTCCATCTTTTCTTAGCTTAAATAGAATATTATCAGATGATATATTAATTATGAACCCAGTAAAAAAAATTAGCATACCCCCAACAAACTGAATTGAATAGAGCCAGGAAAGTGGGTAAGGTTCTCTTAAAAAAAAGATCCATTCGGCGTTTATAGAAGTATTTATAATGTTAAATCCTCCAGCTAAAAACGCGATAGAAAGTGGCATTTTCTTGTGCGAAATCTTTGCCCTAAATGGCCAAATCATGCTCCTATGAAAGTAATGTAAGATCCAAAAACATGCCATTATTAAGCTCACTGTTCTTAACCCATTTTTCAATGAAAATAAAGCAAAAATTGTCATCAAGATCCAGCTTGGCATTTCCATAGCGATCCATCCCAGTCTAGCGGGAATTCGTATTCCCCATCCCTCTTGGTCATGTTTACCGTATGGTGCTTTAACGAAATTTAAAATAACAAAAACCAATAAAGATAAAAGAGTCCAAGCTGTAATAATTGCATTGAAATTTGAATAATTAAATATCATATCCAGAATCAAACCAAGATAGTGTATCGGAAATTGTTGAATGGATACTGCGAGGCTTATGATTTAGCTTATTTTTGGCTAGTTCGCAGCTAATTTTTAAGCACTGATTTTTAAGCGTGTAAATACTTCCCAAATTTATTAGCTCCCTTTTTTTTGTTAGTAAGGACCACAGCTTTGAGAATGGAAGAATAATGTACAAAAAAAGAAATGGTATTTCACCATAGTATATTTTTTTATCAATCTTTTCTTGAATTATAATTGATAAATCTTTGAAGGATTGCCATCTTCCTGAAATAATATAGTTTTGTCCTTTTTTGCCATGTCTGACACATTTTATGGCAGCAGAACACACATCCCTTACATCTACCCAATTGTAACCTGCTTTGATAGCAAGAGGCATTTTTTTATTTTTTATATCCAAAATCATTTGACCCGTTCTGCTAGGTTTATAATCATAGGGCCCTATAACACCAGTTGGGTGTAAGATGCTAGCATCTAGCCCTTTTTCTACAGCTTTATATACTTCTTTTTGAGCCATGGCCTTAGTTAAATCATAAGAAGATGCTGAATGGGTATCTACTAGCTTTCTCTTTTCATCAAGAACAGTTTTGTAAGGAAATTGGTTGAAAGCGTGAATACTAGAAAAATAGATCAGTTTATTCATTTTTGATTTTAAAGCAGCATTACAAATAGATTTTGTACCCTCAACATTTACTTTTTTCATGTTTTTGTAATCCACTTTTTCTTGCGCAACAATAGCTGCAAGATGAAAAACAACGTCGCAACCAATCATAGCTTTTGCTAAATTAGGCTCGTCAAAAATATTAACATAAATTTTCTCAACATCTAAACAGTCAATTGACCTAGTATCATTATTAACTAAACATTTTACGGTCCAATTATCTTTTAATAAATAGCGAACCAGGCAGGACCCTAAATGGCCTGAAGCACCGGTTATAAATGCATTTTTCATGTATTTATAATAACGCAAATAAATCTTTGTGATTTCATTAAATAAAAAAATTTGTTTTTTTTTAAAAAAACGTTGTTTATTAGTTTATTTTTAGTTTAATGTCTTTGAGAAAAGACTTACTAAAGCCGAGGTAAGACAGGCTTTTTATGTACATTTTTGATATTAAAACAGTGGAGGGCACTAATAAAATGAGAAAATCATTTGCCTTAATTGCAGCTACTTTTCTTATGATACCAGGGTTTTTGCTTGCGCAAATTCAAGTATCTGGAACTGTAACTGACGCTCAGACAGGTGACAAGCTTGTAGGAGCAAACGTTATTGTAGAGGGAACCGATACAGGTACATCTACTGACGTTGATGGTAACTATTCTGTTACTGTCCCAGCCGGATTAACATCGGCAAAATTAACAGCACGTTATATTGGATATAAGCAATCCACAGTGACTGTTAGTGAATCAGGAACTACTGATTTCAATCTTCAAGAAGATGTTTTGAAGATGGATGCAGTCATGGTTACTGGTGTTGCTGGAGAATTAACAAAGACCAAAACACCTTTTGCGATTGATAAGATCGACTCTGATGTTCTTGAGCTTGCTCCATCAACTACCGTTGAATCAATGATTAGGGGTAAATCAGCAGGTGTTAAAGTTGTAAAGGGTTCTGGTGAGCCAGGCTATGCAGCTTCAGTACAATTAAGAGGCGCTACCAGCATTAATGCAAGTGGACGTTCACAAGCTCCTTTATATATTGTTGATGGAATTATCATTGATCCTTCTGTTTCAGGAAGTCCTATGGGTGATATTAGCCCTGATGATGTTCAAAGCATTGAAATCATTAAAGGTGCTTCTGGAGCTTCCGAGTACGGTGCACGTGCAGCTAATGGTGTTATTGCTATTACAACAAAGCGTGGCTCTGAACTTGGTCTAGGACAAACCAGATTTAACTATAAGATGGAACAAGGTTATAACCAGCTTCAAGGTTCAATTAAAACCAATGGATCACACTTTTTCAAGATTGATCCAGCTACAGGATATATGATTGACAATGATTCAGGTTTACCATTTGATCCACGTGACAATACTAAGAGTCCAATTCCAGAAAATTATTCTGATAGCTCTTGGGCAAATGGTTACTATTTTTCAACTAAACCTTACAAGTATGTAGCAACTGGTGATCCAACAGATGGCAGTCCAAAATTACTACCAGACAACGGTGGAAGACCTGGATACGATCATGTTCAGCGTATGTACTCTGATGGTGATTACACAAAGCATACCTTCTCAATGAGTAGAAATGCAGAATCCTTCAATGTATTTGTTGGTCTTTCTAGTCAAGGAGAAGACGGTGTATTTGGTGATTTCATCGATGGTTTTACAAGAAATACATTTCGTTTAAATACTGACGTTAGTCTACCAGCTGGTATCAAGCTTGGTTTTAGCTCACTTCTTTCTCGTTCATTGAAAGAAGAAGCAAGCGCTGCTGCTTTCTTTGATGTAACATTCTTCCCATGGGATGTTGATATCTTAGCGAAAGATTCAGACGGGCAATACTATATTCAGCCAGATCCTCGCAACGAAGAAGAGGCTAACCCAGTTTATCAGATTGCATACAATGATCGTTTAAGCACTCGTGACAGAGTCTTGCTTGGTTCTAACTTTAGCTGGTCAATGACACCATCATTGAAAGCAGTTGGTTCGCTAAGTTATGATCGTTCAGCAAGACTATGGAGCAACTCCTATCCAAAGGGTTGGTTAACAATTACTCCTAGTCCAAACTTTAATGATGGTAATCTTACAAAGTCTAACACCAATGAGCAGTCAATCAATGGTGACATTGGTATTAACTATGCTACTCAAGTTGGTGAAGCTGATATTATTGTAAGAGGTCGTTATAATTACGAATCTTATGACTATGTTTATCGCAGTGGAAATGCTTGGAACTTAGCTGTTGGCGATGTTCCACAGTTAGAAACTGGAGCAGATAAGACCGTAAGTTCATCAAACCAGACTGTGAATTCAGATGGTTTCAATATCGGCGGTCAAATTGATCTTCTTGATAGATATATCATTGACTTAAGCTTAAGACAAGATCGTAGTTCTTTGTTCGGTCCACAAAATCGTGAGAATAGCTACTACAAGTTCAGTGGAGCTTATCGCTTGAGTGAAGAATCTTTTTGGGGACCTTTAAAAGGCTTACTACCAGAGTTTAAGTTCAGATTCAGTAGTGGTACTGCTGGTGTAAGACCTGCGTTTTCTCAGCAATATGAGACCTGGTCAGTAGCTGGTGGTAATATTTCTAAGGGCGCTCTTGGAAACAAAGATCTTAAGCCACAAACAACAACAGAAACCGAATTTGGTGTTGATTTCAGTTTATTAGATCGTGTTTCTGTTGAGCTTACTTCTTCAAGCACATTGAATGAAGACCAGTTGTTACCAGTACCATTGGCAGGATTTTATGGATATAGCAGTCAGTGGCAAAATGCTGGTACCTTAGAAGCTGAAGCTTTAGAATTATCAGTTAATGGTTACGTTCTTAACACTAGAGATATGTCATTATCTCTAGGTTTTAACTATGATACCTATGATCAAAAACTAACCGAGTTCAACATGCCTGCTTACCTAACAAGCAGTGGTAGTGGTCAAACTGTCTTTTATATGAAAAACAATACACAGTATGCATCATTCTGGGGAACTAAGTGGGCTACTGGAGTTGCTCATCTTCCAAAAGCTGATCAAGCTAGCATCAGTCAGTTTGCTACAAACAGTGATGGCTATTTAGTTTGGGTTGGTGATGGCAATAAGGTAACTGAAGGTATTTCTAAAACCTTATGGGGAAGAACCTCAACAGGTTTAAGTCAGACTTACAACTGGGGACGTCCAATTCAGTTTGTTGATGAAACTGGAAATTCTCTTCACCAAATTGGTACATCAGTACCTGATTTTGGATACTCATTCAACGCAAACTTCAGATTCCAAGGATTATCTGTTTATGCGATGTTTGATGGTCAAAGCGGTGGTAACATTTACAATCATACAAGACAGTGGGGAGCTAGAGAAGCTGCTACTGGTGATGTAGATCAGTATGGAAAGTCAGAAGCTGAGATGAAGCCTACCATTTACTATCGTGACCTTTATCATGTGAATGCAGCTAATGACTATTACGTTGAAGATGCATCATATATGAAGCTACGGGAACTTTCTGTAAAGTATAACGTTAGTAGTCTCGTTGATTTAAGATCAGTCGGTATTAACGGCTTACAAGTTGGTATTGTTGGACGCAACCTTATCACCTGGACTGACTACCAAGGATATGATCCTGAAGTAGGGTACGGTGGTGGAACTCTAGGTTCAGCAGTAAATGCTCGTGTTGACTCATACGGCTATCCTAACTACAGAACTTTCTCGTTTACATTAGATGTAGACTTTTAAGAGTAGGAGAAGATTAAAATGAAAATAACTAATAAAATAACTGGTATAGCATTATCGTTTGTAATGTTTATGACAGCATGTGCTGATTTAGACGTTACCAATACTAATGCTCCAGACCAGTCTCGTGCTCTAGCATCTCCAGCAGATGTAGAATCTTTGATTAAGAGTACATTTTTAACCTGGTGGCAAGGCGTCCACGTGACAGGTTCAGGTTTCCAACCTATGGTCATGGGAGACTCACAGTCTTCTTCATGGGGTAATTATGGAATGCGTGAAATGTCAAGTGAGCCTCGTGCCGCAATTAATAATAGCCCTGCATGGGGATATGCATTTTATATTGAAGACCCATGGTATGACCTATATGGTGCTATCTCATCTGCGAAAGATGGATTAGCTTCATTAAAAGCAGGTCAAGAGGGTGGTAAAAACTTCCTAGCTACCGCTGAAGATGATAAAAGAGCAGAGGTATTTGCAAAATTCATTTTAGCAATATCCAATGCTCAAGTAGCATCATGGTATGACAAGGGTTTTTATGTAGATGGGGACACTGACTTCTCACAGAAGATTGAAACTGTCGATTACAAAACTCTGATGTCAAGTGCATTGACTGCGCTCGAAGCAGTAGTTTCTGAAGCAGAAGCTAATAGTACTGTATCTGTACCCGAAGATTGGATGCAGATTCCTGGCATGACCATGGCTGATCTTGCTAAAGTTGGTCATAGCATGCTTGCACGTTACAAGGCTGCTGTTGGTAGAGATGCTACCGAAAGAGCAGCTGCTGACTGGGCAGACATTGCATCACACGCATCCAAAGGTGGCGAGTTTGCTCCTGTTGGTGATGGTGACTTTTGGTGGACAAGAACACAGTATTATTCAGCTGTTTCAAGAAGTTGGGGTAGAGCAGATTACAAAATGATTGGCCCTGCTGACAAATCAGATGGATATAAAAACTGGTTAGGCGATGGTAGCGATGCTACTGTTGCAGGTCGTAAAGCTTTCTCAATTGTAACCGATGATAAAAGGATATCAGCTGGTGATGCAGGTGATGGTACACAGGCAGCTGGTTTGTACGGCTTAAATGAGTATCGTACTCGATTAATTGCTTCAAGAGGTACATATCATCAGACCTATTACTTCTGGAATAGACAATCAGCTTATGCAACTACTTTAGTTGGTCCTATGCACGATGTTGTACAGTCTGAACTTGATCTTTATCAAGCAGAAGCTGCACTACGCGGTAACGATGCTGCAAGCGCAGCAACCTTTATTAACAATAGTCGTGTAACTATTGGAGGTTTATCCGCTGCAACCGGTTCAACACCAGTTGGATCTCCATCAGATGCACCAAGCGCACTTGATGATGCATCCCTATGGGCAATGTTGAAATACGAGCAGATTATTGAAGCAACCCAAACGAATCCGTTTGTACCCTTTTATCATAGAAGAGGCCATGGCGACCTAGTTAAGGGTACTGCTGAGCATCTACCAATACCAGGCAAAGAGTTAGAAATCCTATTGATGGATTCTTACACCTTTGGTGGTCAAGACGCTATTGGAACAGATGGTACAGCAGGAAGAAAAATATCACCATTTGATGGTAATGGTGGATTTAGAACACGTGGTTTTGTTATTGAGTGGGATAAAGTAACACCATTAACAGACAGCGCGCTCAAGTAAACTATCGTTTTATATTATAAAAAAAAGGCCCTATTTATTAGGGCCTTTTTTTTTGCTAAGGAACTACAAATATGAACAGAAAAATTATCATAACTTTTATGGTGTCTTTGTTTTTAATCAATTGTGCTGGTACGAGTAGTAACGGTCCTAAAGTAAGAGACCATAGAGTATCAATTGGTCTTGCAACTAATGAAGATTTTGTTACTCTTGCAAATAGAGTACTAAATCGTCATCGATTTGTAATAGAGCAAACTGAGGATCGTGGGGCAGGAACCGTTATAATTTGTCAATACGTATACCCAAACATTACTAATCTTGAGATCTTAAACGGTATTAACGAAGTCAGATATCAATTGATGCTAGAATCAAGGGTAAAAGGTAACGGAGCTGGTATGTATAGCGTAAGAGCTATCGTTAAGTCCTTTGGTAGACCAGAGGGCAGTGAGGAATGGATTGATATTGCAACAAACGATGAAACCAAGAAGCGTATAAAAGACTTTTCAAACGATTTGAAAATAGAATTCGAGAATCGTATAAGAGCATTTTAAAAGCTTCCATTTAGTTTAAATAAATCAATATTTAATCTACTTAAATTCATCTTAATTAAAACGCGTGCCCAAAAAATACTGCATTCAGTAGAAGACCATTTGTTCCATACCAAAAAGCCCTGAAGGATGGATTATCCCCAAACATGATGATATGGCCACTTCCTTGTCTTTTAGCTATGATAGAAGCAGTGCCTTTCATGTCGTTTAATCTTTCCTCAGATATATAACCACTTAAAAGTGGATTGTTAGTATATCTTGCAACGTTTGCAGAGGGCGATTTCGATAGTTCAAAAAAAGTATCACCACGTCTAAAAACAGGCACCGCCTTTTTATAACCATATCCAATTGGATGCGTATTGTCTAGCCTTATGTTAAATATGGCACCGCCAATGCGTTGTGCACCTGTAGTGTTTCTAACTCTGCTATATGCTATATCTAAATTGATCTGCTTGTTCTTTTTGATTTTCTCTGTGGTGATCTTTTTATTTACTGCCCATCTTGATGCGGATCCAGTAGTTATTAAGGTTCCACCTTCTTTGTTCCAATCCTTTATCGATTGTATATCAGTTGAGTCAAGCATTGTATAATTTCCATCAGCTAAGATCAATGTATTATAGTGTGACAATTTTCTCTGAGAAAGATTATTTGCATCAACCAACGAGGCTGGTATATGCATTCGATGATTTAAAAGATGCCAAACTTCTCCAACACCATAAGATGATGTTCCTCTTCCAGAGAGGATTGCGACTTTTGGTTTTTTAAGTAGGCCTTGAAATGCACCACCTAAATCAGGACCCGTGGGTGTTGATGCAGAGTTAGTAGCATAGATATTAACATGGTTTTCAAGAGCAATATCATTCATTAGATTATGAATATCATCTTCCGTTAGCGTAGAATTAGCATCTCGCTGTGATACTGGTATCACAATCGTCCCTCTATCAAAACTCATGCTTTTCCCGTTCACATTTGCAGAAAAGGGCTCTGTTGTTAATCTAGGGAGTACACCCGCATCTAAAATTTTATATAATGCACGCGCATTATAATACCTATTCCATTTCATCAAATATGCAGATTGTGCCTTCCCGCCCATTACGCTACCTCCATCTAGTTCAACAAGCGGTAATTCATTTCCTAAATAGGAATCCGGTCCTTGCTTTAATTGATAGCTCTCGACTCCATAAGCAAGGGGTAAGGTCCATGCAGAAACATCATAAAAGAGTGAATCCGTGAACATGGTCACTTTTTCCATTATACCGTTGATAAATCTTGTCTGTGGTTGTTTAGTAGGTACAATGACTGCCTCTCCTATGTTAAACTTACCTTCGCGAATCGAAATAGTCCTTTTAAGCTCATAAGCTTTAATTCTGTGACTTTGGAGATTTCTTAATAGCATTTGCGCTTTAGTTCTATTGTTTTTTAGGCTTATTAAATACCCTTTAACTGGATTTTTTTTCGCTTCTGAGTTTGCTGTTTGGTAAAAGTTTTTTTGGTAGTTTAAAAAATCCTTTCTAAGTGCTACTAAACCATCTATGTTGCCAAGTGTCGCCATAAATTGATTTCTAACAGAAAATGCATAGGTCAATTTTCCTGAAGTGGTTGTTGTCTCAAGTGACCTCGATGACCCTTGTTCAAATAAGATCCCTACAGAACCATGAATGTCACCAAAGGTAGATCCTTTGCCATAATAAAAATCATCAAAAGATTGTTCTGAATAATACATTGATTTAATTGAATCCAGCCTTTTTGCAAAATAGGGAGCTAGCTTGTATGCCAATTTAATTCCTTCTTCAGGAGTATTAGGATTATTTCGAGAAGGAATACCAGGCTGAAAGAAAAAAGTAGAATTACCCCCCATCTCATGAACATCTAAAAGGTATTGAGGGCGCCAGTAGTGAAAAACAGAAACTCTACCCCTAGATTCAGGTTGTGTCAGGGGCAACCAATCTCTATTCATATCAAAAAAATAATGATTGGTTCTGCCTCCTGGCCATGGCTCATTGTGTTCTCTATCTTGAACATCATCTGTAGCAACTAAGCCGCGATTGCCATTGACCCAATTCACAAAGCGATCCCTACCATCAGGGTTAAACATTGGATCAACAATGAGAACTGTATTTTTTAAAATTTGATCAATTTCATACCCCTTGCCTGCAGCTAAATGATATAAAAGCAATATGGCTGCTTCAGTTCCACTAGCTTCATTCCCATGGATTGAATAGCCTAAATAAGCGATTACAGGCATATTATTAATTTCATTATTAGATACACTAGATGGATTATCGGATAAGCGCAAATTAGCTATTCTAATTAAATCAAGTTTCTCATGATTTTCTGGCGAGGTGACTATAGCGTGAATTAATTTCCTACCTTCGTGCGAAACAGCATGCGATTTAAGAATAATCCTATCGCTCTCACTAGCTAATGCCTCAAAGTAATCAACCACTTGACTTGTGCGAGTATGTCTGGTTCCAATCTGATGGCCAATAATTTTTTCTGGCCTTGAAATTTGAGGATCGTATGAAACATCTTTCACATTCATAGGCAAAGAAATCTTTTCTTGTGAAAACGCAATTGTAAAAAGAAAAAAATAAATAAAATGTCTCATTTGAAGACTCCTGTCATAATATGATTATTTTATAAATAAACTATCTAAAGCTTCGATAAGTTCTGAATATTCTAAGTCCTGTCCAAAATAATATTCGCCTTTTGAATCTTGAAGTATAAGCTCCCAGTGTAAATGGGATTCGTCTTTAGTTCCCAATGTGCTCGGGCTTGTTCCAGTATTTCCTGAATATCCAAAAATTTCTCCAGACTTAATATTATAACCAGTTTTAAATTTAGGTATTATACTTGACAAATGCGCATAGATGGAAATCGACCTATATCCCGGGAATAATCCCAAACCGTGATCAATTATAACGGCTTGCCCTAAAAGTAGCTCATTAAAAATATCTGAAGGCGTTCTGTTAATCAAACTTGCTCTTTTAAGCATTTCAATTCGAAAATCAACTGGCATCTCTTTGTAGCTTATGTCTGATCTAATTATAATTCCATCTGCAACCGATCGAACCGGCGTTCCCCAGTTAGAAAAAAAATCAATTCCTCTGTGCGTACCAGAGCGATAAGACCTAGGTGCATTTGGTAGTCTCGATGCTCTCTTAGGAAAACTTAATCCGTCAATAGGTAAAATGATTTGATTAGTGATTTTTGAAAAATCTGGTACTTTACCACCTTTATCAAATAGATAATGTATTGGGAGTGAATACTTTAGTTTTTTTATTTCTGTTTCAATATGATTTTTTAATTGAAGCGTGTCTATTGAAAACTTCATATCTATTTCATTGCCATTTCTATTCATACTATCGAATCTTCTGATATCTAAGCCAAGGAAATCAATTTCATCTTTGTACATAGAAACAGACGAATCGTGCAATGAAGGGAAAAGCCTCTTGATTAAAAAGGTTTTATTGATAGGATTTTGTACATCTAGTAAATATTTATCAAAGTCTGATCTTATATCAAATGTTATTGAAGCTTTTAAACTATCAACGCTTATTTTATAAGTAGTAGCGGAAATTGTAGTATCATCATTAATTAACGTAGAAGCATCGTTAGGCACAAGAACGGGCTTGTTTGAGCAACTTATGATAAAAAAAATTAACAGTATCATTTTCTTCATTATTAATTATTTCATCGGTTTATTATATGAGAAAGAGCATCTTCATAGACAGATAGAGGATGATTAATAAAATTTTTAGTTGAATATGAATTGAAAATAGATTTATTCAAGTCTGATAATTCATATTTCTCATTAAAAGAAATTTGCAATAAATCATAATTACATATTTTAATCGTTTCAAGCAATGAATACTCATAAAGCGACCAAGACATGGGTGTAAAAATGAGTTTGTTTGAATAATTTCTATTGCGCTGTAAAAAATTGATAGCTTGAAATATCTTATGTGTTTGGAAAATCTTTAGTTCTATGTCTTTTCCTCTGCAAAATCTTTTCATACTCTTGTTGATTTTATCTAAAGTAACCGTTTCATTATTTTTTGCAGATATCTTTCCAATCAAATTAAGGTTAGGACCATGGAGTATAAGAATTTTCATTGCTATAATCTATTTGACAGGAGCAAGGTTTCCAATAATATAACCAATAAGTATTCCTATCATCATTGCTATTGTTAAAACGCGAGATTTTGTTAAATCTGAACCATGCCCTTTTCTTATAGCTACTGCACTAATAAAATAACTCATAGCGTTTACAATGTAGAAAAAAGGTATAGAAAATATCTTAACAAGAAATGGCCCTATAAGTGGCACCGCAGCTGCTAACGCTGCTAAGCCTGCAAAGGCTTGAGTAAAAACCCCTATTACAACAGTTCCAAAAACAACAATCTTTTTATCTATACCATATTTTATAGCAAGATAGATAGTACAAGAAATGCTTGACCAAATTAGCAAATTCTTCCAATTTTTTTTTAAGAATCCTTTTTTCATAATTTATATACCGGTTAATAAGAATTTTGCAATTAGAAAATATAGGGTCACCCCTAGAATATCAATAGCTGTAGTCACAAATGGCCCAGTAGCGATTGCAGGATCGATATCAAATTTATCCAATATAAGCGGAACTATGGATCCTATTGTCGCTGCAATAATCATAGATGAGCATATACTTAGCCCAACCGCTAAACCAAGAGCGGGTGGCATATTTATAAATTTAATTACTGCAAATAATCCTAGAAGAATACCATACAAAGTCCCAAGTATTAGGCCAACTCTAATTTCTTTGAATAAAACTTTAATTGAGTTTTCAATATTCACTCTCCCAGTAGCAAGCCCGCGCACAATTAAAGTTGAGGATTGAGTGCCAACATTCCCACCCATTCCTATGATTACAGGTATAAATGCTGCTAGCGCTATCGATTTCTCTAAGATATCATCAAAAATACCAATTATAAATGCGGCTATTACTCCACCTATCCAGCTAGCAAAAAGCCATGGCAAGCGACTTTTTGCATTTTCCCAAGATGATCTAAGCAAAATTTCTCTATCTTTTCCCGCACCAACCATTTGTAGAAAATCTTCAGTTGCCTCTTCTCTGATAACATCCACTACATCATCAACTGTAACAATTCCCAGCAGTTTGTCTTCAGAGTCAATCACTGGAACTGCTAATATATTATATTGAGAAACAATCTTTGCAACCTCCTCTTGATCTGTCTCAGGTCTAATTGCATGAATCTGACGAGACATAATATCCTTTAATTTAGTTTCGGCTGGAGTTATAACGAGTTCTCTGAGAGATATAACCCCTGTCAATCTACCTTCGTCATCTAAAGTATATAGATAAAAAACCATTTCTGCATCACGCTGATCTTGAAGTGCATTTACTGCTTGCTTTGCGTTGGTTTCTTCATGAAGAGTAAAAACATCTGTATTCATCAGGCTTCCCGCACTATCATCAGGGTAAGCCATTATCTCTTCAAGCTGTTCTTGCTCATCAGTTTCTAGAAGCTTGATAACCGAGTTTGCAAATCTTTCATTAACAAGACCCATTAAATACGCTTGTTCATTTGAGCTGGCATATTGCAAAATAGATGCTATCCTCTCTGGTGAATCATTCTCTAAAAGACGTAATGCTGTCGATTCGTACAATTCACTCAAGAATTCAACAGTATTATTGTTGGCTTTCATGAAATTAAATATTAGATCTTGTTCAGTTTCGTTTAGATATTGAAAGGTTAAAGCCATATCTGCAGGGTGCGTTTTGTCAATAAGTTTGACAATATTGGACTTTGCATGTCGTCTAATCAACCTTCTGAAAGTATCTCTTAAAATAGTTATTTCTGTTTCAAAAATCTCTTTTTTCATACTTTAACTCCGCTTGTACGAATATTCTTGAAACCGATACTAAATGCTACTATCCCAAATAATATTATAATTGGATTAATGTGTCCATTCCATAGGATAACGCGCTCAACAAAATCATCAAATGTTGTCAAAAAAAGAGATGTACCATTTATACAAATATGAAAAATAATTGAGGGTAAAACGGACTGTGTTTTCCATGCAAGATAGCCCAGCAATATCCCAAGTAAATAGATTTGAATGATCCAATAAGGGTTAAAATGAATAAAAGCAAAAAATAAACTTGAAACTAAAATAGCCCTGGTTACATCTTTCCAAGTATTTTCAAGGTAGTGCTGTAAAAAACCTCTGAAAAGCAGCTCTTCTCCAATTGGAGCAATGATAACAATTGTCAAGCTTAATAAAACAAAAGAAATTAATTCGTCAGGTCTTAAAATATTTTCAAGCTGAGAAAAAGATTCTGGTAAAGGAATTATCATTTCAAATAATATGTTTATTTCATCTGAAATAACTACTGCACCAACAGACAGAATGAAAGAATAAAGCAATATCTTTTTTGATACCCTATTGATCCTAAGGCTTTTGGCTATGTTTAAATTATTTCTTTTTAATAATAATATTACTGGTACAACTATAAAGAATTGAGCAAGAAACATCCCTATGTAAGTTGAAATTGACGGGTTTCCTCCATAATCAATTGAACCCAGAGCTGTTCCAATTATCAACGCAGAAAGGACTGAAAATAATACCACTAAAAAAATTTGCCATGTAGATAGATTTTGTTTCACTCTTAGGTAACTCTTTTCTTTTCATTGATCTATAAATTACCACCTTTGTAGGGCAATTAAAACACTACATTAATTTGTAAATCTATGTAACACAATACCCATAGCTACACCAATATTCAAAGATTCCCCTTTGCCAAATTTTTCAATCTTTACATATGATGAAATTTTTTTGCTCATAGTTTTTGAAATGCCAAAAGCCTCGCTACCCATTACAAGTGCCCAGTTTTTAGGAAAAGAAATATCGTTAATATTTTTTCCTTTATTGAAATCTGCACCGATTAAATTAAACTTATTCAAATCTTTTGAGTTGGGCGTACCTAAATATTTCATATTGAAATGGGAGCCCATAGATGATCGCACAACTTTGGGATTATAGAATTCAACACTATTAGGAGATATGCCAATTTGCTTTATTCCAAACCAATCGCAAGTTCTGATGATCGTTCCAAGGTTCCCAGGGTCTGAAACTTGGTCTAAATACACCAAAGGAATATCTGAATTTAATTTGCTGTGTAGAGGTATTGCTGCTTCTGCTAATATTCCTGATGGGCTATCAACTTGTGATAATTGATCAAAATATTTATCATCAACAACAGTTATTTTGTATTTACTGTATGTAGTTAAATTCTTGTTTTTTTCTGTAAAACTCTTATTTAAGACAATATTTTTTATGTTAACACCGTTATCAATGGCAGTTAATAGCGATCTTTTTCCTTCTATAATAAAATTATTATTTTTTAACCTTCCTTTTTTTGAATAAAGAGATTTAATGCGTTTTTCTTGAATTTTCGAAATCAATTTAATTTATACTCAACTATACCATTTACTATTGTATGTGTAATTTTAGTTTTTAATATTTCATTTTCTGGAATAGTCATTATATTTTGCGAAAAAACTGTAAAGTCTGCATATTTACCAACTTCTAAAGTACCCTTGATATTTTCTTCAAAGGCACCGTATGCAGCATTTATAGTATAGCTCTTTAATGCTTCCATCCTTGTCATTTTTTGTCTTGGCTCATATCCATTGTTTGGGCTGCCAGATAATGTTTTTCTACTTACGCTAGCATAAAAACAGGCAATAGGATTGATGGGTTCAACAGGAACATCACTTCCATTCACTAGAACTGCTCCACTATTGATAAGATCTCTCCATGCATATGCACCTTCGGTTATCCTTTTTTCCCCAAGCCTATCAATTGCCCATGGTCTATCTGAAGACATATGAATACCCTGTATAGAAGCAATTACTCCTAATTGTCCAAACCTTGGAATGTCAATCGGATCAATATGTTGGGCATGCTCAATTCTCCAGCGACAGTCTAATGATAAGTCGTTGTGCTCTTGAAAGACTTTTTCATATTGATCAAGAACTTCTCTATTAGTTCTATCGCCTATTGCATGAGTATTGATTTGGAAGCCACTCTGAATACCCTTTTTGCTTACATCGTAAACATATTCCATTGGTTGAGTTGCCATGCCGAAGTGACCTGGCCGATCAGTATATTCACTGAGTAGCCATGCTCCTCTGGAGCCAAGGGCACCATCTGCGTTAAGCTTTATAGATCTTACTGTTAAATAATCATTAGCTAGTCCTATTGCAGGCCCTTTTTGATACCATTCTTCCAATAAAGACTCATCTCTACTAGTTAGCATAGAATATATTCTTACTTTGAGTTCATTATTTTTAATTGCATCTCTAATCATCTTTAACGACTTGCGCGTAGTGCCCGCATCTTGGAATGACGTAATTCCATTTCTTAGACATTCTTCAACTGCTAATTTGATTACTTTAGTAGAGTCGTTAGTTTTATCGACATATTTTGAAACCAAATATTGGGCTCTTTCATTAAAAATACCAGTTGGGTTTCCAGAAAGATCTTTTATTATTTCACCGCCAAATCCAAACCTAGTTTCTTTTGTAATGCCCGCTATTTCCATAGCCTTTTGATTTCCAAAGCTTGCATGTCCGCTGGCATGCCTTAACCAAACAGGGTTGTTTTTTGATATCTCACTTAATTTATCATGCGTTTGAAAACCCCTAACGATCTCTTTGGGCTTTAATGTCCATTTGTCTTGGTGCCATCCCCGCCCTATAATCCATTCTCCTTCTTGAGCATTTTTTATTGCATTTTCTACTACACTGATTAGCTCGTCATAGCTTTTGACTCTGCTTAAATCTAAATTAAGTTTTGATTCACCCAGGCCAGTAAAATGTCCATGGCCCTCAATCAACCCAGGTGTCATAGTTTTTCCTTCTAAGTTTATTAAACTTGTACGTTCTGACTTATATTTTTTCATTTTTTGCCAATCACCTAAGTCTAAAATCTTACCATCTTTTACAGCTACAGCGCTAACAAGCGGGCTTAAGTCATTAACTGTGTAAATATTACCATTGTATATAATCATATCTGCCTTATTTGTTGTGCAAGCAAAAAACCCAAATGATATGATTATTAATAGAAGATACTTTTTCATAATTGTCCTAATTTAAAAAATAAAAGTTTAATGTAATTTATAGTGCAAAAATTAATACTAAATTTTATTTTGTATGAATAATCTTTAATCCAGTTATAACATAAGGCTTAATTAAACAATGTCTAAAAATACGACAACCCAAAAAGAAAACTTTTCAAGCTGGTATACGGATATCGTTACCAAAGCAGGTTTGGCAGATTATGGACCTGTAAAAGGAACGATGGTTATAATGCCTTATGGTTTTGAGCTCTGGGATTTAGTAAAAAACGTTTTAGACAAAATGATAAAAGAGACAGGACATGTTAATGCTTATTTTCCAATTTTCATTCCGAAATCTTACTTAGCTAAAGAAGCTGAACATATTGATGGATTTGCTAAGGAATGCGCAGTTGTTACTCATACTCGATTAAAATCTGATGAAAATGGAGATATAAATGTTGATCCTAGCTCTCGCTTAGAAGAAGAAGTCATTGTTCGACCCACCTCAGAAACTATTATATGGTCAATGTACAAAAAATGGATTCAGTCTTACAGGGACTTGCCCGTTCTAATCAATCAATGGGCTAATGTTGTAAGATGGGAGATGCGCACAAGACTGTTCTTGAGAACTTCAGAATTTCTTTGGCAGGAAGGGCATACAGCGCATGCAACCGCTGAAGAAGCAGAAGAAGAGACTTTAAAGATATTGGATTTATATAAGTGTTTAGCTGAAGATTATTTGGCTATGCCCGTACTAACTGGTCTCAAAACAGAAGCTGAAAAATTTGCCGGTGCTGAAAAAACATATTGTATTGAAGCAATGATGGGAGATAAAAGGGCATTACAAGCTGGAACATCACATAACCTAGGTCAAAATTTTGCCAAAGCATTTGGAGTAACATTTCAAAACAATAAAAATGAAGAAGAATTAGTATTTGCAACAAGTTGGGGTGTAAGTACTAGACTTGTAGGAGCAATAATCATGACTCATGGAGATGAGAATGGATTAAGACTGCCTCCTAAAATAGCACCAATTCAAGTCGTAGTTGTTCCGATTTTTAAAGATGAAGATCAAAAAAAAGCTATAAAAAACTTTATTATGAATCAAATACAGGACCTTAAAAATGAAAATATTAGAATTTATGAAGACTGGTCTGATAGACGGCCTGGTTCAAAATTTAATCATTGGGAGCTTAAAGGAGTCCCAATTAGAATTGAAATAGGCCAAAGAGATATATTAAATGAAGAATTAGTGCTTTACAGAAGAGATAAAAATGAGAAGAGTAATATTAAAATGGATGATTTTGTCAATATAGTAAAAAAGACCCTTGAAGACATTCAGACAAACCTATTTTTAGAGGCAAAAAATTTTCAAGTCAAAAATACCCACAATGTTAAGAACTTTGATGAATTTAAAACTGTTATTGAGAATGAGGGTGGTTTTATAAAATGCGGATGGGATGGCACTTCAGAAACGGAGTCCAGAATTAAAGAGCTGACTAAAGCAACAATTAGAGTGATTCCATTTGAGCAAGATATTGATCAATTAAATTGTATTTACTCTAACAAAAAAGCGAAATATGAAGTGATTTTCGCCAAGGCATATTAATATGGTCCATAAATCGCTAGCTATTGTTTTAAATAGATTTAGCTATGGAGAATCAAGTATTATTACAAAGTGCTTTTTAAAAGATTATGGCAAAATAAGTTTTATCGTACATGGTGCAAAAAATAAAAAAAACTTTAAAAATTCATATTTTCAACCTGGCAATTACTTAGAGCTTTTATTTTATTATAGACCAAACAGAAATCTGCAGTCAATATCTAAAGCAACCTTTCAGAATCAATGGGTTTCAATTCAAAAGGATTTTATTAAAATATCATATGTGATGGCAATTATTGAACTAGCTGATAAGTGCACATCTGATATAGATAAAAATGAAGATTTATTTAATGAGCTGATCAACGCTATTAGCTTAATCGAGACTAAAAGAAATCAAATGAATTTAGTTTTTTGGAATTTTCAATACCAGTTATTAAGAGTTTTAGGCCTTAAACCAGATTTTGATCAAACAGAGTTGTATCATATTGTATTGCCGGATCCATTTGCAGGTCCTAACTCAAAAAAAATCTTTCACGATTTTGAAAGACAAGCTATAGATTTTAATCTATCTTATAAGATAACTCAACTAGACAGACTAGTAATTAGCGATTATTTGAATTGTTGCTTTAATATTCAATTTGAAAATATTAAAAATTTAAAATCTTTTGAAGTCTTGAAACAATGTATGGTTTAACTTCATTAAAGAAAGAATGAATTACCAATATCAATCTGACAGCAATAATCTTTCCTTTGGGCCAAGATTATTTCCTAACGCTATTAAACAGCTTTTGCTAATTAACTTAATTGTTTTCTTATTAAGGAGTATAGCTCAAGATCAATTTGATCTAGCTCAGATCTTTGGTCTCTCGCCATCTAATTTTTGGCCGATGGTTTGGCAGCCTGTAACATATATGTTTATGCATGGAGATTTTTTTCATTTATTCATGAACATGTTTGTGCTTTGGATGTTTGGTTCGGAATTGGAATCTTTATGGGGTAAAAAAGAATTTTTAAAATATTATTTTATAACTGGAATTGGCTCGGGACTAATTTGGGCTTTATTTAATTTGAACAATCCTTTTTCTTTATTAATTGGAGCTAGCGGTTCCATTTATGGTATTTTATTAGCCTATGGTATAACTTTTCCTGAAAGAAAAATTCTAATTTACTTTTTGTTTCCCGTTAAAGTTAAATATTTTGTTGTTGTTCTAGGAGCTATAGCCTTTTTCTCATCAATGGGTTCAGCGGGTAGCAATGTTAGCCATTTAACACACCTATCAGGAATGATTGTTGGATTGCTCTATTTAAAACAAAAAAAGCATGAACATACTCTTAGATATATTTTGAGATCAAAAATCAACCAACAAAAAGAGAACAAAATCAAAAAAATAAAAGAAAATAAAATCAAAATACAAAAAAACATTGATATCTTATTGGATAAAATTCAAGAAGAAGGTTTTGACTCTCTAACATCGCAGGAAAAAAAACAATTATATAAACAAAGCAAATTTTTAGGAAAAGATATCGATAAAAATTAACGATCTTTATCTATAACCTTAAATATTCTTTCATTCGGTTTTGCCATGCGATATTTTTCTCTTGCTAGTTTTTCAATATGTTTTTTATCATTTTTCAATAGGGATTTTTCTTTTTCTAAATCAATTTTTTGTTGTCTTAAAAGAACTATTTCTTCTTGGATTTGTTGACGCTTTTTTGATAATTGATATAGCTCAATAACCCCATGATTACCAAATATGAAAATAATTATAAGTGATATTCCAATTATAGTTAAAACTCCTCGAATCAGCTGCCTTTGAAGCTTGTTAAATGACGGTTTCAGCTTTTTTTTATTTCTCATTTTCTAAAATAATTTGACAACGAAAGAGGTTCATATAAAGCACTACTATTTAAATGGTCCTCTATTCTGAGGAGTTGATTGTATTTTGACACTCTATCAGTTCTACACAATGAGCCTGCCTTTATTTGACCAGCGTTTAATCCAACTGCTAAATCAGAAATAGTTGTATCTTCGCTCTCACCCGACCGGTGAGAAATCATTGTAGAGATGTCCTTTTTTTTCGCAAGATTAATTGTCTCAATAGTTTCTGTTACAGTCCCAATCTGATTTAATTTTATTAAAATTGAATTAATAGCCTTATGTTTTATAGCTTTTTCTAAAAATAATTTATTTGTAACTGTTAAATCATCTCCAACTATTTGGCATTTAGCTCCTATTGAATTATTTAAATTTTTCCATCCTTTCCAATCATTTTCATCTAATCCGTCTTCAATTGAAATTATCGGGTAATCATTTATCAATGTTTCATAATATTTTATCATTTCATCTGATGTTAGCATTCTTTTTTCTGATTGGAGATGATATTTGTTATTATAGAAAATTTCACTTGCCGCAACATCTAATGCTATAAATATTTCACCAAAAGGTTTGTAATTGGTTTTTTCTATCGCACTAAGAATTAATTCAATTGCTTCGATGTTAGATTTAAGATTTGGAGCAAAACCACCCTCATCTCCTACAGCAGTAACATGACCTTGGACTTGTAAGATTTCTTTTAGCGAATGAAAAATTTCTGATCCCATTTGGATTGCGTGTGAGAAGGATTTGGCGCCAATAGGAACAATCATGAATTCTTGAATATCTACATTATTGTTTGCATGACTTCCCCCATTCAGGATATTCATAAATGGAATGGGAAGATTGTACTTTAAGTCCTTGCTATTATTAAAATCCTCAAAAAGAGGAATATTCTTAGCTACAGCTCTACAATGCGCTGTTGCCAATGATACTCCTAAAATAGCATTTGCCCCTAAATTTTCTTTATTTACAGTTCCATCTATTTCAAGCAATTTATCATCAATTTGTTTTTGGTCTTCAATGCTTAGACCTACTATTTCTTTTTTTATAATTTTATTTATATTTTTTACTGCCTTTAATACACCTTTTCCTCTATATCTAGCTCTATCGTTGTCTCTTAACTCTAATGCTTCTTTGGTGCCAGTCGATGCTCCGGAAGGAACAATCGCCCTACCTGATTTGTTTCCATCGATATGTATTTCAACCTCAATGGTAGGATTTCCTCTGGAATCTAAGACTTCTCTTCCAATTACATTCTTTATCTTCATTAATTAATTTCCCATGTTTAAATCAAAATTTATGTGTTCTTAAAATTTTTATGTAAATATTTTTTATATATGTTCGTAAAGATTATTGTTTATTCAATTATTATTTTTAAATTCGATACAATGCAACTGGTTTTCATTAAAACTTGCAAACAAAATTTTAAGTGAAAGAATTGAAGAAATAAGGGGCGTTAGTTGCCCTTTTTTTTTGCTCAATACAACATAATTCAAGGAGGAACCTAATGGCTGATTTTACTTCATCTGTTCAAGGTATTGCTAATTCTGTAGTTAGCTTAGTCAAAGCACTAATTGTCATGTTCGTATTTGTGAACATACTTTATTCAACTGGGTTTGACCCAATTGGTGGAATTGTAGACCTTGTAGAATCCTTTTTAGATGGTGGATTCTCTGGTCTATTGGCCTTGTTAATTTTTGTTTCTTTTGCGGGTTAACCAGTAGAAAATAGGGATAGCTCTTGCACCCTTCTTTCTGCTTAAATAATCTAAGGAGACATTAAATGAAAAAGGCCTTTGAAACCGTAACCTCTTTTATAAATGATGTGACTGGTCTGTTACAAGGGCTTGTAGTTCTTGGAATCGTTGTCGGTATATTGTTCAATGACTATTTTGGTGTCATTACAGCAATTGGTGACTTAATGGCAAAATTTGGCGATGCTGGGTTTGCTGGTCTACTCGCTCTTATGTTAATAGTTTTTTGGTATAACAAAAACTAAAAAAGCAGGTTAAATATGGGGCGCTTTTGAATATTATTTATAATATCAAGCGCCTCTTTTCATATTTATATTTTTTAATCAAATTTTTTCTAATTATTAAAACTTAATCTTAGTTTAATGAAAATCTTTTTTTATGTACTTCACCTTTTTTTGGCAAGCTCTTTTACTGAAGCCGCTAACATTAAAGTTATAAACAGAGTTGATGAATCTATCGATAATCTTGAAACACTAGAAACTATTAATGGCCATTTCATTTCTGTAAATGAGATTTCCAAGATATTATCCAATAGAGCTCCCTTTGTAAACAATGAAAGAGAAAAAATAGTATTATATGTAAGAGATAGCAGAGTAAAAATATCTGCTAATACGAGCTTTATATTAGTTGATGATAGAGTTTTTCAGTTACCAACTTATTGTCTATGGATTAATGGTGATCTGTATATTGCTGCTGCATCTTTTTTTGAAATAATAAAAAGAACAATACTGCCTGGAATTTCTTTTAACAAAAACAATTTAACTCTTGAGTTAAATATAAAAGAATTTAATATTAACAGTATCAAAATAGCTCAAAAAGCAAATGGGACTATTTTGAGGATTAAAACCAAAGAGCCATTTCCAAATGGTAACATTAGCTCTTTTTTTCATGAAAATGGATGGTTTTATATTACTGTCGCTAATAGCCTAGTTGATACCACTGAATTAAGAAAAAGCGACCCAAAAGGAGTAATTAAAAAAATAGTAGCTGATCAACTGGGTAATACTTCTCAGCTTGCTTTTCAGATGAGAACAAAAGTTGAAAGTCATGATTTATATCAAAGCAAAGATCCATCGGAAATTGTGGTTTCATTAAGAACTAGAGTTACTGATGACATATCAAGGATTAGTAAAGTTAGAGACAGGTGGAAAATTGATACCATCGTGCTTGATGCAGGACATGGTGGAAAAGATCCAGGAACAATGAGTAAAAAAGGCACTATGGAAAAAAATATAGTTCTAGATATAGTTAAAAGAGTCGGACTTTCACTTGAAAAAAATACAAAAATGAATGTTATATACACAAGGGAAGAGGATGTATTTGTTCCACTGTGGATGAGAACCAAATTGGCTAATGAATCAAATGGTAAAATGTTTATAAGTGTGCATGCAAATCATAGCCATAATAGATCTGCATATGGGTTTGAAACATATTTATTAAGACCTGGCAAAACCCAAGATGCGATTGAAGTTGCTTCTAGAGAAAATGAAGTGATAAAGTTTGAAGAAAAGTCAGATGAAAAGTATAAAAACCTATCAGGCGAAAACTTAATAATGGCAACTATGGCTCAAAGTATGTTTATGAAAGAAAGCGAAGAGCTTGCCTCTATGATTCAGCAAGAAATGGGCAAAACTGTAAAATCCAAAAATAGAGGTGTAAAGCAAGCAGGCTTTCAAGTTTTAATTGGTGCTAGCATGCCAAATGTATTGATAGAGGTTGGTTTTGTATCGAATGCCAATGAAGAAAGAAACTTAAAGAATGCTAAACATAGGCAGGATATAGCGTACGCTATATATAAAGCTATTGTAAAATTTAGATATTCAAGAGAACAGTACCTATCGGAAAATTAAAAAAATTGCATTCACAATTACAATTTTTATATTCTCTAAGAAGGTTTGGCATTAAAACTGGCTTAGAGCATACTCTTTCTTTATTAAACCATGTTGATAACCCACATAAAAATTTTCCCTCAATTCATGTTGCTGGAACAAATGGAAAAGGGTCAACTTGTTTAATGATTAGCTCTATCTTAAAAGATTTGAATTTAAAAGTAGGTACATATACATCACCCCATTTAATAAAATTTAATGAAAGGATAAAAGTTAATAATATTGAGATTAGCGATGAGTATATCTGTTCATTCATAGAGCAAAATGAAGAAAATATTAAACAGATTAAATCAACATTCTTCGAGACAACAACGGCAATGGCTTTTTCATATTTTAAAGATCATGAGGTTGATGTTGCTGTAATTGAGACAGGTCTTGGCGGTAGGCTCGATTCAACAAATGTATTGTACCCGCAAGTTACAGTTTTAACCTCAATTTCACTAGATCATACAAAAATTCTAGGAAGCAGCTTAGAGCAAATTGCTATTGAAAAATGTGGTATAATTAAAAAAAATATACCCCTCATTTCTGCTATTCAAAAAAAGAAAGTAAAATTCATAATAAAAAATAAAACAAATGAATTAGAAGCTCCATATTTAGAAATCGAGGAACCAAAAAAGGTTACACTAACATCACAAGGAACAAAATTCATTTATCAAAACAATCATTACGAAACTCCTCTAGTGGGCTATCATCAAGCTTCTAATGCTGCATTGGCCTTTGAAGCTTGTAATATTTTTTTGGGTAATTTATCGACAAAGCAAATTAATCATGGTCTAAAAAAGACTGTTTGGAAAGGACGATTTCAAAAAATTTCCAACAATCCATCTATTTACTATGACGTTGCTCATAATTTTGATGGTATTTTATCGACCATTAATTCTATAAAATCAATTTATAAGAAAAAGCCAATAGGTTTATTTGTTATGAAAAGCGATAAAGAAGCAGATTTAATTATAGAAGCTGTTGATGCAAGATTTTATAAGTTAGTGTTGTCTGGATCTGAAGAAAACGGTTTAATGGATGCATCTGAGCTTGCAAAGCTTTTTGAAAATCATGGCTGTGCTAATTTTTTGTTAGTTAAAGATTTAGAAATGGCAATTGATTATTTGAGAAAAATATCTAAAGCGCAAAATTTGCCAGGATTAATTTTCGGCAGTCATTACATATCTGAAACTGTTTTCAATAAATTTGGCATTTTAACTTGAAATTTTGTAATATCTCAAAGTTACTATATACACCCTAATTCCCCTGAAGTGGAATTTTCCTTATTTTGAAATATAATTTATTACGTACTTGGACTGACAAATGAATGTAAGTGAATTACAAAAACTAAAAATCAAAGAACTAGCCGAGTTTGCTGAGAAGCTAAAAATTGATAGCTACTCAGGAATGAATCGCCAGGAGCTCATTGTAAAGATACTTGAATATCAGGTTGAAAATGATGTGGGTATTACCGCCAAAGGTGTCTTGGAGGTTTTAAATGAGGGTTATGGTTTTTTAAGAAGTCCTGATTTTAATTATTTACCCGGCCCGGATGACATTTATGTTAGCCCATCTCAGATTAAAAGATTTGGCTTAAGGACTGGACATGAAGTTGAGGGGAAGATTCGACCTCCAAAATCGAAAGAAAGATTTTATGCGCTCCTAAAAGTTGATACAGTTAACGATAAAGAGCCATCTAAATTGAAAGAAGCTATTTTATTTGACAACCTAACACCGCTTTATCCTGATTCTAAATTTAATCTAGAAGTAAATCCAAAAGATTTATCTACTAGAGTAATGGATCTTATATCCCCAATTGGAAAAGGACAAAGGGGGCTACTTGTTGCACAACCAAAAACAGGCAAAACCGTATTATTGCAAAAAATTGCCAATGCAATTACAAAAAATCATAAAGAAGTTCAAATGATAATTCTCTTGATTGATGAGCGTCCTGAAGAAGTAACCGATATGAAAAGAAATGTTGATGCTGAGGTTGTAAGCTCAACATTTGATGAAGCCCCAGAGAGACACGTAGCTGTTGCGGAGATGGTCATACAGAAAGCAAGAAGAATGGTTGAATTTGGTGAAGATGTTGTCATTTTACTGGACAGTATTACAAGGCTAGGTAGAGCCCATAATGCTGTAATTCCACATAGTGGTAAAATATTATCTGGGGGCGTTGATGCGAACGCTCTTAAAAAACCAAAGCAATTTTTTGGTGCAGCTAGAAATACCGAAGAAAGTGGAAGTTTAACTATCATTGCTACAGCATTAATTGATACAGGAAGTAGAATGGATGAAGTAATCTTTGAAGAGTTTAAAGGTACAGGGAATATGGAACTAGCAATGGATCGCAGGCTGAGCGATAGAAGAATTTATCCTTCGTTTGACTTAATTAAATCAGGAACAAGAAAAGAAGAGCTTTTGCTTGACAAAAAGGTACTTGCAAGGATGTGGATACTGAGAAAATTATTGAATGAAATGAATGTAATTGAAGCAATGGAATTCATTCAAGATAGAATGCGAAGAACTAACACTAACGAAGAGTTTATGGAAACAATGAGCCAATAATATTTCCTCGATGTCTCCTCAAAAATCTCATATTCAATATATTTCAGCAGCTATAATAACTGATAAGCCAGTTAGAAAAACACCTTATCAGGTTAAAGGCTCTATTATGAAAAATTATCCAAAAAGTGAAATTGTACCTATGCTGAACGGAAGCTATAGGAAAAAATATCTTTATCCAAGAGTTCAAGTCAAAATATTAAATGAAAAAATTTATTTTCTCGGAATTGCTGAAGGAGTTAGTGCTGTTAAATCTCTTGTTGATAATTTTAAAGCCTTAGATTTTGGAAATATTACTTTTGACATAAAAAATATTATCATTGATGAAAACGGACTATTTAAACAAACGCATGATGTTAATAAATATAAATTTATAACTCCCTGGGTAGCATTTAATAGAACAAATATTAAAAAATTTTCTGTGACACCTTCATCGCAAAAAAGAAAATTCCTATGCGAACTTTTAACTAGAAACCTAATTTTTTTAACTAGCGAGTTTAAAATTAATGTTGATAAAAAAATACTAATAGATATTGAATTAGATGATGAATCGTTGGCAAGCTTTAAAGAAAATAAAGATGTTGGTTTTGGGGGAAGTTTTCTGACTAATTTTATATTACCCGATTTTATTGGATTGGGTAATGGAATTACTAGAGGATGTGGCTCTATAATACATGATCAAAAAATCAATGATAGTGAAATTGATATGAGCAGATTTTATATGTTTGACAAAAAAATTATAAGTTCAAAAAGCAACAACAAAAATAGGTTATTAAAGAAAAGAAAAAAGTTTTTACCCAAAAAAACCATAATTAACGAAGAAAATGAAATAAATTACAACACACTCAAAAATAACATATCAAATTCTGTAACAAAAAGTAAAAAAAATAATTCTAAAAAAATTAAAAAGAAAAAAGCATCAGAGCGATCCTTAAATAATGTGAATTTTAATTCAGAAGAATATCATAAAAAACAACATTCTATATGATTGCCAGATTATCAGATAGGTCAAAAAAAATTAAACCTTCATTTACGCTTGAAATGACAAGTAAAGCAGCTAAGCTAAAATCGCAAGGTGTAGATGTTATAAATTTTAGCGCAGGACAACCTGACTTCAATACACCAAAAAATATAATTAATGCAGCCACTAAAGCTATGGATAGCGGTTTAACAAAATATACATCTGGATCAGGCATGATTGAACTCAGAGAAGCAATCTGCAATAAGCTTTCCAATGAAAATAACATTAGTGCAAATATAAACCAAGTTTTAGTATCTAACGGGGAAAAACAAAGCCTTTATCTTGCTTGCCAAGCTCTATTTCAACAAAATGACGAAGTATTGATATTTGCTCCGTATTGGGTATCCTTCCCTGAATTTGTAATATTGGCTGAAGCAACTCCAATATTTGTTAAAACAAAAATTGATAAAAATTTTGAGCCTGATTTTGATGATCTTAAATCTAAAATAACTCCCAACACAAAAGGTATGATTATAAATACTCCATCTAATCCAACAGGTGGCGTTTGGTCAAAAGAGGCAATTAAAAAATCATTAAAAATAGCTTCAGATAATAATATAACAGTTATATCAGATGAATGTTATGAGAGATTAGTATTTAATAGTCATCATGAAATATCGGAAAAAATCAATCTTGAAGAAAAAATAAATGCTCAAATATTGACATGTATGAGCATGTCTAAAACCTATGCTATGACTGGTTGGAGAATAGGTTATACTTATGGAAATGAAGAAATTGTATCAGCAATGTCTAAAATACAAGGCCAGTCAACCTCTTGTGCAAATTCTATTGCCCAAGCTGCATCTATAGAGGCTCTTAGTGGAGACCAGTCAAAAGTTGAGGCTATGAAAAGCCAATTTAAAAAGAGAAGAGACTTAATGGTAAGTTTATTAAATTCTTTGCCTAATATATCTTGCAAAATGCCAGGTGGAGCATTTTATGCCTTTCCATCTTTTGAAAAATATTTAGGAAAAAAAATTAAAAATAAAACAATAAATAATTCGTTTGATTTGAGTGATCTTTTTCTAAGCGAAGCTAGTATTGCTACTGTGCCAGGAGATGGTTTTGGTGCTTCTGGCTTCATTAGGTTCTCGTTCGCAACATCTGAGAAAGATATTGTTGAAGGTTTATCCAGAATCAAAGATTTATTAATTAATTAAAGGTTTTAAAAAAATGAAATCAAATATTCATCCAGATTACAAGCTTGGCAAAGTAACTTGTTCTTGTGGAAATGTATTTCATGTTGCTAGCACAATAGGTGATCAAAATATTGAGATATGTTCTGCTTGTCATCCTTTTTATACAGGAAAACAAAAATTAGTTGATACAGCAGGTAGAATTGAAAAATTTAAGAAAAAGTACAGTAACTAATATTAGAGTTGATATCATTATTAGCTTAATTTCTAATAAAATATAAAAAGTTGATAGAGAAGCTAAAAGAAATAATCTCAAAGTATAATACAATTGAATCTAAGATGTCTGACCCCTCTTTGGTCAACAATTTGGACGAATTTAAAAAAGTTACAAAAGAGCATAACAGATTAAAACCAATTGTTGAAAAATCTATAATCTTTATTAATTTAAAAAATCAACTTTCTGATAATCTTAATCTAATAGAAAATGAGAAAGATGCTGATCTTATTATGCTTGCAAAAGAAGAAAATGATCTTTTGGAATCACAAATATCAGATTTAGAGGATGAATTAAAGATTCTAATTTTGCCTCATGATCCAACTGATGACAAAAACTCTATTATCGAAATAAGAGCAGGAACGGGTGGTGATGAAGCAGCACTATTTGCCTCAGATCTTTATCGCATGTATTCTCGTTTTGCTGAGAGAAATAATTGGGACTTTTCTGTTTTAGATTCAAGCCCTATTGGAATTGGTGGTCTAAAAGAAATAATTTTTTCGTTAAAAGGGGATGGTGCTTATGGTGTTATGAAATATGAAAGCGGAGTTCACAGAGTTCAAAGAGTGCCAAAAACTGAAACAAGTGGCAGAGTACATACCTCTGCTGCAACTGTTGCAATATTACCAGAAGCGGAGGATGCAGATGTTAATGTTATCGACGCTGACCTAAAAATTGATACTTATAGAGCAAGCGGAGCTGGAGGTCAGCATGTTAACAAAACTGAGTCTGCTATAAGAATAACCCACATTCCAACTGGGCTTGTTGTAACGTGCCAGGATGAGTCTTCACAGCATAAAAATAAAGCTGCGGCTTTAAAAGTATTAAAATCTCGCTTGTTAGCAGCAGAACAAGAAAAACTTGCTAAAGAAAGAGCGGCAGCAAGAAAAAGTATGGTCTCTACAGGTGATAGATCAGTAAAAATACGCACATATAATTTTCCCCAAGGAAGAATCACTGATCACAGAATTAACTTTACATCTTACAATTTAGATGCGGTTATGGATGGTGACATTAAAGAGATAATTGAAAATCTAAAAATAGCGAATCAAGAAGAACAGCTAGCTTCTTTTGCAAATAATTGATTAAACCCTCTTCAAGTTTTAATTATATATTGAATTATGGTCTTGAATTTTTAAAATCAAATTCCATTGAAAATCCAGAAAAAGAAATAGAGATTTTTCTTTGTCATTTACTATCTTGCTCAAAATTTGAATTATACAATAGCGCAGAAAAAAGCATTTCATTATCAAAAGTAAATTTGCTAAATGAGTGGCTAGAGAGAAGAGCAAAAAGAGAACCAATTCAATATATAATTAACAATGCATGGTTTTATGGAATGGAATTTTATGTAAATAAAAATGTTTTCATTCCTAGACCTGAGTCTGAAAGATTAATAGAAGAGGCTACAAATCATTTAAGAGATTTCGATTCGCCTAAAATATTAGAAATTGGAACTGGATCGGGTTGCTTGTCCATTTCGATTGCAAATGAATTTCCTAATTCTGACGTTCAATCTATTGATATTTCGGAAAATGCAATAAATGTTGCTAAAATTAATTCTAAAAAGTTTCACGTTAATAATATTTCATTTAAAAAATTAGATTTTTTAAAAAGTGGAATGAAAACGTTTAATAATTTTGATCTATTAATATCCAATCCTCCATATATACCAAAAAAAGACATGGAATCATTAATGCCTGAAGTTCGAAACTTTGAGCCACATAGCGCATTGACAGATAATAATGACGGATTAGAATTTTATAGAAAACTTTCTAGTGACCTTCCTTATATTTTAAATAGTAAGGGTATAGGTATTTTTGAAGTTGGGCTTAACTCTCACCCTAAAGACGCTAAAATAATCTTTAATAAAATTGGTAGAAGTATAAAATTACTAAAAGACTATAATGGTGATGATAGGCTCTTAATTGTTAAGTTATGATTATTATATTTACACCAAATAATAAATTTTGTGAGAAATTTTAAATTTTATGAAATCTGAATTTGTCCATCTGCACAATCACTCTGATTATAGCTTGTTAGACGGCGCTCAAACAGTTCAGACACTAGTCAACACCATTGATGATTTAGGTATGGATTCGGTTGCTTTAACTGAGCATGGAAATATGTTTAGCGTTTTGCCATATTATAAGTCAGCAAAAAAAGCAGGGATTAAGCCAATTATCGGATGCGAGGTTTATGTTGCTGTGGAAAGCAGGTTCAATAAAAAACCAAGATCGGATGGAGGGTGGGGTAATAACCATCTGATTTTATTGGCTCAAAGCTATAAGGGCTACCAAAATTTAATGAAATTAGTTACACATGGCTATTTAGAAGGATTTTACTACAGACCTCGAATAGATATGGAACTAATTGAAAAATATTCTGAGGGCTTAATATGCTTATCCGGCTGTTTGAAAGGAGAAATTCCTGAAAGAATGTTGAAAGGCGATTGGGAAGGCGCAAAAAATAAAGCATTAGAATTTTCGAGAATTTTTGAAAATAGATTTTATTTAGAGGTTCAAAATCATGGTATTCCAGATGAGTTAAAGAACATTGAAAACATGAAAAAGTTAGCATCTGAGCTTAGTCTGCCATTAGTTTGTACGAATGATGCTCATTATGCAAAACATGAACATTGGGAAGCTCACGATGTGCATATCTGCCTTGGTACAGGCAAAGATCGAGACGACCCTAAAAGATTGAGATATGCCACTCCAGAGTTTTATTTTAAATCTCAAGATCAGATGTTCAAAATGTTCAAAGATGTACCGAATGCAATTGAAAATACACTCAAAATCGCAGAAAGCATTGATATTGAACTTCCAATGGGACAATACCATCTACCAAACTTTCCAATCCCACAAGATTTCAAAGATCAGGACCCAAACAATTATTTAAAATCTCTTTGTGTAGAAGGGCTTCAAAAGAGATATGGAGAAATATCACCAGATATTTCCCATAGACTAAACCATGAGCTAAATGTTATCAATAAAATGGGCTTTGCAGGATACTTTTTGATAACAGCTGATTTTGTAAAGTACGCTAAAGATAGCTCAATACCCGTTGGTCCAGGCAGAGGTTCAGCTGCAGGTAGTTTAGTTTCTTATTCATTGGGAATCACGACAATTGACCCATTGAAACACAAGCTGCTTTTTGAAAGATTTTTAAACCCTGAGAGAATAAGCATGCCTGATATCGATATAGATTTTTGTATCGAGCGAAGAGGTGAAGTTATAGATTACATAAAAGACCAATATGGCGAAAACTCAGTAACACAAATAATTACCTTTGGAAAAATGAAGGCACGTCAAGTAGTAAGAGATGTTGGCAGAGTTTTGGGATATAGTTTTGGAGAAATTGATAAGCTCGCAAAATTAATTCCAACTACATTAAATATCACTCTTGAGGAAGCTTTAAAGCAAAGTCCTGAGCTAAAGAATGCATCTGAAAATCAATTTAAAGAAGTGATGGACTATTCAAAGATTTTAGAAGGAATGAATAGACATGCATCAATTCATGCAGCGGGCGTTGTCATTGCTCCTGGAGAATTAACTGACTATGTACCGCTTTACAAATCTCCACAAGGCGATATTACCTCTCAATACGACATGAAAGGATTGGAAGAGCTAGGTCTTCTAAAATTAGATTTTTTGGGTCTCAGAAATTTGACGGTTATTGATAAAACTTTAAAATTAATTGAAGAGAGCGGAAAAAAGATTGATATAGAAAAAGTTCCCTTGGATGACCCAAAGGTGTATTCACTATTTGCAAAGGGTTTAACAATTGGCGTTTTTCAATTTGAATCATCTGGAATGAGGGAGTTTTTAAAAAAACTTAAACCCACGGCTATTGAAGATCTTATTGCAATGAATGCATTATACAGGCCCGGTCCCATGAAAAATATTGATGACTTTATTTCTAGAAAGCATGGCAAAAAGAAAATCGACTACCCCCATGCGTCTATGGAAGAAATACTGAGTGAGACTTATGGTATAATTGTCTACCAAGAGCAAGTTATGCAGATAGCCAACGAGATCGCAGGTTTTTCACTTGGCGAAGCAGACATAATGCGTAGAGCAATGGGTAAGAAAATTAAAAAATTAATGGATGAGCTTAAAATTAAATTTATAGAGGGCGCGAAAAATAAAAATGATATTTCTCATGAAAAGGGAAAAGAAATTTTTGAATTAATTGAAAGGTTTGCTCAATATGGTTTTAATAAAAGCCATTCTACTGCTTACGCATATGTAGCCTATCAAACGGCTTGGTTAAAAGCGCATTATCCTGCTGAATTTATGAGCGCAAACTTGACAAGTGAAATGTCAAATATAGATAGAATTGTTATTTTAATTAATGAATGTAGAAAAATGGATATTGAGGTTAATCCGCCAGACATTAACATATCAGATATAAATTTTAGACCCATTGATAAGAAAACCATATCTTTTGGTTTGAATGCTATTAAAAATGTTGGTATAAAAGCTTTAGAGAAAATAGTCGAAGCAAGAAAAGAGCATAAAAATTTTAGCAATATTTTTGATTTTACTTCCTCAGTTAGTTTACAGGCTGTTAATAAAAAAGTACTGGAAAGTTTAAATATGGCTGGAGCTTTAGACTCGCTTGACGGCAATAGGGCGCAAATTGATTTAAGCATTGAGATAGCATTGAAGCATGGGCAATCAGTTCAAGAAAATAAAAGTAAAAATCAGGTCGATCTTTTTGGACAATCAGAAAATGGCACAAACAATGATTTACTTCCATCTCTTCCTATTTCAGAAGAATGGGAAGAAAGTAAGGTGCTCGAAAAAGAAAAAGAAGTTCTAGGAATGTATTTATCTGGTCAACCATTACTAAAATATGCTGAAGATCTTGAAGAATTCACAAATTTTGATTTTAGTGAAAGTATAATGGATAAAAAATTTAAAAAAGTAAGAATTGGTGGCTCTATTTCAGATTTAAAACTTCATATGGATAAAAAAGGAAATCAAATGTCATTCTTCAAGCTTGATTGTCTAGGAGGTCAAGCAGAAATACTTGCTTTTAGCGATACATTTGCAAAGTATAAGGAGTTACTTAAAAACGATCAGGTAGTTTTTATATCTGGCAAACCAACCGATGAGAATGATTTTTCTGATTTAAAATTAATTGCTGAAGAAATAGTATCAATAGATTTGGCAAGAGAGATTTTTTCTAAAAACGTAAATATTTCTATTGGCATAGATAGCCAAAATTCTCAACAAGATATCATTAAGTTGAAAACTCTAGCAGAAAAATACAAAGGGGACTGTGGTTTAATGTTCCATTTTAAACAAACGACCGGCAGATCGCAAAGAGTCTTTGCTCACAATATTAAAGTAAATACTAGCAATGATTTCTTGAAAGAATGCCGTGATATTTTTGGATCTAAAAATATCTGGATAACAGATTAATACAAAATTTCTTATTTTCATTTTTTTTTATGTAATTTATAATTAAGATGAGTCAAAAATGAAAAGAAACATTCGAATACTAATGGCTAAGCCCGGGCTTGATGGACACGACAGAGGCCTAAAAGTATTAGCTGCAGCTTACAGAGATGCCGGCATGGAGGTGATTTATCTCGGTCTAAGGCAAACGCCCGATATGATAGTTGCTTCAGCACTACAAGAGGATGTTGATGTTATAGCTCTTTCTAGTCTCAACAATGCACATATGACAATTTTCCCAGCAGTCTTAAATCTAATGAAAGAAAAAGGGTTGATAGATGTACTGCTTGTTGGAGGCGGAATTATACCTAAAAAAGATATTGAGAAATTGGAAAGCATGGGTATGGGAAAGTTATTTGGTCCTGGTACACCAGTACAGGAGACTGTAGATTATATTACTACATGGGTTGAAAAAAATAGAATGATAGAGAATTAAATGGAATTAAATAATCTAACAGAATTAGAGTTATATTTTGCAGATCATTTTGACACTGTACTGTTCCCAGTATTGGCAGAGATATATCAAAATAAAGGTCAATATTCACGTGCAAAAAAAGTATGTGAAATTGGTTTAGGCCATCATCCTGAGTCAATTGATGGTCAATATATCTTATCTCAAGCTGAGCTTGGGCTAGGTAATTTAGTCAAAGCTGAAAAGCTGATGATAAAAATTTTAGATAGATTTCCTAACCATATTCCAGCTGCATCTGCTCTACCAATGGTTCAAGAACAATTGGGAAGATCAAAGAATACTTTATCAAAAAGCTGGAAAGGCGCTCAGGAAGTTGACCCCAAAAATAAATTAGCTAATGAATTCTTGACAAATGCTAAAAAATCAAAGAAAAGAAAAACAAAAAAAGCGCAAGCAAAAAATGATAAAATGGATGACTTTGCTATAAGCCCTAGGCTAGCTACTTTTACATTAGTTCATGTCCTGAAAGGTCAGGAGCTTTATACAAGAGCTTTAGATGTGTTGGATATTCTTGAGAAAAAAGGTGAGAATAAAGAGAGGATTGCAGCTGAAAGAGAATCAATTAAATCCAAGTTTTGATCGATTTTTATTCATCATTTTAAAAATTATCTGAAAAAACCTACTTTTGCATTAAATGTTAAAAAAATCTTTTATACTTTTCTTAATTTCGTTCTTTTTATCAATATTTTACTTTGCATTAAATCCTCGATTCAATCAAAATATAAATGAAGAATATTTTAATGATTTTGATGTAACAATTTATAGAGATCGATTCGGCGTGCCACATATAATTGGTAAAAAAGATAAGGATACAGCATACGGTTTAGCCTATGCTCACGCTGAGGACGATTTTGAGACAATACAGGATATGATGCTCTTTGCCAGGGGCAAATTGGCAAGCAAAAAAGGCAGAAAAATGGCCTCGAGTGATTACTTATTGCAACTCCTAAAGGTTTGGGAAGTAGTAAATGCTAACTATGATAGCAATATATCAGCTGAAACTAAATCTATTTTAAATGGTTATGCTGCAGGTTTAAATCACTATGCATTAAAAAATCCTAAAATGACCCATCGAGGGCTATTCCCTGTAACAGCTAAAGATATTGTCGCAGGTTTTGTTCATAGAATGCCTTTAATGTTTGGTCTTGATGATGCTATAAAAAATGCGACAGAAAAAGGTAACTCTGAATTAGCTTTTTTGAATTATAATACCAAAGGCTTTGATCAAAAAGTTTTAGGGTCAAATCAGATAGCAGTTGCCCCATCCAGGTCAGCTGATGGTTATACTAGGCTTGCAATAAATCCGCATCAGCCATGGACGGGCCCAGTAACATTTTATGAAGCACATTTATATAGTGAAGAGGGTTGGAATATAAATGGTGGTTTATTCCCAGGTTCGCCGGTTGTTTTATTAGGGCATAACAAAAATATTGGTTGGTCTCATACTGTAAATCGGCCAGATCTCATTGATGTTTATGAATTAAAACTTCACTCAAAAGATAAGAACAAGTATCTGATGGGAGGAAGATGGAGAAAATTTGAGATCAAGCAAGCGAAAATTGAAGTCAAGATTCTAGGCCCAATTACATGGACATTTAAAAGAGAGATGCTTTGGTCAATCCACGGACCTGCAATCAGAACCGAAGGAGGCGTTTTTGCTTTCAGATATTCAGGTTATGGGGAAGTCAGGCATGTTGATCAATGGTACAAAATGAATAAATCTAATAATCTTGATGAATTTATCAGTGCTATGAAAATGCAAGCTATTCCTATGTTTAACACTATGTATGCTGACAAGAATGGAAATATTTTTTATGTTTACAACGCATTACTGCCGCAAAGGACTAGTGGATCATATGATTTCAGCAAAACTTTGCCTGGAGATACGCCACATGCTCTTTGGGGGAAATATTTTGATTTTGATGAATTGCCACAAATCCTAAATCCAGAATCTGGTTTTTTACAAAATTGTAATAGCACACCATTTTTAGCCAGCATTGATGAAAATGATATAGATTTTTCATTTTACCCTAAAAATTTGGGAATTGAGACACATCAATCTAATAGAGCCTTGAGGGCACATGAAACTTTTGGAGCTGATACTTCAATTACAAGAGAAGAATTTTATAAGTATAAATTTGATAATAAATATTCGAAAAAATCAGTTTTAATAAAGAATTTAAACAAATTCTTAAGTCAAGCAGAAAGCGATGACGAAAATGCCATCGAAGCAATCAAGATATTGAAAAACTGGGATCAGACTGCTGACAGTTCTAGCGTTGGAATGCATTTAGCTTTTGAGGCAATATTGCCAACAGAGGATCCAGATAAATACATATATAGCTATTTAAAGATTAAAGAAAGATTAGAAAAAGCAGTGAAAAAATATTTAAAATATTATGGTAAGTTAGATATCAGATGGGGAGAGATTTTACGAATGAAAAGAAAAGATATTAACCTGCCATTAAATGGCGGACCAGATGTTTTGAGAGCAATACATTCAAAAGAAAAAAATGGAAAAAGATTACCAACTGCAGGAGATTGTTTTTTTGAATTGGTTGAATGGTCGCCATCAGGTGAAGTAAGCGCTAAGTCTTTGCATCAGTTTGGTTCATCAACAAGAGATAGTTATTCTCCTCACTATAGTGACCAGTCAGAAATTTTTGCAAGAGAAGAAATGAAGCCAGTTTTAATGGATTTAGAAAAAATTAAAAAAAATTCAATAAGATCTTACAGACCAGGAGAATAAGATGAGATTAAAAATGAATAAAATTTTAATATTTTTTTATATTTCGTTTTCAATTTCTGTTGCTCAAAGGCCTATAACGTCAGAAGATATCGTAAATTTAATAACTGTCTCCCAAGCTTCTTTTCATTCTGATGGTTCAAAAATAGTTTATATAAAATCTATACCTAGCGCTAATGATGGCGATAAGGTTTCTAGTTTCAAAGAGATTTGGGTCACAAAGTCAAATGGTAAAGACCAGAAAAAGTATACCTCTTCTTCCTCTTCAATAAGAAGTCCCCAGTGGACACCAAAAGGGGATATTTCTTATTTATCTAGAAATAGAGACTTTGATAAAAATACTCAAATATATACAATTCCAATTGATGGGGGTGAGCCGTCAATTTTAACAAGTCATGACCAAGGAATTATTTCATATAAATGGTCACCTGATGGCAAATGGATTGCTTTTACCTCAAAAGATGCGATAAGTGAAAAAAGAAGAAAAGAGATTTCTGAAGGCTATGATATGATTGTAATGGGGGAGGAAAAGCTTTTTACAAGATTGTGGATTTATAGTATCAAAAATAATTCTATTGAATTATTATTTAAAAAAGATTTAAACACATATTATTTTGAATGGTCACCAAATAGCAAGCAAATTTTATTTCAAGCTACTGAAAAATTTGGCGCTGATGCAAACTATCTAGATAGATCGATATATCAGGTCAGAGCCCCTGGTGGAACTCCAAGAAAATTATTTGAAACTCCAGGAAAGCTCTCAAGCATGTCTATATCTCCAAATGCTGACAAGTTTGCTTTTCTGAGTTCAGTATCTGCTAATGATCCTTTAGCGCAAAGTATATTTATTTCAAACTTTAGATCACCAGTCCCAATACTAATTACCGATAATCGCGAAGAATCATATGTGGATATCGAATGGATTAATAATAATGAGATTATTGCTCACTCACAAAGGGGTACAAAAACATTTTTATCTATGATAAATACTGATAAGAAATCGGATGATGGGAAATACTTTATAAAGGATATTTTGTATCCTGAAGAAATTATACAAAGCTTTATTTGGAATGTAAAAACAGAACGATTGGGTCTAATCATGAATTCAAAAAAGCATCCAAATGAGCTATTCATTGGCAAGTTAGGATCAAACAAGATTCAACAATTAACTTTTTCAAACCCTAATTTGAAAAATGTTGCCCTAGCAAAACAAGAATCAATTTCATGGCGGTCGAATGATGGTAAGAAAATCGAAGGAATATTAACTTACCCATTGCGTTATGGAAAAGGGCGGAATCCTTTGGTATTGCAGATTCATGGCGGTCCTGAAGGTGTAAGCTTGGATGGTTGGAATACGAGACCAACTTACCCTGTTCAATTATTAGCAGCTAATGGATTTGTAGTGCTAGAGCCAAACTACAGAGGAAGTGGTGGCAGGGGCGTTCAATTTTCTAAGGCAGACCATGATGATTTAGGAGGTGCAGAATTTTTAGATGTTTTGTCAGGCATAGATCATTTGGTTGAAATTGGATTAGTAGATTCTGAAAAAGTTGGTACCGGTGGATGGTCCTATGGCGGGTATTTTTCAGCTTTAGCAGCAACTATGCACTCTGAAAAATTTAAAGCATCTATGGTTGGGGCTGGCCTTACTAATATGATAAGCTTTATGGGTACAACCGATATTCCTAGAGAAATGTCTGTTACACATTGGAATCAATGGTGGTTTGACAATATGAGTCTTCATTGGGAAAGATCACCTTTAGCACATATTAATAAAGCAAATACACCTACATTAATTATTCACGGGATGAAAGATGAAAGAGTACACCCAGAACAAGGAATGGAATTATGGCAGGCATTGAAAATTAAAGGGGTAAAAACTGAATTTGTTTTGTATCCACGAGAACCACATGGATTGATCGAGCGTTCACATAAGCTTGACTATATGGAAAGATTAATTAATTGGTACTTGATGCATGTTAAGTAACATAAAATTCTATTTAATATTTATTTTTTCCTTCATTGGTATATTTCCACTTTTAGCAGATGAAATTGCTCCTATTGAAATAATTTTAGAAGGAGAAGCATCAAATAAAAAACTAGAAATATCAGGCCTAGCCTGGTATAGAGACAACTTAATCTTAATGCCTCAATATGTTGATTTAAAATCGCCCGCTTTTTATTATGTTAAGAAATCTGAATTAAAAAATTGGGTGAGAAAAAAAGAAAAAAATTCAATCAATCCAAAAAGAATTGAACTAAAAATGCCCAACTTTGATAAAATGATTGACGGATATCAAGGTTTTGAAGCGTTATGCTTTCATGGAGATAAGATTTACCTTATAATTGAATCTAAAGAAAATAATTTCATGCGAAGTTTTTTGATAATGGGAACTATAAACTTTAAAAAGTCTATGATTGACTTATCTCAATCAAAGCTTAATGAGATCCCAATTCCCATTAATTTGAAAAATATAGGCTATGAAAGCATATTAAAGCACAATAGTAACCTATATTTATTTTTTGAAGCTAATGGATCTGACATAACACAAAATGCTCATGCGCTCAGATATAGCATGTCTCTTGATTACAAAGGAAAGGTACCACTGCAAAATATAGAGTATAGATTAACAGACGTTTCAAGAGCTGATTCAAGAGGAATCTTCTGGGGTATTAACTTTTTTTGGCCAGGAGAAAGATATTTGCTTAAGCCAAGCAAAGAAAATATTATGAATAAATTAAATAGAGGTGAGACCCATCAAAGATTTGACCATGTAGAGCAGTTGTTAAACTTTAAGATTGGAAAAAATGGTATATCAAGAACCGAGCTTCCTCCTATTCAACTCGAGCTTAATAAGGAGTCTAGAAATTGGGAGGGTTTAGTTATTCTTGATAATTTAGGCTTTCTAATGGTTGTAGATGAATATCCACGTACAATCTTTTCATTTCTTCCGTATAAACTATAATTACTTTTTTAATTTAATCCTACCCTTCCATTCGATTGCCATTGTTAAAGAAAATGCTCTTGACCTAGACTTTATTATATAATCTTCTTCTTCATAATTAAGATTTAATGAGATATTTTGATTCATTGGAAAAATAAGTTCAACAAGGTACTGATTTCTGGTAAGGTTATTTTCAATTATTTCGCTGATCTGTTGAAAATGTTCAAATTCAATCTTTGAAGAAAACCATTTTAAATCATGATCCCAAAAAATTCCTGCCATTGCATAGGATGTTTTACGTGTATCGTTCAAGAAGTTTGACATATCAAAAGCATGGCCGATTTCAAAATTTATTAATCCATTCTCATACTGGTTTAAAAAAATTCCAAGACCTTGGTTAACGTGATATTGAAGATCCAGGTTGGCTTGACTATTCTTTCTAAAAAATGATGTTGTGTATCTATAAAATCTAGAATTGCTATTATATTTATCGCTTGACTTGTATCTCAAATATACAAATGACTCGTTTTGCAAATTATATGCAAATAACCTTAGGTCTCTAAAAGTGTCATCAGTCTTCCTGTTTAACCTGTAGTATCCAAAAGCTCCATTTTGCGATTGAGCATTCGATAGGCCTATACGACCATAATGTTTCCATTTTAACGAATCGCTTTGTGAAAAGATTAATGATACAAATAAAAGAAGTAAAATGTTTTTAACATAAATCATTGTTTCATTTTTTTGCCACTTTTCATTGAAAATATCGCAATGAAAGAAAGGCCGATTGACATTAGCAATGCTATAACAAAACTATATTGAGGATCAGAATCCGAAAAACCCAGCGTTGTGTATCTTAATCCATTTATCATGTAATAAATAGGGTTAAAGGCGCTGATGGTTTGGGCCCAATCTGGAAGCATATTGACTGAATAAAAAATACCTCCAAGAAAACTGAGCGGTGTTAAAAAAAAATTCTGCATTGTTGCGAGTTGATCCCAAGTATCTGCCAGCTGCCCTAACAGCAAACCCATGCTGGAAAAAGCAACAGAAACAACAAAAATGAATCCAATGGTTGCAATAGGATAAAGCACTTCCATCCCTCCTATCCACATTCCAATCAATAAAATAAGAATCCCATTAACGACACCCCTCACTACACCACCAACTATGAAAGCAAGGGAAATCTCAAGGCTAGATAGAGGTGCTTGCATTAAATCTGGAACCTGCCCCGTTAGTTTCATTTGTAATAATGAAGAGGAAGGGTTTGAGGACGCATTCGTTAGCGTATTCATCATGATTAACCCTGGAATAATAAAAATGGTGTAGGAAATACCCTCAATTGAAGAGATTCGTTGTTCTAAAGTAAATCCAAAAATTAAAATATATAGGACTGAAGATATAAGCCCAGGGATGACCGTTTGTCGATATACTTTAAAAAATCTTCCAACTTCTCGTGAGGTCAGCGTCCATAGTCCGATCCAGTTCATTCATTTATTCCTTTTCCTGTTAGTGAAAGAAAAACATCCTCTAGGGATGATTTTGATGTTTCAATGCTAGCAATATGACTGCCTGAATCAACGATTTTTTTAATGATCTCAGGAAGAGCTTTCTCAGGATTTTTTAATGTAAAATGTATTCTGGTATCTTCTAGGGTGTAAGTAAAGTTTTTTAGAGCTTTTTTTACTTTGGAGCTGGATTTTGATAAATGTATGGTAAGACCTTCTTTGCCTTCGCTTTTCATTAATTCCTTCGGCGATCCTTCCGCTATTACTTCTCCGTTGTTGATAATTGAAACGCTATCACATAGCTTTTCAGCTTCTTCAATGTAATGTGTTGTTAATAAAATGGTTTTACCTGCATTATGGAGTTCTTTAAAGTAACGCCAAAGTTCATGCCTTAATTCAACGTCTACCCCTGCAGTTGGCTCATCCAGTATTATTATTTTAGGATCATGTACAAGAGCTTTTGCTATTTGAAATCTTCTTTTCATTCCACCAGACAACTGTCTTAAACGAGAGTTTCTCTTTTCATTAAGACCAAGCTTATCAAACAGTTCATTCACTTTTGACTCAGCGTCTTTTTTTCTAATACCAAAATATCCAGCTTGAAAATAGAGCAATTTTTCTAATGAGAAAAACCAGTCCTGTGAGAATTCCTGAGCGGATATCCCAATTTGAGATCGTGTAAATCGAAAATCTTTTTCAGTATCTTTGTTAAAAACTTTCGTTTCTCCACTATCTTTATTGACTAAACCTGTTAAGATATTGATAGTTGTCGTTTTCCCGGCGCCATTAGGACCTAAAAGTCCAAAAAATGCCCCATCTTTAATGGAAATATCTATTCCTTTGAGGGCAATAGTTTTATCATAACTCTTTTTTAGATTCGTAATCTTTATCGCTTCATTCATTATTGATATTAAATCCTAAGTTAGTTGCGAACGGGTCAGGAAAATCAAACCCTTCTTCACCAGGAAAATGCACAATAGGTGCGATATATCCCCACGGTATTAATATAGAAGCATCTAAACTTTTCTCTCCAGACGGTTTACCATCTTTGAAAATTGGTACAGGAAATGATGGTCTATATGCCCAAAGACCATATTCATCATAGCCAACAATCTTAACGTAAACCTTGCTCTTATCAATTCCCAGTTCGCTGAGCGGTTTATGCCCATCTAAGACGAGAAGAACAACATCATCTAAAATATGATCAATTTTCATTGGGGTTTTGATGTTCATACTATCTATTGTTTTAAAATGTGTATTTTATTGAATTAATTTTAGTAATTCTGTTTCAGATAAAATAGTTACATTTAATTTTTTAGCCTTATTTAGCTTAGACCCTGATTTTTCACCCGACACTAAATAACTTGTTTTTTTACTAATACTGCTGCTCACTTTTCCTCCATTTGATTCTACTATCTCTCTAGCTTCTTGCCTAGTGAATTGTGTCAATGATCCCGTGAAAACAATGACTTTATTATCAAGTTTATTAGTTCTTTTTTCATCTGTTGCCTTTATTTCAAGCCCATTTCTAAAACATGATAGAACAATATTTACATTTTCATTCTTTCCCCAGAATTCCTGAATTGTTTCTGCAACGATAGGGCCTACCTCATCAATGGATTCCAATGACTCGTAATCTGCAGATATAAATTTTTGAATATCATTTTGAAAGGTTTCTTGAAAAACTTTAGATAAATGATATCCAACATTTCTGATTCCTAACGCATACACGAAGCGAGCGAAAGTAGTATGTTTAGAATCGTTAATACTATTTATCAAATTGGTTGCAGATTTTTCAGCCATTCTATCCAAACTTGCAATATCATCTAATTTTAATTTGAAAATATCATCTACTGTTTGAACCATATCTTTATCTACAAGCTGGTTAACTATTTTTTCTCCCAATCCATCAATGTCTAAAGCATTTTTAGAAGCAAAATGTATGATCCTTCCTTTGATCTGCTTGGGACAATCGTAGTTAAAGCATCTTAGAACAGCTTCGCTGTCCTCTTTCTTTACTTTCTGATTGCATGATGGGCAATCAGTTGGGAGAATATATCTGGAAAGGCCTTTAGGCCTTTTTTCAATAATAACTTTTACGATCTCAGGGATTACATCTCCAGCTCTTTGAACTATGACCGTATCGCCAACACGCACATCTTTTTTATTGATTTCATCCTGATTGTGAAGTGTTGCATTTGTTACTATTACTCCTCCAACGCTTACGGGCTCTAAAGATGCTACGGGCGTGATGGCGCCTGTTCTTCCTACAGATGCAACAATATCTTTTATTATTGTAGTAGATTGTTGAGCTTTGAATTTTCCCGCAGCAGCCCATCTAGGAGACCTACTTCTTAAACCTAAAATATTGCGTTGTCCTATACTATCTACCTTAAATACAGATCCATCAATCTCATAACCTAGAGTATTTCTTTTTGATTCTAGATCTTGATGATATTTTACTAGTTGTTCGGGGTTACTAACTTTCTGTATATTATTATTTACTGGAAATCCCCACGATCTTAGCGCATGTAAAAAATCAATATGATTTTTAAAACTAGATCCAACAATTTCTCCGCATTCGTAACAATTTATAGATAAGGGTCTGGTAGCGGTGATTTTTGGATCGAGCTGTCTTAAGCTCCCTGCAGCAGCATTTCTTGGATTTGCAAACAAGCTTTCCTCTTTCTTTGATCGCTCTTGATTAAGCTTCTTAAAATCGTTGATCATAATGAAAACTTCGCCCCTAACTTCTAAGAGCTCAGGAGCCTTAATTTCATTTGTCCTCAGTTTTAATGGGATTGATCGAATAGTCTTTAGATTTTGAGTAATATCTTCTCCACTTATACCATCCCCTCTAGTTAAACCATATTGAAAAGTGCCATTCTCATAGACAAGCTCAACACCAATTCCATCTAATTTTGGTTCTGCAATAAAAGTAAGATTCTTTGAGGTTTCTAATCTTTTTACAACTCTTTCATAAAATGCATGGATCTCTTCATCATTCATTGCATTTTCCAATGAAAGCATAGGTAATCTGTGGTCTTTTCGTTGAAAAGCGTCAAGAGGTGTTGCGCCCACACGTTGGGTAGGGGAATCTGATGATGCAAATTCAGGGTGCTTTTTTTCTAAAGACTCTAATTCTCGCAACAATAAATCATACTCACTATCTGAAATAATTGGACTGTCTTGTACGTAATAAAAATGATTGTGTTCATTCAGTTTATCTTTCAGATCAGTTATATGTTTTTTAATATTCAAAATTTTATTCAATCGCGCTTCATAGATCGCTTTTTGTAATATTCCAGTGGATCCTCTACTTTAAACGTGTAAGGCACCACCATGCCTGAGTTATCTATGGGTGTTGCATATACAGATCCATTTTTCAATTCTATGGTAAAAAAATAGCTAAACTTTTTTGTAGGTCTGTTATTAGGATTATAATTAAAGATATATCTTTGGGATGCTAGGTCAAAAGTTTTTTCGATGTATCGTGGTTGCGCATCAGTCCTGTAAAAAATGCTAATCTTCTCTGTATCGCTTTTTGGGAATTCACTAAAAACTTCAAGGTCAAAGGGCCGAGAATGGAAAATGACTTTAGGTGGATGATGAAAAAAATCAGTCTTAGGCTTACTAGACTTTATTAAAGAATTGCTTTCTTGTGTGAAAACAGTGGTTACAAAAAAAATAAAGAAAAGTATGCGAATGATATGTCTCTAGTTTGTTTCAAAAGTGATACATTTCTTATACCAATGATCATAAGTCACCTGTTTTCTTATCATATAATCTGCAGTGCATCTCGCATTCGCGTTGCATATATCTGAGGATTTACCTCTTACATTGTAATGCATGGTGACTACATATTTTTTAAATGGTTTTTTGGCATACTGACCCATATTTGCAAGCGCAGAAACAGCAAAGCTTAGATCGTCGCTAGAACGATTTCTATCTGCAATAATCTCTATAGCATATATTCTATCGCCTTTATCTGTATAAATTTTTAATCCTGTAAGTTTTGGAGCAGTATGATTCCTCTTGAAATACTGGGGCGTCATTGCTGCGATTTGCTGATCAGAAAATTTTGGCTTTGAAGAAGCGATTGATAACAAAACTATACTAAAAAGAAATAAATTTTTCAATGTAATCTCTTAACTAGTTAATTAAAGTAAAAATTACAATTACAATCTAGCTTAATTAATAGAGCTCTAAAACTATATAAAATAGATTTTTCAGTAGCTTAAAACGTCATCCTTAAAGAAGATTGTAACCCTCTTATGATCAATAAGGCATCTGCACCTGTTACGGGACCAGTTGGCATAAAACGACCGGTCATCATGTCAGCTTGCATAATTCCTCGCTCAGCGCAAAGAGCCATTGCATTGTAGGCAAAATGACTAGAGGGAACATCACTAAAGCGGCTCTGCGGTTCACCAAAGTATTTTGTCTCTAAGCTCTCATCTCTGGTTGCAACCACTAAAAGTCTTTGAACAGCCATTGCGTATGTGGCTCTGTTAATGCTGTCATCGGGATAAAAGTTTCCATCTGGTTCTACATTCATTACTCCGTACCTTATCATATCTTTTATCCAAGTCTCTGCCCAATGCCCTTTTGAATCATTTGGAACCGCAACATTCGCTGTTTGCGCTGCCTGGCTAGGGCTTTGAAATCCTGTGTTTTGAACAGGCATTCTATCAAATAGTACACCGATTTTCAACTCCTCAGAGAATAAGACAGCAAGATCGGCTCGATTGATTTTTTCTTTTAAAGCTACTTTTTTACCGACAGGTGTTCCTGGCATAGCCCTTACAATTTTTTGTGATAATTTCCACTTGGAATCAGCTTGGCCAGAAAATTCGCCTCTTTTATTTACCACAGTTCTAAAGTAATCCTCAGCCTCTTCAAATTGATAATTATATAAATATGCTACTCCGAACCAGTATTGCGACCCTTCATGATCCTTATATCTTTTTAGTGCTTTCTCTAAAAGATCTTCAGATCGTTTAAACCAGCGTTTTTCGCTATCACGCATAGTTATCCAAACACGAGCACTGAGTGAAAGCGCATCGGGATCTTTGCTACCCCTGCTAGCACATTTTGATGCAAAATCTTTTGCATTCTTGTTGTTCTTTAAATACGCATTTGCCAAGCCCAATCCTCCATATCCTAAAGCAAATTTGCTATCGAGATCAACAGACCGCTGAAAAGATGTAATTGACTGTTGATAATCTTCATTATCAATTGCTCTCATACCAGCCTTAAAATGATATTCTGGAGTATCAACATCACTTTGGGGCTTTGTAGCACAGGATAAGAGCAGAAGAAGAGTTAAAAACGATATATGGGGTGCGTATTTTTTAAACATAATCTATTCCTTAGAAAATTTATCAAAGCAAGGTAGAATATAGCTTTAAAAGTTATTATATGGAAATAAACCAAAATTGATAAGTTGATGTGCATCACATTTACCACTCTTATATTTTGCTTTATCGCTGTGAATTGGATAATTTATACAATTATTATATAGGAAAAACGATAAAAGCGTATGAAAAAATTATTTAAAAATGTTTTACTAGCTATATTTGTGATAAAAGCCACTTATCTTTTTGCTCAGGTGCAAACCGCTACTGGGATAGGTTATGGTTTGACCAAGGATGCAGCTGTTGAACAAGCAAAAAGAGATGCAGTTGAACAGGGCCTAGGTGCATACATGACCTCAAATACTACGGTTACATCCACATCCATTGAGGATAATATTTATTCTAAAGCTCAAGGATTTGTAAAAACCTTTAAAATTATCAAAGAAAGCAAAGGACCAGATGGAAATTTTGAGATCACCATCGAAGCCCAAGTGACGGATATGATCGATCAGGTCATGGCAGATGAAGCAGCGTTTCAAACATTGCTCAACTCTATGAACCGTCCGAGAATCATTTTTTTGGTTAAAGAGCAGAATTTGATCGATAATATGGAAACAAATTTTGCAGAAACACAGCTTTTGTCTATGTTTTATGACAAAGGGTTTGATGTGGTTGATAGACAGTTAGTACAAGGGTTAAGGGGCCAGCAAGATTATACCGCTGCTCTTGATGGTGATGTCACAGCAGCAGCTAAGATTGCATCTCAACTTGGTGCAGAAGTCATTGTAATTGGTACCGCAAAAATATCATCTGGTGGAAAATTTTATAACATGTTTTCAGGCCAAGCTGTTGCTAATGCTAAGATTGTTCGCACAGATACTGGTGAGATTCTTGCTGTAGTTCCCGCCGCAAGAGGTAAAAAGCCACATATTTCTGAATCTACAGCTGGAACGCTTGCAGCAAACCAGGCTGCTGAAGAAATGGGAAATAGTATTATATCACAATTGATCACCAAATGGAGCACTCAGCAGTCGAATTTCACTAAGATTTTTGTTGTTCTGAAAAAAGCAGACTTTATGTCGTACACTACGTTTGAGTCATTCCTGAAAGCTCAGACGGTATCTGGGATCAGGAATGCCTATGCAAAAAGTTTAAATGATGGAGTTGCAGAATATGAAATTGAATTTGAAGGTAAATCCCAAGACCTTGCAATGGGCTTAGCAAGAACAACGCCAGATGGTTTAAATATAAAAGTAACCGGGCTCAGCGGGAATCGTATTACTGCTGAAGTGGTAGAATAATGAGGAATTTTATGAAAAATTATATTATCGCAGCAATAATTGCCTTGACTTTCGCATCATCACAGGGTGTTGTGAATCAAATGGATAAAGGAAGTATCAATTATTCCGATCGTACTATATCTGCTATTGGAATTGGATTTGTTCCGATCAATGCTGTTAACGCTGGCATGGCAAGAAGATTGGCGCTAAGAACAGCAAAACAGGATGCTCTGAGACAGTTAATTGAGATCGTAAACGGAGTCACATTAACCAGTGAGACCACTATGAGTAATGCGATGGTTGATGATGTGATCAGTACAAAGGTTCAAGGATTTATTAGGGGAGCGAGACAAGTAGGGGACCCTAAATATTTAAGCGATACCTCGATCGAAGTTGAATACTCTGTCCCAATGAGCGGAATTTCCGATATTATCCTACCTCCTGCCAACACCGCTGTTGCAAGTAGCGCTCCTTCAGCTGGAGGGGTAGCTCCTGCACCAACATCAGGCGCAGTAACAGGAGTGATCATTGATGCTAGAGGTTTAAATGCTAGACCAGCAATGGCACCACAAATACTTGACCAGCAAGGCTCTGCTGTCTACGGTCCTGGTAAATATAGTAGAGAATATGCCGTAACCAATGGTGTAGTTGGCTATTCAAAGACATTGGAAGCAGCTCAAAAGGACCCAAGGGTGATGGGCAATCCATTGATATTAAAGGGGATTTCTACTTCTGGCGCAAACCGAACAGATATTACCATAAGCAATGCCGATGTATCCAAGCTTGATGGAGCAAACAGGAGCTATAATGTCTTGCAAGATTGTCGCGTATTAATATTACTTGATTGATGAAAGTGAGATTCTGATTTAATGAAAATTTTATTATTAACATTCAGCTTCGTGTTATCTTTATCATTCGCACAGGATAACGCAAAAACCCCTGGCATGGAAACTGCTGATGATAAAGACCTAAAAGTTGGAGATGTTGCACCCTCTTGGGCTTTAATGTATGCTCCTGGTAAATTTGAATTTTTAAAAAATTGGGCTGAAGTTGACACTGCTGGCGCTAAACTTCGCAAATTCATGTCCCAACCTGATAAGCATGCAGTTCTAATGAGCTTTTTTGCAACCTGGTGTCAGCCTTGTATGAAAGAATTACCAATCCTAGAAGAAGTATATCAAAAATATAAAAATGAAAGAGTTAAGTTTTTCTTAGTAGACATAACAGAAGCTACTAGAAATAACCCTGGTTATGAGAATATGCCAAAAGCGGGCCCTTTTTTAAAACAAAAAGGGGTTACGATGCAGATACTTTATGATACCAGAGGAAAAACAATGGAGCGTTATAACGCACAGACTCTACCAAGATTATTTGTTATGGATGGAAATCGCATGTTGACATTCATGCGCCGCGGTTTTCATGAGGGGGAAGAAGAAAAGTTTAATCGTGAGCTATCAGCAGAGATAGAAAGGTTAATTTCTGAGCTTCCTCCATTACAAAAATAATATAAACTCATTTAATTCGCCTTTTCTAAACTAAGGCGACAACTCAGCAGAGAGTAAATATGAAAAAGATCTTAGCAAATTTTATATTCTTATTTCATTTCCAATTAATAGCGCAAGGCGTTACCGATGGCAAAACTACGGTAGCAGTGCTAGAATTTGAAGGCCGTGGTATTAACCAAATGGAATCGGCAACTCTGACAGATAGATTGCAAAGCGAAATGGTTAACACTAACGCCATCATCATGGTTGAGCGCAATCAAATGGAAGAAATTTTAAACGAACAAGGGTTTCAGCAATCTGGTTGTACTTCTGCTGAGTGTGCTGCTGAGGTTGGAGCATTGCTAGGTGTGCAGAACATGGTGTCAGGTTCTTTTGGTCTGCTCGGCAATACCTACACGATAGATGCAAAGATGTTCTCTGTTGAAACAGGTGCTACGGTTAGATCAGTTAGCAAAACCTATAAAGGCGACGTTGATAATTTATTAACGGTTATTGAGGTAGTAGCCTGGGAATTAGTTGGCCTCAAAGCGCCTCAAGATAAGCTAGATATTCTAGCCGCTGCTGATCCTGCGCTTGCAAAAGCTGCACCAAAAAATCAAAGACAAGGAATGAAAAAGAGCACCCGAAGACTCCTGATGGCTGCGGTTCTATTAGGAGGCGGTGGTTACTATTTATACTCAACCGATTTTTTCTTACCTGAGCTTCCAGAACCGCCTGCGGTGCCGGGGGGTTAAGATATGAAAACATTTATATTATCTTTATCTCTTATCTCATATTCTTTAGCGCAATCACCAACTGTCTACTGGGTCGATAGCAAGTCTGGCAACGATTCAAACAGTGGACTCGCTCAAGGTACTGCATTTAAAACCGTTCAATATGCTTTTGAATCGAATGATTATTCTGCTGGTGATACTATAAAAATTATGCCCAGTCTTGATGCCAGTGGCAACTTGAGCTATTATGATTTTGGTGGGGATGAACTAAGAAATTTAAATAAAAATTTTATTCTTGTTGGTGTTAAAGGTCCAGACAGCACCATATTTGATGCTGAATCAAAAAATCGACATATGACGATAGAAGGACAAACACTTGACGCCTCAAAGATTATTGGAATAACTTTTAGAAATGGAAAATCAACTGAATGGCCTGGAGGTGGATCGATGCATTTTTCAGGCACAAATATTAAAATAAAGTTTGAAAACTGTGTTTGGGAATCAAACTATATTACACAGAATGAAGGTGGAGGTGCGGTCAATATTAGAGATGGCGCAACCCCTTCTTTTACCAGCTGTATATTTAAAAACAATTATGCTGATCATTCAGATAACAGTCAAGGCAATGGCGGTGCAGTTAACATACAATGGGCAAACAATTCTAATGAATTGAATGATGCCATAATTTTTAAGAAAACTCAATTTATAAATAATTTTGCCAAGAGTAAGAGAAGTTCATATGGCGGTGCGGTCGCAACACAAAGAAGCACTACTTTTGAAAATTGTTTATTCATAAATAATAAAGCAATCACCACCAATGATCAAGGATATAATTGGTACAGTGTATATGGTGGAGCGCTATACAGTAATGCTTCTTTAAACAATGCAGGCGGAACCCTAAAGGTAATAAATTCTACATTTTCAGATAACACGGTCGAAACAACTAAATCTGCAAATGTAGATAATATTCGTGGGGCATCAATTTCCGTTGGTGGCAACAATGTAAGTTTTTATTTCTTCAATTCAGTTGCCTCAAATAATAAATTTCTGCTGAACGGTAATCAGCGAACAACGGATAACAATGATGCCATAAAACATCAGGTCTTTAACTTTTCTAATGCTAATAATGCAAGCAACATGATAGTTAATTATTCTAACGTGGAGGGTAGTACTGGAAAGGACTGGGCTGATACCTATACGTATGATGTTGAACCAGTCTTTAATGATACATCTCAAGGAGATTATAGTCTCTCAAACATCAGTCCGTTGATCGGAGCGGGTATTGCGAATTGGTCAAGTGAAGGCCTAACCGCTCCTACTGATGACATCTTAGGAAATAGTAGACCAAACCCCAGTGGGTCCAACCCCGACATAGGTGCTTATGAAAATGCTAATGGTGCCATTACTGCACCATTACCTGTCAGTGGGTTTATTGCTAGCAGGGGAACATCATCTGCTGTGTTAAAATGGAATAGAAATAAATCAGCACTCGGAAGTAATTCTGATGCAGCCTTTATCCAATACCAGATCTATAAAGACGGTACGAATGTTGCTCAAACCACTAATTCATTTTTTACTTTGACTGGTCTAACAAATGGGACATCCTATTCAATTCAAGTTTCAGCGAAAAATACGAGTACGGGAATTGAAGGTGCAAAATCTAAATCAATTTCGATCAAACCTCGCTATTTAGGTCCTAAGTGGTATGTTGCAGCTTCTAATGGTTATGCCCTAAATGATACTGCCAGTAACTTTAATACAGGGTCTAGCACGCGACCTTTAAGTCACATAAAAAATGCGATGTCAATTTTGGCAAGCGGCGATACTATTGTTTTGCAAGGCGGAACTCACTCTGGTTCAAGCAACAGAAATATTTCGTTACCCAGCGATAAAAGCTTTGTTTTAATGGGAGACCCATCGGTAAATGCCAGCACTGTAATTATAGATGCAGGTGAGAGATCCAATCATTTTAATTTTAATAACACCGATTCAACTCATCAAATCATAGGATTAAAGCTAATAAACGGTAAAACAACCAACAGTAACAGTGGAGGCTCAATTACCATAAGTCGCTCCTCTCCAATCATTAGAAATGTCATCTTCGAAAAAAATTACTCTAGTGGAGATCAAAATTATAATGGAGCTGGCGCAATATATATCGAAAATGGTTCTCCTACCATCGAAGGATCAACATTTGATGGAAATTATATTTCAAGCACAGAGTATACAGCTAGAGGAGGAGCAATAGCTACTAATCATCAAAATTCTGCAGCAGATACTATCAAGATCTTTAATAACATCTTTAAGAATAATCATGCAACGTCTAAATACGATGCCTGGGGAGGCGCCCTTTCAATTTGGCATTCGCAAGCACTAATCGATAATAATTTATTTCATAATAACTACACTCGATCTGCTGTTAATAATAATTTTCAAAGTAGTTCCAACGGTGGCGCAGTCTTTCTCTACAACCCTAACTGGTGGAATGGAAGCGTTAACAAACCGCTTTCTATTTTCTTTCGAAACAATACCGTAGTCAATAATCGCGTTCGAACAGATAAGGCAGGGTCAAACATTCAAGCTGCTGGGCTAATGGTCCAGGGATGGCAGGTTGGATATATATACTCTTATAACAATTTGATCTGGGGTAATGACATTGTAGGTGAAGATAATAATCAGCAAATTAGAGTTGAAATAGATGAACAAAGACTGATCTATACTTCAGATTATAATAACATACAAAACTTTGAAAATTCTGATAGCTATCAGTATATTGGTGACAACACTGTTTCCTTTGAACCTTCGATGGTAGACACCATGGGAGGTGACTATTCTTTAGACAATAAATCGTTACTGATTGGTGCTGGCACCAAGTCTCTCGAGGGGTTTTCTGCTCCTACTAAAGATATTTTAGGCAATAATAGGCCTAATCCAAGCAATTCAAATCCTGATATCGGTGCATATGAGAATAGCTTAGCAGTTTCCCCATATCCTAAACCTGTTCAAAAATTGGTAGCAACAGGAGGAAATAATTCAGTTACTTTATCGTGGTCGGCAAATTCTAGCTCAGATAATGTTGTTAAGTATAATATCTATCAACATACCGCACCGTTTTCACCCTCATCAAGCTACTTGATTGGCAGTACTTCAAACACTACTTTTACCATTTCTGGTTTAGACAACGGGACGAGATATTACTTCAGGGTTGCAGCCGTAAATGCTAGTAATTTAGAGGGAACGGCATCCAATACCATAAACTTGACACCAGCTTTCTCGGGTCCAATATGGTGGGTTGCGCTCAATGGAAATGACAATAACGAAGGTAGTGAATCAAACTCTTTAGGTTCTATTGCTAAGGCAGTTGAAAAAGCTGCATCTGGTGATACAATTATTATCAAACCTGGAACTTATGATATGCAAGGAAGTGGTGTTGCTTTAAATAAAAATATAATCATAACATCGCAGTATCCAACCACCTGGGACAGTGTAATACTTAATAATGGGCCCCACTTTTGGATTTCAGGAGATCCAAATTCAATGAATCGTGAGAATACGCAGCTCGTAGGCATGACACTGCAAAATGGTAACTTAAATAAGAATGGTGCAGGGGATCCTGCTGGCGGTTCAGTAAGTGTTTACAATGGGGTAACAGTAACTTTTAGGAAAATACTCTTCAAAAATAATATTATACAAAATAGCACCTCTACTTCCTCAGCAGGAGCTGTTTGGATGTCTCAACCTGGATCAAGATTTTATAATTGTCGTTTTGAAGGCAATAAATCAACTGAAACTAGTTTAGGATATGGTAATGCTACTGGCGCAATAGGTTTAGATGGTGACATGTCCAATAGTTTCTTTCAAGACAAGTATTTGATCATTGATGGTTGCGAATTTGTAAGGAATGAAGGAAGAACAGAAAGCGGCGCTATCAATGCGCGACATAATACTAAAATATATAATTCGCTTTTTTATCAGAATAGCGGAGAAAATGGTGGTAGCGGAGCTGTATCTACCATGGCTAGAAGAGCCGGTGATGGAGGGGCAAATTTTGAAACTAAACTTATAATAGCAAATTGCACTTTTGTTGAAAATAGATGCGATTTTGGCCCAGGCGCTGTTTTCGCTTACGGAGGTAATGGCGCAATAATATTTAACTCAATCTTTCAAAACAACTTTAGAACAGACAGTTTTAGCAGTGGTCCCGAAGAAAATTATTTTCAGGGCTCTGATATAAAGATTGATTATTCATCCTTTGATTTTGATGTGGACATCAATAGAGAGAGCAATGCTGCTCAAATAGGTTCTAATGTAATATTGGCTGACCCTGCTTTTGTGGATACTACAAAAGAAGATTTTAATTTATCTATTGCTAGCATATTGATAGGCAGAGGTACTTCATCATTTGAAGGAGAATCTGCACCCTTAAATGATATAACCGGAAGTCAGAGGCCTAATCCTTCTGGTACAAATCCTGATATTGGAGCATATGAAAATTTGCTTGGTGAATCTCCATATCCTAAGCAAACAACCGGACTAATTGTTGAAAGTATAGCCAGTGGTGTTGTTAACTTGAATTGGGACTCTGGAAGTGAAACCAATATTGATAAATATATTATTTACATGAGCACATTGAATGATTTTATACCAACTAATGTAGACAGTATAGGTGAATCAAAAACAAATAGCTATACAGCTAGTGGTTTAGATAATGGAACTCGATATTACTTTAGAGTCGCTCCAGTGAACACTCAAGGCTACAAAGGATTGTTTTCAAATATAGTAGAAGCCACTCCAAATTACAATGGCCCTGTCTGGTGGATCAGTAATTTAGGATCAAACTCAAATGATGGTAGTCAAGCCGCACCGCTTGCCGACTTAAGATCAGCCTTTGACATGGTATCAAGCAAGGGTGGAAAAAATGATACCATAAAGATACAACCCGGAAATTATACAGGGGATAGAAATCATTCGTTTGATTCAGGAAGCTATAATTTTCAAAATCCTGAATCCATGTCAATCGTTATTATGGGCATGGGTGCAAATCCTTCGGATGTCGTATTTTCAGGAAATGAGGACAACTATAGAGGCTTTATTGAAGTTCCTCCATTCAAAAAAGTAACATTCCAAAACTTTACTATAAGACAAATGTTCAATGGTTCTGATGACAAATCAGGAGGAGCGGCAATAGCTTATCGTAGAAACAATTCGGATCTTTTAATTGATAATATGCGATTTATCAACAACAGGGTACATCAGTCTAGCTTCCATTCTGGTGGAGGTGCAATTTACATCGAGCGAGGAAATTCTGGAGGAGGCATAGGGGACATAAGAATTAGAAATTCTCAATTTATTAGTAACTCAGTCACTGACTACACTTTTCCTGATAATAATGCCTTTGGTGGAGCAATTTGTATTGCTCCATCCTACGCTGAAGGAAATTTTCCAATCAAAGATGGAAGAGTTAATTTTGAACCAGTGCGTATCGAAGGTTGTTTATTTGTCAATAATAATGCTTCATCATGGGATGGAGACACATATACATGGGGTGCTGCTATTCAATCTCAGTCAAACGTACATATTGAGAATTCTCTTTTCTATGGCAATACAAGCGACGACAATCATGCTGGAGTAATTGGTTTACAGCCATTTTGGTGGTCGCAAAATTCTGTAGATGGTTTGCCTGGTATCTCTTCTTTAGTAAATAATACATTTGGCCCTGGCCCTGAACAAAAGCAACTGTTTATTATGCATGGTTATGAATCTGGGGTAGAATATAATATTTACAACAACATATTCAGTAGATCTGGATCAATATCTGAATCCAGTATTGCTGTAGAAATTTTATCCCCCAATAAACTATGGGCAAACAATAATTTATTTGAAAGCGGCGTAACAGCCTATAATGCTGATGGATCTATAGAAATTATCGGTACAGAAAGCGACCTAGTTGGAGACGCTAGGTTCAGAAATATTGGTCAAAATGACTATTCATTGCTATTCAATAGTCCCGCGATCGATGCTGGAACCACAGAAATAGAAAATAACCTTAATGCACCAAAAGAAGACATTAGAGGTTTTTATAGAGTTGGATCGGTAGATATTGGGGCTTTTGAATTTGGGGCTAGTAAATATTTACTTAGCTTAAATGATGACTGTTCTACGTGCCAAACTATTTCAGGTAATAGAGATACAACATTTGTTAATCTGGGGCAAGAAGTATCATTCACTCTTGAAACTAAAGATATTGATGGAAATCTTGTGAATAGCAATGAGGATGTTAATTGGAATGTTTATCCAAGTCAGAAATATATTTCCATCATAGAGTCCGATGATAACACTTCAGGTGGCACAGCATCCGTCAAGTTGAAAGTAACAAATAGTGCGAGAGGTAAAGGATTCAAATTTCGAGTTGAGTCGCAAATTGGAACCGAGACTATTTTTAGATCAGAGTTGTACGTTGTGGAGCAAATTGTTACTGGCGCTCCACCAGCAGTTATAACTTATCAAATCAAACCCTCCGATTGGTCAAGCAACAATCAATTTTCCGTTGAATGGGAAAACCCAAATTGGCAGCGTGATCTTTTAGGTTTAAATATTGAAATTAGAGAAAATAATTTTGGTTTCGAGCGGTTCGACTATGTAGAGTTTCCGAGCGATCAAGCTTTATCTTCTCATCAGATTGAAGTCCAAGAGTCTGGAATTTATGATGTTTCAGTCTGGTTGGTTGATGAACTTGGAAATGATAATCCCTCTACTAAAAAAACATTAAGCTTAAAATATGATAATGAGCCTCCTCAAAAATTTTATACTCTCTACCCAGATACCTATACTAACTCAAATGGCCAGCAAGAAATAACCTATGCTCCTGTTCATCCCAATTTTATATGGGAAGACAATGGAGATTATCCATCTGGCATTGATAAATGGTATATTTTTCTTCGAACTAAAGGAATCAATGATATAATACTTTATAGGACTTTTGATAGTGATAGCGTAACATACAATGAAATGGGAGAAATTGAAGTTCAGGATACAGATCTTCCCCCTTTAAATGATGGATTTTATGATTGGTGGGTCGAAGCTCAAGATAAAGCTAATTTGATTGAATTTTCAGATACCAACACTTTCGGTGTAGATGCATCCCCTCCTGATATTAGTCACATACCTATAAATACAATTGATGAGGGAACTAATTCTCCAACTATCGATGCGCAGTTCTTTGATGTGGCATCTGGGGTCAAAGATGCGTTTTTACACTATAGAAGATCAGGCTCTGGTTTTGGATTTACAAAAGTAGATCTTCTTTCTGGTCCTGTCAGTATACCAGCATCGGATGTCCGCGCACAAGGAATTGAATACTTTATAGAATCGGAGGATAACATAGGAAATGTTAGCAGGTGGCCAAATGATGGAAGATCTGTGCATTCGGTTCAAGTTATAGGCAGTCAGCCCTTAACATTAATGGCAGAAAATTTTGGCGGTAATGAAGAGTCAGATTATCAGTTATTCTCTTTCCCCTATGATATCCCAAATGCGTTAGATGCCATTTTACTAGCGATGGATCAAGCAGGATATCCGGATTTCAACAAAAAATATTGGAGATTGTATGCTTACAATGGTGGCTATGAAGAAATAACAGACAATAATTATGGTTTGTTCATGGGCGAAGCGTATTTCTTTATTTGGAATAAGGATAAAATCAGTGAGCGCCCATTGTTTGATTTTGGGACAGGTCATCCCTCAACAGTAACTGATCCTCCATTTGAGATATACTTACAACCTACAGAATGGAAATTTTTTGGTGTTCCTTATGATTTCCCTATCCCCTTAGAACAGATATATACCGATAATGGAGAATACATTGGAGATGTTGGATCACTTTATGCATGGAGAGATGGGTGGAAAGAGTTAAACAAAGGTGAGGAGCTCATGCCGTGGCAAGGGTTTATATATAAATCTTTTTCTGCTAACAGAATAATAATAGATGGTAGAGGTATGGATATTGGCATTAGCACAGAAAGAAAACATGATATGGCAGCTATCCCTATGCAATCAGATGAATGGACCATAGACATCATTGCTAGCACAGGATTATTAAAGGATGACAACAACACTATTGGTGTTAGGCATGTTGCTGAAGATGGTTTTGACATCTTTGATGAATTTGAACCACCAATGATGAGCGGTAATGTTGCTTTGCGTATTGACAATAGGAATAGAGAGATTGCCCCTGACTTATACACAGTGGACATTCGTAAGCCTTCAGAGGAAGGACAGTTCTGGGACCTTCAGCTTATAGCACCAACGAATGGCAAAAGAACATACGTAGTTTTTGACGGTTTAGGTTATGTTCCTGAAGAATATGATATGTTCTTGATCAACAAAACAAATAGGCAGGCTATTAGTCTAGATATTGAAAATACATACCAAATTGCTAATTCCGGTTCTGATGAAGATGGCCACATTAGGCAAGACCTTAGATTGGTGATTGGTACTAGAGAATTTGTTAATGAAAATAATGATGGTGTAAATCTTTATCCTGATGCATTTGTTTTAAGTCAGAATTATCCAAATCCTTTTAATCCCCAAACCTCAATCAGATTAAGCTTGCAAGAAGATGCTAGGGTTGATCTTATAGTATATGATCTTACAGGAAAAGAGGTTACTCGCCTAGTCAACAGCAAAGAACATTCTTCTGGTTATTATAATTTTATTTGGAACGGCAAAAATGATCTCGGCACAAGAGTATCTTCAGGCGTATACCTGTATCATGCGATAGTTAGAGATAGTAAAGGTAGCGTTGTTTTGAATAAAACTCGAAAGATGATCTTATTGAAATAGAATGACAGGATCTTTCAAGTTAAAGGCTCTCATAGCGTTTATCTTTTTTGTATCATTAGGGTCATCACAAAAGCGGAATCGTTTTTACGCGAAGCCAACTCTTGCTATCATGAATTTTGATAGTTCTGGCATTACAGAGGATGTATACAATATCCTTTACAATAAACTTTGGAATGATATCGATAGCATCGGTGTTTTCATAATGGTAGAACAGCATCAAGTTTATGATGTGCTTGAAAAATATAATTATGATAGACCAGAATGTGCAACAAGAGCATGTGCTATTGAGATGGGGCGACTGGTTGGTGTAAAAAATGTGATCATCGGATCTTTTATTAGTTCGGGGGATTCAAGCAGCGTGCAGGCAGAATTGATCATGGTTAGAGATGATTCAACCAAGTTTTCAAGTACTGGCCAGCATATTGGCGAAATTGATGGTCTTATTCCCCATATTCAGATCGCTGCTTTACAATTATCGGGCGTGAAACCATCCGATGCTCTTTTAATTAAAGCAGGTCTATTAACAGCAAACGTGGAAGAAAACAAACTTATTAAACTTTTGAAAAGTTGGCTCAATAAAGCGAAAGCATTTATCTTTCGAAAAAAAGTCGAGGAAGCTGAAGAAGTAGAATAATAATTATCTTTTAAAGCGTATAGAAAAAAGCGCGAAAAGAACAATCATGACAACTGTAATGACAATTAAAATTGAAGTCATGGACCATCCACGTTCAACAATCTTCTTTGTTTTTTCAATCAGTCCAATCTCTTTTTGCGGCTCTTCGACTTTTGCTACAACGACTTCCTTTTTCTTGGATAGTTTTGCATCAATAGCTTGAACATCATTCAACAGAGAGGACAATGAAAAATCCCAAGAAGCTGTAGTATTGTCATAATCTATATTGTTGGTTGCATTGCTTTCAGTAATGGGATAGGGAAAATGGACTGTAAAGTTTGCGTTGTACATCGACAGCAAGGATTCAAAGGTTTTGAAATACAAGTCCTCTTTTAGGGATTCTAAGCTATTATTAGTAACGCTATTCACTTTTCTCTTAAAAAGTAAATCATTTTCATTCAACGGGCTAATTGAAATATCAAATGGCTTAATATCGCGAGAAATATTGATTCCGTATCTACTCAGGGAGTAAACTGCTTCATTGAGATCTTCAGATGCATTAAATGTAATTGATGCATCTATGTTGATCGAGCTGCCTTTGGTATAAAGATCGATGGTTTCATATTCAATACCTTCTAGACCAGTTACAAAATTTCTTACCGTATCTTTGACTATATCGAGATTATTAACTACCGTATTGATGGTGTTCATATATTTAGTTAAACTGCCAGTTAACGATAGAAGGTTTTTATCGATGCTTGCGGATATTGAAAGTTGGCCTGAGCCATCCTCATTTATCCACATTGTTTCAGAATATTTAATACAGCTTGCAAATAAAAAAGCTGTTAGAAGAATTTGAAGTCTTTTCATATATTGTTAAAATAAGTTGAAATAATTATTTATATCCTATTGCCAATCGAAGTGTATAAACGTTATCTTTTCTACTATAAATATTGCATAATCTAAAGTTTTACTTTGAAG
>CACBUT010000001.1:0-211268 GCA_902542445.1 uncultured Fidelibacterota bacterium | reverse complement strand
ATTTTTATTCTATCTTTGGATTAGATAGTTTAAAGGTCGACGGTTTAATGACAATGGGGCCCCTATCTCAAAAAGAGAACGAAACAAGAACCGCCTTTGCTTTATTAAGAAAAATCAAAACTAAAATTAATGATCAATTACCAGGTGAACCCATAAAGGAATTATCAATGGGTATGAGCGGTGATTTCCAAATTGGGATCGAAGAGGGAAGCACTATGATTCGGTTAGGGACAGCTATTTTTGGAAAAAGAAATTACTAAATACGTTTATTTTTCGTTTGAAAATACCCCACCAGAGCTTGCTAATACAAGATCACTTGAGTTCTCAAACCACAAAATAATAGAATATTTAAACTATGTTTTTGTTCAACCCTTGGAACACACATCAAACCATATTAATCCTAATAATTTCGAAAATATTAGAGAGAAGTATAAGATTAAGAATCTAGTTTTAATTGATTATCTAAAATCCAAAAAGAAAATCATAAACATAAAAGATCATGTGAATAAAACAGGTTATAATTTTTTAAGATCTAAAACACCTTTTAAAGAAAGAGAAACCTTTCCAGATATGTCAAAAGTTTATTTATCCAAAGTTGGTGAAGTTGTTTTTAGTGTTGGTTCTTCCTTTGGGGATGATTTAGATATAAACCATAACTATACATCATGGGTTGGAGCTATTGCAACAGTATGGAAATATATTGGTGTCGATATTTATGGGTTTGCATATACTAAAGAATTTAAATTTGACTCTGTACTAAAGCATATAAAAGGGGAATTATCATGAATAAATTTTTTATAGCGTTTTTATTTTTATTGATCTCTTGTCAAAACTCACCACCTCAAAATGTAAATGCAGTAGCCGTTATCCAACCTGGCAATGGTTATAACGCAAGGGGAAATGTCTTGTTTGAACAAGCTGGTGCAGAAGTCATTATCAAGGTTAACATTTCAGGTTTAAATTCAAATTCATACCATGGTTTTCATATTCACGAGTTTGGCGATATACGCTCACAAGATGGAAAAAGCGCAGGAGGCCACTATAACCCAGATGATTTTCCACATGCTCTTCCACCAGAGAAAAAAAGACACGCAGGCTCTTTTGGAAATTTAATATCTGACTCCAATGGTAATGTAGATACTACCTTTACTGATGACACTTTTTCAATTTCTGGACAATTTAATCCTGTTCTGGGAAGATCCGTTGTGGTGCATGCAAAAAGAGATGATGGGGGTCAACCAACAGGCAATGCTGGCGCTAGAATTGGTTTTGGAGTAATTGGCATATCAAAAAATTAATATGTTAATTGAACCCAAATCGCTTGGAATTAGATCGAGAATTAAGATTTTAAAAAAAAATAACCTTATTATAATGGAGATTGATCGAAAAAGTAGAATAATCATGAAAGACGGAGAAAAAATAAGATATAACGTCAATATTATTAAAAATAATTTCAATCTACCTGTGGAACTTCATACGTCAGCCCCAGTATGTAGTAAAACAAGAATATATCTTGAAAAAAAGGATATTAAAGTAAAATCTCTTGGCGCTAAATAAACAAAGTTAGGTATTACTAAATAATCAGTAAATTCTAATTGTTAAACAACCAATCATAATGTCAATTAACTATAAAGATACAGACCCAGCTGAAACAAATGAGTGGATAGAGTCCATAAGCGATTCGTTGGAACATCATGGATATGAAAGAACACGCCATCTCTTAGAGTCTTTAATAAATTTTGCACAAAAAAATGGTGCTAGACTTCCATTTAATACAAGCACTCCATATTTAAATACAATTTTACCAAATCAGCAACCCGACTTCCCGGGTGATTTAGAAATCGAAAAAAATATAATGTCTGCTGTTCGTTGGAACGCTATGAGTCTTGTTAATAGAGCTAACAAAGAAATTGATGGAATAGGTGGTCACATTTCTACATATCAGTCCGCATCAACTCTATACGAAGTTGGTTTTAATCACATATTTAAAGGTCCTGATCATCCTGAAGGTCAAGATCTTATCTATATTCAAGGTCACTCGTCTCCAGGTATTTATGCTAGAGCATTCCTTGAGGGCAGATTAACAGAAAAACAGATTTTTAATTTCCGACAAGAATTATCAGATGGTGGTGGTTTATCTTCTTATCCTCACCCCTATTTAATGCCAGATTTTTGGCAGTTTGCAACGGTCTCTATGGGACTTGGACCAATTATGGCAATTTATCAAGCTAGATTTATGCGATATTTGATTGACCGCGGTCTTAGCGATAAAACCAACAGAAAGGTTTTCGCTTTCTTAGGGGATGGTGAGATGGATGAACCTGAATCTTTGGGAGCTATTACTCTGGCATCTAGAGAAAAACTAGATAATTTAGTATTTGTAATAAATTGTAATCTGCAACGACTCGATGGACCAGTTCGTGGGAACTCAAAAGTAATTCAAGAGCTAGAGGGTGCTTTTAGGGGGGCTGGTTGGAATGTTATTAAAGTTATCTGGGGGTCTGAATGGGATGAGTTAATTGAAAAAGATACCACTGGATTACTTTTAAAGCGATTTGAAGAGCTTGTTGATGGTGACTTGTTAAAATATGTAGTCGAAGGCGGTCAATATATAAGAAAGCATTTTTTTGGAAAGTATCCAGAACTACTAAAGATGGTTGCTCATCTTTCTGATGACGAATTAGAAAAAATGAAACCAGGAGGGCACGACCCTGTAAAGGTCTACTCAGCTTACCACGATGCGCTTAACACCAAGGGAAAACCTAGTGTTATCTTAGCAAGAACAGTGAAGGGTTATGGTTTGGGAGGAACAACAGAGGGAAGAAACATAACACATCAAAAAAAGAAATTAGAAAAAGAGGCCATAACGCATTTCAAAGAAGAATTAGGTATTAACCTTAATGACGAACAATTATCTGGTTCAAAACTTTTTACGTTTGATAAGTCATCTAAAGAGACAGAATACATCTCTAAAGTTTATAAAAAGAGAGGTGGACCAATACCAGCCAGAGTAGATAATTCTCCTAAGCTCAGTGTTCCTAAAATTGAAATTTTTGATGAGCTCTTATCGGGATCAAGCGACAGAAGTATTTCGACCACTATGGCTTTTATTAGATTGTTAACTATATTAACAAAAGATAAGTCTATTGGAAAAAATATTGTTCCTATAGTTCCTGATGAGGCTAGAACTTTTGGAATGGATCCACTATTTAGACAAATTGGAATATATGCTCATAGCGGTCAACTGTATGAACCTGTTGATTCTGATCAGTTTCTATATTATAAGGAAGAAAAAAATGGTCAAATTCTAGAAGAGGGAATAAATGAGGGCGGTTCGATCTCTTCGTTCAATGCGTCTGGTTCTAGCTATGCTAATCATGGAATAAAAACTATTCCTTTTTATATATTTTACTCTATGTTTGGTTACCAAAGAATTTGGGACTTCATATGGGCAGGAGCTGATATGCGCGTTAGGGGTTTTTTACTTGGTGGAACAGCTGGGAGAACCACATTAAATGGTGAGGGTTTGCAACATCAGGATGGCCATAGTCATGTTGCAGCGGCTGCTACACCCAATACAAAAGCTTATGATTGCGCTTTTTCTTATGAAATAGCTACTGTAGTCCACCAGGGTTTGATAGAGATGTGTGAGGAAGATAAAGACGTTATCTATTATTTAACACTTGAAAATGAGAATTATGTTCATCCACCTGTGCCCAATGATGCGACCGATGGTATCATTAAGGGCCTTTATAGATTTATGTCAGAAACTGACCCGGAAGTATCACTTTTTGGAAGCGGTCCACTTATGGGAGAAGTGATAGAAGCAAATAAATTACTTAAGGAAGATTGGGATATAAGATCAGATATTTGGAGTGTAACAAGTTATAGTGAAATTCGAAAAGATGCTGAAAGCACTTCAAGGTGGAATATGAACCACCCAAATGAAAATCCAAAAGCTTCTTTTTTAAATAGCACGATCTCTAACAATGAGATTCCTATTGTTGCTGTATCAGATTATATTAAAATGGTTCCAAATCAAATATCTCCTTATATCAAGAATCCATTTTACGTTTTAGGAACTGATGGTTTTGGAAGAAGTGACACTAGAGAAAGTTTGAGAAAATTCTTTGAGATAGATAGATATTACATCGTATTAAATTCACTAAAAGCATTAGTTGATCAAGGAAAGATTGAAAAAAGTGTTATTGAAAAAGCTATGGATAAGTATAATATTGACTCAGAAAAACCAGATCCAATAAACTCTTAGAATTATGATTAAAGATTTAGAATTACCAGACTTAGGCGAAGGAATAGATGGAGCAGAGATTAGCGAAATTCCTGTTTCTGTAGGTGATGAAATAACCAAAGATCAAACTATTTTGATCTTAGAATCAGACAAAGCATCTATGGAGATTCCATCAGATTTTACAGGAACACTAAAAGAGATACTTGTCTCAACGGGAGATGAGGTTGCAACTGGTCAATTGCTCATGAAAATTGACTCCTCTGATGAATCTACTGATCAAGAAAAAAAAGAAGATGAAACTAATAAGACTGCAGACTCATCAGAGTCTAAATCTGAGGTTGAAGGTAGTAACCTTGGAAATACAGCCCCAATACAAGCCCCAAAATTAGATCTCAATCTAAGTAATGATGGTATATTTGCATCTCCTGGAGTTAGAAGGCTGGCTCGAGAATTGCAGATAAACCTTAGCCATATAAATGGAACGGGTGAAAAAAACCGAATAACAAAAGATGATCTGAATAGTTATATTCTGAGACAGATGGCGTCATCATCCGGTTCCTCAATGCCAACTCCCATGGCTCAGGAAGATTTCTCTCAATGGGGAGAAACAGAAAATCAAAAGTTAACTAAGATTAAAAGAATTACAGGGAAAAGACTTCAGGCAGCATGGCAAACTATCCCCCACGTTACACAATTCGATGAAGCTGATATAACTGATCTGGATACTTACCGGAAAAAACTAAAAGAAAAACTTTTAAAGGATGGAATAAAAGTCACTTTCTTGCCTTTTTTAATTAAAGCGCTTACTCACGTTCTAAAGGAAATGCCTGAATTCAACAGCTCTTTAGATAGTTCATCTACCAATTTAGTAATCAAAAAGTATATTAATATTGGAATTGCTGTAGATACACCAACTGGGTTAGTCGTTCCAGTTATATCGAGCGCTGATCAAAAATCTATATCGGATTTATCTATAGAATTGGTTGATATTAGCAATAGAGCTAGAAATAAAAAGTTAAAACCAGCTGAATTAAAAGGAGGAACGTTTACCATATCTAGTTTAGGTGGAATAGGTGGTAGCTTTTTCACACCGATCATAAACCCACCCGAGGTTGCGATAATTGGCGTATCTCAAAGTGTATGGAAAAATATTTTTAATGGAAACGAGAAAAAGTCAGAACTAAAGTATATTATGCCATTTTCTTTATCTTATGATCATCGAATCATTGATGGCGCAGCTGGTGCTCGTTTTACTAAAAGATTCAAAGAGATCTTGGACGATCTTTCATTTTTTAAGGATTAATCTATGAGCAAAAAATTACACGGTGAAATAGTGGTTATAGGGTCAGGACCAGGCGGGTATGCTGCTGCCTTTAGAGCTGCTGACCTAGGAAAAAATGTTATACTTATAGATAGAGATGCAGAGCTTGGGGGTGTTTGTTTGAATAGGGGATGTATTCCATCTAAAGCGTTATTACATATTACGAAGGTAATGGATGAAGCCGCATCTCTTTCAAAAATGGGTGTTACTTATGGCTCTCCTAAAATTGATATCGATACTGTTAGAGACCATAAAAATAGAATCGTTAAACAATTAAATACAGGTATAGCTCAAATGGCTAAAGCTAGAAAAGTTCAAACTTTGCACGGTCTAGCTTCGTTCGTTTCTAATGATGAAATTAAGGTTGTCAATGAAGATGAAGAGGTAAGGGTATCATTCGATAAGTGTATTATAGCATCAGGATCTTCTTCAGCTATGATTCCAGGAATTGACGCAAGTCACCCATCTATTTTAACATCTAGAACTGCGTTAGATCTAAAAGATATTCCTGATGATCTGTTGGTCATTGGCGGCGGTGTAATCGGTCTTGAGCTTGGTCAGGTCTATGCTACCTTAGGCTCCAATGTTTCCGTTGTTGAGTTTTTTCCAGAATTAGTTCCAGGTGCTGATAAAGATATTTTAAGGCCATTGGTTTTAAAATTAAAAAAACAATTCAAATCAATAATGACTTCATCCAAAGTAGTTGAAGTTAAACCCCAAAAAGACGGCAAGTTGAATGTTGTTATAGAATCGAATGGAAAAAAGGAAGATCATGTTTTTGATAAGGCACTGGTATCTATTGGAAGGAAGCCTAACACCAGTATGTTAAATATTGAATCTACAAGTATAAATGTGTCAGATTCTGGTTTTATAGGGGTCGACGTTTATCAGAGAACAAATGTTGAAAATATATTTGCTATAGGTGATATATGCGGTAATCCAATGCTTGCTCATCGCGCAACTCATCAAGGAAAAGTGGCAGCAGAAGTTGCATGTGGACATTCAGCAGCTTTTGATGTCTGTGCAATCCCAAGCGTTATTTATACTGACCCAGAAGTTGCTTGGGCTGGTCTAACCGAAAAAGAAGCCATAGAAAAAGAAATACCTTTTAAAAAATCAGAATTTCCTTGGGCTGCAAGTGGTAGAGCTATTGCAATTGGTGCAAACCAAGGAAAAACCAAAATTCTTTTTGATCCGGATACCAAGCAAATTTTAGGTGTTGCTATTGTTGGACCTGGAGCAGGCGATATCATATCAGAAGGTATGCTAGCAATGGAAATGGGTTCTGATGCAGAGGACGTTTCCTTGACAGTTCATCCACATCCTACTTTGGGTGAAACCTTTGGTATGGCTGCCGAAGTTTTCGAAGGCACCGTAACTGATCTCTATATTCCTAAGAAATAACCAATAACAAAGGGGTTTAGTTTTGTCAAATAATAATTTAGCACCAGATGGATTCAATTTTATTCAAGAGTCGCATGGAATAAATGAATATAATTTAAAATCAAATGGCCTCAGAGTTCTTACTCTATCCGATCGCTCTGCACCTGTAGCAACCTTTATGGTTACTTACCATGTAGGATCAAGAAATGAAGCTATTGGTTATACAGGATCTACGCATCTATTAGAGCATTTAATGTTCAAGGGCTCAAGAAATTTTAATAAAGAAAAAGGTACGGCTATCTGGGATGAGCTTCAGAGTATTGGTGCGCAGATCAATGCAACCACTTGGAACGATAGAACCAATTACTTCGAAGTAGTTCCAAGCGAGCATTTAGAAAAAGCTATTGCTATTGAATCTGATCGTATGCGATATGCATTTTTAAGAGATGAAGACAGGCAGCCTGAAATGACAGTGGTAAGGAATGAATTTGAAAGAGGTGAAAATAGTCCATTTGATGTTTTGGATAAGAATATCTGGGCCACTGCTTATCAAGCTCACCCCTATCATCATTCCACCATTGGATGGCGCTCAGATATTGAAAATGTAAGCACCGATCGTTTAAAAGAATTTTATAATGTCTACTATTGGCCTAATAACGCTACTGCTACCATTATTGGTGATTTTGAAACGTCAGAAGCATTAGAATTGGTGAAAAAATATTTTGGTGAACACCCCAAAAGTGATAATCCCATACCAGATGTTTACACAGCTGAACCTGATCAAGAGGGCGAGCGAAGGGTTGTCGTTAAGAGATCTGGGCAAACTGGGATCGTAGGGGTTGCTCATAAAACCCCAGCCGGATTACATCAAGATACATATGCATTTCAAATTTTAAGCAAAATCTTAACCGATGGAAAGTCTAGTCGTTTTTATAAAGGTATTGTAGATAAGGGATTAGCAACTTCATTATTCATGTATGATTTTCCCTTTAAAGACAATGGCCTATTTATTAGCTATGCTTTCTTAACCCCAAATACAGATATTCAAAAAGTGGAATCAATTATTTTAAATGAATATTCTAAAATTGCAAACGAAGGGATTACAGAAAATGAGCTAAAGAAAGCTAAAGCTCAAATCTCATCGGATATTTCGTTTAGTAGAGATGGATCATATGCAATTGCAGGAGCATTGAATGAAGCGTTGGCGATCGGTGATTGGAAATTTTATACAAACTTTATTGAGAATATAAATAATGTATCTGTTAAAGATGTTCAATCAATTGTTAAAAAATATTTAGTTGAAGATCAATCAACCGTTGGTTGGTTCATTCCAAAAAAATAAAAACTCTATTATTGATGCTATTTAAAGACAAAGTAAATGAAATAGAAGTCATGCAAGGGGTCAGATCCCTAACTATGACTACCGCTATAAAAGACGTTGTCACAATATCTGGAAGTTTAGAGGGTGGCTCTCTTTATGCACCAACAGATAATAAGCAAATAGCAAATATCGCTACCGCTATGATTGACAAAGGAACAGATCAAAAAGACAAATATGAGATAAGTGATATTTTGGATTCAATTGGAGCTGAGATAAGTTTTTCTTCATCGAGTAATCATATCAACTTTACTGCGCACTGTATGAAAAAGGATCTAAAGACGATCATGCATTTAATTGCAGAGCAGCTTAGCACCCCTTCTTTAAAAGAAAACGAATTGGAGCTATTAAAGACAAGAATATTGGGAAATTTAGAGCGCAATAAAGAAGACACCAGAAAGCAAGCGAACATTACATTACTACGAAGAATATATTATCCTGATCATCCAAATTTTCGATCAACCGTAGATGAATCAATAGAGCTTATAAAAAAAATATCAATAGAAAATCTTCAAAACTATCATGATCAAGTATTTGGATTAGGGTCAGTGAGAATAGCTTCGGTAGGGGATGTCGACCCAGATAATTTGAACAGTATCATAAAGGATAGCTTTGGAGTTTTAAACGCGCAAAATCTTCCAGATACCTCAGAATTTGATTCTGCTCAAAAGAGTGTAAAACACAAGGAATCAATTCATATTCCAGATAAGACTAGTGCAGATGTTTATATTGGTCAGTCGATCGGAATAGATCAAGATCACAAGGATTACATTCCGTTAATGATGGCAATATATATTTTAGGAGGAAATTTTTCTGCAAGACTTATGCAAACGGTTAGAGATAAGGAAGGTCTCACTTATGGAATTGGTTCCTCAATATCTAGCGCAAGCTACAAGCGAGATGGATATTGGAGCACTTGGGCTACCTTTTCTCCTGAATTGATTAAAAAAGGAATTGAGTCGACAAGAAAGCAAATTAACTTGTGGACCAGTAATGGGGTTAGTCAGTCTGAAGTTGAAACCAAAAAACAGACCATTGTTGGTTCTTATAAAGTTGGAATGGATACCACTAGTGGATTAGCTAATAGAATATTGTCGAATGATGAAAAAGGTCGAGATATCTCTTATTTAGATGATTATCCCAACAAAATAAATAGTGTTTCAATTGACCAAGTCAATAATGCTATTAAGACATATGTTGATCCTTTAAATCTGGTTGAAGTCTCTGCCGGAACATTATAATATTGGATATCATATTAACTGCAGCGACAACAGTTGATGGATATATAGCTCGCAATAATTTTGAAGTTACTGATTGGTCGCAAGATCTTTCATTGTTTAAAAAACAAACTATGGGATATCCTATTATTATGGGATCTCACACCTTCAAGACATTACCAAAAGAGCTTCACGGTCGTAAACCAATCATAGTACATCGCAATGACGACCCAAAAAAAATCATAGAAAACATTAGATCATCAAAATGTTTTGTTATCGGAGGGGGAATTGTAAATAGTAGGTTTGTAGACTTTTTAACTCATATATATGTTACTCCTCATCCTCACATCTTTGGTAAAGGAGTGTCTTTATTCTCAAATCAAATAGGAGAATTGAAACTAAAGTTTATTAAAATAGTTGAACATGATATTGCAAATGGTATCATTCAATATCAATATCAAATTATTAGATGAGAAAATTAATCCTATATTTTTTATTCTTAGTTAAGGGACTACTTACAGCTCAATCAGATATCTCAGACTCATCAAATGCCTCTGAAACTTCTGACACGTTGCGATTTGAACTTAAACCCATACAAGTTGTGGGTTTTTTAAATAGTAAAAATCCCATTGAAACACCTTTTTCAATATCAAGCCTTACCAGTAGACAATTGACATTTGGTCAAAAGGGCATGTCGTTAGGAGAGTCCATGCGCTCTGTGCCTGGATTATTCATAATGAACGATGAAAACTTTGCTCAAGATATTAGATTATCAATTAGGGGTTTTGGATCTCGATCAGCTTTTGGAATAAGAGGTATAAAGCTTTTTGTAGATGGTTTTCCACAAACTACAGCTGATGGCCAATCACAAGTTGACAACATCAATTTATCGTTTATTAAATCTGCTGAAATAATAAGAGGTAGTAGTTCATCAATTTATGGTAATGCGTCAGGTGGGGTAATACAGCTCTTTACTGAGCCATATCCAAAGCAAAGACAAATTAAATCTAGTATCTCAATTGGAGATTTTGGCTATAGAAATATTCAAAGTTCTATCGGAGATGGAGCAAATGTCCAAAAATATATGTTGAAAATTTCATCCAAAAGCTATGATGGATATAGAGATAACTCAGAAATGAATTCATTTAATATAAATATGAAATCACTGTTTGAATTAAATCAAAATTCGACATTAAGCATACATTACAATTATGTGGATAGTCCATTATCTAACGACCCTGGTTCACTAAATAAAGAACAAGCTGAGGTAAATAGACGATCAGCCAGAATTCAAAACATTGATTATCAATCCGGTGAGAAAGTTTTACAGCATAGATTAGGAGCTTCATACAAGCTGAAAATATCTAATAGTTCAAAGCTAAATATTTTGTCTTTTTATACTAAAAGAATCTTTTCTAATAAATTGCCTTTTGAAAATGGTGGACAAGTTGATTTGAAAAGATCTTATCGGGGTTTAAGCGCTAAATACATAATTGATAATTATTTTTTAAAAAACCCCTTATCGACTACAATTGGTGTCGACTTCAGCGATCAAAGCGATAGGAGAAAACGATACAACAATATCAAGGGGATTAGAGGGTCAAGAGTTTTTGATCAGTTAGAATCATTTATAAATAAAGCATTTTATTTTCAGCAATCTTATTTATTAAATGATAAAATTAATGTGATATGGGGATCTAGATGGGATGATGATAAAATTGAGTCTGTTGATTATCATTTATTTGACGGTCTGGGTTCTGGTTTTACAAATCTAAAGAATACCAGCCCATTTATTGGTATGACATATTTATTTAATAATAATACCAGTATATACACAAATTTTTCAAATCATTATGAAACACCAACACTAAATGAGCTTAGTAATGATCCTGATAGTGCATCAATTGGGGGCTTTAACTCTAGACTTAACCCACAAGTATCCAATAGTTTTGAAATAGGATTAAAAGGATATGTTCGTGATGTTTTATTCTATGAATTTTCATTATATAGATCAAAAATCGATAATGAGATCACTTCTTTTGAGCTAGAGAGTAGCCCAGGAAAAACCTACTATAGAAATGTCGGTGAAACTCAAAAAGAAGGTATTGAAGTAAGTTTATCTACCAATCTAGGGAATAATATACGAGCTGACTTTACATATACTTATTCTCAGTTTGAATTTTCTAACTATATTAAAAACAATCAGGATTTGAATGGCAATAGATTGCCAGGACTGCCTCAAAATTTATTTAATACAGATATCTATTATATAAACCCAAAAGGGTATTTTATGGTAATGGGGTTTTCTAGATATAGCAATATCTACTTAAATGATTCGAACGATCAATATACTAATCCTTACAGTCTTTTAAATTTAAGATTGGGGAATGAATTTCAAATTTTTGGCTCAAGGTTTAAAATACATGTTGGCGCAAATAATGTATTAAATGAGAATTACTATTCAAATCTTAGAGTTAATGCATGGGGTGGGAGATTTTATGAGCCAGCTCCTTTAGCAAATCTTTATTTTGGAACAGAAGTTATCTTTTAATTACTTCAATTAAGGTTTTTTTTAGCTTTTACAATTCCTGATTTGATCTTGCCTCTTAGAACTTTGTTGTCTAATGCGTTAATTTCATCCATCTTTCCTTCAACACCATCTGCAATTAATCTTGCGATAAGCTCTTCGTCGTTTTCAGATTTTGATGGTTCTGCAGGTGCAGCAGCAGGCGCTGCGGCAGTTCCGCCTTCAGGCATTGGAGGTCTTTCAGCAGTCCCTTTGTTTATTTTCATGATCATGGATTTTGACTTCGCTCTTATCACTTTGTCATCTAAGCTTTCTAATATCGCATTATCACCATCTAGAACCTTATTGACAACGTAAGCAACATGCTCATCCTTATTGGCAAAAGTGGGTCCAGCAGTAGCTGCAGGTGCAGCAGCAGGCGCTGCGGCAGTTCCGCCTTCAGGCATTGGAGGTCTTTCAGCAGTCCCTTTGTTTATTTTTATTATTAAAGCTTTTGATTTACCTGATATCACTTTATCAGTTATGGCCGCTAAAATATTGTTATCACCATCTAGAACTTTATTGACAACGTACGCTGCTGAATCGTTCTTGTTTGCAAATTGTGGAATTCCAGCAACGGGAGCGTCCGCTATAGCAGCTTCCTTGTCTTTTGATTTAACAGGTTTGTCAACAATTTCTACAGGTAAAAGTTTTGCTAAATTCGAAAGGACTTTCGATTTATTATTCTCAAATCCTATAATGCTTAGCCATGAAAATGGACCATCGCTTAATCTTTCGCAAGTTACAGATGTTCCTTCAGGTGATTTTTGTAGATCAAAGAAGACCATCTCTTTGTGAAATGGGCTCATTTGCATTTCCATTTTTAAACTTTTATTATTTTCTATTGATAATATCCTACCTTTTAATGCTGGTAGAATTGATAATGGCCTTACTAAGATCTCTGAGCCTGGTGCAAAATGAAAACTATCAAATGAATATTGTTGAACATATCTTTGTGAATTAGAAATTGCGGGTAATAATCGTAAAATGCCAGGAAACCAAAAATTGTACTCTGACAAGTTAGTAATCGCTTTCCAAACCGTTTCTGGACTAGTTGTAAAATTGTGTTTGACGATAGTCCTAGAAGAAAAGGGGTAGAGGAAAGATGAAGCATCACTCTTCATTTCTTGATCTCTACTAATATCAATAATGAAGAATACAGTAACTAGTAGAAATGCAACCATTGCAATAATTAATATCATATTATGTCCTAGAAATAAGTAAGAGATTTTACAAAAAAATTACTACTAATCGCCAAATTATCTTTTGTACAATTTTTTAATGAATGGTAAAATTTTATTAATAGAATTTATTCGTTATTGGTAGCTTTATTAGCTAAATAATATTCACATTAAACACTAATCTATAATTAATATTATGAATGAAATATCAGTAGTCGAGTTGAAAAAAATGTTTGACGAAAACGAGAATTTTGTCCTTCTTGATGTAAGAGAGAATGAAGAGTTACAAATTGCTCAAGTTAACCCTCACAATCATATTCCAATGGGACAAATTCCAGAACGCATTGAAGAGCTTAATAAAAATGATTCTTTTATAGTCATGTGCCACAGCGGTATGAGGTCAGCAAGGGTTTGCCAGTATCTAGAAAGCCAGGGTTATAATGTTAAAAATTTGAATGGCGGAATAGACTCTTGGTCTGTAAATATCGATCCTACAGTTCCAAGGTATTAATGCTTAAAACACCTTCTACCGGTAAATACCATAGGAATGTTATGCTCATTGCAAGCTTCTATAACCTCATTGTCCTTTATTGAGCCTCCGGGTTGAATCACTCCGTTTATGTTATATTGAGATATTTTGTCAATACTATCTCTGAAAGGGAAAAAAGCGTCAGAACATAAAACAGAGCCTTTGATGGCAGTCTTTGATTTTGATATCGCTATATCAACTGCATCAATTCGACTAACTTGACCCGCTCCAATTCCAACCGTTGTATTGTCTTTTACTGTAATGATAGCGTTAGATTTAACATGCTTTAGAACTTGCCAACCAAACAGCATTGACTTGATTGTATCTTTTGTCGGTTTAGTATTTGTAACTACTTTTAGTTCATCTATTTTTAATATGTCGTTATTCTCTTGTTGGACAAGAATTCCTCCATTTAGATTTCTCAGTTCATATTTTCTATCTTGATATCCAATATCTTGAACCTCTAAAAGTCTAAGATTTTTTTTGGTTGAAAGTATTTTTAGAGCTTCTTTTTCAAACAATGGGGCTACAACGATTTCAATAAAAATATCTTTTAATATTTCAGCTAATTCTTTGGTGCATGTTCTATTAATAGCCACTACTCCACCGAAAGCGGAAACGCTGTCTGCTTTAAAAGCATTTTGATATGTCTCTACTAAATCATCTCCAATAGACACACCACAAGGGTTTGCGTGCTTAACGATTACACAAGCTGTCTGATTAAATTCTCTAAGACAGCAAAGAGCAGCATCTGCATCCATAATATTATTATATGAAAGTTGTTTACCTTGATGTTGCATAGCATTAAGTATATTGTTTGAGTTATCACCTTTTAAATGATAAGCTGAAGCAGTTTGATGAGGATTTTCACCATATCGTAAATCAGAAAATTTATCAAATACCATAGTAAATTGATCCTGTGGCTCGCTATCATAAAGATAGTTACTAATAGACGACTCGTAAACTGAAGTAGTCAAAAAAGCTTTTCTAGCAAGGTGTTCTCTCGTTTCATATGATATAGATCCTTGATCATCTAATTCGTCCATGATTAATTGGTAATCCTTAGGATGAGTTGCTACTGCTACCCAGCCAATATTTTTAGCTGCTGATCTTATCATAGTGGGACCGCCAATATCAATATTTTCAAACGCTTCGGATAGTGTGTGATTAGAATTTTTGATAACACTATCAAAAGGATATAGATTGCAGACAACCAGATCAATTTGACTTATATTGTTTTTTTTCATATCTGACATATGAACATCACGCAGAGCTAGGATTCCACCTTCAACTATTGGATTTATAGTTTTCACTCTTCCATCCATTATTTCAGGAAAATTGGTATACTCTTCAATCTCTATCACAGCTATATTTTCTTTTTTCAACAATTTTGCAGTACCACCAGTTGAGATGATCTCAATATTATGTTTGACAAGATTTAAAGCTAATTCTTTAATTCTTGTTTTATCATAAACCGATAAAAGAGCTCTTTTGATCGTGATTGGTTCTTGGTTAATATTATAATCTTTTATCATAAACCCCCCTGAAAAATCTTTACTGCTTCTATGTATGCTAACCCTTCAAGTTTTTGCACTTTATCTTTTAGAGTTAATTCGTTGTCCTCTGGTAAAACATCACATTCTTTTTGTACCAATATTGGCCCCTGATCAACATCTTCATTAACATAATGGATAGTACATCCCGTTTTCTTATCACCATTTAACAACACCTGCCTGTGGACATCCATATCCATTCCGCCACCATATTTTGGCAGTAAAGAGGGATGTACATTTAAAATCTTATTTCTCCATTGTTTACAAAATAATGCTGAAAGAATTCTCATAAAGCCAATTAACAAAATAAGATCTACATCATTTTCTTTCATTAAGAAGGATATTTCTTGATCAAAATATTCTCTTTTTTTTGCCTTGTGAGAAATATGAGCAAATTTAATGTTGTGTTTTTTTGCCCGCTCTAAAATAAAAGCATTCTCTTTGTTAGAGATCACTATAGATATCTTAGCATTTAATAATTTGTTTTCTATTGCATCAATAATCGCTTGGAGATCTGTACCCTTAGTAGATCCAAGTATTCCTAGATTGGTCATCTAATTTTATTCATTCGTTCAATTTTTTTATTTATGAGTTCAATCTTGCCAATATCGGTTCTATGAAATAATGACCCTTTCACTTTGCTAATTTTTTCTTCAACTACTAGTTCGGCTTCAGCTATTGTATCACCTAGTTCTGTAATACACAACGTCCTACTACCTGCTAGAATTATTTTATCATTTTGAGTATTTACCGATCCGTAGCTTATTACTTCATCATCAGCAATCATAGATACATCAACAGAAGAACCTTTGACTGGGTCAGTAGGGTATCCTATTGGAACCGCATACTTACAAACGGTTGCTTGATTCTTAAATTTTACATTAGCACTATCAAGATCCCCACTCACCATAGATTTAAAAATTGTTAATAAATCTGTTTCAAGCAAAGCAAGAACATTCATTGCTTCAGGGTCACCAAACCTTGCATTGTACTCAATGACTTTCACACCCTTTTCTGTTACCATAAAACCACCATATAAAACACCTATGTATCTTTCTCCAAATTTTTTATACAATGCTCTTATGATTTTTTCATTTGTCTCTTTTGCTTTATTAACATCCCCTTTATTTAAGAATGGTAAAGAATGGTCTTTATCGGAATACGTTCCCATTCCTCCTGTATTGGGACCTTCATCTCCCTCATAGGCTCTTTTATGATCCTGAACTACAGGCATATGTTTCAGTGTTTTTCCATCACTAAAACTCATTAACGAAAACTCTTCCCCAATAAATTTTTCTTCAATGACAAATTTACCGTTAGAACTAATAATGCCTTGGCAATAATCAAGAGCTTCTTCATGGTTAAAAATGTGCTCTCCAGAAACCTTAACACCTTTACCACCAGCTAAACCATCGTATTTTAAAACATAGTTTTCACCATGATTGACTAGGCATTCTTTGACACCATTCATTGTTGTAAAACTTTGATATATTGGCAGTCCATCAATATCATAATCTTTCATGAGGTCTCTTGCAAAGGATTTTGATGTTTCAATCTGTGCAAGATCCTTGGTTGGTCCGATAGATGGTATATTATTCTCTTTTAATCTATCCACAACTCCTTTGGATAAAGGGTTTTCAGGTCCAATAATCGCTAGGTTACATTTTTTTTGAATTGCATTTTCTACTATAAAATCAACATTCTCTATATCTCCTAAAATCAACTCATTACAAATATTCATTATTCCAGGATTTTTATTAGATGCTATACAAAATAGCTGGTGATCAATCGGTGTCTTGTTAATAGATCGTGCAATAGCATGTTCTCTCGCACCAGAGCCAACAATCAATATTCTATATTCCATCAAAAATTAACCAATGATTCTTGCTTTATCACATCTAGATTTTTCAAGTTCATCCAAGTATTCATCAGTAATATTGCCAGTTCTATACTTTCCTGTAAATACTGAATCTTCAAACTCTATTATATCCGGATTTCCTCTTTTAGCGGACAGTATAAGGTCTTCTAGATCTTGATATATCAGTTCATCAGCTCCAATATGACTTTTGATTTCTTCAATAGATTTGTTGTTTGCTATCAATTCTTTTGTGGCTGGCATATCTATTCCATAAATATTTTGATAACGAACTGGAGGCGATGCTGACGCAAAGAAAACTTTTTTTGCACCATTATCTCTAACCATTTGAACGATTTTTTTTGATGTATTACCTCTAACTATAGAATCATCTACCAGTAGAACATTCTTATCTTGAAATTCTATTTCAATCGGATTGAGTTTTTGTTCAATTGATTTTTTTCTAGTGATTTGTCCCGGCATAATAAATGTTCTACCAATATATCTATTTTTCATAAAGCCTTCGCGATATTTTTTTCTAAGACGATGGGCTACTTGCATAGCTGCTGTCCTGCTTGTATCAGGCACTGGTATTACAACATCTATATTTAAATGACTATATTGAGTAGCAATCTTTTCGCCAAGGTAATCACCCATTCTTAATCGAGACTTATGGACAGAAATTGAATCAATCGTAGAATCTGGTCTTGAAAAATAAACGTACTCAAATAAACATGGAGTGTGTTGCATGTCTTTTATAAGATGTTCTTCTTTAACCGAGCCATCCAAGTTTATAATAATAGCTTCTCCAGGCTTAACATCCTTTAAGACTTCAAAGCCTAAAGATGTTATTGCGCTGCTCTCTGATGCTAATAGATATGAACCGTTATGATTTTTTCCAAGAGCTAGCGGCCTTATTCCATTCGGGTCTCTAAATGCAACCAAACCAATTCCTGAAATCAATGCAACTACAGCATACCCGCCTTGGCATTGATTAAAAATTCTTTTCAATACATCAAGGATATCTCCATTTGAAAATTCATCCTTATTCGTTTTAAATAATTCGTAAGATAATAAGTTTAGTAACACTTCAGAATCTGAATTCGTATTGAATTGGCAAAAATTTAGCTTTGTTAATTTGGTTTTAATTTCATCACTATTGGTTAGCGTACCATTGTGAGCAAGTGCTATATTTATTGGATTGGTTGTGTGAAAAGGTTGAGCTTCATTTACGTTATCGGTTCCTGCTGTTGGATATCTTACATGGCCTATACCAATATTGCCTTTTAAAATATTTATATCAATATTTCGAAATATTTCAGAGATGAGACCTAGCTCTTTGTGTGTGTTTATTTTACTACTTTGTAGAGTGCAAATTCCTCCAGCATCTTGCCCCCTATGTTGCACCTGTATCAAGCCATCAAAAATCCTTTGGAGCGCTTCACCTTCTTTTTGATATAAGCCTACAAGTCCGCACATACTTATAAAAGATCCGTAAGTTTTTCAGCTAATCCAGTGTAGGAAGAAGGGCTTAGTTTTAAAAGCGCCTTTTTATCTTCGTCAGATATTTTTAATTTGTCTATTACATCCTTAATCATGGATTTATCAATCTTTTTACCTCTAGAAAGATCCATCATTTGTTCATATCCAGATTCTTTACCTGACTTTCTAATTGCGGTTTGCATCGGTTCAGTAAGTACTTCCCAGTGATCATTTAATTCTTTTTCAGTCTTTTCTAAATCGACATCTATACGACCCAATCCGCTCGCTATACTGATTAAGGAGATATAAGAATGGGCTAGCGCTACCCCTTGATTTCTTATGGTAGTTGAATCAGTTAGGTCTCGTTGCATTCTTGATATTGCAAGTTTTCTTGCTAAGAATTCCAGTATTGCATTTGATATACCAAAATTACCCTCCGCGTTTTCGAATTGAATGGGATTAATTTTATGTGGCATTGTTGAAGATCCTATTTCTCCAGCTAATTTCTTTTGTTTGACAATTGAGCGACTAATATACAACCACATATCTTGACATAGATCAGCTAGTATGGAATTGATTCTCAAAATATTATGGTAGCTTTCAATGATTGAGTCATGAGGTTCGATCTGAGTGGTTATTAGATTAGGCTCTAAACCCATTGATCTAATGAATTTTTTTGAAAAATTTAACCAATTAACTTTTGGATATATAGTTTCATGTACTGACCATGTGCCTGTTGCGCCACCAAACTTTCCCAAAAACTTGTGTGACTTGAGTTGTAATATTTGTCGATCAAGCCTTTTAAAAAATACGGCATACTCTTTACCAAACGTTGATGGCGTTGCTGGCTGACCATGCGTCAATGACAGTATTGGCACTTTCTTATATCTTTTAGCAAGTTTTCTAATTGAACGATTTAAACTTACTAGTTGTGTAAGATATGGACCTTTGAGTGCATCCATCCACATTAAACTATAGGATAAATTATTTACATCTTCAGAGGTAAGACAAAAATGTATCCATGGATGAATGGATTTTTTTATCTTTTTTCGAAGAAAATATTCTATTGCTTTTACATCATGATTGGTTGTTTTTTCTATTGATTTAACATCTAATGCATCATCAATCGAAAAATTCAAATAAATATTTCTTAATCTTTTTTCCTCTTTTTCGTTGAATGGCTTTAATTCAGGTATTTTTTTTTCTTTAGATAAAGAAATCAAATATTCTATTTCAACTTGTATTCTATATTTTATTAAAGCTGATTCTGAAAAATATGGGCGAAGTAATTCTGTTTTGTTATGATATCTACCGTCTAACGGCGAAATAGAATTAATGGGATTAGACACCAAATATCCGTTTAACTGCAAGTGCACAGTTACCAGGATCAATCACGGTTAGAACCGGTGTGTTGCTTGGCATTTGCAAAGTTGAATGTATGTTGACTAGCATATCAGCTTTGTCTGAAAAGGGTGGGCAGCCAAGTGTTGGAAATTCAGAATTAGCAGCAACGAAACCTGACAATGCGTTAGAGCGACCGGCTATGGTAATATAAACAATATCTTTTTTTGTCTTGTTATTATCTAAAATCTCTAAAACTTTTAATGGTTGTTTGTGGGCAGAAGCTGCATGTTGTTCCCAGTCTATTCCAAAATCGTCTAATTTATCAGTAATTTTCTTTGCATGGGGCTCGTCTGCGGTCGAACCCATAATCAGTATTGCTTTCATAGAACACTCCCTAGATTATCAATTATTCTTTCTGTTACAGGTAAGCTTTTATCTGGAAAAGGAAAAGCTTTACCAGTTATTGTTTCATACAAATAAACATACCTTCTTGACAGTTCCACAACCAGATCTTCAGGTGCTTGAGGTAGTTCTTTATCATTGTAAGGATCACAGTTGTCAACAAACCATAATCTTAAAAACTCTTTGTCTATATTTTGTGGCTCTTTACCGCTATTAAATCTTTCTTCATATGATTCAGATATCCAATATCTGCTAGAATCAGGGGTATGAATCTCATCGATTAATACAATGTTGCCATCTTTATCTTTACCCATTTCATATTTTGTGTCCACCAATATTAGACCATTTTCCTTGGCTTTCTCTTGACCAAAGGCAAATAGTTCAAGTGCCTTTTTACTACAATAGTCCCAATCCTCTTGAGTCATCCATTTTTCTTTAACAATATCTGTTGGAGAAATAGGGCGATCATGATCCTCTTCCTTGGTTGTAGGGGTGAGCATATTTTGTTCTAATCTTTGATTTTTCTTTAATCCTTCTGGCAAATCATTACCACAATATTCTCTATCTCCATTGTTGTATACTGTCCAAAGAGATGTGCTAGTGCTACCGGTAATAAAACCACGAACTACAAATTCTATGGGAAAAACATCACACTTTTTAGCTAGTGTAACGTTCGGATCTGGGATATCAATTACATGATTTGCAATTATATCTTTTGTCGCCTCAAACCACCATGCACTTGTAAGATTTAGCACTTGCCCTTTGAAAGGGACTGATGCTAGTACTCTGTCGAAAGCACTTTGTCTATCGGTTGTAATCAAAGCAATTGAGTCACCCAAGTCATATTGGTCTCGCACTTTGCCAGATCTTTTTATTCCAGATGGCAAGGAAGTTTCAGTTAGTGTATTGGTTAATTCAGCAACGATGTTGCTTTTATAATTTTCATTTAATTCTATAGTATTCATATGATATTTGGTTAAATAATATATTTGTTTTTAAAATTCTTTCTAAATCGTTTTCAAAATTACTTCCATTAATTTTCAGATTCCACAATACACCGTGTTTTATTTGTAAAACTTTATCAATGCCCATACTGCTTTTTAATGTTTCATAAGCTGCTCTACCTTTTATATTCTCTTTTTGACAGACTAAAATTGATGCAACATTAAGATCTGGTTCGGTTTGTTTTTTAATAAATTCTTTATTGGGATTAAACAGTGTCCCGCTTTTTTTTATTTTTTCTAATGTGTCTATGCTGCCTTTTTCTATTTCAATCTCCCACATTATTTGTCGTTTGATTCGTACATCAAAACCAATTTGTTGTAAAGCATTTTCTACACTGATAGCTTCATTATCAGTTATGAACATATCAATTAGCCACATGATTTTTGATGAATCTTTGGGGTATTTATTTTGTTTTAATTTCGCTGGTTTAAATTTTAGCGTTTTGAATCTTGGTTTAATCTTATCATCAATATACTTTTTCATTGATGAAAAAATTGCATCTCCTTTTGGCGTTCTTTCCGGGTGCGGCATCATGGCCATTACATTTCCAGCACTATTGCAAATAGCTGCTATATTGTTTATAGAACCGTTAGGGTTAGTTGGAAATTCATTTATAGTGCTACCATTTTCATCACAATACTTATATAGCTCTTGTTCGTTTTCGACCATTTCATTTAGTAGAGTCTCAGGTATAACAAATCTTCCTTCGCCATGAGCTAAGGGTATTCTGATAATCTCACCTTTTTGTAAATGCTTTGTAAATGCTGATCTCGCCGGATCAACGTTCATTTTAAGATTTGTCCAAACATTGTAATAGCCTTGCCCTAAGATCCTTCCAGATTTAACTCGTTTATTTTCTGTTAAAGCTGCTCCGATCTCATAGTTTCTTAATCCAGGCACCATTCCACTTTCAACTAAAATTTGAGCCCCATTACAGATACCTAATACAGGTTTTCCCGATTCTGATTGGATTATAATTTCTTTAATAATCTCATCTTGAGCTGCTATCACCCCAGCCCTTGATCTGTCTTCATATGAAAAACCCCCAACAATGATATAACCATCAAATTGATCTAATTTATTATGATCATCATTCCATAAGAATTCTACAGCATTAATATTATTCCTTGCACAGGCTATGAAAGTTTCCCTTTCGGTATTAGACCCAGGGAATTGAATTATAGCAACCTTACTCATTAAATAAGACTTCTCTATTTCCTCTTATAATGGTTCCAATATCATACACATCTATAACGTCTTTCATGATTTCTTTAATGGCTTCGCAAGCTTTATCGTTCGTTATAAGAACCATACCAATTCCCATATTAAAAACTCGAAACATTTCAGATTCTTCAATGTCTCCAATTCTTTGCAATAAACTAAAGATAGGCGGAATAGACCATGTCTCTTTAGATAATAAAGCACTTAATTCTTTTGGTAATATTCTGGGGATATTTTCAACCAACCCTCCACCTGTAATATGCGCTATGCCTGACAGCTTTATATTATTTGTAAGAATTGTGTGAATAATATTAGTATAGTTTAAATGGGGTCGTAAAAGCATTTCTCCAATAGTACTCTCCATATTTTCTACTTTATCGTGAACGGTTAATCCTTCAATATTGAAGATTAACTTTCTTGCAAGCGAATATCCATTTGTATGAAGACCACTTGATCCAAGACCTAGTATCTTATCCCCAATTTGTATTTTCTCACCAGTTATAATCTTGCTTTTTTCTACTATTCCAGTTGTAATACCTACCAAGTCATATTCATTACTTAAATATGTATTTGGCATTTCAGCTATCTCACCCCCCACTAAGGAAACATTCGTTTCTTTGCATGCGATACTCATGCCTTTAACGATTTCTTCAATCTTTTCTGGTGAAATTTTTTCAGTGGCAATATAGTCTAATAATGTAATTGGCCTTGCTCCCATTACAAGAATATCGTTAGCAGCCGCACTTAATAGGTCTACACCAATTGTTGAAAAGTCATTCATCATCCTAGCTATAATCATTTTTGTACCAACACCATCAATGCTCTGAACCATCACTGGGTGATCGTATTCATTGCAAACACTTTTTAGATCAAATAGTGATCCAAAATTTCCTATACCTGTTAATACATTGTCACTAAATGTTGAAGATACGTGTTTTTTTATTCGTTTTACAGATTCATTTCCTGCATCGATGTCAACACCTGCAGCTTTGTAGTTGATTTTTTCTTTCACAATTTTTCTCTTAAGCCTCCTGTCCAGGCATTGAAACAGGTTTCAATATCAATGTTAATCTTGTCATTAAAAGTTATTTTTTCACTATTAGTTGTTTTACCAATTACAATGTATTCTATGCCTTTTTCTTTCAACTCAATTTTAATTTGATTCATATTTTCATTTTCTACTTCAATAATAAAACCGCCAGTCTCACCAAAAAGAATCGCATTTATGCTTATAGTTTCCTCATAATCAATTGAGCATCCTATTTTGTTCTCAAATGTCATTTCAGCTAATGCGCATATCATTCCACCATCTGAAATATCATGGCATGAGGAAATAAGACCATTATCATTAATGCTGTTGAGTGCGTGGATCTGATTTTTAAATTGTTTTAAGATAGGCTTAGGAACATTTGCTCCTAATTCATTATGTATTTGGTAAAACAAGCTACCGCCTAGCTCATCCTTTCTTTTACCAATAACTATGAGTGTTGAATCAGATTTTTGAAAGCTCATTGGTGTTACTTTTTTTACGTCATTTAATTTTCCTAAACAGCTAACAATGGGACTCGGCGGAATAGAGCCTTCTCTTGATTCATTGTAAAAACTTACGTTACCTGCAATGATTGGCAATGGCTTTTCCTCATTGCTAATCAAAGTTATGGCATTGCATGCATCAGATATTCCTCTTACGCTTTCCACAAACTCCCACATTTGTTGTTCATTTTCGGGGTTGCCAAAGCAAAGGCAATCGGTCAGTGCTACAGGGGTTGCCCCACAAGCAACAACATTTCTTACGGATTCTACAACAGCATTAATACCGCCCCAATATGGATCTATCATTGCATATCTTGGATTATGATCGGTCGAAAGGGCAATTCCAATATCTTGAATCTCTTCTGGATACTCATCCGAATTGAAAGGAGCCAAAACACCTGCATCATTTTGTCCTGATTCCATAATTGATCGACCCTGGACTTGTTTATCATATTTTTCAAAGACAGGCTCTCTTGAAGCAAAGTTCTCATGTGATAAGCATCGCAGTAATAATTGATTATAATCACTAATTTGATTAATTAATGGTTCTTTATGAATTATATTGTTCTTTGTGAAAGGTCTGTCATACAAAAAACCTTTTGTGACTTGTGACGCCTCAGCATCAACAATGATTTCATCCTTACTCTTTACAATATATTTTGTATCTTTTGTGATCTTTCCAATAACAGATGCTTGAGCACCTTTGCTTACATTGTTTAAATCATATCGTTTATTATAGTGATCCAAAATTCTTTGCGTAAGATCAGGTGGACATACCCACATGAATCTTTCTTGTGTTTCACTACATAGATAAACGGAAGAATGAAGATCTTTCATTGATTTATGCACTTTGTCAAGATCTACTGTAGCACCATAGCCTGATGTTTCTGCTAGCTCTACACTGGCACAAGCAACTCCTCCCGCGCCTAGATCTTTAAAACCAACTTTATCAATTAAATTTTCTTTTTGCAAGATCTTAAAAAGGTCATAACTGGATTTTAACAAATGCCTTTCAAGAAAAGCGTTTGGTTCTTGAACTGCCCCTTTGTTTTTTTCTTTTTCATCCTCAACCAATTCGAGCGAGGCAAAACTTGCACCGCCGAATCCACTATTATCAGTAGGTTTTCCAATTAATATCAAGTCATGTCCATCAGCATTCTCTGGTGCATATGAATGAATAATATTATCCTCTCTTACAATACCTAGCGTTACTAATGTTACTAGGCAATTGTCATTATACCTCTCATTATAATATACGTCTCCACCAATATTTGGCATTCCTAATGGATTGCCGTAGCCTGCAACACCAGACACTACGCCGTGATGGATCCATTTGGTCTTTTGATTTTTAATATCTCCAAAGCGGAACGAATCGGTGCATGCTATCACTTCTGCACCCATACACATCACATCCCTGACATTTCCCCCTACGCCTGTCGCTGCCCCTTCATATGGTACAATTTGTGATGGGTGATTATGACTTTCATGGCTCATGACAATGCACCATCTTTTTCCGTTTTTATCTGTTGCAATTGAGACCACACCAGCGTCTTCTTTGGCGCCAAGTACTACGTGGGGGCCATCTGTTGTGAACTTTTTTAAATGATTTCTACTGCTTTTGTAACTACAATGTTCAGATCCTTGAATTGAGAACAAGACCAGTTCGTGAATCGAAGGAGGACGCCCAAGCATTTCTTTTTGGACCTGCAATGCTTCATCAGGAGTTAAAGCAATATTTAATTCATTGAGTTTTAGTTTGATCTCTTCTTTGGATAAATTATTAAAATCTATTATCTCTTTTGTGAAGATCATGGTTTGAATAATTATCGAATGATAGTTTCGTGACGCTGGGGTCCAACCGATATTATCTTTACCGAACAACCTACTGCTTGTTCAATAAAATCAATATAGTTATGAATTTCTTTGGGGAGAGCGTTAAATCCTTTGTCCCAAATATTATCAGGAATGGAATCCCATCCTTCTAAAGTCTTATAGACTGGTTTTGCATTTCTATACATGGTAAGGCTTGCAGGCATTTCAGAAACTGTAGACCCATCAATTTCATAATCTATACAAACCGGGATCTCTTTAATACCGTTTAAAACATCAAGCTTGGTTAGAGCAATTTCTGTTAGACCATTTACCCTAACCGCTTGCCTTACTTGAACCAGGTCAAGCCAGCCAATTCTTCTTGGCCTTCCAGTGGTTGTTCCATACTCACCTCCAACGTCCCTTATTTTTTCTGCCATCTCACCATCTATTTCAGATGGTAGTGGGCTTTCACCTACTCTGCTCAAATAAGCTTTTACAACTCCGATGATTCGACCAATATCTCTAAAGCTAACCCCAGTTCCAGTTGAAATATGACCGGCCGCAGTATTTGAGGATGTTGTATAGGGATATATACCATGATCAACATCAAGACTAATTCCTTGCGCACCTTCAAATAGAATGCTTTTTCCATTTTGATGCGCTTTATAAAGTTCAACAGATGTGTCCGAAACATAATTTTTCAGTTTAATTCCAAAATCAATGTAATCTTGAAAAATTGATTTAGGCTCACTAGTCATTTTTTTATTGAGTGATTTTTCAATAATACCTTTCGCAAATGCGTAACCTTTTTCAAGTTTTTGTTTTAAAATGTTTGGCTCTAAAAGATCTATCATTCTTATGCCATTACGAAACATCTTATCTGCATAAACTGGTGCTATGCCTCTTCCTGTGCTACCAGCTGCGAGTTCAGCCTGGTGACCTGATAGAGCGCTATCAAGTTCAATATGATACGGCATGATAATATGACACCTGTCACTAACTAAGAGCTTAGGCTCAATCCCTTTTTCTTTTAAATATGATATTTCGCTTAGCAGAGCTTTCGGATCAACGACCACTCCATTACCAATAATGCTTATAGGGGAACCGTAAATGACACCGGATGGAATCAAGTGTAATTTGAAAATATTATTATTTACTATAACGGTATGACCAGCATTGTTACCACCATGAAAACGAACGACATAATCAGATTGTCCGGCAAAAAAATCTGTTATTTTGCCTTTGCCTTCATCACCCCATTGCGCTCCAACTATGGCAGTAATTTTTGATTGAGCTGATTTCACTAATATTTAAAAGTTGCTGGCTTGTCCTTTGTATGCGGAAACAAAGTTTAAAGTATTTAAATCTTAGATATAGGTTACATTAATAAACCGTATAGTAAAAGCATGAATTTATTTTTTTTAAAAAATTTACTAAAACGGCCTGATCAAAGTAGCTCTTAAATATTGTTTTGGCTTGAGGTCATCATTCCAATTTTCAATCGTTTGTGCTTCTCCTGCAGACAAGAAAACAAAACCCAAACCTAACCTAACTTCATACCCAGCGGTTTGAACCCAGTCTTTGCTTTTTGTTCCTTTACTCCAAGCATTTCCAAAGTCAGATATCAAGTTTAAAGATAATGCTCCAGGTATGATCGGAAGTCTGATCTCCATAGACCCAAACACCATACTTTCGCCAATTCTAATTTCATCCCAACCTCTCGGATTGTAGGTTTCTGGCAATAAATTTTCATCAATATTTGTTCCGCCAATATAGATAGGATCATCGTTGGTCAACCCAATAAGATTTTGATTTGGCTGCTTTCCACTTGTTAATGCTTTTGTTTTTAGTCTTAGATAAAAATTCTTAAAGCCTCCAAAAAAATCGGTCTCAAAAATAGAATATGAATATTCTCCAAAAAGTGATTTGTCTGCCCAATTGAAGTTGGTTTTAATACCAAACCCATCGCTAGGCATTAATACATTTCTTTGATGGGGTCTAAGATTTGTCCATTTGTATCCGAGTGATATATATCCATTTTCTTTTTCTTCAGGAAAAGGTAAATAAAAGAACTTATCATCGAGCTCTATCTCTATGGGTTCACCTGTTTCTTTATCAACTTCTTTAAACACAATAACGTCGTGATTGACAAATGAAATGCCAATATCAATATTATGATTCGATGAAAATGACTCTCCAAAATTAAATGGCATGGATAATCCAATTTGAATCCCGTTGCGAAAGTCGATCATATTAGCCTTGTTATAAAGACGCACGGCAGGTTCCAAATTACGATTGAAGCCAATAGTTAAAATTCCAGGAAGAATCCCAGCGTTTGAGTAGCTCAATCCAACGCTGCTGTAAGCTGGGCTTGGACCATAGTAATTACCTATGGCCATTATATTATTTTTTCCAAGAGCATCAGTCCACATTGAAAGCCCGCTAAAGGAATTCCCGAATGGTAAAGCTAGGGTAATAAAATTTCTTAAATGTTTGGTGAACCTATATTTTTCTGGGGTAGCGATATCAATTGGATCTGTGATCTCCTCATTCACAAACGAAACATCGGGGCCAGCATTAAGCCAGGACGAATATTTGTCTCTGATGCTAAACGAGGATGTGTTGGATGATCGGAATGGATCAACTTTAACAAGTCTCAGACTATCTACAGCATTCAATGTCATAGCAAGGATTGCCGAATCGTTTGGCATCCATTGTTTTGTCCATATACCATCTCCTACATCAGTATTTACGGTCATTTTCTGGTTACTAAGATTTATGGTATGAATGTTAGGAACTCCGTTAGCATTAGAAGTGTATGATATAGCTGTTCCGCTTGGGTGCCAGACAGGCATGATGTCAGCATTTTCATTTGTTGTTAGCCTTGTGAGCTCTTTAGTGGTAAGGTCTAGAACATAGATATCTAAGTTGCCATTCGCAGGTGAAACAGCCATAGCAAGACTTCCCTTATCTGGTGAAATAGCTGTAAACATTATCTGAGTATTATCAGTGAAATTTGTTATTTGTTCTGTCTTACCCGTTAAATCAGAAATGAAAATATTTGCGATACTATTTTGATGAGCAACATATGCAATCCTATTACTATCAACCCAAGCAGGGTAAGTGGCCCTTTTGGATTGCGTTAACCAAGTGCTCTTATCTGTTTTTTTATCATACACTTTAATATCATAAACTAAAGACTGATTTTCTCCGTGATGGTATTTTGCATAAGCAAGCTTAGACCCTTCATTAGACCAAGCCAATTCAGGGTGAAAATCTCCAAAATCGATTTCTTTTTTACTCCAAATTATCTTCTCTTTATAAGGTTTTTCTAAAGATAACGAATCTTTCTTTGTTAATTTCTTTTTCTCTTTAATCTTTGCATTTTTCTTCTCCCAATCAGCATATCTTTTGCTTTCCTTAGCTGTATCCCTTTCAGCAATGATCAATGATATATCTAACTGTCCTTTATCCTTTGATCCAATGACAGCCATTTGACTGCTATCGCTATAAAATTCAAATCCTTTTACTTTCTTGTAGGGCAAGCTGAATACTTTTCCGATTTCATCGTAACTCTCTTTTTGGGAGCGATAACTATAGTAGTATGTGTTCACTAGTCGTCGCCAATCCTCATTGAATTGTTTAACGCTTATTCCTGTCGCTTTTTTGAAGCCTTCCTTGAATGAAAAGAGTTTCAGACCATTGCGATATTCCATTGTTTTAACAATGGTTGAATCTCCAAAGCGATCTGCCATATATAATAACTTAGAAAACCCATCATGGTGAGGATCCATTGTGTTGGTTTTATTTCTAAGTATATGTGATTTGTGCGCTAGATCAGCTCTATAAGGTCTCCAGCTTTCTGTCTCATATTCAGCAAGACCTTCAACAAACCATCCAGGAGTTCCGCTAAAAACGACACCAAGCGTTTTAAGCCAGCTCCTAGTTTTATGGAAGTAAACGATATGTTGTAACTCATGAGCAACGACTTGTTCTAGCCACTTATTCTTCTCTAACCATCTTGCAGCATCATTTTGATCGACCCAAATGAATGTTTGATAGGTAGGGATTGCAAACCCATTCATAATTTCATCTTCGTTCGTAAAAATGACATCAATCGTTGGAATAGAATCAAGGTCAACTTGTTTTAGAAGTGTTGGCAAGACATGCTCTGAAATTTTTGCACCGTCCCTAGCAATATCTTCAATGCCTTGATGATAATGAATATTAAAATTCTCTGTTGAAATTGTTTTCCATTCTAATTCTGGATGCACCCTATTTGTCATCATATTTGTACCTTGCGATAACAGTGAGGTCATTAAAATAGAAAAAACAAAAATAATATTTTTCAATTTACTTTCCTTTAATATTGAGATTAATGTGAATTTTTTATTTAAAAGATCTATAACTTATTTTGACTTGAGCTTTTGACAACTAGCTCTATTTTTTCTCTAGCTATAGGCTTAGACAATCCCATATGAAATGCCAAGAACCACATGACAAATACACCATATAATAAGAATAGAAGTTGCCAGACCCACAAGGAAGGCAAAGAGAATGGAGCCCACAATTCAGGTGTATTAGGACTTGAGAAAAGTGAATTACCAATTGTTGCAAATGGTCCAAAACCTACCAAGAACCAAATAAGAGTTAAGACCCAAGCTAAACTAACTTGTCTTTTTCGTTTAGGGTCAAGAGCGGAGACCGTTTGTAATAAAAGATGTTTTCTTTCCTTTTTGTTCTTTTCTTTGGATGATTCTCCAAGAAGAAAAGAAACAAAGAATGTTACAAAAAGGTTAAAAATAATACCCCATCCCGCGCTGTGGATTGTTAATGGGTAGGCTCCCCATGGTACATTGAACCATGCTGAAGTCCTGTCGGTCAACGTCACTGCGATCAATCCAACAATCAAGCCGGCTACCACTCCTTTTTTTGTAAATCCCTTGTAATAACATAACCCTATTAAAGCAGGATACATTTGAAATCCATATGCAACCGCTAAACCGCCAAGCATGACAATTGCCTGTGTGGAGTTTGCTGCAACAAATAGCGCAGCTAGCGTAACAATGATTACGAAAATCCTTCCACACAGCTTTTGTACAGAATCAGTTGCATTGGGATTAATGAATTTGGTAAATATATCACGCGTCACCATTGCACTGAATGTTGACATATATGCAGCTCCAGTACTTTGCATTGCCGCCAATGCGCAAACGGCTAAAAGACCTACAAGCCATGGAGTAGAATCTGATAATAGATTAATTAATTGTGGGACAAGGGTTTTGTCATTCGCACTTTCGATGACTCCTCTTTCAATGAGAAGATTCCCACCGATCCCTTGAATGATAGTAAATGTAAATAGCAACACACCTATAAATAAAGCCGATGCAAATACCTGCTGCCATCTGAATGCTTGAGAAGTCTTATTTGAAAAAGCCCACATTGAAAAGGCAGGCGAAGATTGTATACCCATCAATGCAAACATGTATGTCATACACATAATACCCGTCCATGATCCTCCAATCGAGTCCGAGCCTTGAGGCACCATTTGTATACTACCTGGAATGGCTACTTTCTTTGAAAATCCATCAAGGGTGAGATTGTTGCCTGATTCTATATCTGATCTCACTAGGTCTGCTAGGCCAGTTGTGAATGAAGACCATCCTCCTAAATAATTGAGAGTTACACCCCCCAATACCATAATCCCAACTGCGAGTAAAATCGCCTGAGCACAATCAACAAATGCAACTGATTTCAATCCACCCGACGCGACATAGATCATTACGACCGTTGAAAGAGCGAACATTCCAACATCGACACTAATTAATCCATCTGTTAAAACATTAAATAGATCCCCTGATGCTCTAAGCTGTACGCCTAAATATGGAACACTAAAAAGAAAGGCAACCAGCACTGTCAACAATCGAATAGAATTTCCTCCATAGTAGTCGCTATACATCTCTCCTGGAGTTATGTATCCATATGCTTTTCCTAAGACCCATTGTCTCCTTAAAAATAAAACTCCCGTTAAAGGAATGGTCAAAGCATAAAAGGACGCAAAAGCATACGGCAGTCCATCAGTGAATATTTTTCCAGGGTGTCCTACAAATGTCCAGCCGCTAAAACTGGTTGCAGTTGCTGCAAGAACAAAAACCCAAACGCCAATGGATCCTCCAGCTAAAAAATAATCTGTCGATGTCTTCGCTGATCGAGCGCCCTTGATGCCCCAGTAAAGACAATAAGCCCAATACAATCCGACGAATCCAAATAACCAGTATAATTTCTCTGTCATAATTGTGAGTTTAATCTATTTTTTATTAAAAATATATATCATAAGATAATTAAATATAAAGAATTTACCTCGATAGAAATGCTTTAGTAGAATCAAGGCTTCCATCGTTCGTTGCAGGCTCAATATTTAATATATGACACATCATCTCATAGAGATGAATAGAATGTAAGGGAGGTATATTTTTATTTGATTGAAAAGATGGGCCTTTAGCTATAAAGATGCCATGCATTGATTGGTATTTGGGATCATATCCATGGTTTCCACCTAAATAATTCTCTTCATTAAATCTATCTCTGGTTGTGATTGACCATCCCTCATCTGCAATACCAATGATTGGAGTTATTCTTTTGTGTTCATTGTAATGTAGTCTGCTTGGTATATCATCTTTTCTATAGATCTTTAAGTTGGGATGCTGATCGAAAAGCTGATCATAAGTTTCATTCACATCATCTGGTATAATAGCGATAACAGGACTCCAATCAACAACATATACTTTCTCTAAATCAATATAATCATCGATGAAAATGACTTTATCAGGAGAGAGTTGAGCCATTCCATGATCAGATGTCATTATAATATTGCAATTTTCAAGCACACCAATCTCACTTAGTCTAGATGTTAAGTTTCCTACGACCCTATCCATTTCTTGAATAGCCTCTTTTATTTCATCTGACTCTGGACCATGTTTATGTCCTTGAGAGTCCACATGACTAAAATATAATGTTATGATATCCGGTCTTTTATCTATGTCCATTTTAATCCATCGTATAATCTGGTCTATTCTGCTATCATGTGATACTGAACCATCATAAACGTGATACTCAGATGGATTAACACCCATGATCTTTGCATCTGAACCCGGCCAGAACATCGTCATCGCTACTTTATTTTGTTTTTCTGCGGTTACCCATATCGGTTCTGATTCATACCACTTGGGATCAACCACCGCTTTGCTACCCTGTCCTATATAATAAGTCTCATTGAATTCTTGATCATACATTCGATTAGATATTATTCCATGATTTGTGGGATAATTACCTGTGACTATAGATAAATGAGACGGAAAGGTCTTGCTAGGGAAAACGGGAACTAATCCTTCAGAAATTACCGCGCCATCTATAATTTTATCAAAATTAGGTGTTTTAGTCTTCTCAAAGTAATCCCATCTGAAACCATCTATAGATATAAGAATAATTGGTTCATAGTTTTCAAATGAATGCTTTTCATTTGTACTATTATCGCATGAAGAAAAAATTATACAAATTATGGAGGTATAAAATATCTTTGTTAATCTAGTTAAAATTTTATTCTCTCTCAATTTGTAATGTTATTCTAATTAAATTAATACATTATTATGTCATTCAAAAAGCTTCAGTTTCAAAAAATTACCTTTGAAGAGATGGATTATAATGCTAATCAGTTTTTTCAAAAAGTATCAAACAGAAGATCAGTTCGTGACTTTTCTAGGGATGACTTTCCAATAGATATAATTAAAAATTGTATTAAGTCCGCATCTACAGCGCCTTCTGGCGCCAATAAGCAACCATGGCATTTTGTTATTGTTAAAGATCCAATAATAAAAAGAAAAATAAGGAAAGCTGCAGAGATTGAAGAAAAAGAATTCTATGGAGGAAGAGCACCAAAAGAATGGTTGGATGATCTAAATCAGTTTGGAACTGATTGGAATAAACCTTTTCTAGAAGAAGCGCCATACCTCATTGTAGTATTTTCTAAAAAGTTTGATATAAATGATGATGGTACCAATAAAAAAAATTATTATGTTTCAGAATCAGTCGGAATTGCATCTGGTTTATTGTTGACAGCGCTACATAATGCGGGCTTAGCAACGCTTACTCATACACCGAGCCCAATGGCATTTCTGTCAGATATATTAAATCGACCCCCAAGCGATAAGCCATACCTTATTATACCTGTTGGATTTCCGTCGGAAAATGCTGAGGTACCAAATATTAAAAAGAAAACCTTTAAAGAAATTTGTACAATATTATAATTTTGTTATCTATAATGGAGATAAAAATGAGAAAACACATACTAATCATTTTTTTAATGTTGGGATCACTTTTTTCGCAAAGTCGTTCCCTGCCAGCTGATACTGCTGTAGTTACTTATCACAATGTTACTGTTAATCGCTCGAAAATCGACTATAGCGCATCTACTGGCACGCAGCCTATATGGAATGATGATGGCAAGCCAATAGCTTACGTGCATTATACGTACTATGAACGATTAAATGTGAAGAACAAAGAAAATAGACCTATCATGATATCTTTTAATGGAGGTCCCGGGTCAGGTTCAGTTTGGATGCACCTCGCATATACCGGTCCTATGATTTTAAATGTAGATGATGAAGGTTTTCCTGTTCAGCCTTATGGTGTAAAGAAAAATCCTCATTCTATTATTGATGTTGCTGACATTGTGTTTGTTAATCCAGTCAATACTGGCTATTCAAGAATAATTGATAAAGACGTTAAAAGAGATAAATTTTTTGGCGTTAATGCTGATATAGCATATCTAGCAGAATGGATAAACACTTTTATACAAAGAGTCAATAGGTGGGAGTCGCCCAAATACCTAATAGGTGAAAGCTATGGCACTACAAGAGTTTCAGGACTAGCCCATGCTCTTCAAAATAGACAGTGGATGTATTTAAATGGTGTCATTTTAGTTTCGCCTACTGAGCTTGGCATCGACACTGGTCAAGGTAGACGGTCTGGTCCTCTTGGGGCTGCGTTACGACTTCCGTATTTTACTGCTGCTGCTTGGTATCATAAAAAATTAGATGTCAAATATCAAATGATCAGATTGTTAGATGTTTTAGATCAATCAGAAAAATATGCCATGAATGAACTGCTACCTGTTTTAGCAAAAGGTGGCTATGCTTCAGAAGCAGAGAAACTATTAGCGGCAACGAAAATGGCTGAATATTCAGGAATCTCGGCGGAATCTATCCTTTCCTACAATCTAGATGTCCCTACTTCATTCTTCTGGAAAGAGTTATTAAGAGAAGAGGGATACACTGTTGGAAGATTAGATTCTAGATATAAAGGAATAGATAAGACAAAAGGAGGGATTAGGCCTGACTTTAATTCAGAATTAACATCATGGTTGCATTCCTTTACACCTGCCATAAATTATTATTACAAAAACATACTAAAATTCGATACAGATGTAAAATACAATATGTTTGGGCCTGTAAGACCATGGGATAGCTCAAATAACAACACAGGTGAAAACCTGAGACAAGCAATGGCACAAAACCCCTATTTGCACACTATGATACAGTCTGGCTACTATGATGGAGCTACAAAGTACTTTGATGCAAAGTATACCATGTGGCATTTAGATCCATCAGGGCGAATGAGAAGTAGATTATTTTTTAAGGGATATGAAAGTGGCCATATGATGTACCTAAGATCAGAAGATCTTGAAAAGTCTAACGATGATATAAGAGACTTTATTAAATATTCTACACCTGGTAAGGGAAAACCAGCTAAATATTAAGAAAATAGTTTGTCGTCAAATATTATACATAATAATATTAGTTATTATACATAATATTTTAAAACGTGCAAAATATATTCTAATTTTTAGTAAAATGAAAAGAATCCAAAAATAGATTTTTCCCCCAATTTTCAAGCAAAAAATTAAAAATAATTGATAAATAACTAATCATCTGATAAATGGATGCTTATCTAATTGCGATAAATAATGAGCGAATTCTTACAATTTTGTTAAAAAATATACAAAACCGTAAAACATTGATATTTGTAGTTTAGCAGTTTATAAATTAAAAAAAAAAGACATTTATTTTTTGCACATATTTATATAAAAATTGATAAAGATATTTCATTTATTTTATCCTAAATAACACTTTGCATTAGCTAATAATAAACGGCTTTATTTACGATCAATATTTTTGCTTTATGAGGCTTAATTAAGCTTATTTTTAACTTAAATTTGTCTAATTTGATTGCGATAAAAGGCTCATAAATCTTCGTAGGAAATTTTTAATATTCGAATAATGTATCTATTATAAGAATATAATACTTATCTTATAATAGACATAAAATAACAAAATATCCGAAATATCATATTTTAATTTCCGATTAATTATTTCTAATTATTACATTAATTTTGTATGACCATGTATTTATTTAGTCCAGATTTACTTTAAATAATAATATTACATTTTTAAAAATATTTTTGAGCAAATCTAGCGCATGATCGGGCATTATATTGCTTAATATATGTTTAATTTTTATTGTTTGATTTTGATGTTACCTACTATGGTTTTTATAAACATATTTGCCCTGATTTTAACTTCTATTAGCATGATATATTTATCCAAAATTCCATTTAAAAATCACGATTATTATGATTTTTATCATTATCATACCTCATTTATACAGACGTATATTTGACCAATAAACACCATGTTTTATCATGTCTTATAAAAAACCAAACCTTAAAACAAAATATTATCATGATTTTGTATCCAACATTAAAGACCAATCTGGTAAATTCTTCGCAATAACGGGTACCACGACAGGAACTGGCTATTATGCTGCTCTTGCTATTGGCAAAAAAGGGGGAACCGTTTTGCTGTTAAATAGAGAATCAGAAAGATCCGAAAAATCCTTCTCTATTTTGAAATCTAAAAATCCTGATGCAAGCTATATAAATATTGAATGCGACCTTTTAAGTTTTCAATCTGTTAATGAGGCATCAGAAAAAATTAAAACTATATGTAAGAATAGGTTAGATGTGCTTTGTAACAATGCTGGAATTATGGCAATAAAGGATATTGCATCGAACGACGGGTATGATGTTCAAATGCAAACCAATCATTTATCGCATTTTTTACTTACAAAAAATTTATACTCATTATTGAATGAGACAGCAGAAAAAATTGGTGAGGCTAGAATAGTGAATCATTCAAGCACGGCTCGAAAAATAATGAAAAGATTAGAGGGTAAATATTTAGAGAAAAAATCAGGTAGTTTAGGAGGAAATGGATCTATGATGATACCGTTCCCGGGCGGAAGATGGAAAAGATACGCACAAACAAAATTAGCCAATGCAGCTTTTACCGCATGTCTTCATGAAAGATTAAGAAAGTCAAAATCAAAAGTAAAAGCACTTGTAGCTCATCCAGGTCTAGCCACAACAGAATTACAATCTACAACAGTCAAGGATGGTGGTATGAATAAATGGTTTACAGGGCAATTTATGAAAGGGGGGCAAACTAGTGAGGACGGATCGATGGGTATAATTGAATGTATGACAAAAGTTGATATAGAATGCGGTTCGTTCTATGGTCCAGGTTCGCGGATGACATCTGCTAAAGGAAAACCTATAAAATTTGAATTAGAAGGCTTTTATGATAATGATAAAACAAAAAAACTATTATGGGAAAAGAGCTGTAATGCAATCGGAGAAGACTTTAATATTTAAAATATAGAAATATGACATTTTTTAAAAAATTAGATAAAGAATATCCATATTTAATTATAGCTATACTAGTAGGCTTAGGCTCCATTCTTATATTCGCATTAGTATTAGGGTATATTCAAAGGCCAAGAATAATTGGGTTTGCGATGGTAGGTGAGGGATTATACTTATACTATAAAAGGTATATTAAGAAGACTTAGCTGCTTTTAGGCAGAACGGACGAGTGATGTGATAAGATTTTCCAATCATCATTTACTTGTATAAAAATAAAGGAATATCTGGCTTCTATTGTATCACCATTAACTATAAAGTTATAAAGCCCTGAGCAAACCTCTAAATTATCAAAGCTATGGGAGTGCTCTGAAATAATCTCTACATCTACCTTTGATGACAATAAGCCGTTAAAATAATCATAAATAAGTTTAGGACCTTGCCGTTCTATGTCAGAAAATGTACCCAAGAGAATTGCATGTTCATCATAGAGTTCAGTTACAAGGGTTGGGTCATTAGACTTAATACAATCTATCCAATTTTGAATTCGTTTACTCATTAAATCTCAGGAACATGAATTGCTATGGCCTTGATAAATTTTTCCTCATAGGTGGAGGTCTGAACTCCATTTTCATTTGAATTTATAGATTGATATGTCTTGTTATCTGTATTTATAATTAAGATTCCATTAGCACCCAGACTAGCAGCCTCAATCTTGAGTCTTTCTAATGCTTTATTCATCTTGCTTTGCCAGGCAAAAAGTATAACTGGATCTTTAAATGAGAAATTACTACCAGCATCAACAAGTGCAATTTTCTCGTAGGATTCAGGATAGTCTAAATATACTTTTACATCCGTAGGACTAGTGGCCTCCCTTTTGTTGCCAACAACAATATGAGAAACAGGGTGACAACTAATAAGTAATAATATTAATACAAGATAACGCATAGGTGTATATTAAACTAAAATTTTAATTAAAGTTAAGTATTTAGAAAATGAGTAAAAGTGCTAATTAATCAACTTTGATCAATTATTGAACGAATTTCACCAAGCGTTAGTAGCATTTTTGATTTTAGTATCTCTATTTTCTTATAATTATAAAATTCACTTTCAATGTAAAAATCAAAAGCATCAATTAACACTTCAATGTCATTTCTTATATCAGTGAAGTAGGTAGTTATTTTTTTTTCTAGAGTTTTAATCAATTCATTATTGATTTCACTTTTAGGTACAATAACATAAATACTCAATAATTTAGTAGCAGCGTCACATATCGTTAACAATTGATCATGGGCTTCAACGTAATCTAAAATTAAAACTCTACTTTTTTCGTCAGATTTCAAGCTGTAAATATTTTCAACATCTTTTTTGGAGTCAGCAAACAATAGCTTAGCTTTTAATATCTGATCATTGAATGTATTATAAAAAGGTAAAGCTTCATCTGGTTGCCCCTGAAGACTTGTAATGTTGCATATAAAAATAAGCGCAAGTATGAATTTCATTTTGATTAATTTCATAGCTTAGAATGACTAATCTGCAATTTTACAATTATTGATATCTTTCTCTCCTCAACTTCAGCATGATCTTTGGATTTTTCTTTATTTTATTTGTTAGTATATAATTTGCCTCGATTGGTTTTAATTGTTCAATGTCTTCAATTGAATATTTTAAATCAATTAGCCCTTTTTTCATTTTATCAGTTATAATTGAGGCAAATCGCATATTATATTTTAATATTAATGCTGCTAAGATTTAATCCATACATAATATAAGATAATCCTTACTATTTTTATCAAACAAGAATTTCATCGGGTAACCATTATTAACGTTTGAATTAATCTCATTAAAGATTTCAATTTTTCTCAAACCTTTCAAACCTATGATTCTCTCTTTAGCTGCGTTTAAAACATCCAAAGAGAACGTTATCCTTTTATGTGGGAATGGAGGATCTAAAACAGTCAAAACTCTTTTATCACCTTTGTACTGTAATTCTTTTGAATTGGGGAATAAAGATGCAATGTGACCATCGTCGCCAACACCAATCAATACCAGGTCAAAACAAGGTATGTTATTGGCACCGATATCCACCTTTTCATATATTATTTTTTCATATGAAGTAGCACATTCCTCTATATCATCGGTATATGGAATTGGGAAACAATTGACATCCTTTACATCTTGAGCAAAATGATCTATAAACAATTTGTAGTTGCTGTCACCATGATCATGTGGAACAAATCTATCATCTATCCAAAAAATATTGAATTTACTCCAATCCAAGTCGTCATCATTTTTATATTTATCTTTAAGTGAGTTAAATATTGGTATAGGCATTCTTCCACCGCATATAGCTAAATTAAACTTTCCAGATTCTGCTATTCTAGCTTCTGCGCATTTAATGATTACTGATGAGGCTTTCTCGCCAAACTCTTTAGACGATGATGTATTAATTTTCATAAATATTTATCTTTCCTATTCTCATATCGGACCTTTTCTTTGCCAAAACATCACTAATGATAGCACTAAAAGTGATACAGAAGAATAAATGTTTTCAATCCCTTTGAAATAATCAATTAGATTGATAAGTCCTAAAACCAACAAACCTAACCAAATATATTTTTGTAAAAATGTAAGCACAACCCAGCTAGTCTTACTTTTTCTTTTTTGTAAGTTGTTGATAACAGCCTGTTATCATTGCTACAAATCATAGCCCAATAAGCGCCCAAACAATAATATTACTTATCATAATGAGTTCAATCTAAAAAGTAAAAGAATGCACCTAAACCCACTAGAAAAATTATTAATCCAACTATAATGGTTGACTCTATACCTAAATAAATACTTACTCCTAAAGTTACCAATCCGTTTATCATAGCTATAAAGCTAAACAATAGTTTAGGATTTAATTCTTTATTTAAAGGTTTTTTCATTTAATTTTATTCAATATGTCATATGGATTTTCTAAAACAAAACTAAGCAAAAGCCAAAAAAAATTTATATTTATGGGCGCTATAATTCTAATTATTATTAAAATAATTAGAATAGTTTTTGATCTTTAATTTAATAAAAAAGGAGTAATACAATGTTTGGTAGAGTAGGAATAATTAAACACACTGGCGATACAGATGAAATATTAAAAATTTTAAGATCTAAAGAAGATCTATTTCAAAGCGCACATGGATTAATAAGCGTAACCTATATTAAAATAAGCGATTCTGAATTTTTAGGTCTATCTCAATGGGAAACCAAAAAGGATATAGAAAATGCTGCTTCACTGGTTCAAGAAATTATGTCAAACTTTATGGATAAAATCGCTGAACCACCCATGTTCAAAGAAGGTGAGATAGGCTATCAATTTAAGAAATAAGATAGAGCAATCTCTGTTATGCAAAACATAATACGACTTATAATCTTTACTTTTTTCTTTGCAGGATGCGAAAAAAAATCAAATAAATATGAATATATCATTAAAGATACATCTTTTAGAAAAAAGATTGAAACAGGGAATTTTATAAAATTATCTAATGGCTATACGTATTACGAGGTTGAGAATATCGATCATAAAGATTTATTGCTCTTTGTTCATGGGTTTTCTGTTCCATCCTATATATGGGATTTGACCTATAACGAAGCTAAAGGAAGGGGATATGGGGTAATTAAGTTAGATCTATATGGCAGGGGCTATTCAGATAATCCAGATATTATTTATAATGACCAATTATTTGGAGATCAGGTGATTGAGCTTTTAGACAGTCTTAAAATTAATAAAAAAATCACTCTTGTTGGATTATCAAATGGAGGAAGGGTAATCTCAAATATTGCATCTCGCTATTATAATAGAATTGAAAAATTGATTTATGTTTCGCCATCGGGTTTTCATGATAAAAAGAAAGCACCTGATAAATCAAAAGTAACAGATAAGGAGATAAAAGCTTTCATTAGTGAAAAATTTCCAACATTAGCAAAAGGTCAATTATCGGATTTTAAATATCCAGAAAATTTTGCTGGTACTTGGGATCTAAAATATGAAGAACTATTAAAATATAAAGGTTTTGCACGAGCTATTATCTCAACAGCCAAAAATAATTACCTACTAGACGAGGTCAATTCTAAAATAGGCAATACTGACCTGCCGCTGTTTGCAATTTGGGGCGATAGTGATGCAGTATTGCCATTTAAGGAAATTGAAAATAAAATTCTAAAAATCATGCCAAAACTAAAATTATATATAATTAAAGATGCAGGGCATTTGCCCCATATGGAACAAACTAATAATTTTAATAATATATTTTTTAATAAAATTTTGAACAAACAAGAAAACTAAATAGTATTTTAGTATATGATGAAAACAAAAAATAAATGGAGTATCAGTTTTGCAATTCTTCTTTTGATTGTCGGATGTGAGGATAAAAATGAAATCTATCAAAATGAAGGAGGTTTAATTGATGGTATATACACTGTTTACGCAGGGAATATGTATTACAACCCTTCTACCATATCAATTACTGAAGGTGATTCCATAAGATTTATAAACGACAATGGCTTTCATGATGTAAAGATAACGTCAGGGCCTATAAAGTTATTTCTTAATCCTTGCCAGGGGGATTGCACGATTGGGACATTGGTTTTTGATGTGGCTGGTACATATAATTATATATGTAGTATAGGTACTCATGCTCAACAAGGAATGACTGGAACAATAATAGTCAATCCTAAAAAAAATTAAAAATACAAAATAAGATATTATATATAACTTTTTTTATTGTTTAAGTAGTTCCTGTAATCACTAACTCTTTTTTTATTTTTCTTTGAACTATTTTGTTCAAGCAAAAAAATATATTCTTCAATTTTAAAATCTCTACCCTCTTTTTGTAGATACCATTTCTTAAGCTCTTCAAACTCTTTTTTTCTGCGATTAGCTTTTTTATACTTCCTTGCATCAAATAAATAAAAGTCATTTAATTCATTGAACTTTTTTATTTTGTCCTTGATTTCAAATGATCTATAAGTTTCTGAGAATTCTACGTTTGTGGTATAAATAAGGATATGTATTAGCTTTTCAAAACCTTTTCGACTATTCCTTGGTACACCCTTTTTTTGATTAAATAAAATATGATGTAAAAGTTGAATATGTTTAAGCCTGCGATTTAGTGGTTTATCCATTTAATGATTTTTTATTAAGGAGTTCTTCGATTCCCTTTTCCGTATCTTTGGCATATTTATTTGACAATGAATATAAGAATACTAAAAAAAGAATTATCAAAACGGTTAATAGATTCTTTCTTTCCATAAAAAATATAGAATCTTATTATATATACATTTCAAGATTTATTAATCTATTTAAGAATTGTTATAGATATTTTGAATGAGAAGAAACCCATAATAGGGCTCCCATTTCTATCATCGAATTTGGGATAATTTTTTAAATATCAAATGTAGCTTTTTGTGCATGACCGTTTACATACATAAATACATTCTTAATTTGATAAAATAAGATCACAATAGTATCTTTTTTGCATTTTTAAGGAATATATAAATTGAAAACAGTTAAAGCGTTAATGAAAGCAAGAAGGTCATGGTATCTATATGATTGGGCAAATCAAGCTTTTGCATTAAGTGTTTTAGCTATATTTATTCCAAATTATATTACTACATTATTTGATACGGCAACAGGGGGCGGTAAAGAGATACTTGGATTCACAATCACTGGTTCTGGTTTTTTTGCCTTTACTCTAAGCGCTACAACCTTTCTTGCTGCTATCATTAGTCCCTTAATAGGTGTTATCGTTGATCACTACCCAATAAAGAAAAAAATCTTATGGCGATTTACTATTCTCGGTGTGATTGCTACTATGCTTATCGGGATAGTGCCTTTCATGGGATTTCAGTTACCACTGATCACTATTTTCTTCATGCTAGCTAATATCGGGTTTTGCGGTGGAAATGCTGTTTATTATGCATTTATACCTTCACTAAGTGATAATAATTGTTCGGTTGATGAAATTTCAAGCAAAGGGTGTTCTTATGGGTTTGCGGGCGGTGTAACTTTATTAATTTTTCATATTTTATTTTTAAATATAGTTGGTAATGCCCCTTGGGCTCTAAGCGTAATATTCATTTCTTCTGGGCTTTGGTGGATTAGCTGGGGATATTTTTTATTTAAATTTACACCAGAACCAAAAATTTATATTTCTAAGCAGAAATCAAAGGGGGAATTTTTGACCTTAGCAATCAATGGAATCAAAGATACTTTAAAAAACATGAAAAATTACAGTCAGCTCTTTTTATTCCTAATTGCATATTTTTTATTTTTTGATGGAGTTAATACTATTGCAAGTATTGCTGTTTCATTTGGTACTGATGAATTTAGGTTAAGCCAAGCAGCAAGCGGACTTTTAGGAATTGTAGCAAATCTAACTGCAGTCCCAATGACGATAATTTTTGGCAAAATTGCTGAAAAGATTGGCAGCAAAAAAACTTTAATGTGTGCGCTAAGCGTATATTGTATTTTTGTTCCAATCATGATCGGCCTTGCTCCATTAGAATTAGGCCTACCAAACAATAAGGATGAGCTTGAAAGATATGATGTTCAATTAAGCTGGGATAAGGAAAAAGATAAATATAATATATCAACATTGTATAATAAATCTCTATGTTGTGAATCAAACTCGTGGATTAGCTCAACAGCAAAAGGGGATAGTGTTTTTCGAAATGCAATAAAAAATACTCTCTTAATAAAAAACCCAACTTGGTCAAAAAAAGAAAACATTACTGCTTTAGAAATTAACGATGAAGATGTGACAATCTTACTTAATAATCTGCAAGCAAACAATAATCACAGATTTAGCTTGGGGATTAATGGTGGAGTTCACCATGAAAAGAGTATAATTGGAAATGACCACCCAACAATCTTTGGAGATGGTTTCATTGATTTTTGGCCAACCATGCTAAGGGATTATATTTGGTCTCCATTAAACCTTTCCATAAATCTTCAATATATTCTAATGGGGTTAATTATTGGAAGTGTGATGGGAACCATTACTGCTCAAGGAAGAACCATGATTACTGAATTGGTTCCCAAAAAACAAATTTCAGAATTTTTTGGTTTTTTCAGCTTTATAATGAAAGCAGTAGCAGTAGTTGGCCCATTGATATTCTTTATAATTAGTTCAATGCTTGATAATAGATCTGCTCTTTTATCCATAGTATTTGTAATTTTCATAGGCACTTTTCTTTGTGCGTTGGTTGATATGGAAAAAGGAAAAAAAGAAGCTTCTATAGCAAATAAAATTAGAAATAAATAAATTAAATAATATAATCCAAAGGTCAATTAGTAGTTACCTGTTGTAATGCTTTTGTAACCTTCTTATAGACATTATAAAATTAAATACCTCATTGCAACATGTCTAAGTAGATAATTATAGGGAATTTCGCTTGATGAATAAGTTTATAGTAATATCATTAATCTTTACACTTTTAATGGCAGTTGTTTTATCCATAGCCAGCACTTATTATGGCTCTTGGGCGTTTTATGTATTAGGAATGATGTTGGTTATATTTGGATTTATTTATAAAGGAAAGAAAGATGCGGCAGGTTGTTTCTGGCTTGGTCTGTTGATAATGCTGGTTACTTTTGTGGGAGCAAATGTTTCAGGGAAAATATATAGTGAAACAGTGAAAATCTTACAGGAAAATAATAATCAAAAATAAATATATTATTAGATTTAATCTTCAGTCTTAAGCGATCACTCAAAACGTAATCTTTATTTGCTCCAATCAACTTTGAAAACAATTATGAATATTGCTAATCCAAAAAAAATAAAACGAATTAATAAAAGATCTGGATAATATGTTCTTACTAAAATTGTAATGATAGATAGAAATGCAAATGCGATTACCCACCTATTATCCTTAATCATTTTTCAACATATCCCTTTATATATATATCAGGATATTCAATGCAATAATAAAAATGTTTCTTCTTAGGAATACCAAATATCCCTATGGTTGAGCAATTTCCATTTTCATCTGTATGTAAATACTCAGGGTATTCTGAGTAGCAAAAATCTGAAGGGTTTGTTACGAATAGAGAATCTCCTTTAAAGCTAATCCAATCTAGACTTAAGCTATCAATAACATAGTACTCTACTGGGTTTGAATTAGTTATTGTTTGATGAATGAAATATTCTCCATTGACTTCAGTAATAAAACGCCTACCCTGTTTCCATTTTTCATATACAATATAAGTGCTGTCGATGTTACAATCTTTATCAGTCCAACTAATGCCACTCACTTTTGTATCTAAAATATAAGCTTCTTGATATGAAGTCGTAGATGCACTTTCTTCACAACTGAATAATAAAATTGCAATGATGATTGGAATTAGATATTTCATAAAAAAATATAAAATTTTTTTACTCATAAAGTAAGTGCAAACCTCATTTTTGCCTTTGAGGATTGAGTTTTTTCGTTTAGATGTTCCTTATGATATAAATGAGAAATACGTAATAATGCAGTGTATTGATGATGACTAAAATCAAAAAATAGATTGAATAAGTTGATGTACAAAAGATAATTTAAAATAAAATCTTTTTCAAATTATAATTATTAAGAAATATTTCTAAAATAAATACGCTTTTGAAAATTAATGAATGAATCAATTAAAAAGGGATTAACAATATGAGCAAACTTATTTTTATAATTCTTACAATAGTTACATCATTTAGCTTACTTGGGCAAGAATATATTATGTTTCATACCAGCTATATAAAAGTTAAGGATGGTAAGCACTCGCAATTGAGATCTGCAATATTAAAGCATAATGCAAAATATCATAATGGCGATAATAGACCAAAAGCATATCTTTGGTATGTCGACACTGGACCAAAATCTGGTCAATATACATGGGCTGAAGGCCCAATGACTTTTTCTGATAAAGATAAACCTTTATCAAAGGAATACATGAAAGATTGGCAAGCTAATATCTTGCCTTTTGGAGAACAACATTCATTTATCTACATGATGCGAGATGAAGAAATGACATATAATCCTGAAAATGAAAAAGTTGGAAAAAACATTTTACTAAAAAGAATTAAAATCAAAAATGGACCAGAACATGTTGAAGCAGTAGAAAATACTGTACAGAAAATTGCTGATGTATTAGAAAACACAGGCTCACCTCAAGCTCGGAGAGTTTATCGCAATGTTTTCCCTGACGGGGGTCAGGAAATTATGCTGGTATATCCGTTTAATAGTTGGACACAATTTGGAAATGGTACTTTAGGTCTACCAGATGGCTTTCAAGATGACTACGAGGAAATTAATGGTAGAGGGAGTTGGAAAAGAGATGTCATGGATATACTTAGTGAGCACTCGCATGGTGTATCTAACGAAGTCCAAACTATGGTAGAAAAATAAAAATATAATAAATTTATTCTTTAAAATGGCTCTCATTTGAGAGCCATTTTTTTTGTTTTATTAAAAAAAAATTTTACACACTGACTATGTGTAAATCTGTCCTTCCTTCTTCAATCATTTAACAACCTTATCTTCATCAGTTATATATGGTTTCTTTGGAAGTTTTGGTACAAGAATTAAAAATATAAAAAAACAAACTATACAATATGAAATAATTTCATGTACAAGACTTGTAAAATCCAAAAAATAAACAATTCGATTCGCAAAAAACAAAGTACAAAACATAAATAAAAAACCCCAAAATTGAGGGTAATAATATTTAGAGTCACAATTTAAGCATTGGAAATGGATAGTTTTAGCATCAATGAAGGAAATTGGTCTTTTGGGCTTAATTATTTTTAATTTTCTTTCTTTACAATTAGGGCAGATGCCATTTAGCCATATTTCAAATCTTTTGTAAGCACTCATTGCATAATCCTTTGTCTTTAATTCTTAAAAAAATATAAAAAAATTTTTACGCACAAGGTAAGTGCAAACCTTATCTCTCTCCTTGTGGACTTGAAAAAAGGTTGAGATTTTTACCAACACAATACATTGTTAAAACATTATATACTTGTTGTGAAATTTTTATTACAAACCATTAACGACTCAGAAACAAAACGATATCGGTTCAAAGGGTTAGTTTGGAAATTTAACTCCTGCCCAAAGCTCATCAACTAATAAGTCTAATTTATCCCATTTTTTTTGTGATATCCAGTCAGCTAATATTGGAGCGCTGAGAGGATAATTTATAGGATTTTGATTTTTTAAGGATAGCCAGTCTCTCATAATATCGTTATTAAATTGTTCCATTGATAGGCCAAGTCCAAGATTTTTAATTGCGCATACATTTGATAATTGCTCCATTTGGCCTAAAACAGGTTTTAATAATAAGCCTTTTCCAAGAGATAAAACTTCACTAGGGAGTTCAAATCCAGCGCTACTTAAAACTTTATCAGACGATAAAAGATCTTTTTTAAAATTGATTTTAGAAAAGGGCTTAACATGAATATTGTTAGTTCTAATTTCAGTTTTAATATCATGATAAATGGTGAAAAGGTATTTATCAAAAGGCTTTAAAAACTCAACTATATCTTTTAAATCTTCAAATGGTAAATATACTAAAACTTTATTTTTTTTAATTTTTAAATTTTTAGGAATATCAAAACTTGGAATAACCGGGGGGACAATTGGTTGATTAAAGTGATGGTAATGCATGCCAATCTTAATATCAGCGGGAGCAAAGTAATTTAATACTAAACGAGTAAAAATATTATCTCCATCTATTGGTATCTTATGAGCAAAAGCGTATTGGTGTGCCAATCCTATGCTTAACTTTCTATTCTTTTTCGCAACCCAAGCACTAATAGGTTCAAAATCAGAAATAACGATGTCAATTTCTTTTATTTTTTTTTTGATAACATCATTAAAAAATTCAAATAGATTAAGATTAATTGCGCTTCTGACTATATCTATTTTGCCTTTAAAAGTACAAAACGTGATCCCTTTATTGATAGAATAAGGTTCAATATCTTCTAGGTCAAATAATTTTTCTTTAGGTCTTCCAGAAATTAAAACTTCAACTGAATGACCTCTTTTCCTTAGCTCGGAAATTACAATTCTACTTCTTGTAATGTGACCATTCCCTGTCCCTTGAACACCATATAAAATTTTCATAAAAGATTAAAATTAAATAATGTGATAGAGACTAAAGATGTTATAATTCCCAATATAGCTCCAGCGATAACATCTCCAGGGTAGTGCACACCAAGAACAACCCTACTAATTCCAATGGAAAATGCCCAAAAAAGAAATAAAAAAGTAAACTCTGGAAATACATATATACATAACGAAGCGAATAAAAAAGAAAATGAAGTATGACCAGATGGAAAACTAAATTTATCGGGAGCTTCAATTAAATTCTTAATACCTGGAATGGTTTGAAATGGACGGTGTCTTTTTATATTATTTTTTATAATAAAATATAAAGGTCTTTCAATAAGCATAGCTATAAAAACTAATTTTATTAGATATACTAAATGAGGGTTTTGTATTTGAAATGCAATTAAAGTAAAAATGAGATAAGATGAGAAATCGCCAGATTTTGAAAAAAAATAACTAATGGTTATTATGAGATTATTTTTACTTAATCTTGAAAACCTAAAAAATAAAGCATTATCAATTGAGCTAAGATTAGATAAAAAATCTTTACTTTGCATAAATAGATTCCTTTAATTGACGAAATCTATTTATTGAATATTAATAAATATTAAATTGAGTTTAAATTTTAATTTTTATTAAAAATAAAACGAAAAAGGAATACAGTTTTTACGAGTCGAATAAATAAGGTAAAAATTATTTTATCTAAGTTTTGTGGCTTCAAGTAATTAAAAGGAGAGAGTATTTCAATTAATGAAGCCACAAAGAGAGGTATACGTGGTGTGCAAATATATCGAGAAATATTTTTAAAAAAATAAACAAGCTATTAATGGATCATTAATTTTTTTTTATACAACAACAACATATATATAGTATTCACAACGCTTGGTTGTGTCTACACTAATTCTCAAAATTTACCCTACAATGTGGGTGCACTTATTATTGCATACCCACCCCCCATAGGTTGTATTTCATAAGTTGGGAATTTGGTAGAAAAAATTCTATTCGTTATCGTTTGGTTTAGGCTTGTCAGTTATTAGATATGCACCACCAGCACCAAAAACTATCAAACCTATGCCCCACATACCACCTCTTAATTCTGCTGAAAGGGCTCTTTGATAACCAAAATAAACTGCTATTAAGAGCATTAAAGCTCCAATAGATTTTCTAACTGTATTATCCATATACTAAAATATAAATAATTTCTATGAGTCGCACTTATATAAGTCGCTACCCCTATCAATATACTTTTGCTTTTTTAGGATTGCGTTGAGTTCGCTACAGTACGCAATTAATAAATCCATACATTGGCTTGGAGTGATGAATAGCTTTAGTGCCAATATTAGCAAGGATAGGGGGGTTGGTGTCCTTCATATAAGTGTCCTTCAAATGATATTAAATAATAATCAATGAGCCAATATGACACTTTCATCATACAGGTATAATGCCTTATAATTTTGTTATACAAATTATACTTTTAAGAGAAAGGATTGACTACCAATGAGTGAATGGACAATAATTCATAACCCAAGATGAGGGACAAGTAGGAAAGCCCTCCAACTATTGCGTGACAATAGTATCGAACCAAATATAGTAAACTATATAAAGAATCCTCTGGATAATAAATATATTGAGCAGATTTCAGCGAAGCTAGGATTGCATCCAAATCAATTTATGAGGAAAAAAGAACAAACTTTTAAGGATCATAAAATAGATGAACATTTAGATGACGAAAAAAAACTAATTAACTTTATGGCTAATTTTCCTAAACTGATAGAAAGACCAATAGTAATCAGAAATGAAAAAGCAGTAATCGGGAGACCAATTGAAAATATTTTAAAGTTAATCTAACTAAAATCTTTAAAGGTTAGATGTATATTTAAAACCAATAAAAAGATTTGATTTAGGTGTCCAACTACCTTTTATATTTTCATTCGCTTTGTAGTGTGTCATTGATAAAGAAAGCTCATCTCTTAAATTTATTGTAAATGTTCTTATAAGACTTAGATCAGATATGAACTGGAACGAAAGCTCAAAAAATGGCGCCTTATCAATCTGAATAAAATCTAAAAAATCATAATTGTCAAAGAATGCTGGTCTTCGACCAAGATCACTTATCAAATCAACCCTAGTATAAAGACCAAGGTACTTGCTATTGTCAGAGTCGTTCATAAAGGTTTCTTTTGAACCGTTATCATCCAAATAGAAAGTTCTATTTAACAAGGTCTCAGCACTTTCCTGCCAAGTTCTATGAGCAATTTTTAAATAATGCAGACCTGGAGAAAGAGTAACCTTTGATATTCTTGGAAGCTTTATTGGAGCATCAAAAGATGCAGCGAACAAAGCATACATATCAACAATATTGACATATTGGTATTCTGGATCAATTTTTTGCTGCTTGAAAAAAGTAGTATCAGTAACAGCAGCATCATCTGAATAAGGAAAAAAACTAAAACCCATTTGTGCGTGAAAATCAGCTGTTGTAGAGAACATATTGTTAATATTAACCTTAGAATAAAGACCAAGATAGTTTGATGATATATATTTTGGATCATTTAGTGCGCCTATAGGAGATATATTAAAAGCAGCTGGGAACCTCAATCCAATTTCAGAGTTACGCGTAGCAACTCCAACCGCTGTTCCTCCAAATAATGTACCGGGAAGCCCTATTAAAGTATTACCGTATGAAAAGTTTACAGCGTACTGCAAAATATTTGATCTCAAGTACATATTCTCATGACTCACATAAAAATTATATTGTTGCCATAGAGATAACTTTGAACTGTAGTTTGATAATAATCGCTCCCCTTCGCTTTCGAAAAAGACCGTTTCAGATGGTGTATTAAGATATTGATCTTTTTCAATTAAGGCTTGTTGAATATCTTGGCTCAGCACCCAATCTACGAGATCACGCGTTATAATGGTGAACAGCAATCCGTCACCATACCAAATCTCATGGATTTGTGTGTCATTTGATTTATTCTGTACGATGATTAATTGTTCATCGGGTTTAAGAGTTTTAAAAGTATCAACTTTTGTTGAGTTTCTATTTAGATCGTTAAAATCAACTATTGCGTCCTCAACAAGAATGTGGTAGGGCATATGATGCACTTCCCATGCAATGAATTTTCTTTGATCTAAGCTCTCTATTTTATTGTTTTGTCCAATGACTATAGCTTGAATTAAAAAGATAGATAAGTAGTTTAAAAGTTTAAATTTCATCTTTATCCTAAGTAAATTAAAAGTGAATTGATAAATATGGCGCAAAAATACTTCCGCCTTCCTCGCCTATTGGATACCATTTAAAAGAGCTGTTTTTACCTTTTTTAGTATCGAACTCCAAATATGAATTCGATGGGTAAGTGATCACGTCAAAACCTAGATTGAAACTCTTATAGACGTTATGCTCTAATCCAAAGGAGATTGATGACATACCGCCAAAGGAGGTATTGCTTTGCCCATATAATTTTGTTCTTTTATCATCGGTTGCAATTTCAGCTTTAACAAAAAATCCTAAAGCTTCTGTTCCAATGATCCTGTCTGTTATTTGAAGATTTTGAGATTCACTTTTTCCAATTGTGCTATCTATGCTAGCATGAATAAACTCTGACAAAGACATACCAACCTTCAACCGAAGGGAAGCAAAGTCCTTTTCATTCATCTCCTCTCCACCTCCGCGGCCTAATAGATCTTTTATCGTTCCAAGAATGGTTATGAAATTATTATTGTTCAAACCAAACGTATTGCTCCAATAGAGTAAACCATTTGCAGATGGGATTACCATATGTTCAGAGTTTTTAATTCCTTTTCGTTTAAATTTGTTACCTGAGTCCATGTAGCTAATATTTCCGCCAATTGCATGCGTGTCAAATTTAAATCCAAATCCGAATGTCCCATCTAAAGGGTGTGAATTGTCAGTCGGTTTTTTAGCAGATTCAATTTGTGGTACGATTACATATGTACTTGAAATATCATTTGATAGACCAAGAATAATGTTATTAAAGATTTGTCTATGCAGCCCCATGTCAGGCATACCTATTTCCATTCTGAATGCCTGATTGCTTCCTTTTTGTCTTATAAAAGCGTTTTTTTCAGAGACTTCAACTTGAGAGGTTGACCACCAGAAAGCATCTCTAGCTCTTTTGAAGCTTCTTTCCTGGAGTATATTATCGACACTGTTATATGATTCAAATTCTGATAAATCTCTTCTAGTGATTTCACGCCATTTATATTTTCGGTCTAATATTTCTTCTAACATAGACTTGCTCATCTCTTCAACCTGATCCATTTGAAATCGTCTGAATTCACCTGAATCATAATTTTTGGCTCTTAGACGTTTCATTGATAGACCTTCTTCGGATTTTTCCATTTGCACCATTATCACATCAGAGGACTGTATGGTATTGCTATCAAACTTATCGTTTTTGATGAGAACATTTAAATACGCTTCTATGAATTTTTGATTGACTTCAGTATCAGCTACTTCCCAACTAATTAAATTACTTTGTGCATAAGTAAAATTTTTGAGCAAAAAAGTGCTAAGAGCTAAAAGGGTAATTCTATTTAAAATATTCAAATTCATTATCTGACTCACTCATTAGATTATATTTATCTTTAACTTTTAATTTTACAGTTTGAATGATACCGCTTGAGGGTCTTGCAATAGTCAATCTGTATCTGGTTATTTTTCTATTAGAAAACTTTTCAGTATCCGTTTCAACTACTTTTCCGCTTATTCCTCCAATAGGGAAGACTTTATCAATACCATTATTTTTACCATAAGTTATAATTTCAAGCGTAAGATCATTGGTGCCAGGTTTTCTCTTGAAGCTGAGCAATGGTTCTGGAAGATTTCTAATCTTAACCTTGTGAACAAGATCTTTTAGGGATTCCCCATCGATCAAGGTTCTAAATTCAAGAGTTCCAGGTTTTTTATATGGACCAACCGAAACAACTGATCTATTAAATAGTTTTGGTTTACCATTATTTTCAATCACGTTTACGCTAATCCTGTCTCTAGAGAGGGACTTAACGCTTAGATCAAAATTGTATTTTTCATTGGTATAAATTTCAACCATATCTGGAGTAGTGGCCCATTCCGGTTCAATCACAACAATTCTCGAGGTAGTAGTGGAAACTTTACTATCTTTTTTTCTTATTCCAGTTATCTCGATACTGCCTCCAGATGATGTAGCATTACCGATTATCTTTGATCTGGGAGTTCCTTGTTCTATGCTTGATATCATTTCATTGCCCCCAGAAATTGATACTTCAAAATCTGAATTTGAAAAAACGCCACCAACAGTCAATGGTATTTCCCATTTTAAACCTTTAAGTACCGTAAATCGCTTTTTATCAAACAATACAAAGAAGTCAGCTTTCTGTCCTTCCAGTGGGACAGGTACAATAGCAGCATCTAAATCTCTGGTCATTCTGAAAGCACCATCTCTACTTACTTTTTTATTAATGTTGTCTTCAATTTTTTTCGCAATGTTGTCACTGCCAAATATGACGGTCCAATCGTCTATAGTTGATGATGAGATGTTTGGGAGGAAGCCTATATCTAGACTTACATCAAATCTTTTGTTTTGAAAGGTCTCAAATTGAGAGATGGGTATCTCCGCAACATACGACCCTTCTTTCATAACTGCTTTAGCAGTTAAATTCAATTCATCGTTCAAAGCTGTAGTGTCATTTAAATTGAATTCTGCAGTGACGTCAACACTTTCTTTATCGTATTCACCCTCAAGATCGAAAGTGAACTTATAAAGAGAATCAGAATTAAGAGAGTTGATGTTATTGACATCAACCATTGCTTCTAATTTATCTTTTGCTACCTCTAAAAGAATATCGCCTTGCTTTCTTTTGTATTTAGCTAATTCTCCTTCAATAGCAAATAGACTTAGGATTGCGCCTAAGTTGATGAGAAAATATACTTCTACCTTTTTCATCTTGATTACTCTACATCTTTAATTGCTTTGGTTAAAATTCTGTTAACTTCTTTTTGGATTTCTTTTTGAACAGTGCCTTTGACCATTCTGTTTACACCTAAGCTTAATTTTTCCATTCTATCATTATGTCCTCTAAGCTCATCTTTTAAACCATCTATTGCACCAGCGAGTGAGCTAGCTGCGCCCTTGTCCATATTGCTTACAGTCGCCGCAACCTCAGATCCAGACTTTTCAGATCCGCCTCCACTTGGCCCAAGACTGTAAATGCTCTGAGCATATAGAATTAGCAGTGCAAACTCTAAAACTAACGCAAAAATAGAAAGATATGTTAAAATTCCAACGTCACTCCAAGATTCTATTGTTGCTACAATAGATTTAAAACCTACAATTACTAGCAAAAAAGCAGCTCCGGCATATACCATCGCAGTTCTTGCGTTTATATCAGATCTTATTTCCATGTTTTCCTCCCATTAGTAAAACAAATTTAATTATTATTGAAAGCGAAAGTAGATATCAATACACTAAATAAAGTTACTGCAAAAATACGCAATTAGTTTTATAATAGTAAATTTACTTTCTTATCGATGTGTTATATTGCTTTCCTTTGTAGACAAAAGTCTTTTGATTGCCATTTCTAGCTTTTAAAAAAGCCCTTTTAAATCCTTGCATAGAAAACTCTGAGGAAATTTCGTTTTTCTCAAGGGCCAATATTATGCTTCTTTTATTATTGGATAGGGTTGCTGACTCTTGATCTATATTTGATAGAATATATTCATCAACCTTTGAACCGATTTTATAAGTTTTAAAATTTATTTCAGCAGTCTTATTTCTAGTTGAAACCTTAGTAAGCGAATAGATTTTAAAATCGCTGGTTTCATTGTTTATATTGGATTGTTTTGCAAAAATATTCCTCCCCCAGGACATATTTGATTTTACAAATCTACCTTTGGGCGGGTTTGATATGAGAGAGCTAATTTCTGATAAGGTTAAATTATTACTAGAATCCTTTAAGGGCCTTCTGACATATGTTGTCAAATTTATGTTTGATGTAACTTGATTATTATTACGCATAGGCTTTATGGACATGCTCTTTATAAAGAAATCTTTTTTTATAAGAGCTTCAGTCAGTTTACCAATATTTATGAAATTACCCCTCACTCTCATTTTAAGTTCATATCTTTCGAAATCATTATTGATTTCAGGGATAGCTCCCGGTGAAGTCGTTATTGTATTATCAGCGTTTGGATTTATAGATAAAAGATTAATTCTATTTTGATTACATAGTTTTTCAATGGTTTCTAAAGATGTTAGATATTTATCATCTGAATCGTAAAAATTAAAAAGTTTTGGTAATTTTTTTATGTAATTGGCATAGGTCTGATTTAGTTCGGTTAGCCCTTTTTCTTTTGCCCCAGCTCTTGACATCTCTTGGTCTATAGTATTTACCTTTGATAAAATATCTTTTATCTTTTCATTTGTTTCTGTGTTGTAAAATAAAATCGCTAATAAGGCAAATACTGCAAACACATATAATATTGTCTTTTTTATCATAGTATTATATCAATGTTAAATATTATTGTGTTATTAGCTACTCTCTGATTAACCAAAACAACTTCTTCGATTATTCTTTCGCCACTGAGGCGTTTTAAATAATTATTAAGAATTAGTCTACCAGAAGAGCCTACAGTGTTTACATATCCATTAAGCCTCATAATAAAAGGACCATTCTCTTCTTGATTAAAATCAATTTCACTTAAAGATATTGAGACTGGAGTAATGCGCGATAAAGTTTTAATTACCTCAATACCTTTATCAGCATAGAATTTGTCATAATTCAAAGCATTTTCAATTTGTTCACCGTAGGCATTGCCTTTTAAAAGTCGCATCGACTCTTCTTTATCAGGTAGTTTTAAGGTTAATTCTCTTAAATTAATATAATTAGTAGAGGTATAATAAATGGCTGAAATAGTCAAAGTTGTGTAAAAGATTACTTCTGCAATTGTTTTTGAGACCGAAAATCCTTTTCCAATTGATTTTTCTTCAATATCATCAACTGATAGTTCATATTCATTTTCTAGATTAATTTGAAATTCTTTATTTGTATTGGCCTGGATTTCGCTCATTCCCTGTAAAACAAAGGGTTTGTTTTCTTCAATGATCTTTTTGTGGCGATTTATCTCAATCTTCAATTTTATATCATCTATCTTTTGATGATAATCATCGACCTCCTTTTGTTTCTTACTGATAAACTCATTGAATTGAGCATCTCTTTGAGCAGTTACTTCTGACTGGCTTATAACGAATATCAATTTTTCTACTAATTTTTCGCTCATTAGAACATCGTTGTCACCAAGCGAGTCATTGGCTATGCTAATTGCGTTATCAAGCTCTGAAATAGTAGTATTAATTCTTCCTTTGTTTGCATTCACAGATTTTTGAATCTTCTTTATTTGAAGTTCTTGGTAGTACCATTTAATGTTCTTTTTATACTCGTTCCACAGTTCTCTGTGATTTGCAGATATCTTGGATTCGATAATTAAGTCTTTAAGTCTCATATCGAACCTTTTTATATACCTTTCTAGTTGAATAAAATCATTAGATGATGATGCATCATCTAATTTTGAAAGGTGATTTATTATGGTTGAATGTGAAGTGGTAAGTTTTAGTCTGAATAGCTGGAACTTTTGTTTTTCAATATTACGCTTTACAAGATTAAGATATTCCTTATAGTTAATATCCTTGTCCGCTAGCTCCTTACCATCGTCAACAATTAGTTCAAGTTTTTCAATTGATTCAGAAACGCTCTTAAAATCTCTGATATTATCACTCTCGTCATCGATATCATTTTCATAAATTTTATAGCCATCAGCTAGCTTGGAATGGATAGAGTGTAGGTCAACAAATCCTTTATCTTTTGCTTTAGGCATATTTCTTAAATGTTCTCATATTAAAAAAATTGATTTACTTCTTCTTTTTGTTAATGAAATTTGAAATAGATTCAGCAACCTTATCGTATTCTTGAGCAATCTGATGGTTTGGAGAGCTCTCATGAATTGATTGTCTTTTGCTGTGTGATTTAGCGACAACAGTTGAATAGGTTATTGGTGTTTTTACTATACTTGATTTGAATGCTTTTAAAGCTGCTTTTTTCATTTGAACGGACTGACTAGAGCTGCTGATATACTTCGTTAATAGAACCGGAAGAGGCTTGATCTTTCGGTTTAGCTTTCTAACGTCTTTCATGATTTTTTCAGTTACTATTCTCGCATCAAAAGACCATTGATCCTCAGCGCTAAGTATGTACCAATACCAGTTACTAATTAAGAGTGCATTAAGCGTAAGAACAGAAGATTTTAATGGTGGAGTATCAAATATAATATAATCAAATTCTTCTTTTAGCTTATTGTTGAACATGTGATCAAATAGCTTAAAAATGTTTAGGTCCAAGAATGATTTTACCTCACCTTCAGTACTGTCAAGAACTAAAGTAGACGCTAATAGTTTTATATTTTCATTTCGAGTATCAACGATAAAGTCTAAGGCTCCTTCTCCTGACGATTTAAGAAGATTGGTCATGTTCTTACCTCTGTCAACCACATCTGTTCCGTAATCTAACGCAAGAGTTGAAGAAGCATTAGCTTGAGCATCTAGATCACAAACCAAAACTTTTTTATCTTTAATTGCTAAGCTCCATGCATAATTAATGGCAGTGGTAGATCTTCCGACACCACCTTTGTTACATATAAGAGTAATAATATTTGTTTTATTTGCCGTCATTGATATTTATTGTATCATAGATATATTATTTGAATTAGCTGTTAAGTTGCCATCAATTACCGTAGAGGATGTATTTAGTTTAAGATAATTTCCTATTTCATATCTTTGAGGATCATCTCCACCATCCCACTTCATCCTATCTTTAGAAAATTTACTTTCCAAATAAATACTTATTTCAAAATGGTTATTTACATTATCAGATACATAGTTTATAGAGCATTCTATAGGGATACCTTCGTTATCTATAATCCTTTCAAAGCTTACCAATGGCTGCGGAGAAGTTTTCTTATCATCATCTAAGATCAGATTAAAATCTTTATTAAAGAATTCAATTTCAGAATCTACATTAGAACGAATTTCATTTAGCTCTGTTACAACGGCATTTCTTATAGTTGAATAATCCTTTTTGAGTTTTTCAGTATTAAACAGCTCTGAAAAATCACGAAAGAATTTTTTAACTAAATATAAATTTTTCTCTAAGAAAATGACATTGCTCATGTAGGCAGGATCTCTCATGGGTTTATTTATTAATTTTCTGTTGTATAAATAGTAGCAGACGTTTTCATTTAGCCCTGATGGTGGATAGGTGCCTTGTTGAAGATAGTAGAATTGCAAGCTTTTTGATAAAGCTTTGGCGTTGAGTATTCTAACCTGGTCACGTGAAAATCTTAATGATTCTAAGGCGACATTATATATACCAAATAAAATAGCAACTAATAAAGTCATCTTTAATAAGATTTTCATTTTGTTAATATTGGATCATCTATTAATGCTTTAACAATAGTATTATTAATATCATAACCTATTACAATTGCTAGTAAAAGTAGCAATAGTAATGATAAAAACAAAATCTCTTTAAATGTTCCATCAAGGGGAATCTCTATAGGGTCAACAGTTATTTCATTGTTTTTGTTTTTAGCAGTTGTATCTAAATCATCAACATTGCTATCAATATTAACAGATTGTTTTAATTTTTTGTTTACCTCATCTTGTTCATTTAACTGTTCATCAGCTTTTTTAGATCTTTTCTTAGCAATTATAGGTTTAACCATTCCATGTATGCCCAAATTACATACGGTACAATGTGTATCATCTACTTGTAAACGTTCATTGCATTTTGAGCAGATATAGGTATCAGAAAATGGATAAGAGGGGTCTCTAGGATCAGATAATCTGTGGACGAGGTTTTGCACATAGAAAGTTACAAAGTTTTTACGATACTATCAAAAAAACATGTGTTAAATAATGACAAAATTTTATACAAATTATTTATTGTTATTATAAGAATTTGGTTCAAATACACTTAAGCAAAGAGGTACAGGATGTACACATGTCTTAAAAAAATGAAAATTAATTTTTTTTTAATATTAGTGACTGTACATATTATTAACTATGAACATTACATAAAAATATGTGATATAAAAAAATTATTAATATAAATAGTAAAATTATATTACCTGATTTTATGAGGATATAAAATTTTAAATCTATTTTAAATAGTCAATTACTCAAAATAAATTATACATATTTTTTATGTAACAATTATAAAATATATTCTGTTTATAATTAAATACTAAAATTATAATTTATGTATAATAATTTAGTAATTATACATAATGTTTATAATAATGAGAAAAGTTGCGTAATTTTGAGATTTGCACTAAACGTACAGAAAATGATATTAACCATGATACAATAATGGAATTGCAATTCAAGTCCAGTGTAATAATTTGATAGTAATATATTATCTAATCTTTTAAAATAATATTCTATCAAATTTTTTAATAAAAATAGCTGTCAAATAATTTTTATTTTGGACTTATTTATTCAATTATCAATATAAAATTATAACATATTTATGCAAAAATATTTTTCAACACTTTTTTTGTTTTTTAATCATTTTTTTAGGTTAGTGACTATTTGTTTTTATTTTAATTACAATTAAAAAATCGCTTCATTTCAAAATAATCCACAACCCTTTATCCATTTAGCAATACGAGTCATTTATAGTTTTTACATAAGCAAATAGATCTATAGATACATACTTCTATTATTGAATTTTTTAGGTTTTATTTTATTTAATAACAGCCATTTATTCAATAATTTACCTGTCTTAATTTCTAATTCTTGAAATATTGATAAAATTTAAAATATTTTACTTACCGATTTATATCTATAATCCGAATTTATTTCCGATTTAACATCCTCGTGTTTATATTCAATTCCGATTTTTCATTATAAAAAAAATTATGAATCAAGATTATATATATAAAATCATATCTCAAATGGTTGATGATCATCAGGCCAAAAATAGAAATACGCCAAGATCATTATTAAGATATTTATTACCAATTGATAAAGCCTTTGGTTACTACACTAGTAACAAAGTTGAATTTTATGATCCCAAGCAAAAACAGATATTTTATAGAAATTTTAATGTAAAAAATGAAGACACTAGATTGCAATCTATTGATTATATAAATGGCAGAATTGATTACTTTAATAGATCAATACAATCAGTAAAAAACAATTCCTATAAAGTAATTGATCATGTAAAAAAGTGGGCTATTAAGATTAGATTGAGTAAGCCCATCATTGAGTCCGATCGAAATCCATTTAATAGAAATGAATCATCATTAATAAGGATAATTAATGACAAAAAGATGTACAATGCTGCTTCAGCATTAAAAAATACTGATTTTGTGATCTGTCTCAATAAAACAATATATGATTATTTAACCAAATTATCTGGTGGGAAACAGTTAGTGCCACAAAATACGCTTTATCAACCAATTTTGGAGTATGAGGATTGGTTTATGTCTTCAGGAATAAGCATTGAGGATACACCATCTTTATTTGATTATTTGAAAGTCAAATCTCCTAGCAAGAACCCAGTTGTATACGCATTAGATAAAATGACAAATAAAATAAATGTTACATATAGTATAAGAGCCAATCCAGAAGATAAAAAATGGTATTCAAGCAGAACAGAGGGGAAAGTAATTAATCTAATAGAATCTGGTCTTTTGGAGGATTATGTTTCAGACTGCAAGTTTAAAAATATTGATAAAATCAATATGAAGAAATTATCAGAGAAACTTAATTGTAGCGATAAAACCGCAAAAAAACTCTTAGCATTGCATGCGCCCCATTTAATTGATGATTAGCGATAAAATATCCATATTAATAACAGGCGGAACATTCGATAAGGAATATGATGAGATAAATGGAATTTTGTCATTCAAAAAAACTCAAATTCATGAAATGCTGCATCAAAGCAGAGCAAAAATAGAATTTGAGATAAAAACCTTAATGTTGATTGATAGCTTGGAAATGAGCGACAAGCAGAGAAAAGAAATAGTTAATAATTGCGCTCAAGATGAAAATAATAAAATTATCATTACTCATGGTACCGATACAATAGCAGAGACAGGCCAAGCTATAATGAAAGAAAAATTAAATAAATGTATAATCCTAACAGGAGCAATGATACCGATAAAGTTTGGTAGCTCTGATGGTTTATTTAATCTGGGATGTGCTGTAGGTTTAGTTCAAAGTTTAAAAAATGGCGTATACGTTGCAATGAATGGCAATTACTTTCCAGCAAACAAAGTAAAAAAGAATATACAGTCTGGATTATTCGAAAAGAGTTAAAACTATTTTTCCCAATCAATCTCTATCATATTTGTCTGACGAGGGTCAATATATTCACAATTTACTCCATCGAAAAAGGCATCTTCTTCTAGCATTATGGCAATTTCTTTATTCCAACTGGGTATAAATACTTTTGCGTTAAGCTCAATTGCATAGGCGGTATTAGGATATAACGGGTAGTCCCCATTATAGGGAACACCCTCCTGCTGATCCCACATGCCAATAGTTGGGCCAGAACCATGTCCATAGTATCCTATAGGGTGGGTATATATTTGTGGTTTAATCCCTTCTTTCTTCGCCTGCTTAAGTGCAGATAAAAGCATGGCATTTCCTGTGCGACCAGTTTTGAACTGATCGGTTAGTATATCTTGCAGTCTGTTGCCAACTTTTAAAGCATTAACTAGTTCTGTGGGGGTCTCTTTCTCGCCAGGCATAAAAACATATGCATGTTGCTGTGTATCTGTATTGAGTCCAAGATAGGTGATACCAAAATCAACATGTAGCAGATCCCCGGGCCTTACAACATTGTCAGGCTTTTCAGGAGAAGAAAATGCCGATAGAAAATCAAAACTTTGATTGTCGTTACGTTGGATGTCTACGGAGGGATGAAACCAGGTAACAAGGTTAAGATCGCGAATTCTTTCGCGATACCACCAAACAATATCATCCGTTGTGGTAACGCCAGGAGTAATGACTTTTGTAGAAAAACCTTCTGCAATGATATCGTGTGCAATTTTGCATAATATAGGATAATACTGCATATCTAATTGGCTTCTAGTCTCGAGCCAGCCTATTGCAACTCGTTCAGCTGAAACTAGGCGCCTTATGTACTTTTTAGGTAGGGCATTTAAAAAAAGGTCATTTTCTGTAGCGCTTAATCCATCTGCTTGTGCAAAGTGCACACTTCTATTTACACCAATATTTTTGGGATTTTTATCTTTTATCAAATCAACAAGAGCTTCATATTGATCTGGTTGTTTTTCAGGATCCCAAGCCTTCTTGAAAATTTCTCCAACATCATATCGCGCTATAGCATAGGTCTCTAAGGGTTTATTTTTTCCGGGATCATGAATAACAAGAATGGTTCTGCGTCTTGCATTAAGCCATGTCGCAGGCAATAAAGTTCTTATAACAGGGTCCTCATTGTACTCACGTGCAATGATTATCCACATATCGAGATTATTGCGCTTCATAACTTGAGGCAAAACGTTATTTATTCTATCTTTTAATAAGGAATCCTTTATTTGTGCTCGTTCTCTAAGAGTAACTATTTTAGATTTTATATCATCAGAATGGATAAAATTTAATAATAGCGCTGCAATAATTAATTGTCTGATAATTATGAACATAGTAATCTCCTAAACACAAAAATTTAAAAAGGCAGTTAGTTCAATTTAACAACAAAAAATGTATTTCGTTTGTTCATATAGTAAAAAAATATACAATAACATTAAAAAACCGATAACGTTTAGCGATATAGGTAAACCACTGGAAGTTCGATACAATTGGGAAGGTGTAAAAAAAGATATTGATGTTGATGAATCTCAAAAAACGCTGTGGAGATATAGATCAGTTTTACCTAATGTAAATAATATAATTAGCCTTGGAGAAGGGTATACACCGCTCCAGCAATTAGCGCCAGATTTATATGTTAAAAATGAAACGGTAAATCCTACAGGCTCATTTAAGGATAGGGGAATGTCTTTAGCCGTAACGCTTGCAAAAGCTCAGGGAGTGGAAGAAATATGCCTACCTTCGGCAGGAAATGCTGGAATTTCAGCTGCAGCATATTGCAAGGAAGCAGGAATTAAGTGCCATGTGTTTCTTCCAGAAACCATCCCTAGTGAATATAAAAAAGCCACTGAAAAAAATAGTAAAAATGTTTACCTGTCTGGTAAAACCATCTCAGATGCTGGAAAGGCAATGATCAAGAAAAAAGTTAATGACTGGTTTGATATATCAACTTTAAAAGAGCCGTTTAGAGTGGAGGGCAAGAAAACACTAGGCTATGAGATTGCCGAACAATTAGGATGGAGATTTCCAGATGTAGTAGTTTACGAAACTGGAGGAGGGACAGGCCTGATCGGTATGTGGAAGGCCTTTGTTGAAATTAAATCAATGGGATGGGTCAATGATCCTTTGCCAAGAATGGTTGCAGCACAATCAACGGGCTGCGCTCCTGTAGTCAAGGCATTTCAAGAAAGACAAAGAGATACTGATTTTTGGGAAAATAGTGACACAGTTGCTTTGGGTTTAAATGTCCCAGGACCTTTAGGAGGAGCATGGATCTTAGATATTCTCCGTGAAAGTAAGGGTATTGCTATCATGATCGATGAACAAAGGTTAAAGGCATTAACAGAAGAGTTCAATAATTTAACAAGCATAAATTCAAGCGACGAAGGCGGAGTGGTTTGGGGAGCCTATAGTCACTTAAAAAAAGTAGGCTGGATCAAGCCTAAAGAAAGATCAGTAATTTTTGCTACAGGAATTGAAAGAATAAAATAGCTAAGACTTTATTTCCTCTATAGTATGCCACTGGTTGAGTGATAAGCCATTCAATGATTGCTTATTCCCTGATCCCCATATTATCGTAATTTTAGAAATTCCTTTAGTGTTGCTCAAACCTATGAATTCTCTAAAAGGGTTCCCTCCAAAGCTTCCCCCGCTAGAAATAGTTCTATGTATAACCTCTTTTTCAATTGTTTCTATAATTATTTTAGATCCGATCGCTGCCCAATTAGTTTGAGTCCCAATTAATTTTATCCCGATCCATGGATTATTCCAATTGCCAGGGTTTTCGTAAAGACTATTTTGGTACACGTTGCCTTCGTATGCGCCACCCATTACGGCATGAATATCTTGATCTCCGTCATTATCTATATCGCCAAATGAAACTCCGTGCCCTTTTTGAATATTGCCAAACCTGCCATGAAAAGTTACATCTTGAAAATACTTGCCTTCTATATTCAGGAACATTCTATTAGGTTGGACCGATCGATAATCTGGGTCTCCTGTTCCTGCATAAATGTCTAAATAGCCATCATTATTTAAGTCTCCATAGTTTGAGCCCATGGTTAAAAGCGGATAGTTCATGTTAGATTTAACTGTTACATTTTTAAAAGTACCGTCTCTGTTATTTTTAAATAGCCTAGGTTTTTCACCTTGATTATCCATTCCCAAATAGGACATAGCAACGTGACCAGATGAATTATCATATCCTGATACCCATATATCAAGCCATCCATCATTGTCAAAATCAAAAAACCAGGCTGGAAAACTGTTGATCGGCTCTTCAACTCCCGCTATCGATGCTTTATTTGTAAATTTCCATTCCTTATTAATCCCCTCATTTATCATCAAAAAATTTGGCTGGCCCAGTAAAGATATGTAAAGATCTTGATCCCCATCATTATCAATGTCACCCCAAACAACCCCTTTTATGAATCCAAGTAGATTAAGATTAAGAACTTCTGCTTTTTCAGTAAAAGTACCATCGCCATTGTTATGATAAAGTTCGGAATAGTTGATTTCTTCCCCTCCTGATTCGTTACCAATAAATAAGTCAATCCAACCATCGTTATTATAATCACCCCATGAAGCAGTTTGAGTTGGATGCTCAGAATAAACATTTGCACTTATTGTAATATCTGTGAATGTACCATCTCCATTATTTTTTAATAGCGAATTAGGCACTTTGCCGTTCGATCCAAGCCAAGCACCTCGTAAAACAAAAACATCAAAGTGACCATCATTGTTATAGTCAGCATGAATTATATTTAATCCACCTTTGATACCGATAAGGTTTGCTTCTTTTGTTTTATTTGAGAAATATCCTCTGCCGTCGTTTTCAAAATATAGGAGTTGGTCATCAGCGCCCCATGATGATGCTATCAAATCTAGATCATTGTCATTATCAAAGTCTTCCAGGATCGAACCCCCAGCAAGTCCAATATGATCCAAACCGCGAATATTTCCGGTTTCTTTAAACTCCGGGAAACTTATAGAGTCTGAGGCTAAAAGTTGGGGTATCAACCACTTTTGAGGAACTTTTTCGGGATATTCACCCTTGGTCATGTATGCGATATTCAAAAGCCATCGATAATTGAAGTCATCAGGTTTATCTTTCAAAAGATCAGAATACAATTTAACTGCCTTATCTGCTCCTTTTTGGTTTCTATGTATACCACTGCCTCTGAGAGGGATAATGCATGACTCTGAATTGTGTCCTTCAATACAATTATATTCTTCACCTATTCTTAAATAGGAAATAGCTAGCATATCCTTTATTCCAAGCAAGAAATCGTTTGGAGCTTGAATATTAAGTGAATCAATTTCGTTTAAAATATTTTCAAAGCCGTTAATAGCTTGATTGGTGTAGCCTGCGTTCAACATTTCATTAGCGATAACAGCTTTATGTTGAATTTTTTGCGACATATGTTCAAAATCATCCTCTATTTGCAACCAAGCTAACCTTGCTTTATTGGCATAGAAATTGGTCTCAGGGTCAATATCCATTGCATTTTTAGATAAAATATTTATCATTTCAATATGGCTATTCTTTTCTGGATCACTGCAGTTCATTGAAATGATCAATATTGGCACTATCCATATATTAATTTTTATTTTCATTTCTATTTAAAATTCTTGTTTATTTATCAAAAATTTAAAGTCACGATTCGTATATTATAGATATAAATTTATACCTTATGATACTTAGGAGGGACTACAGTGAAAAATCTTTTATATATGCTTTTAAGCTCAGCATTGTTATTTGCACAAGAAAAGGAGAAAGAGGCTTTTCGTTTTGAATTTGAGCAAGACTCTTTAGAGATAAATGTCGGCCAAGAGAAGCAAATTACTATCAGACTTCTCAATGAGGATGGTGATCTAGCTCAGAATCCCTTTTATGTTTTTGGACAAAGAAAGGCTTTATCTGCCTCTCCTAGAATTAGCGATTCTACCGGTTTAGCAGTTGTGACAGTCAAAGCTTTTAAGCCAGGTAGAGCTTATTTGCGAACACGAACCATCACAGTTAATCGCAACGACAGGATAAGTGACAGACTATTAATAAACGTACCTTACCCCCCTTTAGATAGAATAGTCTTTGATAAAATGCCAAAGAAATTATATGCAGGTACTGTAACCTCATTTGAGGTAGAAGTTTTTGACAAGGCTAATCTCTCTAGGCCTGACGCAGATGTAGTTTTAAAATCTAGCAAAAACTCAGTGGCAAGTTTCGACAAATTCATGAATTTGGAAGCCAAAAAACCTGGGAAAATAACTGTTACTGCTTCTGCCGATGGAGTTAAAAAATCATTTAAGGTCAACATAGTCAAGAACCCAACTCAGAAAATTACGATCAATTCCAATGTTAGCGAAATTAGAACTGGAGACGTTCTAAATATGAACGCAAAGGCGCTTGATAAGAGAGGAAAAGTTCTAAATGATGTTCCTATAAGCTACAGCTACACTGGACAAGCAGACTATGGAACCTTTGGATTACCAACATCAGGTTTGATTACAGATGATGGTCGATTTGTCGCTGAAACAGCTGGTATGTACACCTTATCTGCGTCATCTGCTGGATTTTCTTCTCAAAAGAGAGTCAAGGTAGTTCCTAGAAATGTTGAGAAAAAAATAAAATTGATAGGCCATGGCCTTATAACCGACGTTTTTACCTCTGACCTTTGGGTATGGCCAGGCATTGGCAAGCATAAAGGCAAAGACTTTGCTGTTACCGGCACTTGGGGTGCCAACGGTGAGGCCTATTTTTGGGACGTTTCCGACCCTGCCAATATGAAAATTATCGATACCGTTACGGTCGATGCAAGAACAGTGAACGATGTTAAAATATCAGAAGATGGGAAAGTTGGTGTGATCACGCGCGAAGGTGCATCGAATAGAAAAAATGGTTTCGTTATATTAGATGTAAGCGATCCGTATGACGTTAAAATTGCTGCTGCTTACAATGATGACATGACTGGGGGTGTGCACAATGCTTTCATTTATGAAAATCATGTCTATGCTGTGAATAATGGAAGAAAATATGACATTATCAATATAGATGATCCTTATAATCCAAGAAGAGTGGGAGTATACGAATTAGAAACACCTGGTCACAGTATTCACGATGTGTGGATAGAAAATGGTATAGCGTATTCATCGAATTGGGCAGATGGAATAGTAGCTGTCGACATTGGTGCTAAAAAGTTCGATGAATCAGACCGCTCTTCGTTGCAATATAATCCTTTACTTGCAAAAGCAGGTCAAGGAAGCCCCTCTAACCCCGTGAAGCTTGCTGAGTTGGGAGACCCAACAGGCAGAAATCATGCTGCATTTCCATTTCTGAGCAAATCTACTGGAAAATTTTATGTGATAGGCGGAGATGAAATTTTTCCATGGGGGATTGGAGCGTTAAAGGACGAGCCTTCTAACCCAAGAGGGGGCTACCATTTTTTAAATTTTAGCGATCCTGAGAATCCTGTTGAGGAAGCGATCTATCAAGTACCTGAAGCTGGATCTCATAACATGTGGATAGTTGGTGATACACTTATTACTGGAAATTATCAAGGTGGCTTGAGAATCGTAGATATTTCTGGTGAGTTGCTTGGTGATATTTACAAGCAAGGAAGAGAAATTGGAGTTTATTTATCTCAACATGAGAACGGAAGAATCCCTAACTCACCGATGGTTTGGGGAGCACAGCCCTATAAAGAATATATCTTTTTTGCGGATATGAATTCAGGTCTATACTGTATCGTTATTGAGAACGAAGAAAAAACTGAAGCGCCTTAAAAGGAGGAGAAAAACGTGAACAAAATATTATTAACATTATTTTTATCTTTTTCAGCAATAATTGGTCAAGAATCTAATGATGAAAATAAAGAACCTGAATTTACATTTAGCTTTGAACCTGACTCATTATTTTTAAAAGTCGGAGAGGAAGCAACAGTAGAAATTAGGTTGAAAGATAAAAATGGAAAATTAGCTCAGAATCCCTTTTATGTTTATGGTAGACCAAGAAGATCTCTTGAGTCCTCACCACGAATAAGCGATTCAACTGGCTATGCAAAGGTAACGATAAAAGCATATAAACCTGGGAAGCTTCAATTAAGCACTAGAAGTATTTCGCAAAAAAGGGAAGATAGGATATATGGCAGCATGAAAGTCGAGGTTCCCAACCCCCCACTTGATAGGATAGTGTTCAATGACCCTAAAGAAAAAATATATGTCGGCACGACCATAAAATATCCAGTCTCTGTCTTTGATATAGCAAACTTAGAGCGAGATGACATTGATTTGAATTATTCATCTAGCAATACATCGCTTGCTGACTTTGATGATTACGGCAATTTGACTGTCTCAAAGCCAGGTAACTTAACAATCACTGTCACTGCTGATGATATAAAAAAGACATTAAAAGTTAAATTATTGAAAAATCCCGTTGCAAAAATAAGTTTAAAGTCAAAACAGGATGAAATTAGAACTGGTGATGTGATTCAGTTTGAAGCAAAAGCGCTGAACCGTTCGGGTAAGGAAATTAAAGATGCTCCAATTAATTTTTCTTACAGAGGTAAAGCAGATTATGGCATAGGCCTACCTGCTTCTGCATTAATTGAAAATAATGGCAAATTTGTAGCAGAGACACCTGGAATTTTCACAGTTTTAGCTCAGTCAGGCGGTTTTTCTGCCCAAAAAACTATCAAAGTTGTTCCTAGAAATGTGGGCAGTAAAATAAAAGTCATAGGTCATGGCACTATTTCTGATGTTCATACTTCTGACCTTTGGGTATGGCCAGGCATTGGCAAGCATGAAGGCAAAGACTTTGCTGTCACTGGAACCTGGAGCGCCAACGGTGAGGCCTATTTTTGGGACGTTTCCGACCCTGCCAATATGAAAATTATCGATACCGTTACGGTCGATGCACGGACAGTGAACGATGTCAAAATATCAGAAGATGGGAAAGTTGGTGTGATCACTCGAGAAGGTGCATCGAATAGAAAAAATGGTTTCGTTATCTTAGATGTAAGCGATCCGTATGACGTTAAAATTACAGCTGCTTACAATGACGATATGACGGGAGGAGTGCATAATGTCTACATTTATGAGAACCATGTCTATGCTGTGAATAATGGAAGAAAATATGATATTATCAATATAGATGATCCTAGTAACCCCTTTAGGGTAGGTACATATGAACTTAATACTCCCGGTCATGGTGTCCATGACGTGTGGGTGATTGATGGCCTTGCATATTCATCAAACTGGGCAGATGGAGTTCATGTGGTTGATGTAGGCGGTGTTAAGTTCAACGAAAAGAATAGATCAAAAATAAAATACAATCCATTTTTAGCAATGGCAGGGCAAGGCAGTCCAGGAAACCCGGTTAAGCTTGGTGGAGTTATTGACCCCAATGGACATAATCATGCTGCATTTCCATTTATAAGCCAATCAACAAATAAATTTTATATTATTGCTGGAGATGAATGGTCAAATCAATTTGGCATGGCTGGAGGCTTTCATTTTTGGGACTTTACCGATCCAAAGAAACCTGTTGAGACAGCTGTTTTTCAAGTTCCTGAAGCCGGTTCTCACAATCACTGGGTACATGGAGATACTCTCTTGGCTTCCAATTACCAAGGCGGTTTGAGGATAGTAGATATCTCTGGAGAGTTAATGGGGGATATTTATTCTCAAGGAAGGGAAATTGCCTTCTTTAAGCCAATCGACAACAAGGGCTTTAAGCCTAATCAAACCAATGTTTGGGGTACAATGCCTTACAAGGGCTTGATCTACTTTTCTGATATGTATAATGGATTATGGGCAGTTAAGTTAGAAAGTGAATCTCAAATGGCAAGAAACTGAGGGGAGTTTATGAAATCATATTTTTTTCAATTAATTCTAATTATCACTCTTCCTGCACAAATTCTCGCTAAAGACTATTATGTATATTGTGCTGCTGAGTCAGAGGATGAGGTAGCTTTAATTAGATTTGATGGCAAGAAAGCGTATGTTGAAAAGCGAATTCAAGTTGGAGTTTGGCCAGTAGAAATTGAAGGTCCTCATGGCATTACTATATCCCCAGAAGGCGACTATTGGTATCTCTCAATGGCGCATGGTACACCTTATGGACATTTATATAAATACAAGACTGGCACTGATGAAATGGTTGATAGGGTCGAGTTGGGCCTTTTTCCTGCTAGCATGGAAATATCTAATTCTACCGGTCTGTTGTATGTAGTTAACTTCAATTTACATGGCTCACATGAAGAAAAAAGTACTGTCTCAATAGTTGACCCTGAAGAGATGATAGAAATCGACCGAGTAGAAACTGGTGTAATGCCTCATGGTTCTCGTTTATTGAATAGTGGTATGAAGCATTACTCTGTTGCAATGATGTCAGGAGAGCTTTTTGAGATTGATGCAATGAGGATGGCTGTATCGCGTAAGATTTTGACTAAACCAGCTAATAATAAAAATCATAGCATGCACAACATGTCCCACAAGAATATGAAAAAAATGGATCATTCACATATGATGAGTAATTCTGATAAAAAAGGGATGGCCGCAATGGGACACAAGATGCCTCCAGAAAAACCTACCTGGGTCTATCCACATCCGAATGACAAGTTTGTTTATGTTGTAAATAATGGGACCGACAATGTGGTGGAGGTTGACGTTGATAATTGGAAAATTACTAGAACCTTTAATACAGATAAGGGACCTTACAACTGTGAAGTCAGTGATGACGGAAAATTTTTAGTTGTTACTTACAAGACTGCAGGTAAGCTTGGAGTTTGGAATTTAAAAACTGGCAAGGAAGTAGCTAAGTTTAAAAACTCTAGAAAGATAACTCACGGAGTAGTCATTTCCCCAGACAGTCGCTATGCCTTTGTCTCTGTTGAAGGAATAGGAAAAGAGCCTGGCGCTGTTGAAGTATTTGATCTTGTTAAGCTCAAGTCTGTTGCATTAGCAGAAATAGGAAAACAAGCTGGAGGAATTGCCTTTTGGAAAATGGATAATTAACTATTTATCTATATAAAGATTAATTTCGTCTCCATTTATTTCGCTTCGTTTTGTTTTTCCGTTCGGCCAAGTACTGATTATAAACTTAGCATTTTGTTTGACACCAAGGATTTGTACAGGGGAATCTTGGGATAAATAGCCTGCACCTGATCGGATTTCTCTTTTAGGCCCCTTGCTTCCATCAGAATATTCAATTTGAACACTACTGCCGAAAGCTAAAGGATTTTTCTTTGGCCCGTGCAGCCTTACGCTTAGTCCAGGTTTAGATAGTTTATTTTTAAAGAGCATTGTCCGGGCTCCATTTTGCGTTACTATCAAATCAACTTTTTTGTCATTATTATAATCTGCGAAAGCCGATCCCCTTTGTTCACCATAAACTAAGATACCGCTTTCTTGACCTGGCATGGTCTTGAAATTGCCTTTACCATCACCTAATATGATCAAGCCTCTTCCCGAATCATTTCTATCAGTTTCTCTTTGAACGGCAAAAAAGTTTTGACTGATAAAAATGTCATCATTTCCATCACCGTTCATGTCTGATACACCAGCATGCATTCCAGTTGTCATTTGTGTCTCAAATGGTAATTTTACTGGAATAAACCCTTTTTTCGAATTAAGAAATACCATTGATTCAAGAGTATTTGCCTCAAGTGAGGGTGCGCTATTCAGCTCATTGCCAAATATATCAAACAAGCTAGATTGTGCATAATTTAAAAAGGTTTCTTTTTCATCTCTGATAAATGGCATAGCATTTGACATGCATGAAAAACCTCTTTCAGGAACAAGACTACTAAAATCATCATCAAAATGTGCTTCAACAATGTCTAGCACATTGTTATTATCAAAATCATTAAAGTATACAACTCTTGGATGTTCAGGTGAAAAATGATATTTGGTATTTAATCCCCAGTTTGTAGCAACAATATCAATCAAACCATCATTGTTAAAATCTCCAGTGGTAACCCCATTCCACCATCCTTTGTAATTTTTTAATCCAACCTTTTCTGTAGAGTTCTTAAATCTACCGTTGACATTTTCTAAAATCGTCACTGGGCCCCACTCAAGCGCGATAATAAGATCTTGATCGTTATCGTTATCAATATCAGAGAAAACCGATGAAGTTACCATTCCAATATCATCTAAAATATCAAGATTATTTTTGTCTATAGTATAGTTTCCATTATCATTGATATATAATTTTGAGGAAGATGCTTTAGGATACTCGTTTGGTTTCCACCTTCCACCAACAAAAAGGTCTAGATCTCCATCATTATCAATATCTGATTGAGACATTGGCCCAATCATGTCTTCAATAGAATTAATTTTTTCTTCACCAGATCTAGTATAATTTTTAATTAAACTAGGCCCGATAGTGGCATCTTCAATATTTGAAAATGCTGCCATAAGACCTAAAGTTCCATCAGAATTTGCCGAGCTCAATAGCGCAGTTGCATCCCTTTCTAACTTGTTATCTATTGAGAAGGCTGAAAATAAATCACCATCATTTCTGTAATAATCAATTGAGCCACCATTTCCCCCGCCAATGAATACATCTTGATCATCATCGTTATCTATATCCATCCAGAGTACACCCGGTCCAATTTGACTAAATCCGTTTGGCAATAGGCTTTGTTTTGAAAAATCATCAAAAGATTTTTCTATATGTTTATGGTCTATCAGTTCACTTACATTTTCGTATAGCTGCTTAATTGGTCTGTCTTCTTCTTTAGGATAAAAAGTATTCTTTTCACGAATGGTATATTCTTTGTTTGCAAAAAGAGAATCGACTTTTGTTTGGCTTCCATTTCTCCATGTAATAATAGCTGACATCACTCCCTCCTCTTTAGCTGCAAAAACCTGTAGATGATCGCTTCCAGATAGATATCTTCCTCCTGATATTATTTCACGCGATTGAATGGAATTTTTATCAATAACTTCTATCTTTGCACCTATTGCATTTGTGTTGGGCGCTTTGCCCTCAAGACGGATTGAGACCCTAGGAGATTTAGTATTATTACGAAATAGTCCAACATTTTGATTAAGTCTGTTTATTACAACATCTAAGTCTCCGTCATTGTCGAGGTCGCCAAATGCCATTCCATGAGAGATATCCTCTTCTTTTCCAATCCCCCAAGCATCCTTGACCGTTTCAAACTTAAGGTTTCCTTTATTTTTAAATGCAACATTCTTTAACTCTAGCGTGGGGAAACTTAGAAGCATTCTCTTGTATTCATCAAAGGATCGCACCGAAGAAGCCATTTTTTTTTGCTTTTCAATTGAGTCTGAATCTTGTACATCATAAACATGCCCTGTTGTAATAAGCATGTCCTCATTCCCATCCAGATCAACATCCATAAATGCACTAGCCCAGGACCATTCAGAAGCGTAAGTTTTGCTATACTGACCTATTTCACTAAAAGTATGATCTTTACGATTTAAGAATAAGGTATTTCTCATGTATTGAGGTCTATTTTCAATTTCACCGATCAATAAAACGGTTGGCAGCATGGTCCCCATTTGAGTCTTTTTCATAATGTGCGATTGGCTAAGCATATCGGAAACAAAGAAATCAACGTAACCGTCTTTATTTAAATCTGAAAAATCAACTGACATAGAAGAATTGCTTGTATGTCTTACAGCGGTTTTTTCGATCTCGCTGAAAGACCCATCTCCATTGTTTATCCATATCCTGTCTGGGCTTTCAAAATCGTTGCAAATGTAAATATCAGGATGACCATCATTGTTCATATCTCTGAATTGAGCTACCAACCCCCAATCTCTCAAGTGGCTATCTATCGGACCGCCATCAACTGAATAAAAATTTTCTTTGGTGATGTCAATCAGATTGAAATTTCCTTTTCCATCATTGAAATAGAATTGATCAACTTCGCCAAATTCAAACCTAAAAAGCTTATCACCTTTAACTTCTGCCTCATATTCTCTATTAAATGGTGGTACAACCTCCCATTTACCATCCGGTGATTCATATAAAGTATTATCAAAACTTATGGCAGGCGGCGGTAAAGAGTCGCGCATGGCTTTTCGTTTATAGTTTGTTATGTATAAGTCTAAGTCGCCATCATTATCAACATCGGCTAAAGCGCTTGATGTAGATCCAGGATTATTCAGTTTTGATTCTAACTTTTTCTCAACGAAAATTCCATTTCCATCATTTATAAATACACTATTTGGACCACCTAGTGCAGTTACAATTAAATCTAAATCTCTATCTCCGTCAACGTCAGCAAAAACAGAACCATTTGAATATCTATTTGGAGCTGCCACGCCAGCAGCTATAGTAAAGTCTTCAAACTGCCATTCTCCTTTATTTATATAAAGAACGTTATCTTCTTTAATTCTGGGTATATATATATCAATCAGTTCATCACCATTTACATCACCAAGCGCTACACCGGATCCATGCATAAGATGTTGGTTTTCTAATATTTCTTTTTCGGATAAATCATTGGATGCATTTACACCTGTATAGGTAGAAAAGATTTCAGAAAAACCGTTTTGGCCTGTTCCATATAATTCCTCATCAAAAGCTAAATCTCTGTAGCTAATTGGTTCTTTATTATTCCAACCAACATCATCTGAGCAGCTTATTACCATAGCGCACAAAGATGATAAAAGAAATTTTTTATTGGTCATTTTATCCAATACCTTGCCTTTCATTTTCTGTCATTTCTAGAACGATTTCGGTGCTTTTTTTGAAAGAATCATGTTGATAAATCAAGCTCTTAATATAATAAAAAACAGTTAGAATGTATAGCACATGGAACCACCATTCAGAGATCTTTCCTATAAAATAAGCTCCATCTACAATGACCATTGCTACAAATAATATTGTTACCATCATAGTGGGCGGATACAATTTTCTCTTAATTACTAACATTCTTTGATACAGGCTTTTATCTAGATTGGGGTGTAATTCTAAATATTCCCTAACATTTACGCCCGTCCCAACAAAGAAAAACATCACAAGTGTTTGACCTGCAATGAAAATGATACTAACAAAAAGATCGAATGTTATATGATCTTGAGCCCAAAAGTTTATATAATGATTTAAACCTATCATTGTTAATCCTACCCCTGATAGAAATAACAGGACATAGGAGAAAATCATAAAAAACCACATAAATTTTCCTAAACATTAAAATGGAAATAGATACAATCTCCGTCTTCAACAATGTATTCTTTTCCTTGTAATTGACTCAAACCGGCTTCTTTTACGTTTTTTTCTGACATTAGTTTCTTTAGATCTTCAAATTTTATCACTTCTGCCTTAATAAAACCTTTTTCAAAATCACTATGGATTGCTCCAGCAGCCTCAGGAGCAGTTGAACCTTTTTTTATAGTCCATGCTTTTACTTCTTTGGGACCTCCGGTGAAATAGGTCTGCAAACCTAGCAAATTAAATCCTTCCTGGATTAGCTTATTTAAGCCTGGATTTTTCAATCCATACTCATTTAAAAACTCATTCCTTTCATCTTTATCTAAAACAGATATTTCCTGTTCAATTTTCCCACATAATTTTATATACCTGCCGGATTTTTTTGTGACATATTCTATTAGCTTATTTAAATATAAATTCTGGTCTTTGTTTAATAAAGTATTTTCATCAACGTTTGCTACATATAAAAATGGTTTATTGGTTAATAAAAAAAGGGATTTAATAAATTGTGATTCCGCACTATTTGAATTGAACTCTTTCGCTAAGTTTCCATCTTCACAGTGCTTCTTAAGCCTAAGGACTATGTCGTGCTCTAATTTGGCATTTTTATTATTTTTAGCCAATTTAAAAAGCCTTTTTTCACTTTTCTCTAATGTTTCTAAGTCTGCCAAAAGTAATTCTGTTTCTATTAGTTCAATATCATTTAATGGATCTATTTTGCCTTCAACATGGGTAATATTTTCATCGTCAAAACATCTTACTACATGAATGATGGCTGAAACTTGTCTTATTTGTGATAAAAACTTATTTCCAAGACCCTCTCCTTTGCTTGCGCCTTTTACTAAACCAGCAATATCTATGAATTCAACGGTAGCAGATATAGTTTGTTCAGGCTGGTATATTTCTTCTAAAACATTTAGCCTTGAGTCTGGAAGTGGCACGATTCCAATATGGGGCTCTATTGTGCAAAAGGGGTAATTTTCAGCAGGTATATTAGAGGCAGTTAAGGCATTAAAGATAGTTGATTTGCCTACATTTGGTAATCCAACTATTCCACATTGGAGTGACATGGTTAAAAAGTTATATTAGAAAGGATCTAGCGCTGGATCTTTGCCATAGTCCCATTTTAAAGATTCAAACAATCCAACTTGGAGATCTTTGGCAAAGTATATTGCTTTATCTTTGACTTTTAATACGGCATCCCCCCATACCATGTGAGTGGGCCTTGTTATAAATTTTTTGATATCAATCTGATAGGTAATTTTATCATGATAAGGCCTCACCTGACCCTTGAATTTCAAATCTTTGACCCCTAGAGCTCTACCCTTGCCTTTACCGCCTGTCCATGTAAGGAAGAAACCAATTAGTTGCCAAAAACCATCTAAACCAAGACATCCAGGCATGACCGGGTCGCTCTTAAAATGACAATCAAAAAACCACAGTGATTTACTGATATCTAGCTCTGCTCTTATTTCACCTTTTTCATATTTACCGCCTTTATCAGAAATATGAAGTATTCTATCGACCATGAGCATTGGAGGCATTGGGAGCTTACCCCTGTCCATGCCAAAAAGTTTTCCCAGGCCTACTTCAATTAATTCTTTTTTTGAAAAAGTAGATTTTCGCTCTTTTTTAGATAAATTATCCACTGGTAAATATAACCTAAACCAGATATTAATAGCGAAATGATTCTATCTCATTTCAAAGATATATGGTTCTAATTAAATTACTATAAAATTTAGGAGATTTTATGTCAGATTGGGTTTTAATACTTGGAGGTTCTACAGGCCATGGTGCGGCAGTTGCTAAAAAGTTAGCTTTAGAAGGCTATGGAATTATTTCATTTCATTTAGATCGAGGAGAGGCAAAAAAAATTGCGCAGAAAAATATTGAAGAAATAAATGAATTAACTAACGGCAATTGTCATTACTTTAATACGAATGCTGCTTCAGAGGACGTAATGAACGACTATATTCCTAAAATCAAAGAAATAACAAGCTCAAAACCTTTAAAATTAATACTTCATTCTATAGCTTTTGGTACAACAACTAATTTTTTTGGAGAAAAGCCTGTAACTGAAAGACAAATGAACATGACAATCCATGTAATGTCAAATTCACTTTTATATTGGACGCAAAAGCTATTTAAAGAGAATTTATTAACTAAAGGCTCTAGAATAATGGGTCTTACCAGTGAGGGTAATTATCTTGCTATGGAAGGATACGGACCGGTAAGCGTTGCCAAAGTTGCTATGGAAGCTATAATTAGACAAATAGGTTGGGAATTGGGACAATTTGGTATTACGGCTAATGCAATTCAGGCAGGAGTAACACCCACTAGAGCATTAACAAAAATAACAGACAGGTGGGAAGACTGGGTAAGCGCAACGAAGGAACGCAATCCAATGAGAAGAACGACCGAGCCTGAAGATGTTGCAGGTACGGTTAAATTATTAATGGAGCCGGATGCAGATTTTATAAATTGTTCAATAATTTACTGTGATGGTGGTGAGCACAGGTCGAGCGCTATTTAAAAAACACTAATTAGAATCAGTTTTATCTATATCTATTCTTTTTTTGATAAGGGAAACAAGATCATAGCTGTCCTTAATAGGTCTTAGTTCAAAGCTCTTTTCAGCTTCTTTTAATGCAAAGTCCCACCAATCTTTTTTTGTGTACATCAAGGATAGATTGTAGTGCGCTTCACTAAGTAGGGCAATTTGATCTCTGTTAATTTTTTCATACATACTTGAATATAGTCTAGTTACTTCTTTAAACTCTAAAATAGCTTCCTCAATTAGGCCTTTTTGAACATACCATTTCCCTAATTTCAAATGCCTTTCCGGGTCTTCTTTGCATCCTTGAAATACTATAAGAAGTAAAATAATAAGCGTGTTTTTAATTATGCCGTACTTCATTACTATGTATAAATTGCAGTTTATATCATCAATTTTACAAGAAGAAAAAAGATTTATGCGCTTCCGCCATTAATTGACAAATCATCATAGTTAAAGCCAAGTGATTTAATTGTATTATTCCATATCTTTTCACAATCTGTTTCAAAAATTAAATCATCTCTTGCTTTTTGAACAATCCAATCTCCATTTTTAATCTCATTTTCAAGTTGACCTTTGGACCAGCCAGCATAGCCTGAAATAAATTTTTTGTTTGAAAATTTGATTTTATTGTTGTTGAAACCATTATTAGATAGAAATAGATTTTCTGCAATCTTATAGCTGGTATCTTCAAGCTTTTTCTCATTGTGAAGCAAAAGAGTAAAATTTACCATAACTGGTCCTCCAAAAAAAATCACCCTTTCTTTACTTAAAGCTTCTATACCAAATTCAGGGTTGGATTTTTTTTGATCTAATTTCTTATTTAAGATTATTCCCATCGACCCATGAGAATTGTGATCGCAAATCAAAACAACAGATTTAGAAAAAAAAGGGTCATTCATATGTGGCATTGATATGATGATATGATTTTTTAAAAGATGCATTTATTTAAATTTTTTTATTTAGTGTAATTTAAAAGCTTTTTTGAATCACTAATAAATTATTCGTAAAATCTGGGTCATAATTTTACTAATATTGAAAAATAAAATCATAATTAAAGGTGCTAGACAGCACAATCTCAACAATATTGACATTGAGATAGAGAGAAACAAGCTTGTAGTTATTACAGGTTTATCGGGCTCAGGCAAGTCTTCATTAGCATTTGATACGCTTTATGCTGAGGGTCAGAGAAGATATGTTGAGTCTCTATCTTCCTATGCAAGACAATTTTTAGGATTAATGGAAAAGCCTGATGTTGATTATATTGAAGGATTGTCTCCAGCCATTTCTATTGAACAAAAATCTGCTTCAAGAAACCCAAGATCGACCGTTGGAACAGTTACAGAAATACATGACTATTTCAGATTACTTTTTGCTCACATAGGAAAACCTCACTGTTGGGTTTGCAATCGTTTAATTCAAAAGCAAACTGTGCAACAGATCGTTGATTCAGTTATGAAAATTGAGAAAGAATCTAAAATTATTGTTTTAGCTCCATTAGTGAAGGGTAGAAAGGGTGAGCACAAAAAAATCCTTGAGAGTATTAAAAAAGACGGATTTATAAGAGCAAGAATTGATGGCAAAGTACATGATATAAATCAAAATATAAATTTAGAAAAAAATAAAAAGCATACTATTGAAGTAGTGATTGACAGATTATTAGTTGATAATTCACAATCTGATAGGCTCACTGAATCAATTGAGCTAGCTTTAAAAATTAGCTCCGGAACAGTTGTTATTAACGAATTACCTGATAAAGATCATCTATTCAGCGAGCATTTTGCTTGCACACATTGTGAAATATCAATGGAAGAACTGTCTCCCAGGATGTTTTCTTTTAATTCTCCTTATGGAGCGTGCCAACATTGCGATGGTTTGGGCTCTAATATGGAAATTGATCCTGAATTATTGGTACCAGATAAAACTAAGTCCTTAATTCAAGGTGCGATTATTCCTCTAGGCGAACAGCCCAGAGGTAATTGGTATGGCAATATGCTAAGAAGTTTATCAGAATATTACGGTTTTAACTTTACTACACCTTGGTATAAGCTGGATAGAAATGTCAAAGAAATACTTTTGTATGGTACTGGGAATAAAAAATTAGAAATGCAATATTCTTCTGAACGCTGGTCAGGAACCTATACCGGCGGATGGGAAGGAACAGTATCAAACCTAATGAGAAGATATAGACAAACAAAATCTAATCACATTAGGGAATGGGTTGAGCAGTTTATGAGAATGATAAAATGTACAAAGTGCAATGGGTCCAGATTAAAAAAAGAATCACAATCTGTTTTGATAGATAAAAAAAACTTAGGCGAAATATCAGCCATGCCGATTATTAATTTACTGGAAAATTTCGAATCAATTAAACTTTCTAGAACAGATCAACAAATTAGTAGCCAAATTTTAAAAGAGATAATAAACAGGCTTAACTTTTTAAAAGATGTTGGGCTTGGTTATTTAACTCTTGATAGATCTGCAGCCACACTTTCTGGAGGAGAGGCGCAAAGAATACGTCTTGCTACTCAAATAGGGAGTCAGCTTGTAGGGGTACTATATATTTTAGATGAACCTTCCATAGGATTGCATTCCAGGGATAATGAGCGTCTTCTAAACTCACTTAAAAAATTAAGGGATATTGGAAATTCTGTCATAGTTGTTGAGCACGATAAAGAGACAATGGAGTCTTCCGATCAAATAATTGATATTGGTCCGGGCGCCGGTGTTAATGGAGGGTCTATTGTTTTTTCTGGCCCACCTAAAGAAATTCAAAAATCAAAAAACTCAATTACAGGTCAATACTTATCGGGAAAGAAAAAAATAGATTCACCTGTAAATAGAAGAAAAGGCAATGGAAAATATTTGCAGCTTACTGGAGCATCAGGTAATAATTTGAAAAATGTTGATATATCTTTTCCATTATCAACCTTAGTAGTAATTACAGGAGTTAGCGGTTCTGGTAAGAGCACGCTTATTAATAGCACACTATATCCTTCGCTGGCAAAAAAACTTAACAATAAAAGGTGCTATCCTTTGCAATTTGATGAAATAAAAGGAGCAGAGTATTTAGATAAAATAATTGAGATTGATCAAAAGCCCATAGGAAGAACTCCAAGATCTAATCCGGCAACATATACTGGCTTATTTACTTTTGTTAGAGACCTATTTACCAAGTTACCCGAATCAAAAATTAGAGGCTATAAGCCTGGAAGATTTTCTTTCAACGTAAAGGGAGGGAGATGCGAGAGCTGTGAGGGAGATGGTATAATTAAAATTGAGATGAATTTTTTGCCTGATGTTTACGTTACCTGTGAGGTTTGTAAAGGAAATAGATACAATAGAGAAACATTAGAAATTAAATATAAAGGCAAAAATATAGCAGAAGTGCTTGATATGTCAGTTTCACAAGCTTTGAATTTTTTTGAAAATATTCCTCAAGTATTTAAAAAATTATCAACATTAAATGAAGTTGGTCTTGGATACATAAAGCTTGGGCAGCAAGCCACAACTTTATCTGGTGGTGAAGCGCAAAGAATTAAGCTTGCATCCGAGCTTTCAAAAATGTCTAGAGATAAAACTATATATATCCTTGATGAGCCTACAACAGGTCTTCATTTTGAGGATATTAAACTTTTACTTTCTGTCGTTCAAAAACTAGTAGATAAAGGTAATACAGTAATAGTAATCGAACACAACCTTGATGTAATTAAAAATGCAGATTGGATTATTGATTTAGGACCTGAAGGCGGTAATATGGGAGGCAATATAATTTTCTCAGGATGTCCTGAGGATCTAATTCAAACAAAAGATTCATACACAGGTCAATTTTTAAAGAAAGAATTAATGTAAAAATCTCTTTATTTACTGCATTTGACCAAGCTTAATCATTTTTGTATGTTTAGTTACTATTATTTTCCAATTTTTTTTATTTTTGTAAAGAATGACTGAATTACATATAACAGATCCTAAACCTTTTGAAGATGACCTGTTTAATGAAAAATCTTTAAGACCTGTCAAATTAGAAGATTTTATAGGACAAGATGAATTAGTGGATAGTCTAAGTCTTTATATTAAAGCAGCAAAAAAAAGAAATGAAGCTTTAGATCATGTGTTATTGTTTGGCCCTCCTGGTTTAGGAAAAACAACCTTGTCTAATATTATTTCTAAGGAATTAAGTGTCGAAATAAAACAGACCTCTGGACCAGTCCTGGAACGAGCGGGTGATCTTGCTGGAATGCTTACTAGTTTTTCTAGAAAAGATGTTTTTTTTATAGATGAAATCCACAGGGTTAATTCAGTTGTTGAAGAATATTTATATTCAGCAATGGAAGACTATCAAATAGAGATATTGATAGATAAAGGCCCTAATGCGAAAACTGTGCAATTAAATATAGAGCCGTTCACACTGGTTGGAGCTACAACAAAATTAGGGAATCTCACATCACCATTAAGAGACCGTTTTGGCATTGTTCTGCGCGTTGATTTTTATGAACCTAAAGATTTATTAAAGATAATTAAAAGATCCGCAAAAATATTAAATGTAAAAATTGATAATGACGGGGCTTTAGAGCTTTCAAAACGTTCCAGGGGAACCCCAAGAATAGCAAACAGAATTTTGAGGAGAACGAGAGACTATGCTGAAGTAAAAGCTGATGGCAAAATAAATAAAAAAACCGCTATTGAATCATTGGATAACCTAGGAATTGATGATTTTGGTTTAGATGAAATGGATAGGCTTATTTTAAATACTTTAATTGAACGTTTTGATGGAGGGCCAGTAGGAGTGAATTCACTCTCAGTTGCAGTAAGTGAAGACCCTACTACAATCGAAGATGTCTATGAACCATATTTAATAAAACAAGGTTTCATCCAGCGAACATCTAGAGGAAGAATTGCTAACGAAAGAGCATTTGATTTGCTCGGGAAAAAAATAACTGACAAACAACAAAGGCTATTTAAATGATTGAAAAGAAAAAGAAATGGAAATTGGCAGATTTTGACTATTCATTGCCGGAAAAATACATTGCACAATATCCAACCGAGAAAAGAGATAAATCTAAATTAATGGTTATCCATAAAGATTCAGGAGAGATTGAACATAAGTTATTCTCTGATTTACCGGATTATTTAAGAAAAAATGATCTTGTTATAACAAATAATACCAAAGTATTTCCAGCCAGACTTTATGCTAGCAAAGATAGGACTGATGCCAAGGTCGAGGTATTTTTGTTAAGAGAGCTAGAAAATGATCTATGGGAGGTAATGGTAAGACCGGCAAGGAAAGTAAGGATTGGTAACAAGCTAATGTTTACTGATAATGTCTTTTGCGATGTTATAGATAATACAATTTCTGGAGGAAGAGTAGTTAGATTTGAGTATGATGGCGATGATATATATGATATAATTGACAAAGTTGGCATATCGCCTTTACCTCCTTATATAAAAAGAAAATCAGAGCCCAGCGATAAAGAAAGATATCAAACTGTGTTTGCTGAACACAGAGGTGCTGTTGCAGCTCCTACTGCTGGTTTACATTTTACACAAGGTTTAATTGATAGTATTGTAAAAAAAGGCGCTAAAATGGAACACACAACTCTTCATATTGGTTTGGGTACGTTTCGTCCTGTTCAGGTTGAAGATTTGAATCGCCATCAAATGGATTCTGAATATTTTGAAGTCTCGCCTAAAACAGCATTGTCTATAAATGAAACTAAGAAAAAAAGAAGACGCGTTTTTGCAGTTGGCACATCATCAGTTAGATCCCTAGAGACAGTTGCAGTTTCAGGATTTCAAGTCTCGCCCAAACGAGGATGGACAGATAAATTTATTTATCCTCCCTATGATTTTAAAATGGTCGATGCTATGATTACTAATTTTCATCAGCCGAAAAGTACTCTGCTTATGATGGTATCAGCTTTTGCAGATCGTGATCTTATCATGAAGGCTTATAAAGAAGCCAAAAAAAATAATTATAGATTTTTGAGCTATGGCGACGCTATGCTTATTATGTAATTAAGGAATAAGATATTGAGCGTAAGTGTTATAATTCCTGCAGCTGGAAAAGGAAAGCGCTTCGGGAAGAAAAAGCAATTCTTGCATTATAAAAACAAATCAGTTTTAATGTACGCTATTTCTCCATTTATTTTTTGCGATGAAATAAATGAGATAATTATAGCTGTTTCAAAAGATGATAAAAATCAAGTAAATGATTACCTCAAAGTTGCAAATTTTAAAAAAAAAGTTAGTATTGTAGAAGGTGGTTTATTGAGACAAGATTCGGTGAAAAATGCAATCAAATGTTCAAATGAAAAAAATCAAATTATATGTATACATGATTGTGTTAGGCCATTTATTTCTAAGTCTTTAATTCAGAAAGCAATAAAAAAATGCATTTCATCTGATGCTGTTATTGTTGCTGTTCCATCAACAGATACATTAAAAGAAACAAAAGACTTAAAAATAAAAAAAACTATTGATAGAGATAAAATTTGGAAAGCTCAGACACCCCAAGTCTTCAAAAGATCTATAATTGAAAATGTTCTTTTTGACTTAAAATATGAAAAAATTTTCTATACAGATGAATCATCTCTTGTTGAGCAAGCTGGTTATGATGTTTCTATTGTTCAAGGCTCTCCGTTAAATATCAAGATTACCACAAAAGATGATTGGCTTTTGGCTAAAGCTATATTCAAGGAAATTTATAATGATTAAAAGTGGAATTGGTTATGACGCTCATCAATTAGGAGAGAGCGAAAGTTTAGTTATTGGCGGTGTTAAGATAGAAAGCAATGTTGGATCAATTGGTCACTCAGATGGAGATGTTTTAATTCATGCAATCATAGATGCAATTTTAGGCGCAACTGCAAGCGGTGACATAGGATTACTTTTTCCCAGCGATAATATAAAATACAAAAATTTTCACAGCGGTGATTTTTTAAAAATTGTTAAAAAAGAGATTTTAAATAAAAATCATAAAATACTGCATATTGACTCTGTTGTAATACTACAAAGCCCAAAACTTAAAGCCTATATTAATCAAATGAGGACAAATATTTCAAATATGTTAGACTTGAAATTAAATCAAGTATCTATTAAAGCAACCACAACTGACTTTCTAGGTTACATTGGAAGAGGGGAGGGCTTAGCTGCTCAATCTATTGTGACAATTGAAGACAATAGATTATGATATTTAGATCTAATGTTAAAGTAAATATTGGACTTAAAGTTATTGGAATTAGAAGCGATGGTTATCATAACATTTCAACAATTTTTCAGGAGTTAGATTGTGGAGATATTTTAAAAATTCATAATAAAAATACAGGTTTTGAATTGAGCTCAAACCTAGATAGCGTTCCACTAGATAAAAATAATACTTGCTATAAGGCATATAGAAAAATAAAAGATTTGTTTCCAAGTGTCATTAAAGGGATGTCGGTTCACATAGCGAAGCAAATACCTCCAGGAACTGGTTTAGGAGCAGGTTCGTCAAATGGAGCAACGCTATTAAAAGCTATTAAAAAAATTTATAATTTAAATATTAGTAATAACGAGTTAGAAAAACTGTCATCAGAATTCAGCGCTGATGCTCCATTTTTTATTAATGGTAAAACCCAAAAAGGGTCAGGCAAAGGTGATGTGTTAGAAAATATTTCAAGACCATATGAGGGCAAATTTTTAATGGTATTACCTAATTTTAACATTAGTACTAAATGGGCTTTTGATAAATTAAAAAATCAATTGAAAAAAATAGATAATGATAATAGCTTTGAAAGCGTTTTAAATACAAAAAATAGTATTAATAACGTAAAGTTTTTTGAGAATGATTTTGAACGGATTGTTATTCCGACATATCCAGAGATTGGAAAGATTAAGACTAGCTTAACTGAATTTGGAGCAATTTTTTCCAGTCTGTCGGGCACTGGTTCGACTGTGTTTGGGGTCTTTAACGATGAAACTTCCGCGAAAGAAGCCGAGTTATTTTTCCGAAACAAATATCAAACCTACCTTACTAATCCAATCTAATTTTCAAACTTGGGGCGTCGTCTAATGGTAGGACACCGGGTTTTGGTCCCGGCAGTTGGGGTTCGAGTCCCTACGCCCCAGCAAAATATTAAAATTATAAATGAGTAAAAAACTAAAAATTTTTAGCGGTAGAAGCAATCCTACACTTGCTTCCGGAATTGCAAGTTCTCTTGGAAAGGATTTAGGCGCACTATCCATAAAAACTTTTTCTGATGGTGAGCTTTGGCTACAATTTGAAGAAAATGTAAGAGGCACCGATGTTTTCATAATACAGCCAACAAACAGTCCAGCAGAAAATATAATGGAATTAGTTTTAATTATAGATGCCGCGGTAAGAGCCTCTGCCAGAAATGTTACAGCAGTAGTGCCATATTTTGGATATGGCAGACAAGACAGAAAAGATAGGCCAAGAGTACCAGTCTCGTCTAAGGTTATGGTCGATCTACTTACTACTACCGGGGCTGCTAGAATTATAACAATGGATTTACACTCTACTCAGATTCAAGGCTTTGCTACGATTCCATTTGATCATATTTACAGTAGATTAGTTCTCTTAGATGCTATTAAATCATTAAACCTAGATCCAGATAACTCTGTAGTTTTATCTCCGGATGTTGGTTCTGCAAGAATCAGTCAATCTTATGCAAAAAAACTTGGAATGCACTTTGCTTTAATTGATAAAAGAAGATATGCACCAAATAAAGCCGAGGTGATGCATTTAATTGGTGATTTAGACAAAAAAGATGTTTTAATAATCGATGATATGATTGATACTGCGGGAACGACTGTAAATGCAGCTGAAGCGGCTATTAAAAATGGAGCTCGAAGTGTTACTGCAGTAGCTACACATGCTTTGCTATCGGGAAATGCATGTGAAAAAATTGAAAATTCTGTTATCAACAAGTTAATTGTTACAGATACAGTTGATATTCCTGATAAAAAGAAGATTGCTAAAATAGAGGTTGTAACTGTGGCAAATGTATTCGCAGAAGCAATTGAAAGAGTCTATAAAGGAAAATCTGTTAGTGAATTATTTGAATTTTAATATGAGGTAAAAAAGTGTCATCTTACTATAAACTTGATCTTGAAGAAAGAACAAATCTTGGTACTAGATCTGCTAGGAGCATTAGACGAAATGGCGGTGTCTTAGTTAATTATTACTACACCGGAGAAGAAAATAAAAACTTTTCAATTGATAAAAAATCACTTCACAAGGCTATTCAGTCAGGAAATCGCGTTTTTGAATTGGATATTAACAATGAGACCATCTATGCAATGATAAAAGAGGCTCAATATCACCCTGTTACTGAGCAAATTATGCACATTGATTTATTGAGAGTGAGAAGAGATGAAAAAATGAAAATTTCTATTCCATTGGTCTTGGAAGGAAATTCTGTTGGAGTTGTCCAAGGGGGAATACTAACTCAAACTCTGAGCAATATTGACATTCAATGCTTTCCAACTGATGTTCCAGAAAATATAGTTGTTGATATATCTGATCTAGATTTAAATGGTTCAATTTCTGCTGGTGATTTAACATTGGATGAAGATATAACGCTTGAAACATTACCAGATACAACGATTGTTGTATGTAATGAGCCGAAAGCTGAATCAGAGCCCACTATCGATGAAACTGCTGACACAGAGGATATTTCTAGTGTTCAAGAAGAAAGCTCACCAGATGTTGATAATAAAGAAGCCAATTCTGGTGAAGATAAAAAAGAATCTTAAAAATGATATCTTTTGTAGGGCTAGGGAACCCAGGAACGATCTATGCTAAAACAAAGCACAACGCCGGATTTTGGGTAATTGACGAGTTGTGCAAAAGATGGAAAGTCAGTCTAAATCCTGGCAAAGGAAGCTATGTATATGGAGAAAAAAACGATTCAAGAGCGATATTGATGAAACCATTAACCGGCATGAATAAGTCTGGTAAAGCTGTTAAAGAATTTTGCATTAATCAAGGACTCTTACTATCTAACGTTCATGTAATTGTTGATGATATAGATCTTCCATTGGGCAAACTAAGAATCCGCCCAAAAGGAGGAGATGGTTGTCATAGAGGCATGGAATCAATAATATACCAAAATAGAGATAATAATTTTCCAAGAATAAGATTTGGTATAGCAGTTGGCAGCAAGCTGAGGCCTTCTGAGCAATATGTTCTTAAGGGTTTTAAAAAATCAGACCAAAATTTAGCTGATGAAATGATTGTAAGAGCAGCTGATGCTGCTGAGCTTATTTTTGAAGATGGCCTGAATAAAGCCATGAATAAATATAACGCATAAAATTATTTAGGAGAAAGAAGTGAACAACTTTTTATATATCGCAGTTTTTTCAGGTATAATAGCCATGGCATATGCTTTTTGGAAGTCTAGTTGGATCAATAGTCAAGATCAAGGGACCGAAAGAATGATATCGATTGGTTCAAGTATTGCTGATGGAGCAATGGCTTTTCTAAGAGCAGAGTATCGCATTCTATCAGTTTTTGTTATTGCGGTTGCTTTTTTATTGGGTTTTGCTAATTCGGGGAGGTCTGATTCTAGTATTTTAATATCCTTATCATTTATTGTTGGAGCTCTAGCATCCGGTTTGGCTGGATTTCTTGGTATGAAAGTAGCAACCAAAGCGAATAACAGAACTACTCATGCAGCTAGAGAGGGGTTGGCTCCTGCATTGAACGTGGCTTTTACCGGTGGATCAGTAATGGGTATGAGTGTTGTCGGGCTTGGCGTTCTTGGATTATCAGTTTTGCTAATTTTTTATATCAATCAATTTGGCAGTGATTCAAGCTCAATAAAAACTGTTTTGAATGTAATATCAGGCTTTTCCCTCGGTGCATCTTCAATTGCATTATTCGCACGTGTTGGAGGAGGAATTTATACAAAAGCAGCGGATGTTGGAGCAGACCTAGTCGGCAAGGTTGAGGCTGGTATACCTGAAGATCATCCTTTGAATCCTGCAACTATTGCTGATAATGTAGGCGATAATGTGGGTGATGTAGCAGGTATGGGCGCTGATCTATTTGAATCATACGTTGGCTCAATTGTCGGCTCAATGGTTCTTGGAGCGAGTATTTTGGTTGCTGGTAATTTTGATTTTAACTTTGTTTTGCTTCCCATGCTTATAGCAGCATCTGGAATTTTTGTTTCAATCATTGGAACTTTTATGGTTTCTGTTAAAGAAGGGGGAGATCCTCAAAAGGCTTTAAACAGAGGAGAGTTTGGAAGTGCGTTTATTATGGTCGCTATCATTTATCTTCTAATTCAACAATTTTTACCAGGCAGTTTTCAACAAGGTTCTATCACTTACTCAAGCATGGGAGTATTCTATGCTACAATAATTGGTTTGGCTGCAGGTTTAGGAATTGGCATTGTTACAGAGCACTATACCGGAACAGGTACGTCTCCTGTCAAATCTATAACAGATCAATCTGTTACTGGTGCTGCAACCAACATCATTGCAGGCTTAGGAGTTGGAATGCAATCTACAGCAATACCTATTTTGATATTAGCTGTTGCAATTATAAGTGCACATTATTTAGCAGGTCTTTATGGTGTTGCAATGGCAGCCCTAGGAATGCTGGCTAATACAGGGATTCAACTAGCCGTAGATGCTTATGGTCCAATTTCTGATAATGCTGGAGGCATTGCAGAGATGGCTGAATTGCCCGCAGATGTGAGAGAAAGAACAGATAAGCTTGATGCTGTCGGAAATACAACAGCAGCAATTGGAAAAGGATTTGCGATTGGCTCCGCAGCGCTTACCACCTTAGCCTTATTTGCTGCCTACATGGTGCAAAGTGGTATAATTGACGTTGGAATTAATATTGCTGAACCTGCTGTTATGGCTGGTTTATTTATTGGAGGTATGCTACCATTCCTTTTTTCATCAATGGCTATGAGCGCAGTAGGAAGAGCTGCGATGTCGATGATTGAAGAAGTAAGAAGGCAATTTAGAGACATACCAGAGCTTAAAACTGCTTTAAAAATATTAAATAAAGAAAAAAATGAATCTAAGTTATCTAAAAAAGATAGAGAAGCATATGAATTAGGAATGTCTAAAGCTGACCATGGAAGATGTGTTGAGATCTCTACACAAGCTGCAATTAGAGAGATGGTTATGCCTGGGCTCTTAGCGGTTATTACCCCTGTAATTTTTGGTTTTGGCCCTGGTTTGTTTGGCAGTGATCTTGGACCGCAAATTCTCGGAGGACTTCTAGCTGGTGTAACAGTTTGCGGTGTTTTGATGGCAATTTTTCAATCTAATGCAGGAGGCGCTTGGGACAATGCTAAGAAAATGATTGAGGAGGGAGTGGTTGTTGATGGTAAATCTTACGGTAAAGGCTCAGACGTCCACAAAGCTGCAGTTGTTGGCGATACAGTTGGAGATCCATTTAAAGACACATCAGGGCCATCATTGAATATTTTGATCAAATTAATGTCAGTTGTGTCACTTGTTATTGCACCGTTAATCGCGTAAAAAATTATTTAGGAGAATTTTAATGAGGTATTATGAAAGTCTATACATAGTTAACCCCAACTATGAAAATGAAAGACTAGACAAAGAAATCGATTCTGTTTCAAAAAAAGCCATTGAACTAGGCTTTAAGTCACTGAATCATAAGCCGTGGGGTAAAAAAAGACTCGCTTACGTTATAGATGGTCATAAATATGGAGCATATATAATATTTCAATTCGAAACAGAATCTGTAAATAATTTATCTGAATTTGAGAGATTTATGGTCTTAAACAAGTCTGTAATAAGAAACCAAACCGTGGCTCTAAGTGCCAAACCAGAGATAGACAAGGCTGAATCTTCTTTAAAAACAGAAAAAGAAGATGATCAAAAAATTAAAAAAAACGCTCAAGATAACACATCTATCGATGAGCAAAAAAATAACGAGGAATAATTATGGCTTTTCAATCAAGGAGAAAATTTTGTTATTTTAAAGAAAATGGAATAACTGACATCAATTACAAAGATGTCAAATTGTTAAAAAGATTTATTACTGACCAAGGCAAAATAATGCCAAGGCGTGTAACAGGCACTAGTTCCAAGATGCACAGAAAGCTAGTTAGGGCAATAAAACAAGCTAGAAATATTGCATTGCTTCCATACTCAACAGTTAGCACTGAGGGGTAGTCATGGAAATAATTTTATTAGATAAAATTGATAATCTTGGAAATGTCGGAGATGTTGTCACGGTAAAGCCTGGATATGCGAGAAATTATCTTTTCCCTAAAGGTTTGGCTGTTAGATCTTCAAAGCGTAATATTGCTTTTGTAGAAGAGAAAAGAAAAAATATTGAATTAAAAATAGCCAAAGAGGAACAAGCAAGCCAAGCCATTTTTGATTCATTGAAAAATGTTGAAATTTTAATGGAGGTTGAAGTTGGTGAAAATGATAAGCTATTTGGTTCAGTTACAACTATGGATTTGCAAAAAGCATTAAATGATCAAAATATTGAAATAGAGAAACAAGATATTTTGCTGGATAATCCTATTAAATCTCTTGGCGTATATGATATTCCGATTAAGGTTACCACCTCATTGAAACAGAATATTAAAGTAAATGTTGTGAAAAAATAAATTCTCTAAACGGTATTTTTATTTACATTGTACCTAAATGTTAAAATACAAATGGTTAATAGATGTATGTAGACGTATCATTTCCAATATCAAGCTATCAAGTTTTCTCTTATGTAATTCCAAAAAAATTTATTAGCTCTGTCAAGGTGGGCCAAAGAATAAAAGCCCCACTTGGAAATAGAATTGGACAGGGAATTATTGTTGCTATTGACACGAAACCAACTTTTAGTGGCAATATCAAAGAATTAACTGAAATTATTGATCTAGATCCTATTGTTGATGAAAATCTCTGGACATTAATAAAATGGCTTTCAAAATACTATAAAACACCACTTGGCCAATGTGCAAAAATGGTTTTGCCACAAAATCTTAACTTAAATTATCAGCCGCCCAAAAAATATTTTGTTCAATACTTGTCAGGTGATAAAGATATTAATCTCAATGGAAAAGCGCAGAAAAAAATCTTTAAATATATTTTTGAATCTAGAGAAGAGATTGCCCTTAATGATTTAAAAAGCCTTGCCTCAAATCCATTGCCGATTTGTAAGAAATTATCAGAAAATGGTCTCATAAAATTATATTCAAAAAAACAAATACCACCCAAACTAGAACTTTTTGCAAATGAAAAAGAGAGTAAAATAGAATTTAACAAGGAACAAAAAGTAGCAAACGATAAAATATTAAAATATATAGAAACCAATGAATTTCACTCAATTTTGCTTCACGGTGTAACGGGCAGTGGGAAAACAGAGATATACATTAAAGCTGTAAAAGAGACAATAAAAAGAAACAAAACAGCAGTTTTAATATTGCCTGAAATTACACTTGCACCTCAAATAGCAAACAAATTTAGCAATGTCTTTGGTGCTCAAATAGCTGTTTGGCATTCAAAGCTATCACCAGCTCAAAGATCGTATTATTGGAAAAATATTTGTTCAGGAAATTTTAAGATAGTAATTGGAGCAAGATCAGCTATTTTCACCCCTTTAAAAAATATTGGCCTAATCATTGTTGATGAGGAGCACGAAAGCTCCTATAAACAAGACCATTCTGTGCCAAAATATCACGCAAGAGATGTATCACTTATGAGAGGCAGAATTTCTAATGCTACTGTTATTTTAGGTAGTGCAACCCCTAGCTTAGAGAGCATTTATAACCAATTGAATGGTAAATCAAAATATATTCAGTTAAAAAATAGGTTTGGCAAATCGATACTCCCAAAAGTTCACCTGGTAGATATGTTAAAAGAATCTGAGGAAAATCATGGAAATCCAATATCAGATTTGTTGAATGAAAAAATCGATCAAAGATTGTCAAAAGGTGAGCAAATCATTTTACTTCATAACAGAAGAGGGTTTTCGCCAATATCTAAATGTCTAGACTGTGGATACATCGAATCCTGCCCTAGCTGTTGCACTTCATTGTCTTATCATAAAATTGGTAATATGATGCGATGCCATTTATGTAATTACAACAAAAAAGGAGCAGCGATTATATGTATAAAATGTAAAAGTCAAAGGATAAAGCTCTCAGGCGCCGGTACACAGAAAGTGGAGGAAATATTATCTGATCAATTTGCAAATGCAAAAATATCAAGATTGGATGTAGATACGGCAACTTCCGAAAAAAATATACATAAGATAATGAGAAGTTTTCTTAACAAAGAAATTGATATTTTGGTTGGAACACAAATGATAGCCAAAGGTTTAGATTTTCCAAATGTCACATTAGTGGGAATAATTAATGCTGATATTGGTTTATTTTTACCTGATTTTCGCGCAGGAGAAAAAATATTTCAGTTAATTTACCAAGCCTCAGGTAGGTCCGGAAGGGGAGAGCTTCCAGGTGAAGTAGTTATTCAATCTTATAACTCTAATGATAAAATAATAAAATTAGCCTCAAGGCTTTTGTTTAAAGACTATGTCAATGAAGCACTTAAGGAAAGAGAGTTATTGTATTACCCTCCTTATTCGTGGTTGGCTAAAATTGAGCTAAGAGCAAAAAACAAGGATAAACTGTTGAGAATGATGAATTTTCTTAATGGTAAAACAAAAGGAATAAATGATGTATTTTTTTTGGGCCCTTCGTTATGTTATAGAGAAAAATTAAATGGCTATCATAGGGCGCATTTGATCATCAAATCATTAAAAAAGACAGACCCTAATGGTTTAAAATTGGATAATATTTCTGATTTATTATATTCATCAATAATTGATCAAAAAAAAATCAAAAACACAGATATATTTATAGATAAAAACCCAATCTCTTTGTTATGAAAAATATTTATTCAATTGCTCTTATTTTTTTAATATTTATTAATAGCAAATTATTTTCTCAGTTAACGCAACCATGGTCAAATAGTTATTTATTGAGCTTCTCAGGGGGGGGGGCACCTTCACGACATTACAAATAATTATCAATTTTCATCTATATTAACAAGCTCAAAAAGAAGTGCATTTTTTTCTAGAATTAATTATCCTGCTGACATTAATGCAAACTCATTTATGACTATGTCAAAATTTAAAGAAACTTTTTTATCTATAATTTTTGAAAGTGTTAACTATGGGGATTTTGAGAAGAGATCAATCAATAATGAATTTCAAGGAAAGTTTTCTGCAAATGATTTGAACTTGACGGTTGGCTTGGCTAAAAAAATAAAAAGAACAAATTATTCATACGGTTTAAATACAAGTTTATTTTCTAGCAATATTAACAACTTAAGATACAAATCAATTCTTTTCTCTCCATCTATTTGCTATGAAAATGAATTACATAAGCTTGGATTTGCCGTGCTGAATTACCCTATTACTATAAATTATTATAATTCAAATCAACAAGAAATAGATAGTAGCTATATGATATCCATTTTAAGAAAATTTAAAAAATACCCTATTAGCCTTGAAATGGACTATCAATTTTTCCCCAGAAGTAGGTTATCCTTAGTCCAATTATCAGCTCAAATAGAATATTATGAAGATATTTATCTTAATTTTGGTGTTTCTTCCAACAAATTGAAACATAATTATTTTGATAATGCTATATTAAAAATTGCATCTAATATAGGGTTTGGTGTTATATATAATACTAATTATGGAAATTTTAATTTAAGTTTGTATTCATATGGCTATGAAATAGTATATGGTTTAGGTGTGTCAGTAGTATTCTAGAATGTAAAAGTATAATGATAGATAAAATTGATATTCAAATAATAGAAATTCTTCAAGATAATGCTCGTTCAACAGCAAGCGACATAGCAAAGGAGGTTAATCTTTCAGTTCCTGCCGCAGGGGAAAGAATTAAGAAATTAACTGAATCAGGTTTAATAAAAAACTTTTCAGCAATTTTAGATAATAAAATCGCCGGTTTAGACCTTACAGCATATGTTTTCATTGTTAGTGAACATTCAGATAATTATTCAGATTTTATTGAAAAGGTAAATAGCTGTGAATCTGTTATGGAGTGTCATTCTATAACTGGAGGCGGTTCACATCTTTTAAAAGTTTGTGTAAAGAACTCAAAATCATTGGAAGAATTATTGTATGAGATACAAAATTGGCCCGGCGTTTCTCATACTAGAACAAATGTAGTCTTATCAACATATAAACAATCAACTAATATAGATTTGTCAGTTTTAAAGAGAAAATAGTGTAATTCCGTTATTAATTAACTCTTTTTTTTATTTTATAATATTCATTTAAGTAATATATTAAGATCACTTAAAATTTTAAATTTTTGAAATAAAGGAATTAACCTATGTCTGATAATAAAATACTAGAATATATTTGGCTTGACGGTTATCAGCCAGAGCCTTCTCTTAGAAGTAAAATTAAAGTAACTAATGATGACTCAGCTCCAAACTGGTCATTTGATGGTTCTTCAACACAACAAGCCGAAGGTGGAAGTTCAGATTGTATTTTAATTCCAGTCCAAACATATAAGGGTCCTTTGTTTTCTGATTCACTAGTAATGTGTGAAGTCCAAAACGGCGATCATGAAGTTCATCCGTCAAATACTAGAGCAGCTACAGCTAGCATTGTATCTGATGAGTGGTGGTTTGGCTTCGAACAAGAATACTTTTTTACTGGTGACAATGGAGAGCCGTTAGGTTGGGAAGATGGGACTCCTCGACCTCAAGGTGATTACTACTGCGGTGTTGGAGCGGGAAATGTAGAAGGTAGAGATATTTCTGAGGCACACCTTGAAGCTTGCTTAGAAGCTGGTATCGAATTGACAGGAACTAATGCTGAGGTTGCTCTAGGACAGTGGGAGTACCAATGCTTTGGCAAGGGAATAAAAGCGGCAGACGATCTTTGGGTCTCTAGATATTTACTTTATAAAATTGCAGAAGATTTTGGCGTGGGTGTAAATATTCATCCTAAGCCAAAAACAGGTGATTGGAATGGTTCAGGAATGCACACTAATTTTTCTAATGAAGAAATGAGAACGGCTGGTTCAGAAGATCTATATAACTCCCTTTGTGATAAGCTAGGTCAAGTACACAAAGAGGGAATAGCACTTTATGGTTCAGATAATAATATGAGATTGACCGGCCTTCATGAGACACAAAGTATTGAAAAATTTTCTTATGGTGTTAGTGACAGGGGGGCAAGCATTAGGATTCCTATTTATACTGTTGAAAACAACTGGAATGGTTACTTAGAAGATAGAAGACCGGCCTCTAATGCTGATCCTTATAAAATAATTAATCACATTGTTTCTACTTTGAAATATTAGTTTTTAAAAAGTTCAATTTATGCTCAAAGGAGTAGGTTTTGCCTGCTCCTTTTTTATTTTTTATCTAACTTTAATAACATGAAATCATTGAAAAATATTCATTTATTAAAGTTAATACTTCTATTTTCCATTTTTCTATTTGCTTGCGAAGAGAAAAAAATCTCTGAGAAATCAACATGGAGTTTAATTAATGAAGAAATTTTCGCTCCTAATTGTGCCAATTGTCACTTTAGTGGTTCAACTATAGCAAGGCAATCAGGATTAGATTTTAGCTCTAACAATATTTATAATAATCTCGTAGATATTAAGCCGAAAAATTTAGCTGCTCAAAGAGATGGACTTGTAATTGTGAGCTCAGCTGGAGGAATGAAAGGTTTGTCGAAAAGTTATCTTTGGGAAAAAATCAATGCTTACGAGCGTGAACATTTTCTATCGGATCACCCTGACTATGGTCAATTAATGCCTCCAGGAGATAATTTTTTAACCGATGGGCAATTACAATTCGTAAGAACTTGGATAGAAGAAGGTGCGCCAAATTTAAGTAGTGTAGCAGATGAAATCTTATTGCAGAATACAAATAAATATCAATTACCTAATTTTACACCTTTAGATAAACCATCAAACGGATTCCAATTACACTTAGAGCCTTTTGATGTTCAGCCAGATTATGAGAAAGAATTTTTTGTCTATACTGATTTAAAGTTAGATGAGGATAAATATGTAAATAGAATCGAAATTGAAATGAGATCGGGAAGTCACCATTTCCTTTTATATACGTTTGATGAAAATACGCCTTCAAATATCTTGCCCGAATATGGTGAAATTAGAGATTTGAGAGATGAAAACGGAATTTTAAATATTAGCACATTGACTTCCATGCAATACCACATATTTTTCAATGGCACTCAATGGCCGAGCTTGGACTTTAAATTACCTGAAGGAGTAGCCTTTCATTTGCCTAAAGGGACAGGTATCGATCAAAACTCTCATTATGTAAATTATACTGATTCAACAATGATTGGAGAAGTATATACAAATTTTCATACTGTTGAAAAAAGCGAGGTCAAACATGTTGCACATTTACTGAATTTGTCAAATACAGCAATAATATTACCACCAAATAAAGTAACAACTCTTGAAAAAACCTTCCCAGTTAATGAAAAAATCTTTTTGGGTCAAGTTAATAGCCATGCTCACCAAAAAATGACTGAATTTATTGTTCAAATAGTTGGCGGCGATAGAAATGGTGAAACAATTTATTGGACCGATGACTGGGACCACCCACCAATTATTAATTATGATCCTCCAATTGAACTAAATAAAGGCCAATTCATAAAATTAACTACTACATATAATAATAATACAAATAAAACTGTTAGATTTGGTTTTAAGTCAACCGATGAAATGATGATATTATTTGGCTGGTTTTACAAATGATTAGATTTTTTTTGATATTTTTATTGATACTTATAAATTTTATTTCATCGCAAAATAAGAACCCAATTGTTTTAGTTCACGGCTTTATGGGATGGGGAGAAAAGGAAATGGGCCCATACAAGTATTGGGGAGGCTGGTTTGACTTAGTTGGAGAATTGGAAAAAGAAGGATATACAATATTTGTTGCTAGCGTTGGACCTGTTTCTTCAAGTTGGGATCGCGCTATTGAGCTTTATTATCAAATAAAAGGTGGTCGAATTGATTATGGTAAATATCATTCAGAAAAATATGGCTTAATTCAAAAGCCTTTAGAGAAAGATTATAAAGGTCTATATCCACAGTGGAGTGAAAAAAATCCACTTCATTTCATTGGTCATAGTATGGGTGGACAGACTATTAGAATGTTGGATTATTTGTTAAATAATGTGATCCAAGATTCTTTGGGAGCCCTAGAAAAAAGTAAATTGCTAGGTAAACCAAACAAGGGCTGGATTAAGTCAATTACAACTTTATCAACTCCGCATGATGGTACAACCATATCAGATTTTATTAATGCTGGCATTCCTTTTTTGCAAAATTTTATTGCATTGGCTGGGGTAGCAGGTAATTCTTTTTACGATTTTGATTTAGAGCAGTGGGGGTTTAAAAGATTTAAAGAAGAAAGTTGGATTAATTATTTTAAAAGAATGAAACAGCACTCTATATGGGATTCAAAAAATACAGTAGCATGGGATTCAAGCATTGAAGGCGCTAAAGAAATTAACTCTTTATGTGTTGCAAATCCGGATGTCTACTACTTTTCAATAACTAATTATAAAACTAAAATAGATGAAGATAGTGGCTATCACAAGCCAATGAAGGGGATGTCAAATATCTTAAAAGTTCAGGCTAGATTAATGGGAAGAAAGAAAGCTTATTATAGTGATGGAACATCTACTGATTCAACATGGTATTTAAATGACGGAGTTGTAAATACAGTTTCAATGCTTGGGCCAACAACTGGTAGTAGCGGACCAGATCCTATTACTGAGTTCAGACAAGGAGACTTGGTAATACCAGGCCAATGGTATGTTATGGGCAATTATGAGTTTGATCATAGTGCTTTAATTGGCCATCAAATGAGAAAAGATGAATACTTTAGCTTAAAAAAAATCTACTCTGACCAACTAAGAATATTGTGGAGTTTGCCAAATTGATTACAATAGATGAATTTTCTGAAATAGAATTAAGAGTAGGCACTATTGAAGAAGTCTTGCCTTTTAACGAGGCAATAAATCCTTCTTATAAGTTAAAGATAGACTTTGGGCCATACGGAAAAAAATGGTCAAGTGCCCAAATAACAGTAAATTATAACGCAGAAGATTTAATTGGTCTACAGATTGTTTCAGCAGTGAATCTCGGAACAAAAAAAATAGGGGATTTCAAGTCAGAGGTTTTGGTACTAGGTCATAACGATAAAAATGGCAATGTAATTCTATTAGAAACTGATAAAGAAATTCAAAATGGTGCATTAGTTAACTAATTAACTAAATTTATTTGTATATTACAAATATGAATTCAGGTGAATTATTAAATCAACTTTTAATAGATTTACAATCTCTATTTCGCACATCTTTTAGAAAAAAAAAATTCACTCTTTCTCAAATAAACTTAATTTCTTCAATTCCTATTAATGGTATAGAAATGACATCTATTTCAAGCTATTTAGGTATAGACAACAGCACACTAACAAGAAATGTTAATGTCTTAATTAAACAAAATATATTAAAACGTGATGTTAACCCCAAAGATGGAAGATCAAAATTGTTAGTGTTAACATCGCATGGTAGAAATGTTAAATTAGAATTAGAAAACATTATAGAAAAAATTGGCAATAAGCTTCTCAAAAATAAAGTTATTGTTGGTAGTGATCAATTTATAGATATGCTTGATGCTCTTCATTGGGAAATAAATAAATTAAAATTAAAATAATTGTATAATACAATTAAAAAACAAGAATTATTAAGATGGTATAATTTAAATACAAAGAAAAGGAATATGCCTTGGCGCTCAACAAATGATCCGTATAAAATTTGGTTATCAGAAATAATGCTGCAGCAAACCCAGGTGAAGACTGTTATCCCATATTATAATAAATGGATTAAAAAATACCCAACATTGGAATCTGTTGCGAAATCAAATATTGATGATTTACTTAAAATTTGGGAGGGATTAGGTTATTATAGTAGATGTAGAAATTTTCACAAAGCATCAATTAAAGTTTTTGAAGACTACAATAGCAAAATTCCTGAAGATTTTGATCTATTTAAAGAACTACCAGGTGTTGGCGAATATACAGCTGGCGCCGTCTTGTCAATAGCATTTAAAAAAAAAATTCCTGCAATTGACACAAACATTCTCAGAGTAATGTCAAGGATTCTTGGTCTAAAAAAAAGGTCAAAGTCTAACCTTAGAAAAATAAAGAAAAATATGATTGAATATTTAAATACGGAAAAACCTGGAGATATAAATCAAGCTCTAATGGATTTAGGTTCAATGATCTGTAAAAATAAAGACCCTCTTTGCCAAAATTGTATTTTTCAGGATATTTGTAAGGCCAGGGAAGCGGGTGAACCTGAAGGTTTTCCAATGAAAAATAAAAAAACGGCTGTAAAGAAAATTTTAATGTTTTCTGGCATTTTAGTAGTTGATGAATTAATACTCATTGCAAAGAAGAAAAATGGAATATATCGTGAGATGTGGCAATTTCCTTCTTTTTCAATAAAATCGAATACAAAAGAAAATATTATAAAAAGAAAGATTCATGAAGAGTTTGGTATTAAAATAAAGTCAATGAGATTAATAGGTTCATTTAATCACTTGCTTAGTCATCGCAATATTTGCGTGAAGGTTTATACATTAACTGCTAGAAAAACACTAATAGAATCAAAGAATTTTAAGTGGATAAAAGCTAAAACTCTTAACTCATTGCCACTGCCAAATTTGGATAAAAAAGTATTTAAGATATTTCATAATTATAAAGATGGCACAGAGTAGTTTTTATAATATTTTAAATACAATTCATATCATTTTTATGGCAAGCTGGATTATATGTTTATTATTTATATATTACTCATTTAAAAAGAAAAGTTCGAACTTAGAATTGAAAGTAAAGCAATGTTTAAATAAAATGGCTATGCCATCCTCGTTCATTGTTCCACTTACAGGATTTTTAATGATTATTGAAGATCCGAGTGAAATGAGGAATATCTATTTTTATGCAAAATTTACTTTGGCTGTTTTTGGTTTTTTAGCCATGTTGCAATTGAGATCATGGGTAGAGTTTGGCGTCTTTGATAAAAATAAAATAAAAATAATAAAGCTAAATTTGTTAATTTTAATGAATCTGTTATTAATAAATTTAATTGTATATTACAAATAAATGCATAAACATGAATATGTTAAGATGGAGTTTTTTTTCAAAAAAGATTTGCTCTTTTTAGAAAAAATCACAAAACCCATAACTTTTAATAATAAAAAAAAAGATTTTCTTTTAACTATTAATACCTTTTATGCGGAGTGGTGTCCAAATTGTCATTATGATGTTAAAACATTAAAGGAGGTTTTTAATTTATTCAGTGAAGATTTAGTAAATTTCAATTTAAATATGATGCTTTCTAGTGATAAAGATTCAATTAATTTTATAAAATCGAATAATCTTCAGATGCCTTTCAAAATGTCTAATTTAAAGACAAAAGACGAAGAATTATTTTTAAAAACAACATATAGTAAGTTTAAAAGTGAGATAAAAGATATAAGAAAATGGGGTTTTCCCCTACATATAATATATGAAAAAGAAGGAGCAGAGGTTGCAGTTATAAAAGGAGAAATTATAAAAAAGGAGACGCTAGAATATTTAAATAATCTAATTAGCTAATCTCAGTCTCATAGACCTCTTCAAATTCATCAGTTTCTATCATTCTAATAGCATCCCAAGTTAGCGCAGTGCATGCTTTAGCGCATAATTGACAACCAATACATTCATCATGCCTGACCTGTACAGGAGGGATGGGTATTCCATATTTTTCAGAAGGGACGGGTTCTATGCAATCAACAGGACAAAAAGGTATACAAACCTGACATCCCGTGCAATTATCCTCATCAACAACAGCTACAGACTTTGGTCTTTTCTTTTTGAAGCCAACTTTGGTCGCTGGTTCTCCAACAGACTTGTAGTGATCGTAATTATAATTTTTGGCCATTTTTTAAATACTTACTTATTATTGGATTATCTATATTATAATTTAAGGAAATTAAATTTTTACGAGCAAATGTCTTTTTGCTATCAAAAAATTAAGTTAATTTTATAGACGCTTTGAAAATAAAACTATGAGGACATAAATGACTTACATAATTGCAGAACCGTGTGTGAGCACTTGCGATACGGCATGTGTTGAAGTTTGCCCAGTTGATTGTATCCATGGGCCAGAAGATAAAACAGGAGCTGGAGAAGAAGCAAAAGCAGAAGGATTCGATCCAGAGGGTAAGCAGCTTTATATTGACCCAGAGGAATGCATAGATTGTGGCGCTTGTGAACCTGAATGCCCAGTTGAAGCAATTTTTGAGGAAACTGAGGTACCAGAAGAATGGAATAAATTTATTAAAATAAATTATGATTGGTTTGGTAGAGAGTACTCAGAATAAAAGTAAATATATGGAACTTATTTGACGGCTACTAGGCAATCTGGTGGCCGTTTTTTTATATAAATATTATGGATAAAGATAAAATAAAACAAAAATTGAGTGAGATCAATTATCCTGGCTTTAGTAGAGATATAGTGTCTTTTGGCATGATAGATGATATCATATTAGATAAAAAGTCAGTTAAGATAATTCTAAAGATTTCAACAAGTCAAAATGATAAAAAAAATAAAGTAAAGTCTGATGTTTTAGCAGCATTAACAAGTTTGAACTTATTTGAATCAATAGACGTTGATTTTTCCTCAAGTTCTGGAGTTAGCAATAATCAAGCAGGACAGAATATTTCAATATCTAGTACAATTGGCCAAATTAAGAATATAATAGCTGTTGCTAGCGGAAAAGGTGGGGTTGGCAAATCTACGGTATCAGCTAATTTAGCCTTATCGTTTAGAAATCTTGGCTACAAAACAGGGCTGCTTGATCTTGATATATATGGTCCTTCGCTACCAACAATATTAGGCATTAATGGTCAGCCTGAAATGACAAATCAAAAAAAATTAATTCCTCTAAATCATTTAGGATTAAAAATTATGAGTTTTGGTTTTATAAGCGGCAATAAAACACCTGTAATTTGGCGTGGACCACTGGTATCAAGAATGACCGAGCAGTTCTTTGGTGATGTAGTTTGGGGAGACTTAGATGTATTAGTGTTAGATTTACCTCCTGGTACAGGAGATGTTCAATTAACTCTTACACAGAAATTAAAGTTAACTGGCGCTGTTATTGTTACAACTCCTCAAGATCTAGCTCTTGCTGATGTAAAAAAAGGCGCCGATATGTTTAACAAGGTTCAAACTCCTATTATAGGCGTAATTGAAAATATGTCAGGTTTGTTTTTACAAGGCAAAGTAAATCCTGACAGTAATTTATCCATTGAAGGTCAAGATGTTAAAATATCAGATGATGGAAGGTTTGGAATAAGGGTTGATTTATTTAAAAAAGGGGGAGGAAAAATAGAAAGTGAAAGGCTCAAAGTCCCTCTTTTAGGAGAGCTGCCGATTTCACAAGATATTATGGAAGCAACCGATTCGGGGAAGCCTATAATAGAGTACGAGCCCGAATCCCAAATTTCACTATCGTTCAAGGAGATTGCTGAAAAAATTGCTCGATCATTCAAAAATGTTTGATCATTTTCTAGATATAACAATAATAATTTTTTTTGGTTTCGCTACGCTTTATCCCATTTTGCTAACAATAGTGCCCATGAGATCAATAGATCCAGGCTTTTACAGATTCAATTTAGGATTATCAATAATAATAGGAGCCCTAGCCGTTTTTCCTATAATGATACTAAAAATTGACTATCTTTATGCTAACAGTTTAGCTTTCATATGGTTTTTACTCTTATCTAGCTTTACGGCTTTCAAATGGAATTCTAAAAAGATTGAAAATATTTATATAAATGTAATCTCTCTAATAGGTATTTGCTCTTTAGGGCTGATTACTTCAGAGCTTTTATCAGAACTTAATTTAGTGAGCACACTCTTTTCAGTAACAATAGGATCTCTCATTACTGCTCTTGTTTTTTTTTCTATGATTCTTGGTCACTGGTATTTGAATGTTATTCAGCTCCCAATAAAATTTCTCTTTAATTCGACACTTACCCTTTCTGTATGTCTTTCAATAAGATCAATTTGGGACATAATTTACTTATCATTGAATTTTCATATTGACGAATATGGACTAAAATACAGTTTATGGTCATTTTTAGTAAGTTTTGACGGATTTTTAATGTTAATAGGGCTTTTAATTGGAATAATATTTCCTTTAATCATAAACTTTTTAGCTTTTAAATCAATAAGACTCCAAGCCACACAAAGCGCAACTGGTCTTTTATATGTTTCAATTGTTTCAATATTATTTGGGGATTTGATTTTCAAATTTTATTTATTTCAGTATGGCTTCACCCTTTGAATCAAGTTTATTGCAAAGTATGTGAAATATGTTTTAATGATGAAACATTAAAAAATTGTAGAAATTGTAATAATGACAATCTAATCCAAATTGATCCGAATTTTTTATTATGCCCAGTTTGTGGTTGTAAAGATTTATATATTAAAAAAAATTTTAATCAAGCTCTAGGCTGTTTCATAATCATAATTGGTGCAGTTTTTGTACCATTTACATATGGATTAAGCTTGCTATTTCTAGCACTAGTTGACTTTGTTATATTTAAAAAAATAAGTAATTGTCTTCAATGTTATAAATGCAAATTAGAATTTAAAAATGCTAAGTATACAGGGAATTTTATGCCATTCGATCATCATATTGCTGAAATATATGAAAAATAGAAGCCGAATAAAGATTGTGAAAAATTTCTAATAAAGTTAATTTCGCGAGCTTATTCATAATACTGTTATATGAAACAAATATCAAGAAAAGAAATATTAAATAACGATATTCCCGACCACATTGCTATAATTATGGATGGTAATGGTAGGTGGGCAAAAGAAAAAAATCTACCCAGGTTGGCTGGTCACAATGAAGGAATCAATTCTGTTCGTGAGATTGTGCGCATTTGTGGGGAAATTGAAGTAAAGTATTTAACATTATATACCTTCTCTAACGAAAATTGGCTTAGGCCGTCTAAAGAAGTCTCTGCAATTATGTCTCTTTTAATGAAAACAATATCAAAAGAAATTACCAATCTTCATAAAAATAATGTTCGATTTAATGCAATTGGAGATCTGGATTCTTTGCCCAAAGAATCATTTGATAGAATTCATGATGGAATTCTTATGACAAAAAAAAATACAGGTTTAAATTTAACATTAGCTCTCAGCTATGGTGGTAGACAGGAACTAATCTCCGCCGTTAAGAGTATTATAAAAAAATATATAAATAAACCCCAACAATATTATAAAATAGATGAAGAAGAATTTGAGAAGCATCTTTATACAAGCGATATGCCTGATCCAGACTTGTTGATTAGGACAGGCGGTGAAAAAAGAATTAGTAATTTTTTACTATGGCAAATAGCTTATAGTGAACTATTCATGACAGAGGCATATTGGCCTGACTTCAGAGAAGAATTATTGATGAAAAGTATTTTTGATTTCCAAAATCGACAACGAAGATTTGGCAGAACAGGAGACCAGGTGTCATCATGAGATTTTTCCCATTATTTTTTATATCAATATTTGCTTTTTCACAACAACAACAGTCTTTTAATCTGAGCGAAATAAATATCGATGGAAACTCTTCAACTAGTGATAACATGGTATTGTACACTGCAGGATTACAAAAAGGTCAAGAGGTTTCTGCAGATGACTTTAGGAGATCTATAAAAAGATTATGGCAGCTAGGTGTGTTTGAAGACGTCCAAATATACTTTGATGGAGAATTAGAGGACGGGATTAAAATTACAATCGAAGTTAAAGAATCACCTGTTTTAAATGAGGTAGTTTTCAAGGGTAATAAAAAGCTCAAGGATAAAAAACTTTTGGATGAACTAGACTTTCAAAAAGGTATGAGAATTAAGCCTAACCTTATATCGAACTCTATTAGAACATTGAAAAAACTTTATTTAGATGACGGTTACTACTTAGCAGATATTAAGGCTTCTTTAAATTTTAAATCAAATGAAAGCACTGATATCGTATTTACAATTAAAGAAAATAAAAAAGTTAAAATTAAAGAAATTAAAATAATTGGGAATAAAAACAACTTTGGATGGTTAGCTACTAGACCATGGCTTCCAATTCCGCAAAACTTAAAAAATAGACTTTCTTTAAATAAGCTTAAGAGCCAGTTAAAAGAAACAAAAATTAGAACCTGGTGGAGATTTTGGGCTTCAGGGTTCGATGATAATAAATTTGAAGAAGATTTAGACTTGCTAAGTACATTTTATCAAGATGCAGGTTACAAAGATGTTTCAATAATTAGTGATACCGCTTTTTATAGCCCGCAAAAGGATGGATTGGTTGTTCAAATTCAACTTTCTGAAGGGCCAAAATATAGATTTAGAAACATCACATGGGATGGTAATGAGCTCTATGAAAACGAACTTTTAGAAGAAGTTCTGGATATTAAAAAGGGCGATGTTTATAATAAAAAAATGTTTGAAGAATCAGTTTTTCAAAACGTTCAAGGCTTATACATGGACAGAGGCTATTTATATAGCTCTATAGAGCCGTTGTTTACCCCTGCTGGATCAGATGAGTTAGATGTTCATTTTTCTATTACTGAAAATAATGAGGTTTTCATTAGAAACATTAATATTTATGGCAATGATAAAACCAGAGAAAATGTAATTAGAAGAGAGCTAGATGTGTACCCAGGAGATCTTTTCAGAAGAACATTGCTTATGAGAAGCATGAGAAAGCTACATGTTTTAAATTATTTTGATCCTACAACTCTTTCACCAAATGTAGTGCCGGTTGATGAGGATGAAATAGATTTAGATATATCTTTAGTCGAAAAATCTTCAGATAAAGCAAGTGCAAATATAGGATTTACAGGCATATACGGAATGACGGGTGGGGGCAATCTAGAGTTCAATAATTTTGCTGGCAGAGGCCAAATGCTTTCATTTGGGTTTGACGTTGGTACCCAAATATCCGTTTATAATAATTACGGCCAACCTGGTAAGTACGAAAGTTTTCATCTTCGGTTTGTAGATCCAATGTTTAATGATACTCCAAATAGAATAGGTTTTTCTTTATTTTATCAGTATCGAGGTCAAGGTAATTCCTATTATTTTTATCCATTTGATCAAATAAGAAGAGGTGGATCCGTTCAATGGGGTAGAAGATTAAAATGGCCTGACGATTATTTTAGAGCATGGTGGGAGTTAGAATACATTCAAAATGAATATAAAGGGGAGGAGAGTGTTCTTAGTGATTATGTCGGCAATTTCAGGAAATCTACTGGAATTAGTATTTCACAATCATTTAGTAGAAATAGTCTTGATAGAGCCGAATTTCCAACACAAGGCTCAAACGCTTCCTTGATATCAAAGTTCTCAGGAGGGATTTTGCGTGGAGATGAGCATTTTCACAAGCATGTTTTATCTCTGGATTGGTATACTCCAACATTTTGGAAATTTGTATTGACAAGTTCTATAAAAATTGGTACCATTAAAATGTTAGATGTGAAAAATAGCAACGAATGGATTCCACCCTATGAAAGATTTATTATGGGAGGCAATGGAATACCGTACGGTACCATGTTGAGAGGGTATCCAGATAATTCAGTTGGACCGTTATCATCTCAAGGAAGAAGTTTTGGGGGAAACACCATGATTAAATATTCAACAGAGTTTAGATTCCCCTTTTCAGAAAATCCTGTTGTTTATGCAATGTTGTTTGCTGAAGCTGGTAGCGTCTGGAATGATAGCCAATTGATGCATTCTCTCGCATTAGAAAGGAAAAACCCCCTTGACTTGAAGAGATCGGCTGGTATAGGAATTAGGTTTTTTATGCCAATGATTGGAATGCTTGGATTTGACATGGGGTATGGCTTTGATGATATTTCAGGAGATAGAAAGCCGCAGGGCTGGGAATATACTATTATATTTGGAAGATGATTTAATACTTAGGAGGTTGTTTTGGTTAGAATAATGATTACAAAATATTTTTTAGCTGCTTTAATGCTGTCAACATTTATTTTGTCTCAAAATAAATTTGGTTTTGTTCAGTCTGATAGAATAAGAGCAGAATATGAAGAGTTTAAAGAAGCAGAGGGTCAGTTGATGTTAGAATATCAACAAATTAATGCTCAATTTAATAACATGGTAGTTCAGTTAGACAGCATAAAAAAAGCCTTTGAGTCACAAAGACTAATGAGTAGTCCAGATTGGAGAAAAGAGAAAGAAGCAGAAATTCAATCTCGAGAAGCCTCTATTCAAAGATTTCAAGTGAGCATGGTAGGGCCTGAAGGCGAGCTTTCAAAGAGACAACAAAAGCTTGAATTTGATATTTTATCAAAAGTTAAAAGAGCAGTTGATAAAGTTGCAGCATCAAAAAAAATAGACTTTATCATTGACGGGTCAACATCTTTGCTTTACGGTAATCCCACCTATGACATGACAGATGACGTTTTGTTTGAATTGCGTAAGTATCAAGTATCCGGGCAAGAAGAAAAGAAAAAATAGTATCTAAAATTAACGGTTAATTCGCTTGATTCTTTTAAAAGATATAGCAAGCATGGTTGATGGTATTTTGGTAGGAGATGGAAATATGAAAATCTCCAATATCTGTACAATTCAAAAAAGTAAGCATGGTTCTATCGCTTTTTATTATAATAAAAAATACTCAAATCATCTCGCAACATCTGAAGCATCTGCAATCATCGCAAAAGAAAAAGATTTTATTAAGAAAGATGGTATCATAGTCAAGAACCCCCATCTAGCTCTCATCACAATTCTCAAGTATTTTAAGGTAGATACTACAACACACAAGGGTGTTCATGATTCTGTAGTTATTGGTAAAAATGTAACTATAGAGAAAAATGTAACTATTGGCCCTTTTACAGTTTTAGAAAATAATGTTAAGATAAAAAGTGGAAGCGCTATTGGATCTAACTGCTTTATAGGTCATGGGACAACAATAGGATCCAATTCAAAGATAATGAGCAGTGTTAACATTTATTCTTTGGTTAGAATTGGAAAAAATTGCATTATTCATTCAGGGTCAGTGATCGGTGCAGATGGCTATGGATTCTATACCCATAAAGATATACATCACAAAATACCTCAAAATGGCAAGGTAAATGTTGGCAATGATGTAGAAATTGGTGCAAATTGTACGATTGATAGAGGTACTATTGATGACACCTTAATAGGGGATATGTGTAAATTTGATAATGGAGTTCAGATTGGGCACAATGTTGAAATTGGGAAAGGTTGCTTGTTGACCGCGCATGTTACTATTGCAGGAAGCTCAAAAATTGGAGACTTCTGTATTTTTGGCGGTCAATCCGGTGCTATCGACCATGTTACTATAGGTGATCGTGCGATTTTTGCGTGTTACACAGTAGCGATGAAAGATTTGCCTGGAAGCAAAACTTATTCAGGCTCTCCTGCTAGAGAAATAAAAGAAAAGAATCGTAGAGATGCAACATTTGCCGAAGTGAAAATTTTAAAAAATAAAATTAAAAAATTTGAATCAGAATATTTAAATAGACAATGAGTCAAGTTAAATACCAAAGAACAATTGCCACAGAAACATCATGTACTGGTGTGGGTCTACATACTGGTGTTGAAACTACAATTACCTTTAAACCGGCTAGTGAAGATTTTGGCATAAGATTTAAAAGAATGGATGTGGAAGGTTGCCCAGAAATAAAAGCCGATATTGACCATGTAGTTGATATTTCTAGAGGCACAACGATTGAAGAAAATGGTGTTCGTATTCATACGGTTGAACATGCTCTAGCAGCATGCGTAGGTATTGGCTTAGACAATGTTTTGATTGAGCTTACTGAAAAAGAACCTCCAGTTATGGACGGAAGTTCTATAGACTTTGTAGAAGCTTTATTAAAGGCAGGCATCGTTAAACAAAATCAGCCTCGCAATTATCTTCACATTGATGAAGCGGTAGGCTACACTGACCCAAAAAGAGGTGTTGATATTCATATTATGCCATCTGATCAGTTTAGAGTAACATTCATGGTCGATTATAAGTTCAAGACGATTGGGACTCAATTCACTACAATGGATGAATTAGAAAAGAATTTTGCAAAAGAAATAGCACCTGCAAGAACGTTTTGTTTTTTAAGTGAAGTAGAAAACCTTAAAGAGGATGGATTAATAAAAGGTGGTAATTTGGATAATGCCGTTGTCATTGTGGACAAAGAAATTGATCAATCTGAAGCAGATAACCTAAAATCACTTTTTGGAATTAAAAAAGAGATTAGCCTAGGGGCAAACGGCACTCTTAATGGGAAAAAACTTAGATTTGACAATGAACCAGTCAGGCATAAAGCATTGGACTTAATTGGCGATTTAGCTTTACTTGGAATGCCTTTAACAGGACATGTGATTGCATCAAAAAGTGGCCATGCAGCTAATGTGGAATTAGTTAAAAAAATTAAAAAAGCTTATCAAAAAAAGATAGCGCAACAATTACCAACGCAAAATGTTTTTAAAAGTTCAATGTTTGATATTAATTCAATCTTGGGCTTATTGCCGCACCGCTATCCTTTTGTTCTAGTTGATAGAATAGTAGACATCGTTCCAAATGAAAGCTTAACTGCATTCAAAAACGTCACATTCAATGAACCTTTTTTTCAAGGCCATTTTCCTAATCAACCTGTCATGCCGGGTGTTTTAGTTTTAGAAGCGATGTGTCAGGCGGGCTGCTTCTTAGTTTTGAATAGTGTCAAAAACCCTATGGAGAAAAATATGTTTTTCTCCTCCTTATCGGAGGCCAAATTTCGCCATCCAATTATTCCTGGAGATCGATTAAGATTCGAAATGAAACTGGTCAAATTCAGGCTTGGCACTGCATTGCTTGATGGGAAAGCTTACGTTGATAATAAACTTGTCGCTGAGGGGCTTTTAAAGGCTACGGTAGTGGATCGTTTAAAAGTGTAGCATTAAATTATTTCTATTCATCCTACCTCAATAATTTCAAATAAAGCCGAAATAGGCTCTAATGTTCACATAGGTGCATTTAATGTGATTGAGGCTGATGTTAAAATTGGCAATAACTGTTCTATTGGCAATAATAACACAATTTGCAGTGGAACTACTTTAGGTTCAAATTGTACGATTTATCATAATAATTCAATTGGTGAAGCGCCTCAGGACATGAAATATAATGGTGAAAAAACATTTACAATCATTGGTAAAAATGTAACAATTAGAGAATCAGTTACAATCAATAGAGGAACAACTGCGCTTGGACAGACTGTAGTTGGAGATAATGTTTTATTGATGGCATGTACTCATGTGGCTCATGATTGTATTGTGGGAAATAGCACGATCATGGCAAATCTTGCAACATTGGGAGGTCATGTTGAAATAGGTGAGTGGGCTAATATTGGAGGAGGCGTAGTTATTCATCAATTTGTTAAGATCGGTGAACAGTCTCTAATTGGAGGTGGTTTTTGTGCTAAACAGGATGTACCTCCTTACGTTGTCGTTGCTGGCCATCCTTTGAGATTTATTGGAATAAACAAAATTGGCTTAAATCGACGTGGTTTTTCTGAAGATAAAAGGCTGTTAATAAAAAAAGCCTATAGACAATTCTTTGTTTCAAAAAAGAATCGCGGCCAAGCCCTCAGTTCAATAAAGAAAAATTTCGACAAAACAGATGAAATAAAAAAAATCATTAATTTTATTGAAAACAGTGAACGTGGTATAATTTAAGTTCTTTTAATGAACATAAATAGAATTTGTATTGTAGTTCATTTTTCTTCTTGTATTGTCTTTTCTCAATTGTCTTCTTTTCAAACTGAAAATATGAACAATGCTGATTCATATAAAACCAATGGACTGGCTGCGTTAATTTCCTCGTTTCAATACTTCCCTTTTGACAATAAAAACAACTTTCATTTTGGCTCATCTATCTCTGGAGAAATATCTACATATAGATATGCTCCTCATACATTTGCTTTTGTTAAATTAACTTGGAACTTAATATTGAGAGGAAGAATGTCTGGATTTTCTACAGAAGAGGGCGCAGTTCAGTTGTTTGGTTGGGGGATGTCTTTAAATCCTGGTAGCGTTGAATCTCCTGCGAACTGGATGGTTTCGTTTGATTCTGGATTTTTCAGAGGTCATAATCAAATCAATCTTTCAGCTTTGAAATTTTCAATAGATCGCTTTTTTCAGATAAATGATAAGACTAAGTTTATTTACGGATTATCGATGAATTCTATTAATAATTCAAAATATATTAATGGCATGGGGTTTTCAACCAGGACAGCTTATCAAATAAATCAAATAAATACAGGCATAATGAGAAGCTTCAAAGACATGATTTTATCTTTAAATTTGTCAACAAATAATAAATCGAATTACTTATCTTTTTCTATCTTTAGAAGTATATGAAAAAAAAAATAACAATTTTAGGCTCAACAGGCTCAATTGGAGTCAATGCGCTAAATGTAATCAATAATCTTGATATTGACGTAATTGGGCTTAGTGCAAATACTAATTCAAAATTATTAATTGAGCAGGCTAAAAAGTTTCAACCCAAGTCGGTTTCAATTGTCGATGAGGATGCTTACTTAATTGTTAAGGATGCTCTAAAGAATACATCAATTGATGTATTGTGTGGTAAAAATGGATTGTTAGAGATTTCATCAAGAGATGATGTTGATTTAGTTCTAAATGCCTTAGTTGGCTCTTCTGGAATGTTGCCGACAGTTTACGCTATTAGAGCTGGTGCAGACATTGCTTTAAGCAATAAAGAAAGCTTAGTGATGGCTGGCAAGATCATTGAAAGGGAAAGAAAAAAAGCAAATGTGAATATTTTCCCCGTTGATAGTGAGCATTCAGCTATATGGCAATGTTTGGTTGGAGAATCGAAAGAGGAAGTAAAGAGATTGATCCTTACAGGTAGTGGAGGCCCATTCAGAGAAAAGAAAATTTCTACATTCAAGGATATTAAACCTGAGGACGCATTAAAACATCCTAATTGGGAGATGGGTAAAAAAATTACTATAGATTCAGCCTCAATGATGAATAAGGGATTGGAGGTCATCGAGGCCGTCTGGCTGTTTGAAATGGATTCGCAAAAAGTAGATATCGTAGTTCACCCTCAATCCATTATCCATTCTATGGTCGAGTTTGATGATACTTCTGTTAAAGCGCAGTTGGGCTTACCTGACATGAAAATTCCTATACAATACGCATTATCTTATCCAAATCACATAAAAACAAATTGGGAACCTTTAGACCTTGTAAAGATTAAATCATTATCATTTGAAAATGCTAACGATGAAAGATTTCCATGTATCAAACTTGCATACGAATCATTGGCTAGAGGTGGAACTTCATCATCTGTATTAAATGTTGCAAATGAACAAGCAGTATATAGATTTTTAAACAAAGAAATAGGTTTTATGGAAATACCAAAGTTAATTGAAATTGCAATGGATAATCATGATTGGACTGAAGACCCTAGTATAGATGATATTTTGTCATTGGAGGATTGGACTACAAATTTTGTAAAATCTTTTTCAAGTAAATATATAAAATAATTTAATTTAGTGTTATGATATCTTCTATTTTACCAGCATTATTGCTTATTGGAGCAGTTGTATTTATTCATGAGTTGGGACATTACCTTGCTGCCCGTTCAATTGGAGTAAAGGTTGAAAAGTTTTCTGTTTGTTTTGGGCCACGAATTTTTGCTTTTACCTCAGTTAAAGATGGTTGGGATTTCAAATTATTTTTTTATAAAAAAAATGAAGAAGGGAAAATAGTATGGGGTCCTATTTTTTCTAAATTCTTTAGCCAAAGTGGCAGAAAAGGTTCAAAAACCGAATACTGCTTATCTTTAATTCCTTTAGGTGGATATGTAAAAGTAGCAGGTATGCTAGATGAGAGTTTAGATACAAAAATAAGCAATAAATCATACGAGCTTATGAGTAAATCCAGACCTAAGCAAGTTTGGTTCATGAGCGCTGGTGTTATAATGAATGCGATCTTAGCATTTGTTATATTTACTGGACTAACCCTTCAAAATGGGAAACCAGTGCCTATTGAAGGTGCGATGATCGTTGGAGATGTTATGGAAGATTATCCAGCCTCATTAGCAGGTATTCAAAAGGATGACCAGATTATTGCTATCGAAAACTTTGAAATTAATTCCATTCAAGACATGCAAAATGCGTTGAAGGGCAAAATGGACCAACCTGTCACTGTGACTTACATTAGAGAATCAGAGACATTTAATAAGGTTGTTAGGCCAAAAAGCCACATAGATCCCCAATCAGGAAAGACTAAAGCAATATTAGGGATTAGCCAAGCTGTTGAAATTGTACCAGCATCACTTTACGAAAGTATTCAAACAGGATATGAAAGAACAGTGTTTGGGTTTAGCCTTGTAACCTTGTCGATCAAGATGCTTGCCTCTGGAGAAGCTTCCTTAAAAGAGTTAGGCGGGCCATTGATGATCGGTGGTTTAGCTGCTGAAACTGCCAAGCAGGGATGGTCTCCCTATCTTAGCCTAATGGCATTAATTAGTTGTAATCTAGCTTTTTTGAATATATTACCTATACCAGGTCTAGACGGTGGGCATATATTTATTACCACTATTGAAGGCATTATTAGGAGACCATTAAGTTTGAAATTGAGGATGGCAATACAGCAATTTGGAATGGTTCTATTGCTAATGTTGATGGCTACTGTGATGATTAATGATATTGGTAGGCTTTTTGGCGGTTAGTTAATACTTATAAGATCTAACTTCATGGATCCAAATTTCATCTTTATTTGAATCCTAATCGGCAACCTTTTTTCTGAATCACTGATCCATATTTTCATATCACCTTCATTTTTTAATAAGCTTTTTCCTTGGTGAAATGGTTTAACGATATAGCAATTAAATGTACCAATTTTAGATTTAATTTCTTCTTTTCCTGATACTATAAGTTTGTATTTGATTTTCTTTTTACCATTAAAATAATCAAATGAAAGAATATTCTCATTTATTAATGAGATGGTCCTCAAATAATAAAACATTGAAAAGGGGTCCCATGATTTAAATGGTAATTTTATTTTCTCATTGTCATTGATTACAGCAATTGATTCATCATAATCAAACATTATTTTGCTCTTTTTTTTATAAAGTCCTTCATTAATTATTTTATTCACTTTGTGAGTGTAAAATTCTTTTTCATCGATCCAAAGTTGAATACTGTCCCTTATTTTAAACAATCTATCTGCCAAGCCTTCTGTATTTGCAAGGAAAGACACCAAATAAGTCTGTTTGTTGTTAATCAGTTCTTGACTGTTAACATTAAGCTCAGCTTTTCCAACGGGTATAGAATTAAAATTTACAGAAAACTCTAACCTTTCATTAATGTTGAACGGCGGATTCGGCTTAACAGCGCTAAATAAAAAAATAAAAATAATTATTTTTCTAATAGTCTTCATCTAATTCTAATAGCCTGCGATCCTTTTAGTTCATATATCTTTGAACCTACTGATTTTCTAAGTTTTCCACCATCGATCAAAAGGTCAATCCCCTCTCCAAAAATTTTAGATATCGATTTCGGATCGTTCAATGGCGGCTCCCCATTTCGATTGACAGATGTGGTAGTAATGGGCTTATCATAATCTTTTGAGATATCATAACAATATTTGTGTTTTGGTATTCTCACTCCAAGCGTAGTATTATTCTTTCCTAATATTTTGTTTGAAACAATATTTTTTTTTGCATCAAGTATTAGAGTGGATGAGCTGTTTAAAATTTTTTTAGCAATTTCTATATCTTTTTCTTTGATATTAGTCCACGACATTGCTTGTTCAAATCTACACGCTATTACACTCATTGGTGATTGCCTATTCTTTAATTTGTTAATTCGCTCTAAAGCATAATTATTATTTGCATCAACGCCAAATCCATAAAGGGTGTCGGTTGGGTATACTATCACTCCACCTTTTTTTAAAATATTAATAGATTTCTCAACAGCTAAAGGATCTGTTGACTTAACTACAAGTGGAATCATTATTTACTCTTTCCATTTATTGTGAAACCAAAAATAGTGACTAGGGTTTTTTTTAACAAAATCCTCTAATTTTGATGTGTAATCCTGAGTTATGCTCTCAACAGATGATTCTTTGGTTGTTTTAATTTTTTTAAATGTTATTCGAACCTGATCTTCATTAGAGATTTCCAGTACAGAGAAAACAATAGGAGCTTTTGTACGCAAATGAAAAATAGCTGCGCCTTTTGGTGTAGAGGAAGAATGATTAAAAAAATTTACCTTAACACCTTTTTGTTTTGCATTTTGATCACTTGCAAGTATTAAGATTTCTCCATTATTTAGCGCATTGTAAGAGACATCTAGTGATGATCTTCTGTATATATGATTTATTCCGTAAGACTCTCTTTTTTGTTTAAAAAAGAGGTCAGCGCCTAAATTTTTCTGTCTTTGAATTATTCCCCAAATTTTATATTTATTCAAACCTATCCACGATCCCCACAATTCCCAAAGTCCAAAATGCCCTGTTACAAGTATTACCCCTTTTTTCTCTTTAATAGCATCATCAAGATAGCACTTTCCTTTTATGTCAAATTTAGTATCTGATTTCGATGTAGGTAAAGCCATTAGGTCTACGAAATTTCGGCATGATACATAGTATAGATCTTTTAGTGTTTTTTTATAAAAACTTTTATTTCTTTCAGGGAATGCCTTTTTGATATTTAATGCGGCCAATTTTTTTCTGATCGGCAAGAAATAATAAACAAAATAACCCATCCTACGACTGAAACGAATTCTACTAGAAAAGGATTTTTTCTGAAGCCATTTTGAAAAAATATTAAGCAAGTGGTAAGTAAGCTTATGTGCAAATTTCATTTTCGATATTTTAGGGTCGTTTATCATTATCAGAAATTAGCTAGATTTTATTTCATCATCATTGTTTATGTAGAGGATAATAGAGTAATTTTAAAGTATGATTAAATCTATAATTATCATTTTTGCATCCTACACGACTTTTCTTTCTAGTCAAACGGTGTACCGGGTGCCTATTTCTAATACTATTGATTTAGGATTGCCTCCTTATGTAGTTAGAAGTATTGAGCAAGCAGAGGAGAACAATGCTGCAGCAATCATCTTTGATATCGATACTTTTGGAGGCCGTCTGGATGCTGCAACGCAAATAAAGGATGCTATATTAGACACAAAAATACCGACAGTTGCATTTATAAATCGCAGAGCTATATCTGCTGGAGCGCTGATTTCATTATCTTGTGAAAAGATTGTGATGACAAAAGGAGCAACAATTGGCGCTGCAACTGCAGTTGATATGTCAGGTAAAAAAGCCTCTGAAAAGGTAATAAGTTACATGCGAGAAGAAATGGCAGCTACTGCTGAAAGCAGAGGAAGAAATTCGGATATAGCCAAAGGCATGGTCGATGAAGAATTATCATTCAAAAAAGCATATGTGAATGGTGATTCTATCAATGTAAAAGACATAGATGGAAGCAAAAAAGGCAAACTTATTACTCTATCTACAGACATGGCTATTAAGTATGGAATAGCAGATGCAGAAAAAGAAAATATTGATGAAATATTAGATTATATTGATCTTTCTGGAGCTGAGATTAAAAATTCAAAAGAGAATTGGTCGGAATCAATTGTTCGTTTTCTTACAAATCCAGTTGTTGCATCTTTATTGACAACTTTTGGTTTTCTGGGGATACTCTTTGAATTACAAAGCCCGGGATGGGGCATACCTGGATTTGTTGGTTTGAGTTGTTTAGTGTTATCATTAAGCACTTCTTTTATTGCAAAATTAGCATCTATAACCGATTTTTTATTAATATTAGCAGGCGCTGCTTTGATTGTTTTAGAGGTGCTTGTTATCCCAGGATTTGGTGTAGCTGGGATAGGTGGATTTGTTTTAATAATATGGGGGTTTTATGAGCTTTTGTTGCCGGATATACCTGTTGGGCCTGAAGTAGAGGCTATGGCAGCATGGGGACTAATCATAGGTATTATAGGCAGTGTGATTGGAATGATATTGCTGTTCAAACTAATGACAAAAACTGAATTTTGGCAAAAACTGACTTCTCCCGATACACAAAAATCAGAAGATGGTTATAGCTCATCAGTAGGATGGGAATCCTTTGTTGGAAAAGTTGGTATCGCGCAATCGGATCTCAGGCCTTCAGGTTGGATCACATCTGACGATCAAAAGATTTTTGTAGTAAGTGAGGGGGACTTCATCGAAAAAGAATCTAAAGTAAAGATTCTCTCTGTTGATGGTAATCGGGTTTTAGTTAGAAAAATAAATTAATTAAGGAGAAAAAAATGGATGTAGCTGGAATTATAACACTTGTATTGATTGCTTTATTTCTATTGATGTTTTTTTACTTGGTTCCATTGGGGTTATGGATTCAAGGTATTGTGAGTTTAGGAATGGGAAGGATTACGATATTAGATTTAATTAGAATGCGATTAAGGAAAATCTCTCCCCGACTAATTGTTGATGGAATAATTAATTCGCATAAAGCGGGATTAACCGACATTAAAACCGATATGCTAGAAACACACTATCTAGCAGGGGGCAATGTTGCTAATGTCGTTATGGCATTGATCGCATCAGATAAAGCTAACATTGATTTACCTTTTCAAACAGCTACGGCAATTGATTTGGCTGGAAGAGATATTAAATCTGCGGTTGAAACAAGTGTATATCCCAAAGTCATAGACGCTCCCAAGGATGGATTCTTATCTGCTGTTGCTAAGGATGGAATTGAGCTAAAAGCGCGAGCCAGAGTTACGGTTAGAACTAACATTGGTGGTTTGGTTGGAGGTGCTACTGATGACACCATCATAGCAAGAGTGGGAGAAGGTATCGTTAGCGCAATTGGATCGTCAGGAAATTATGGAGGTGTGTTAGAAAACCCTGATAATATTTCTCGAGCTGTATTGCAAAAAGGATTGGATGCGGGAACTGCATTTGAGATACTTTCTATCGATATTGCAGATCTAGATGTAGGGAAAAATATTGGAGCACAGTTGCAAACAGATCAAGCTGAGGCTGACTTAAAAGTTTCTCAAGCCAAAGCGGAGACACGCAGAGCCATGGCTGTTGCGCAAGAACAAGAGATGAAAGCGCGCGTTCAAGAAATGAGATCTAAAGTAGTTGAGGCTGAAGCTGAAGTTCCATTAGCTATGGCGCATGCATTTAAGGATGGGAAATTGGGTGTCTTTGATTACATGAACATGAAAAACATTGAAGCTGACACCTCAATGAGAGAATCTATTTCGGGCAACAAAGATAGTGATAGTACAAGCCTTGAAAGGGATGACGATTAAAGATTTTCTCAAATCAATTCCTGAAGAGTTTTATTACTGGATTGGTATTGCATTATTTTACCTGCTGTCCTCTATTTTTAAAAAACGAGAACAGCAGGTAGATGGTGCTGAAAAAAAACCTTCTGAAAACACCTCTTTAAAAAGTTTTCTTCAAAACTCACTTCAGATTGATACTCAAAGGGATATCTTTGGAAATTTAAAGAATGAGCCTATCATTGAAAATACTGCAGAGGAAACAAACCTAATTGAGGATAATTTAGAATCTGAAGAATTAACCTCACCCTCACCTCAAATGAACTCTAATCAACCATTTATCCAAGATGAAAAATCCACTGATATCAGTTATGATAATCAATTTACAAGTGTAAAAAATCCTGTTTTAATAAAAGATATAGAGAAACGAACTTCTTCAAAAGATTTTGTAAAAGCTAAATACAATAAGGTAGTTAAAACACAAGGCTTGGTCAAATTAGGTTTAAATGAAAATAACGATTTAAAGCGAGCTATTATAATAAATGAAATTCTTTCTAAGCCTAGAGCTATGAAAAAGAATATTAGATAAGTTAAATCAATTTATTTAAAATCTCTTTAAGCTTTGATTGCAAGTCTTTTTCGCTCGTATCGTTGTGGATAACAAAATCAGATGCATTGACCTTTTCTTCCTCAGGCCATTGAAAATCCATCCTTTTTAATATTTCCTCTCTAGTTAATGTATTTCTAGACAGGGAGCGTTCCATTCTGAATTTCAGCTGAGCAGTGACTACAATGACGTAGTCTAAATGTGAATCCAGCCCTGATTCGTAGACTAGCGCTGCGTCAACAATGAAAATATTATATTTATCACTGTTCATTGCTTTCTTGTAAGCAGCGTCAATTAGATCGTAAACATGAGGATGAACAACAGCATTCAATCTTTCTTGATGATCATCATCTTGAAAAGCAACTCTGGATAATTTTTTCTTATCTACTTGGCCGTCAATATTTATGATGTCAGTACCAAACTCTGATATTAGCTCATGTTGGACAGTATCATTTGTATCGATTAAACCTTTAGCCTCCTTATCAGCATCAAAAACGTAAGCTCCCAGTGTTCTTAAGTAGTTGCTAGCTGTGCTTTTTCCACTTCCAATCCCTCCTGTAAGACCGACTTTTAACATTTAATCTATTGCCTTTAGGATTCTTTTTGTGATTTGTTCAATTTCACCAATACCATTCACATTTTTTAATAAATTGAGATCTTTATAATATTCTAAAAGAGGAGCAGTTTGCCTCCAGTACACTCTTTGTCTTTGTTTGATTATATCTGGATTGTCATCACTTCTTCCAGAATCAAGACTTCTCTTTATTAATCTGTTTACCAATTCCTCCTCGTTAGCATCTAAGCTTACAACAACGTCAAGGGCTTGTTTTAGTTCTAGTAAAATTTTATTTAGGCCATCAGCTTGTGGAATTGTTCTTGGAAACCCATCCAGCAGATAACCGCTTTGAGCGCTTTTATGATTTAATTTATTTTGAATAATCTTCAATAGAACAGTGTCTGGAACTAATTCACCTTGATCCATAAAGCTTTTAGCTTCTAGACCTATCTGAGATTTATTTTCAATTTCGGATCGTAATATATCCCCTGTAGATAAATGTAAGATATTGAAATGATTACAAATTGCACTCGCTTGAGTTCCTTTTCCAACACCAGGAGGCCCTAAAAAAACCAATCTCATTTCATTTCCCCTTTTTAAGATTTTCAATCTCTTTAAACAATGAATTGAAAGATAGCTCACTTTTTTGGTTATGGGAAATAACAAAATTAGAAAATTTTTTATATGGCTCTATAAATTTACTGTGCATTGGTTTGACCATTGAAAAATATTGTTTTTCTATTGAATTTTTTGTTCTGCCCCTATTTTTAGTATCTCTTTCAAGTCTTCTTTCATATCTAATTTTACTTGGAGTATCGATAAAAATTGATATGTCTAGAAGTTTTCTGATGTTTTTAAAATAAAAAACAAAAATACCTTCAACAACAATTAATTCTTTTGGGTTTATTATATTTTTAAATTTTGATCTAGCATGGTTTTCAAAATCATAAATTGGGGATTCAATGCTTTTTCCATTCTTTAGTTTTTGCAAATCTTTGAACAATAACAAACTTTCAATAGAGTTAGGATGATCAAAATTATTTTTCTCTCTTATTTCAATAGATAATCCTGATAAATCTTTATAATAATTATCCTGACTAATGGTCGACACCTTGCTGGGTAGAAAATGATGCTCAATTTTTTTTGTAAAATAAGTTTTGCCTGAACAAGATCCACCACAAATGCCAATTATGGTCGGTTTTACTTTCATTGCTTTAGTAGACAATAAACTGTATAATCTTTTTGGTTATATTTTCAGCTCTATCCTTGATTTCAATTTCCAATTGATGTTCTCCAATTTTCAAAGGGCGATCTAATTCATATTTTATTTTTTTTGTTTTTGGTTGAAAGGAATAGATTTGTGGCTCGCCATTAAGTATCAATGCAAATGATTTCTCATTGGGCTCAAAACCAGATAGGTTATCGTCAATATGAGCCTCAAACTTTCTCAATTCAAGTGACGCATATCTACCATTTTGATCTGGATAGATTTTTTTAATTACAGGGTTAACATTATCTTCAATGATTGCGATAGCGTCCAAATGCTTAACCTCACCTAATATCACTTTCCTATCAGTATTTATATTTGATTTTATATAAGACCAACCCTCGCTTGAGTCATAATTGTATAAATGAATTTTTTTAAAATTATCTTTATATCTTCTAGGATATCGGATAGCAATGTTAACTGGATTTAATAATGGTCGATCAAAAGGTTGTAATTGATAGACTCGGGAAACTAGGTTCCCTTTTTTTACTGGAGCGTGTTTGTGTACGGCTTCTACCCAAATAAGCGTAGGGTCTAGAAATGAATTTTTTTGAGTTCTTATCGAAAAATTACCATCGTTGGATATTAAAGTTATTTTTGTATCTCGATAGGCAACTTGATAAGGAAACTTAAATAATACACTCCTTTCAATGTTATTTTTGACAATTGCTTCGATCTGATCAATGTTTTGAAATTGAAAAGGTGATATAGGTTTGCTTAGATAAACAGAAGGCTGAATTTGATTAATTGGAATAGTAATATATTGATACTCACCCTTAAGTCTAAGCTCCACATCGGCACTTATCATTTCTTCTGGTTGAAATTGCACATAAACCCCTGCATCTGTATGAGATATTTCAAAATCTATAGGTGTTGTTAAAAAATCACCCGCATGTCTTGTATCTATCCAGTGATTAGGAGTTGATGATGTTCCTATTTTATTTTCCGCTATAAATTGAATACCTCTCTTAGTTATTTCTTTTATTGGTATTTTAATTCTCAAACCAGTTCCGCTGGATTCTTGAGAGACGATTTTTACTTTTTTTTCAGCAAAACCAAAAGGGGTGAACGAGTAGGCGGTAACAGACTTTAAAGGGATGGATATATTTCTAGGATTGATCATGAAAGATACCGTTGAATTGTCTTGTTGTTGAGGATCAACAGTAATATCAAAAGGCTCCATGAAAAAAATGGTCCCTTTAACAGTTCGCATGTTTTTTTTCGCATCTAGAACAACAATTCTTATATCATGATATCCTGGCGTGATCTTTTCAATGATTCCAGTAGTTGAATCTGAGTGGATAGGTATCTTTGGATCATTGTCATTCCTATAAAGCTTTATAAAATTTCCAAGATTTAATCGCTTGTTACGATAATCGATGACAAAGTTTGATGTAGATTGCCATGAATAGTCTAGCCTTTCAAATTCTAAAGCATGGTATAATTGATTATCCAAGAATAATTCAATTCGATGCGGCTGATAGACATTATTAGCCCCCTCTCTTTTATCAAAAGCAAACAATGATATCCCAAACTTTCCATAGACATTGATAGTATCGGGAAAATTATAATTTCCCTCCACATCTCGAAAAAGAGGAAAATTCTGAGGCAATTGATTTCCATTAACCCAACTAGCATCATTTAATGGTATAAAGGATATCTCGTTCACAAAAGGTGCTAATCTATCAGGTTGCACCAGGCCATTAGTAAGTGGGTTTATTGGTTGATTGTCTTTATTTCTTAGTTCAAAGTGAAGATGAGGACCAAAGGAAAAGCCTGTGTTGCCTGAGTAGGCAATTATATCTCCCTTTTTAAAAATGAATTCGTTGGGTTTTGGATAGATGTTTGTAAAATATGAACCGCTCTTTTTTTGCTGTCTCTTTAGTCTACGTTCTAGCAAAGGAGAGAATTTACTCAGGTGAGCATAAACTGCTGTATTGCCATCATCTAGTTTGAGATATAATGCTTTTCCAAAACCTGCAAAATTTGAAACTATCCTTGCAATATGACCATCAGAAATAGCATAAATGGGGTGTCCTACAGTTCCTTTGGTTTTCATATCAATACCAATATGATAGCCGGTTGATCTAAATTCTCCAAAATTTGAAGAAAGATCTTTTCCAAGGTCAGTCGGCCAGGTATAATTTTGACCATATAAGATTGAAGATACAGATATAGCTATTATGTAAAGCTTCATCATAATTAAAGTTTAATCAGATTACAGATTAAAATATATTTAAACTTTATATTCTCTATGATTTTATTTTTATGCTGTGTTTCACTTGATTTTATATGAACCTGAGATTCCCCCTAATACTGGCAATATTATGCGCTTAAGTGTAAATACTGGTAACATCCTGCATTTAATTAAACCATTGGGTTTTTCAACTGACGAAAAATCATTAAAACGAGCAGGTATGGATTATATAGAGCGATCATCTTTTTTTGTTTGGGAGGACTTAAACGACTGTTTAAAAAAGATCAACAAACGCAAAGTGTACTCCATATCAACAAAAGGAAAAATAGTATACACAAAACCTGACTATAAAAAAAATGATGCTTTTATTTTTGGCCCTGAAAGTAGAGGACTTCCAATGAATATAATTAATCTTTACCATTCAATAACCATACCTATGAGTAAAAAAGGCAGAAGTTTGAATCTTGCCAATGCTGTTTCTGTTATTGTTTATGAAGCCTGGAGGCAAAATGGTTTCAATTAGAAAGCTGCTTCAGTAATGTCGCTGTATAAATGCCTGTATTGTGATTATCTTTCCAAAAAGGCCTAAGGCCATAATAACCAACAGGCTGTATTCCATTTAGTTCAAAGCTTTTATCAGTGTATTTTGGTTGTGGCCCTCTATAAATGTTCCCCAATGCATCAGTTTCACCTTGGCATGATGCGCAAGGACAGTTCATTCTTAATTTTTTAAGTTCTATCATAACATCATCCTGTTCTTTAAAAGCTACAAGTAGAACATCATTTAGTACTTCAAAATTGGTTATGGTAAGGTCTTTTTTCATAATTTTGTATATTTGTGTTTATAAAATTAGGATATAAAATGAAAAAAGTCGCATTAAATGATTTTGTCCTTCGGCAAGTAAAGGGATCTGGAAAAACATACTCAGACCACTTATCTTTTGATGAAATTGCGATTGATGCTGAGCGTCAAATGGCTAGAGGTTTTATAAAAAAAGGCTACAGGGATGGCGTAATCATTGTTGGAGCTAGCAAAAATCATATTAAAAAATTTGTTTGTCCTTATGTAAAAATAAATGAAAATACTAAATTATCTTCAAAGGTTGTTCAGAGACAACCAGGTGAGGACTTCTATATTCAAACTAGAGCAATCAACGGGATACCATTAAAGGCTTCAAAGGTTGAATATATTTTGTATCGGCACGATGTTCTAGTTGAAAATAATGAGAATACAACATCATTTGAATGGGAGTTAATAAGCATTCATGCGGTGCCTGAGGGGGTTGAAGAAATGCCAATGGGGCCAATAACTATGATGAGGAACCAACTTGAGCGAAAAGGCGGTACAAAAGCATTGTATTCATCTGATGAATGGGCGAAATCGGTTGAATTTTGGCAGAAATACGCTCCATTAGAACCTTAGTCTACTTAAAACAAAAAAGCCCCAAATTGGGGCTTTTTTGTAACAATTTAATGATTAGAATTTAGAAGCTTACTGTTACTCCCAAATTCATTCTCATTGGCATGCCAAAGTAAACTGCAGCATCTTGTGCTTCATGTCTATCTTTGGATGCTTTCGTATTTCCATTTGCATCTTTATGATAACCACCGTATCTACTGTTGTCAACTGCTTCGTTGACATATAACAAGTCGGTAAGGTTAAGAACAGATAGATTCAATCTGACTGGCATAGCAATTGGCAGTTTGTATGAGGCATAGAGATCAAAGGTTGTGAAATTTGGCACCTTCCATGACTCTGTGCGATCATCTGCATCTTCACGAGTAGTTGGATCAAAATCAGCATATAGCTCAGCATTGTGCTTCATCATTAATCTTGCTGAAAGTCCTGGCATTGGGTATGCGCTGAGACCAAGGACCATTTGTGTCTGTGGTGAATCACCAACATGCAGATCTTTGATATACAAAGTCGCTTCTCTTTCTTGCTTAACGCCAGAATCCCAATCATCATAGCTAGCTTTTACATCATCTGTATAGGTCCAATTACCAATTCCAAGGGCAGCATCTACTCTCAATAATGGCATCGGTTGGTAAGCAACTTCTACTTCAAATCCAGTATGTAGTTGATCCAGACCTTCAAGGTTTGCAACAATAGAGGTACCTTCTTCATTTTGAGCATATTTACGAGCTTGTCTATCGTTCCACTGGCTATTGTAGTATACTGCATTTACAGTCAGTTGATTATTCATTAGAGAGGCTCTAGTTCCAATCTCGATTGAGGTAAAATTCTCTTGTACTGGATTTTCAATGATAAGATAATCTTCATCATCAATTGCTTGATCTAGAATTGGTACTTTGTTGATCGAACCAAAATTAGCGAAGAAACTCATAGCGGGAGATAAGAAATATCTTGCTCCAAGCTTTAATTGTGTTCCAGTTAGATTGTTGTTAGTTAGCATCAAAGCACCACCCTCTCCAGAGGACTGAAAAGAAGATTGGTGAGTTGAAGAGTTATATGGTGTAAAATGATCCGTTACTGTAAACGAAGAGCTTGTCCAGCCAAATACACCAAATGCAGTAAGTTGTTCAGTGTTATATCTAGCACTTCCAAATCCACCAATCCAGTCCACAGTATTAGTGTTGTCATAAAGAACCTTGTCTCCAAGTCTTAAGATTTGTGACTCTTTAGTGGTGTTGAATTTGTTGTTGTTTGAACCCCTGTATTCATCTACAAAATAATCTCCACCAATGAGATCTCTTATTGATCTGTGATGGTTGATCTCTGCTGTACGATAATCTGCTCCAAATTGAAGAGAAAGTTCATCATTAAGCTGATAATCAAATTTGGTTAGAATGCCAACTTGATCTTGTATGTTCATACTGCTTCTTAAGATGCCAAGAGACCTCTTTTCTGTTGCAGAATAATCGGTATCTACGTTAGCCGCATTCCTATCATAGGTTGCACCATATTCTAAAGTACGGTGGAAATTGTTTTTTCCAGTATGATAGCTCCAGCGAACAGACCCAAAATCACCAGCACCTCCACCACGGCCACCAGACCAATATAGAACAGTTGATAGACGCATAGCATCATTCATCTTAAAATAGTGATTAATAGAACCAAGTGGCTTGTGAAAGAAGTTTTCACGATGATGTACGCCGCCATCAGTAAAGGAATCCATATTCTTGAAAGTTCTGTACATATCAAATTGTTGTTTAACTGGCTTACCGTCGTCCTTAACAAAAGTTTGATTAAATTGTACTCCACTGTTGTAATCATCTTTTCCTTGGAAGTAGGTCATTGCATAATCTGGATATCCTAGCTCATTTTTAGCAAAATCACCGTCAGCTATCGCTGCGTTTACTTCATAAAGATTATGTCCATGTCTTTGTGGGGCTCCCATCAAATACGCTTCTAGCCTATGCTGGCCATTCACTTGATAACCCATTCCTAAATAGTAAGCATAGCCTTGGGATTTAGTTCCTTCATAATAACCGCTGCCTGACTTTTGCACAACAGTACCGTTCATAGCGAATTTTCCACCCATGGTTAGACCTGTATTGAAACTTAGAGTTGATTTTTGAAATCCAAAAGAACCAATCTCTTGTTTGAATGAACCACCACGAGTTCCTGAAGCTGGATCGGTGATAATGTTAATTGTTCCACCAAGGGCAGGTACAGCAACATTGACATCGCTCATACCCTTTTGGACTTGAATTGATGCTGCAGCGTCACCTAATCCATCCCAGTTTGACCAGAACAATCTACCATTTTCCATATCGCTCACAGGGACACCATTAATTAGTGTTCCTACGTTTCTAGCTGTAAAGCCACGAACGGTTACACGTGAATCACCAGCTCCACCACCTTGCTCAGAAGCATAAACGCCTGGAATAGTTTCAAGAGCCATTGGAATGTCCCTTGATGCAAGTCTTAGCTGCATTTCTTGTTTGGTGACTGTTGTAAATGCAACTGGCGCTCTTTCATCAGATCGAGATGAAACAACCTCTACTTGTTGAAGGCCAACGGCTTCAACTCTCATAGAAAAGTTAACCGTTGCATCTGAGCTAATATCAACGCTTTGACTTGATTGCGCATAACCAATGACGCTTGCTGTAACAGTGTAAGTTCCGTTTGGAACATCTGTAATGGCATATGAACCATCAGCATCTGCTGCCGCTCCAAGGCTTGTACCTTCAAGCACAACATTTGCTCCAGCTAAGGCCTGACCAGAGGTCGCGTCTGTTACAGTACCCGATACCGAGTTTTGCGCGAGGATCAATGCTGGAAATAGCAAAGAAACAAGCGCTATCGAGAACTTTTTCATTATTTTCTCCTTAGTTTTGTATTGATTTAAATTGAAGTCTTTTTGATATGTCAGTAAGAAATGTGCTGGACATATCCATGATTATTGCCGGGGCTTTTAGCATGCCCTCATATTTTTCGAAAATATACAATAATTCATTAATTTCACGCACAATATTAGGTTTTTTAAATTATTAATCGCACCAAATATTTAGTTTTTATGTAAATTTTTTATAAATGCATTATTAAATGAATAATAAGAGGATAATCTTTACTAATGTGCGGCAGAAAGACACTTTTTTCTAACTCTCAAAAAATAAAAAAACAGTTTAATATTGACAAATGGGAGCATGAAAAAGAATACAATCCAAGCTTCAACATTGCTCCAACACTTGAGTCGCAAGTCATTGTTTTTAAAAAACAATCGACAATAAAACAAATGAGATGGGGATTTGGTTTTGGTAAAAGTTACAGGCCTCTATTTAATGCTAGAATTGAAACATTAAATAAAAAAATTTCATTTAGAAATCTGATCAATGGACATCGTTGTATTGTTATTAGCGATGGATACTATGAATGGAAATCAATTGATGGTAAAAAAATTCCATATTTTGTTTTTTGTTCAGATAAAAGCATTATGCCCATGGCTGGTCTTTGCAAATGGGATGTAAATGAATGTGGAGAAAAAAAACTAGTCTATACAATAATTACTAAAAAAGCGAGAAATGAACTTAAAGATATACACCATAGAGAACCGATGGTTCTTGATGAGGCAGGTTACCGTTTATGGATCAACAATGAAAAAATTATAAATGACCCAAATGATTTCACAAATTATGCGTATGAGAATATTAGCTATAGAAAGGTCTCATCATATGTGAATTCTGTGAAAAATAATGATATAAAGTGTTTAGATGGAATTTAGCTATGTATAGCAATAATAATATTTAAGATATTTATTTATATAAACAAATCGCAAATTAATGTGTATTCATTATGTTAAAATTGTTTATTATTCTTTCAGTTTCATAAATAGAATTATATTTGGATATGTTTGGTTTAAGAGAATTTATTGATTCTTTAGGTTTCTTTCAGAAGATTGCCTTGGTTTTTGTCGATTCTCTGTGTTTTTACTATTTCTTTAGTTGGATAATTAAGCTTCTATTTAAAATCCCTATTACTCCTTTTTTAGAGAGCATAGTATTTTATATGTATTTTGCTGTGATGCTTTCTTATGTTTTTAAGATAAGGTTTCTAAAATTTTGGTAGTCTTATCAGATTCTTGTTTTTCCAAATACGTATTTCTTAAGGACTGAAAACTCCAAATTTTAGTCATCGCAATGGCTTTTTCCCAACCAGCTAAAGCCTTTTGATTTTTGTTGTGTGCTTTAGCATACATGAATAGTAAACATCTTCTCGATAATTTATTCACTTTAGTGTTGCTAAGGCTATACACATCAATTGGTTTCATAGCTATGCCTGTCAGAAATATTCGATTGGTATATAGCAACGTTTTTTTGCATGCTAAAGCAAATTTTTTGCTCATTAAATTAGTCGTTTTTTCTCTTGTTATCTTTAGCGGTTTGCTAGAATGTATTGATCTTATTCTGTTTTGCAATACTTTCCATTGGTCATACTGAATAGATGTGAGGGTTAAAGTCTTATAATTTTTTTGGTTATCTCTGTATTCCCAAACGTAAAATTCCATCTCTTTATCTACTTTCCCTCTTAGGCATTCAGATAGCCTTGCTCCAGTGCTTAAAGAAAAACGCATATAAGCTAATAAAAAATCAGAATCATCATCAGTGAATAAAAAATTTTCTATAAGCTGAAGTTCAAGATCTGTAAGTGAAGGACGCTTATTAGGTATAGTTATGAGAAATTGATTAAAATGTGATAAAATGTAATTTAAATTGTGAAATTTATAATTGTAGTCGTTTAGCTTTAATGATTTTAAAAAGAGTCTAATAACAGTAAATATTGAACTAACAGTATTAGGAGTTTTGCCATCTTTTAGTAGTTGCATATAAAGCCGTTTAAGGCCTGATAGTGTCAAATTGGAAATGTACTTATCATGGGTATGTTCAATTAAATGTCGCAGTGCAGATTGATAGTTAATACGATTATTCGAACTTTGGTTATCAAGAAAAATATGAACAAAGGATGAAATACGATGAGGTTGCATGGACGTGCGGATTTTTTGGTTTCTTTTAATTTTTCTTTGATGATTATAAATCGTGCGATCAGCTAGATCATCAGAACCAAAAAGTTTAGTAAAAGTACGCATGGCATTTTCAAAGCTAACAATATCATGTTGAAGTTTTGTTTTTATCCAAAATTGTTTTTTTTGATAATAGTATTTAATATACCAAAAATTGCCTCTTTTATGCAGGGACGCCATTTATTTCTTCCTCTAAAAAAAATAAAATTTTATATATTAATTTAGTACAAAATTTATTTAAATCCTATTTCATGCTCGACAAATCTTAAATATTTATATGATGCTCTACTAAGATATATATATTTATAACGTATAACGTTATTCAAATTTTTAGACCCTAAAAAGATCATTATTTATTTTTTTTTAAAAATTTTTTTAATTCATTTACTTAGGAATTATCAGATGCCTAATTTTTTTGATAAAATTTTTTTAATAAAAAAAAATTATTTAATAAAAATATTAATTTTCAAAAAAATTACAACTTAAAATCTGTTTGTTTTATCGCTTTTATGTATTTGTGTATATTAAAATATTAAAAAAAATTTCTTTTTAATAGACGGTGTGTATACACTTAAAATGAATTTTACAAAAATACTTATAATTTTATGTTTGATCTTTCTTTTGCCTTTTCTGGTCTTTATCCATTATGATGTAGCATGCTTGTTTGAACCTTTTAGTGAAAATATCCTCATGAAGCAATTGATTGACATTTTTTTCAATTTCCATCCTTTTTTCGTATATGCTACTTCTATTTCTTATGTTATTTGTGGATCCTGCTAATTGCTCTTCTTTATCGTAATAGCAATCCCATTCATTATATAAAAATTCGATTTTATTTATGATTTTATCCCAATTATCAATCATCCACTCATCTGTTATCATATCTATTTTATTATCTCTATTTTTTTTTAATTCATTAATTGAATGACTAGATTGACTAGCATTTAAATCATATTCATTACTTTCTCTGATAAATTTTAATAACCTATGAGTATCAAATCTGATTTCAGTATTTATCATTATATCTATGTATCTTGGAGCCCTTTTCATTTTAAATTCCTTTAACTATTATATTAAAATCGTTTACATTTTTTGTAGTTTTAGTAACTTTGTATAATTTTAGTTTATATCATTTAGATTACAATGTTTTATGTAAAAGAAAATACAGCTATAAATAATGACTAAGCTTCTCCATCGTTTAGTATTTGCAGTGCTTTTAATTATTTCTTGTGAAGACTCATCAAATAACGACTATGGCACTCTCAACTTTGATATGCGATTAGATAGCGATGCTAATGGCTTCTATCATTTATCCTTAAACAAAGATAGTTGGCAAACTCTGCATAGAGTATCTGCTATCATTAAAGATAAGGATCAGCAACCTTTAGAAAATTTTTGGATGGAATGGGAGAGCAATCTTTACTGGTATTTAGGAGATACTCTTGGCTATATAGTAAAGAGAGGATTGACAGATGAACTGGTTTATATTAGTTATGATACGGTTTATATAACTGGTTTTAACGGAATGGAAGTACCAACCTCTAATCAGATAAGCTATTCCAATGCTAAAGGAGAATTAAATAATATGATTGCTCCTGTACGTTCAATGGTAGGGGACACACTCTATTTAACCGCAAGTTGGTTAGGCGGGAATTCAGCAACCTTTAGTATTGTTTTAGATTGAATTATTTGAATTAGATATAAAAAATGAATAATTTACCGACGGTGTGTATACAATCAGTGTATACTATCTAAACAGACTCAGCACTGATTGAGGAGCACTATTAGCTTGCGCTAAAGCAGCGGCTGTGTTAAGATGTTCTTCGCCTGACAGGCGACTTATTTATTAAGCTTTTTCTTGATTGGGAATGCTAAGACTAATCCAGCAACAGCACCATAAACGGTTGTATTCATCGCATATTGAGACGCAGTTGTCGCACATGCAGTTTCACAACCAGCAACGGATGCATATAGAAAGCCAGTAGCAGCACCAATAACTGTAAGTATGATTGTAAATTTCATAAAACAAAACTATGATAATTATCTCTAATGAATCAATAAAAGATTCAATTAAAATAAAAGTTTTTATGTGAAATGATAAATATGAATATATTATAGACGGTGTGTATATAATTAGTGTATATTATCTAAACAGACTCAACACTGATTGAGGAGCGCTATTGGCTTGTGATAAAGCAGCGGTAGCGGTCTGTTGCAATATCTGCACTTTCATAAGTTCCATCTGTTCTTTCGCAAAGTCAGCATCTTCGTAGGTGCTTCTAACTGCTTCCACTTTTTCATTCTTGGTATCAATAAACTCTTTTCTATTGACAAGCCTATCCTGAGTGGATCCTACATTTTGAATCTCTGCAATAATGGTAGTGATGGCACTATCAATGTAGGAAATAGAAGCTGAATTTCCCAAAGATCCTCTACCAGAAGCGTCATCTAATTTTTCTAAATCAGAAAATTTATAATCATCCTCAAAAACTTTAAATGTTAACTGACCGTGATTATCTGCTGGATCATTATGATCGCCATAATAAAATGTTTCAACAGCCCCTCTACCAGTAAAATTAAAACGGTAAGTATTATCAGATTGGTATGTGCCTTCAACAGAGCTGTTAGCAGTTATATATGCACCATTCCAAGTAACGGGGAATGGTTCAGCGTCTTGGTAATAAAACGTTCCGCCGCTCTGTATTACATATTGTGCGTCAGAATATTGATTTGGTACTAATCCAAATTGTCCACTAATCTCAAGATAGTATTCCTTGCCATTTTCTAAAGTGCCCGTAGTTGCAGTATCATTATCGAGACCTCCTCCAAAATCTAATGTATCAGAAAACACCTGTGTGTTAGAACCAGCTTTTAAATTTTTAAGTGAGATAGATATATCCTGATCTGAGCTATCTCCAACTTTGAAGGTTAATGTTTTTGCATCATTCATCAGCGCAGTTCCATTGAATGAGGTTGAATCAGCAATCGCGTTCAGTTCCTGGACTAAGTTGTTAGCTTGGCTTTTAAGGCTGTTTAATTGATCACTATTTAAGGTAGTATCCATTCCTTGGACTGCAATGGTTTTAAGTCGTTGTAATATCTCTAATTGTTTTTGCATTGAACCATCAAGAATGTTCAGGACCGCCTCAGCATTGCTGGCATTTCTGCTATAGGAATTATTTGATCTGATTGCAGTTTTTAAACTGTTCGCAATACTATAGGCCGCAGTATCATCTTGGGCAGAGTTAACCCTCTTACCCGTAGATAAGCGCTCCTGATGGACCGATAGCTTGCTATTAAGCTTATACAAGCTATTGAGGGCCTGCATCGAGGCAATGTTACTTCCTATTTTAAATAAATCCATTTTCCTTGTTATGGTTTTACTATCAAAATCGGATGAATTAGCAAATCATTTAAGCATAGTAGGAGGGGAGGAAAACTATAAATAAAAATAATAAATCATAAAAAAATTTCACTTAAAACAATAGGATTTCAGTAAAAACACAAAATATTACTAAATGATTTTTTTATAACATTTTTATAACAAAAGTTGTCAATTTTATTCAGATCATTTCTAAAACAAAAAAGGCATCAATTAAGATGCCATTTTCGTCTAAAAAGTTATAATTCAAACAGTAAAAAGAAGGTGGATTGTGGGTGTGGGCCCACAGGGATTCGAACCCCGAACCAACGGATTATGAGTCCGCTGCTCTAACCGTTGAGCTATGGGCCCTAAAAGGATTAATATATTAATATATAGATATGAAATTTCTTAGAAATTTATATTCGTGTTTTATAAATACTCCAAGTTGTTTTAATTATATTTTCTAAATCTGAATTTTCAGCAATCCATCCAAGACTTTCTTTTGCAAAACTTGAAGAAGAATAAAGATTTGCAGGATCACCTTCTCGTCTGCCTATGACAGTATAATTTATTTTTTTTGTAGTTATCTTTTCAACTGTACTAATTACATCATAAACGGAGTGTGTATAGCCTGTGCCTAGATTAGTAAAGAGAACATTATTGTCTTTTACTCTTCTAAGTGCCTTAATATGAGCTTTCGCTAAGTCCGTAACATGAATGTAATCTCTAAGACATGTTCCATCTGGTGTATTATAATCATCACCAAAAATTTGCATATTCCGTCTAATTCCAGCAGCGCATTCCATAATAATTGGTATTAAATTTTGAGGCTTATTTTCTAGATTTAGTATTCGCCTTTCTTTGTCGTATCCAGCTGCATTAAAATATCTCAGTGCAATAAAGTTAAGGCCTTTGAGATTTTTATACCAACTTAAGGTGTTCTCAATCATTAATTTCGTAAATCCGTAATAATTAATTGGATTTGTCTGATGGCTCTCATCAACAGGGAGATATTGTGGATTGCCGTACACAGCAGCTGTTGATGAAAAAATAATATCTTTTTTATTACATGACGACATTACATCAATCAATCTAAGTGTACTTTCTATATTATTTTGTGTATACAAACTTGGATTTATCATTGATTCTCCAGCTGATTTAAATGCCGCAAGATGTATTATGGCATCAACTTCTGGCATTACTTTCTTTAATATTTGTTCATCAAGTGTAGATCCCTTGATAAACTCCGCCCTAGTGTCTACGGATGACTCATTGCCAAGCGAAAGATCATCAAGCACAAGAACATCATATCCCTCATCGCATAGTTCTAAAACAATATGAGACCCGATATATCCCGCTCCTCCTGTTACTAATATTTTCATTTTTTATCCAAATTTAAAGGAATCAGTCTTTTTTCAATAATTTCACCTTTGCTATTAATCGAAGAAACTATCATTGTATTCTCGTTAGGGTATTCATAACTAATTGCTTTTTTCATTTCATCATTTTCATTGTAGTAGGTGATTTTGGCTATTCTTTTGCCTTTTGCAAAACGCGTTGTATGACTACCAACAAAAGTGGAGTCTTGTTTATAGTATTTCGATTTTAACCATTTTTTTGTGTAAGTAAATTCATAGTAATAAAATAAGTTACCTAATGCATCCATCACTTTAACCCTTTCAGGCTTTCCATCACTATTAATCTCATATCTTGCTTTCCATCCAGTTCTAATAGTGCTTAAATCAGGAGCAAATAGTTCTTTGTTAAGTTCATATAAATTTCTATTTGAATAAAACTCTATATCATATTTGTTTGATCTATCATAGTCATCCCAATTCAGATGAAAAGACCACTGTTTGATATTATTTTTATCAAAATAGTCAACAATGCTTATAATTCCTTCATTTGTTAATAAGGCTTGGTAATGAGCAATCCCTTTTGAGTTGTTTTTTGATATACCTTCACTTAGTTCTTGTTTTTTGGGATCCCACCTTAAGTAGTACAATTTTAGCAGTTTATCTTTGGTAGTTTTATTCTTTCGATCTTTTGTCAAATTAGCAGGAATAAATTCGATACTTTTTAGCCTTCCAGAAGGATGATATACAGCTTTAAAGTGAGCTTCATTGCCATCTATTTCTATTTCAGGCCTGCCTTTGATTATGTTCGAGCGTATTATTTCAGTTGAATAATACTTAACTAATGAGTCGTTTTGGGCAAATAAAGCACTAAATAAAGCAAAAAAGCATATTGTAGTTTTCATTTGTTATGCTATTCCCCATCCAATTGTAAATAAAATCAATAGAATCATTGTAGCCCTTAAGGGTTTGTTGCTATTTATTCTTCTTTCATACTCAATGACCTCTGATTCAATCGTACTATAAGACAAAACCGCTCTAACCGTTTTTCCTTCTTCAACCAAAATATCTTGCTTAGCAAGCCTTATAAGATCATTTATTAATCGATTTTCACCAGTAGCGCTTTCAGATACCTTTAATTCCGGAGGGAAATAACTAACTTGATGCCAACCAGGGGCGACTTGAATGGCTTGCGTAATTGGAGATATTCCAATTTTTATCCCATCTACATATATGGGTATGCCTTCAGTGTCGCAATATATTTCAATTGCTGTAATAGGAGAGGGCTTGCCCTCCCAATCAATTTGCTGTGCAAACAGAAAAACAATAGTAAACAAAATGTTAACTATAATCTTCATTTAGTTTATCTCTTAAATGATTCATTTCTGTAAGAATCTCATTGACCTCATCCTCTTGCGTTTTATTTTTTTTCAAAATTAACCTGAGATCATTGATTTTATTTTTTATTTTAATCTTCTTTATTGTGTGTATATAATCTTTAGCAATTTTTATATCATCAGATATCTCACTATTATCTCTTAAAGCATTTAAAATTGTTTGTTTGTCAACTTCATTATCAAATCTATCAATCACATTGGAAGGAGATAAAGGTTGAATATCTAGAAGCTTTGATATAATTATGTTAAAATTGCTGCCCTTTAAAGCTATATTTTCCAAGTTTTCTGAAATTAATTCTTTAGCATCCTTATTTTGATTTAAAAGCACCTTTATTAAGCCAAATTCAGCCTTGTCGGACAATGTTTTAATCTCATGGAATGTCGTATCATGAGAATTTTTTTTATTTTCATGGTTTATACTTACATTTTTCAATTTTATTAAATTAAGATTTTTCTCATCAATTTCTGTTAAGGAAGAAAGCGAATGAATACATTCTTGCTTAATAATTGGATCTTGAATTAGTTTAATTTTTGACAAAATTTCCTTAATTATTTTTGATTTTTCAAAAGAAGATTTTTGATTAAATTTTGAAATCTTTATATGAAAAGGTACTACATCCAACGCCTTATCAATACCTTTAGATAGAAAAATCTTCTTCCCCTCTTTTTTAACCCACTCATCTGGATCCAATTTATTTGGAATTATCACAATCTTGGCCTCAATGCCCTCCTTAATCAACAAATATCCTGCTTTTAGTGCTGCATTTTGACCAGCCGTATCTCCATCATAAGCGAGATAGACTTTAGATGTAAATCTTCTCAAATTATTAACATGTTTAATATTAAAGGCGGTTCCTGAAACCGCTATTACATTGAAAATCTCTGATTGACAAAGTTGTATTAAATCGGTATAACCTTCAACAATGATTGCAAATTTTTCTCTAATGATGCTTTCTCTAGTTAGATTTAAGCCATAGAAGATCTCACTTTTTTTGTAAATAGGTGTTTCTGGGGAATTAAGATATTTAGCATGATCGTTGTCTCCAAATGCTCTTCCACCAAATGCAATTATTTTTCCTGATGAATTGGAAATTGGAAAAATAATTCGCGATCTAAATCGATCATATGTATTTTGTTCCGAAAATCCAAACAATCCGCATTTTTTTATTATTTCATTGCCATAATCAAAATTTTTTATGTAGTTAAACAATCTCTTATGTTGACCGGGCAAAGCAAATCCAATTTTAAACTTCTTTAAAAACGCTTCATTGATGCCTCGATTAAGAAGATACCGCTTTGCTTGCATGCCTCCATCACTGTTTAAATTCTGAATATAAAAAGATGCTGCTTTTTGATGTATATCATAAAGTGAACTAAAAAAATCCTCAGAAACCTCATTTTTGTGTATATTTATGTTTATACCTAATTGATTTGCAAGATCAATAACAGCATCCATAAAATCAATTTTTTCATACTCCATTAAGAAGTTTATTGAATTGCCTCCTTTGCCACAGCCAAAGCAGTGGAATATCCCTTTATCAGGAGCCACGCTAAAGGATGGTGTTTTTTCTGAATGAAAAGGGCATAATCCAAAATAGTCTTTACCTCTTTTTTGAAGATCCACTCTTTGCGAAACAATATCGATAATATCTGCTGTTTCATTTATTTGGTCTATGATGTTTTGAGGTATTTTGCCCAATTTATGACTCGAGATCCTTGATTAGTTTTTCAATCCTTTTTTCATTTTCTTTAATCGGTTTATCAAAGTAGAAAATTTCAGATATAGTAGTTCTAGCATTGACTAATTGTGAAGTTATTTTAGATTCAGATAATATAATTTTTGAAATTTTATGATTAGGTATTAATTCGAAAAACCATATGAAAATAGAAATAAATATCATCCCTTTAAAAAAACCAAATAATGCCCCAAGAAGTTTATTCATCATTTTTGTAGATTTTGAAATAAATAAAAATTGTAATATTTTGGAGATTAACCTGAAAAATTGAATTGAAATAATAAAAATAATTAAATAACTAATAATTAGGACACCTTTTTGATTTAGAGAAGTCCATTTTGAAATTGTTTCAGATAGATTTAGGTAATTATTTAATGAAATTATAATAGAAAAAGCTAAACCCAGAATTCTACTGATCTCTTCTAAGAATCCTCTTTTTAGACCTAGATAACCATTCATAGAAGCATAGAAAACAACTAATCCATCTATGAAAAGAATCATTTATTTACTTAATAAGCTAACTACAATTTGACGAGCAAAGTTACCGTCAACTAGACCTTTGCCTCTTTTTATTACTTCGGGCATAATTTTACCAATATCATTAATAGAGTCAGCATCAAAATCATTAATTACAGTTTCAACTATAATTTTTACCTCTTCATTATTTAACATTTTTGGTAAATAGGTTTCCAAATATTTTTTTTCTAATTTTTCGTTATCAGCTAGATCGCCACGGCCAGCATCATTATATAGTTTTATGGATTCATCCCTTTGCTTAACAAGACCTCTTAATACTTTAATTATTTCATCATCATTTAATGGGTCTCTTTTTTCAATCTGTTTGTCTTTTATTTTTGAAAGAGCAATCCTTAAAGCATTTGATTTAACTTTTTCTCCAGCTTTCATAGCATCATACATATCTGATTTTATGATTTTAAATATGCTCATTTTTATTTCCTGTCAATTTTCTTCATAGATAAAAGAATTTTGTCTTTATTTGCATCAAAACCTATGAATCTCCTTCCCATTTCAATAGCATTAATTCCAATATCTCCTACTCTAGAGAAAGGATCCAGTACCCAATTCAATTTATAACTAGAAACTTCAACTATTCTCTTTATCAATTCTTTAGGATATTTCTCTTTTTGTTTAGATCGAAATCGAATAATATCGTCCCAGAAATTTGATCTTATGTCGCCGTCAGTATTATTAAAAAGATAATTACTCGATTTTGATGCAAACCAGATATCGTATAATTTATCAATCCATGGTGAATTGTTTAATTTTTCTTTTGCTTTACTTTTCCAAGAAATTCTCGTTTGGATATTGAACTTTTGATTTAAAATTGAGTGATACATGCTTGAGAATTTCCAATCGCAAATAATATAAATGGAACCAATATCTTTTAAAATTCTATGGCTCTCATTTATCCAATTTTGATTCCAATCCAAATATTCACTAATAGTTAAATTATTTCGTGTTCTGTTTTTCTCTAAAATGGGAAAATTTGGCGGTTCGGTAATGATAAGGTCAATCGTGTTTTCAGGGATTTTTTTTAAACCATTTGAACTAAGCCCATAAAAAACACCTTCATTTGTTTTGTGATTTTCAAATTCAAAATCTTCGATTTTTCGCAATGCTGGTAAATATCTATTTAAATCATCCATTGTAAGATCATTAGAATTTTGGACGTGCCTTGAAAAAAGGATTTCTTTGGTATTAATAGACATGTTGTAAATTAATTCAGTCTAAAACAACTACAAAATAGGATTATATTTAAATTTAACATGCAATTTATTGACCTATCTAAACAACAAAAACTAATTAGAGAAAAAATAAACGCTAGAATAGAATCAGTTTTAGATCACGGGCAATTCATTAATGGCAAAGAAGTTTTTGAGCTCGAAGATCTATTAGCAGATTATGTCAATAAGAAACATTGTATAAGTTGCTCATCAGGTACGGATGCATTGCTTATTCCTCTGATGGCCTATGGTATTGGCCCTGGAGATGCTGTCATAACTACGCCATTTACTTATATAGCAACTGCTGAGGTAATTGCTCTTTTAGGAGCAACTCCCATTTTTGTTGATATATATGAAAAGACTTTTAATATTGACCCGGATGGTATAAAAAAAGCTATAAAACTTGCTAAAAATCAGAATTTAGTACCCAAAGCTATAATATCAGTAGATTTATTCGGTCTACCCGCCAGATACAGGTTGATAGATGAGATTGCTAAAAAAAATAACTTAATTGTCATTGAAGATTTTGCACAAGCTTTTGGAAGCAGCATAAGAGGTAAAAAAGCAGGATCTTTTGGAAATGTGTCAGCGACTTCTTTCTATCCTTCAAAACCTTTAGGTTGTTATGGTGATGGTGGAGCTATTTTTACTGATGACAGTGACTTAGCACAAAAAATAAAATCCATTAGGATTCATGGTGCTGGTGTTAATAAGTACCAGAATGTTAGAATTGGATTAAATGGAAGGCTTGACACCATCCAGGCTGCTATCTTGTTAGAAAAATTTAATATTTTTGAAGAAGAAATGATATCTCGCAATAAAATTGCAAATTATTACAAAAGCAATATCAATTCAAATTTAGTTAAGCCGCCTTTTATTCCAGAAAACTATATATCCTCATGGGCTCAATTTTCTGTATTGGCTAAGAATGAAAATGAAAGAAAACGAATAATTAATAAATTATCTAATAATGAAATACCTACAGCAATCTTTTACGGTATTCCATTGCACTTACAAAAAGTTTTTAAAAGCTTAAATTATAAAAAAAATAGCTTTCCAATATCAGAAAAAATTTCTAGTAAAATATTTTCCATACCTATGCATCCATACCTAGACTCAAGAGATCAGGATAGAGTTTTAGAAATTCTTAATAATTGATAAAATTAAAAAAGCATACTGTTTATTTATTCTTTAATATTATACTGATTTTTAAATTAAAAATGTCTCATGAAGATTATTACGAGCAAAAGTTTATGAGCAAAGTATGGATTTGTAGCTAGTAAAAATATTATCTATTGAAAAAGTCTGTTAAATGAAAATTTTTTAATTAAATAATTTGCAATACAAACTCATTTAAAAAAGAATTAGTAAAATTTTTTTTGAACTAAAAAGATTCGCTTGCTATTTTTAATAAATATTTTCCATACTGATTATTGCTCATCTCATTTCCAATTTCAATAAGTTTTTCCTTAGAAATATAGCCCATTCTAAAAGCAATTTCTTCTATACAAGAAATTTTCATCCCCTGTCTTTTTTCAATAGTTTGAACAAACATTGAAGCTTCTAACATTGAATCATGAGTTCCTGTATCGAGCCAAGCATAGCCTCTGCCCATTTTCTCAACAACTAATTTATTATTTTTAAGGAACGCAAGATTAGTATCTGTTATTTCTAATTCACCCCTAACAGATGGTTTTTGATTCTTAGCAATATCTATAACTTCATTTGGATAGAAATAAAGACCTGAAATAGCATAATTGCTTTTTGGTTTCTTTGGCTTCTCTTCTAGAGAAACTGCTTTTCCATCGCTATCAAAAGTTACAACACCATATCTTTGCGGATCATTAACATAGTAGCCAAATATTTTTGCAATTTTATGTTCTTTAACTTCATTAACAGCAATTTTTAATTTAGATGGTAATTGACTGCCGTAAAAAACATTATCTCCAAGAATTAAGCATACATTATCTTCTCCAATGAATTTTTCACCTAATATAAAAGCTTGTGCTAATCCATCAGGGCTAGGTTGAACCATGTATTCTAAGCTGATTCCATAATTTTTTCCATTACCAAGCAATTTTTTATAACTATTTAAATCGTCTGGAGTAGAAATAATTAAAATCTCTTTTATACCTGACAATAATTGAATTGATAGCGGATAATAGATTAAAGGCTTATCATAGATTGGAAGTAATTGCTTACTTGTAGAAATTGTTGAAGGAAATAGTCTAGTCCCGTTTCCACCAGCTAATATTATACCTTTCATTTAACCTTGCTTTTTGATGATGATGTTTGATTTATTACAGCTTTAATTTTATTTCTTATAAGCTCTTTATCTCCAAGATAATAATTCTTTTCTGGAATTAATTTTTTATCAAACTCAAATACTAGAGGAACTCCTGTTGGAATATTGAATTTTAGTATGTCATCTTTACTTATATTATTTAAGATTTTGTAAATTGCTCTTAATGAATTACCATGAGCAACAATTAGTACTTTTTTTTTCTTTCTTAATTCATTCATAATAATTTCATTCCAAAAGGGCAGAATTCTTTCGACAACATCTTTCAATGATTCAGCAGATGGAAGAATCGTATCGCTCAAATGAGAATATTTTAAATCATGTATGGGATGAGTAGATTCGTTTTTATCAAGTTGTGGTGGGGGAATATCATAGCTTCTTCTCCATATCATGACCTGCTCAGCTCCATGTTTTTCTACCATATCATTCTTGTTAAGACCTTGAAGAGAACCATAGTGCCTCTCATTAAGTCGCCAATCTTTAACAATTTCTATATTATCAAGGCTCATTTCTGAAAAACATAGATTTAATGTGTTTTGAGATCTTTTTAAAAATGAAGTAAAAGCTATGTCAAAACTATAGCCTTCTTTTTTCAATAATTTTCCAGCATTTTTAGCTTCAATAAAACCATTGGATGATAAATCTACATCAATCCATCCTGTAAATTTATTCTCAAGATTCCAAATGCTTTCACCATGTCTAAGGAGTACTAATTTAATCATTAATCAAGCCCAATCTTTCTTGATTATATTTATTATTTTGAATTTTCCTCCACCAAATTTCGTTCTTAATATACCAATTAATTGTTTTTACTATACCTGTCTTAAAATTTTCTTGCGGTTTCCAGCCCAGCTCATCCTTTATCTTTGTTGAATCAATGGCATATCGATAATCATGTCCTGGCCTATCTGGAACAAATTTTATTAAGTCTCTGTACTTTTTTGATCTTTTAAGCGGTCTTAAGCTATCCATTATTTTACAAATAGTATTAATAATCTCTATGTTGCTAATTTCATTATTGCTTCCAATATTGTATGACTCTCCAGCTTTTCCAAAAAGCAAAATTAATTCCAAGGCTTTGCAGTGATCATAAACATACAACCAATCTCTAACATTGTCTCCTTTTCCATAAACAGGAAGTTCTTTCTCATCAAAGCAATTTGCAATAGTTAATGGAATCAGTTTTTCTGGAAATTGATAGGGTCCATAGTTATTTGAACAATTAGTTACAATAGTAGGAAATTTATAAGTCTTGAACCAAGCTCTCGCTAAATGATCAGAGCTTGCTTTTGTAGCTGAATATGGTGAACTAGGATTGTAGTGGGATGTTTCTTTAAAAAATCCTTTTTTGCCTAAAGATCCAAATACTTCATCGGTACTTACGTGAATAAATCTGAAAGAATCAAAGCTCTTATTTTTTAATTTAAGATATTTCATTGATTCTTCTAATAAAATAGCAGTTCCGTAAATATTGGTTTTAATAAACGAGTTTGGCTCATTAATAGAGCGGTCTACATGTGATTCTGCAGCAAAGTGTATTATTGCATCAGGTTCTGTTTTAAGCAATGTTTTTTTTACTAAATTGTTATCACAAATATCACCCTTTATAAAAGTGTAACGACTGTTTTTTTCAACTATCTTGAGATTGGCTTTGTTTCCTGCATATGTAATATTGTCATAATTTATAATTTCGTTTTTAGAAAACTTTATTTGATCTATGATAAAATTACTGCCTATAAAACCGCATCCGCCTGTAATTAACAATTTCATAATTTAAAATAAGTTTAATTTTTTATAAGTTGCTAGAAGTTTATAAAACACATATGACGAAAATTTTATAGATTTTAAAAATTAATGTGTATTGGAATTTAATATAATCAACATATTGTTTATAATATTTTGAATTTTTTTTTACTAGATTGGTTAATTTAAATAAAAAGTTTTAAATTGTTTAATAAAGAGTAAGTATAGATTAAATATATGATTAATAATAAATATACATATACACGATTTGTGTATCAAATTATCAGTATTATTTCAATAATCTCATTTTTAAAATCGCAAAGTATTCAAGATATTAAAACTTTTCAACAAGAATATCAAAAAATGCTTTCCAACAACAATATAGATTTTGAAAAAAAAATTATTAATGACAAAAAACCCGAAATCCAAAGAATAGATCAAGGTTTTTCCGAGGAACCCACATTAAAAAAGACCAATCATTTTGGTTATGATTTTTTATCTAATAAAAGCCCGATTGAGTTTTGGGAAAACTTACCTACTCCTGATAACTATCAATTAGGCTCGGGCGATGAATTGATAATTTCTATTTGGGGTGAAACTCAATTAAGACAGAACTATATAATTTCCAGAGATGGCAAAATTTATGATGAAAAAGTAGGTCTTTTGAATCTTTCTGGTAAAACAATATCTGAGGCCAGAACTTATCTTGCTTCTCAATTTGCAAGAGTTTATTCTACGCTGTCAGGGAAAAACCCTAGATCTTATATTGATGTTTCACTAGGTGAATTACGTTTAATTAATGTTAATTTCGTTGGACAAGTTAATTATCCAGGTGTCTTTCCGATTCATCCATTTTCAAGCCTAATCACTGGCTTAATACAAATAGGAGGTGTTGATACAACCGGCTCGCTTAGAAATATAATAATCAAAAGAAACGGGTCGGAACCATTGATAATAGATTTGTATCAATATTTGATTAAAGGAGATATTAGCTCAATTATTCAACTAAGAGATCAAGATATAATTGTTGTTCCTCCAGCAAAATCAAAAGTTCTGTTGGATAGCGCAATAACAAAACCAGGTATCTACGAATACAAAGAAAATGAAACTCTATTAGACTTAATTAGATTTGCAGGTGGCCTTTCTTATAATGCTTCTGGAGATATCAACATAAAGCGCATAAAAAAGCTTAATGAAAGAAGTGGCGGTATGAATTATGAAGGGATATATACAAAAATTGACTCAGCTCAAACAATATATCCTGTTAACGGTGATAAAATTACCATTTTACCTATTTTATATGAAGAGAATGGTGTAGAACTAATAGGCCAGGTAAAGTCTCCGGGTATTTATAGTTATTATTTTGGAATAACCTTAAAAAATATTTTACAGTTGGGAGGAGGATTTCAAGACTCAACTTTTAAAAAATCTGTCTATACATCTCGAGGTGAGATTATTAGAAGAGACCCTAATTCTTCCTATGATATTATAATACCATTTAATATTAATGAAACTCTAAAAAGTGAAAAAAACTTTTATTTGCAAAATCTTGATAGAGTTGTTGTTAGATCAAATCAAAATTACAGGTATAAAGAAAATGTTAAAATACTGGGAGAGGTAAATATACCTGGTACGTACCCATTGGTATCAGATGTTGAAACTTTGCAATCTGTTATAAATCGTGCCGGTGGAAAGACACCCCGTGCGCTAGATAATGGAATTTCTATTTTTAGAAATAAAAAATACTTTGATTTTCATCAACTTCAAGATACAAGCATTGTCACCAGTCAAATAAATTTTAACGATAAAAAAACAGCGGATTTAAATAAAATCAGAGTTGCATGGAGAAATGAAAAACTAACAATAATGCCTGGAGATAGCATTGTTGTAAAAGAAAAGCCAGGAGTAGTGAATATTATTGGCGAAGTTTATAATCCTGGTTTGATTGAATTTGTAGAAAATAAGAGCCTTGATTATTATCTTGATGCTGTGGGAGGATTAGCGCCGAATGGCAATAAAAAAGGAATTATCATAATAAACCCTAATGGAGTTGTTTCTCCTGTTAAGCGATTTAGGAGAGAGACAATTGATGATGGTTCAACCATAGTAGTTAACCAAAAACCTCCCTCTGAACCATTTAACCCAACTGCTTTCGCTTCTAACTGGGCTTCAATTATTTCTTCTATGGTGACAGCAATAGTTCTTTCAAGACAATTATAATTTATAAATGAAATTCTTAGAATTTGAAAATATCATGAAGAAAAAAGGTGCTGTTAGCTTAGCAGATATCGCTAGGAAGCTACAAACGACTCCTCAAGCTGTTTCAAATTGGAAAGCAAGGAATCATATACCTTATCATATTTTGTCTAAAATAAAAGAGCCATCAGATGTAAAATTAAATAATAAGTTTAAAGATGAAACATTTGCTAAAAATGACAATTTAATTTCTCTTCAAGAAGAAAAGTTTTTCTCAATTACAGATTTACTAATTATCCTGATAAATCAACTTAGGATGATCATTTTTATAGCTTTTTTAACTGTTTTTGTCTCGTTCACCTATGTTCAATTTATACAAATACCACAGTATTCAAGTTTTGCAACAATACTTTTGCCTCAAAATAAAGCAAATAATTTAGGTGGATTTTCTGCCTTAGCTTCACAATTTGGAGTTAATCTTCCAAGTCAAAGCAAAGCTGATCTTTCTAGTCCTTCCTTGTTTCCCGAATTATTGAAAAGTAGAATTTTTGCTGAAAAAATATTATCTAAAAATTTTTTTACAAATGAATATAGTGACAGTTTGAGCTTGTTGGCTATTTTAACACATGGCGACAGTTATCCAGAATTCGGTTCTGACACTTTAATTACGCAGGCTCAACAGGCTTTACAAGATATGTTGGAATTTCAAAGTTCTGGGAATTTTAGTATTCTCAAAGTGAAAACTTTTGAACCTGTTTTTGCTAGAGATTTAGCGCAAGCTGTTTTATTTGAATTAGAAAAATTAAACTTATTCTTCAAAAACCAAACTGTAAATGAAAAGATATCATTTATTGAGCAAAGAATTAGATCGGTTGAGAAAGATTTAATTAAGTCAGAATCCAAGCTTAAATCTTTTAATGAAAAAAATAGACAAATCTCATCTCCTGCTCTTTTATTAGAACAAGAACGTCTTTCAAGAGATTTAGATATACAAAAAAATATTTTTCTTACTTTAAAACAACAACTAGAATTAGCTAAGATTGAAGCAGTTCAAGAATCATCAGTGGTTCAAATTTTAGACAAGCCTCAAATACCTTTAGCCCCAAATAATAAAAATTTAAAACTAACATTATTGCTTTCAGCAGTATTGGGAATAGGGTTTGGGATCATGATGGCTTTGATTTATGAGTATTTAAGTTTAAAAGGCAGATTAGAAAAAAATAAAATAAAAATGGCTAGAGATAATTTTAAAATGAAATTATTTGATATTATAACTGACAGAATGTTTACAGGATTTATCAGTTTTTTTCTTATAGCAGGTTTACCGTTTTACGTTGGCCATGAATCTAAAAACCCTATTTTTTTTGGAAAGTATTCACCAGCACTCATGTTAATCATTGTCCTTTACATAACGATTTTAACTTTTTTAGCTTTTCTTTTTATTTTTGGACCAAGGCTAAAGCGTAAAAAAAGTTGATCCTCTATTATTTATTAATCAAAAAAAGAAATTAAATTATATGAAATCTTATCCATATCTTTCATGGACCTTAACCAACAGACAACTTTGCGATTTGGAATTAATAGTTAATGGGGGGTTTAAACCTTTAAACGGCTTTATGACCAAAGATGACTATATTAGTGTAATTGAAAAAATGAGGCTGTCAAATGGCCAAATATGGCCAATTCCTATATGTCTAGATGTGAGTGAAAATCTTTTAGGAAAAGTTTCAATTGATGATAAAATTTTATTAAAAAATAAAGAGGGCTTTACTTTGGCGAATCTTCATATTCAGGATATATGGAAGCCTGATCTAAATCACGAGGCAAACAAAGTCTTTGGCACAAATGATTTCTCGCATCCAGGAGTTAATTATTTGATAAATAAAACTAATAAAATCTATATAGGTGGAAAAGTTGAGAGCATAAACAATATTCAACATTACGACTTTAACAACTATAGACATTCACCCGCTAAATTGAAATCAATTTTTAAACAAAAAAAATGGAAAAGCGTGATAGCATTTCAAACAAGAAATCCCTTACATCGAGCACACTTTGAGATGACAGAAATTGCCATTAAGGAATTAAAATCGAAATTATTAATTCACCCCAGTGTTGGCGCAACTAAACCTGGAGATGTAGATCACTTTACTAGAGTGAGATGCTATGAACACATTCTTAAAAAATATAAAAAAAATACTGCTTTTTTAAGTTTATTGCCTTTAGCCATGCGAATGGCTGGGCCTAAAGAAGCTTTATGGCATTCTATTATTAGAAAAAACTATGGATGTACTCATATGATAGTCGGAAGAGATCATGCTGGGCCAGGTAAAGATAGTAAAAATAAACCCTTTTACGATCCATATGAGGCTCAAGATTTAATTCTAAAACATTCAACTGAAATTGGAATCAATATGGTTCCATTTAACCATATGGTTTATTTGCCTGGTTTGAATAAATATAAGCCAATACATAAAATTAAAAATAAAATTAAAACTAAATCAATATCCGGAACTAAACTTAGGAGTTTACTAGAAGATGGAAATGAAATACCGGAATGGTTTACATTTAAAGAGATAGCTAATGAGCTAAGGTCTTCATATCCCCCATTAAGCAAAAGAGGTTTTACTATATTCTTTACAGGTCTTTCTGGTTCAGGAAAATCAACTTTGGCGAATGCATTGTTAATCAAACTTTTGGAAAAATCAAAAAGATCAGTAACACTTCTTGATGGAGATATTGTGAGGAATCATTTGTCAAGTGAGCTAGGTTTTTCAAAATCCCATAGATCCATTAATGTAAAAAGAATTGGATATGTGGCGAGTGAAATAACTAAGAACGGCGGTATAGCGATTTGTGCCCCTATTGCACCTTATAATGATGATCGTTTATCAAATAGAGAATTAATATCAAAATATGGTGGGTATATTGAGGTCTTTGTTGACACACCATTAGAAAAGTGTGAAGAGCGAGATGTAAAAGGTCTTTATCGTCTTGCAAGAAAAGGCATTATTAAAGAGTTTACTGGCATATCAGACCCTTATGAAAAACCAGCAAACTCTGAATTAAGAATTAATTCTAGCGGAGTCAACCCATCAGAATTAGTTGACAAAATTTTTAATAAAATTATTGAGATGGGCTATTTAAAATGAAATTCAATAAAGAAGAATCAAAAATAGCATTAATAGGCCTAGGCTACGTTGGATTACCTCTAGCTGTCGAGTTAAGTAAAAAATTTCTAGTTATTGGGTTTGACAAAAATAAAAAACGTATAGATCAACTAAAAAATAATTTTGATATTAGCAATGAAATATCCCAACCTAATTTAAAATCTGTTAATATAAAATTTACTACCAATATTAAAGATATCGCTGAATGCAATATTTACATTATAACAGTCCCAACTCCTGTTGATAAACATAACAATCCAAATTTAACTCCAATATTGGAAGCCACTAGAGCAGTTGGCAAATTATTGAAAAAACAAGATATTGTGATTTATGAATCAACTGTATATCCAGGATTAACAGAAGAAGTTTGTGTGCCTGAATTAGAAAAGATATCGCAATTGAATTATAATATAGATTTTTATTGTGGCTACAGCCCAGAAAGGATAAATCCGGGGGATAAAAATCATAAAATAAAAGACATTAAAAAAATTACCTCAGGATCGAATAAGGAAGTTTCGATTATTGTTGACAATATCTACAAAGAAATAATTACAGCTGGTACTTATAAAGCTCCTTCAATTAAAGTTGCAGAAGCAGCTAAAATAATTGAAAACATTCAAAGAGATGTTAATATTGCACTGATTAATGAATTTTCAATGCTATTTAACAAGCTAAATATAGACACAAATGAAGTCTTAGAAGCAGCTGGTTCAAAATGGAACTTTTACCCATTTAAGCCTGGTTTAGTAGGAGGTCATTGCATTGGTGTCGACCCATATTATCTTACACATAAAGCTCAAGAAGTTGGATATCACCCAGAGATGATTTTGGCTGGCAGAAAAATAAATGATAATATGGGAAAATATGTTTCTGAAAAGGCATTGATTGAAATGAATAAAGCTGGAATTAATCCTAAGAATTCACAAGTTGCAATCTTGGGGTTGACATTTAAGGAAGATTGTCCAGATTTAAGAAACACAAAAGTTGTCGATATAATTCAATTACTTAGTTTGAATGGATGCAATATTAAAGTAGTTGATCCAATTGCAAATAAAATAGAAGCGAAAAAAAAATATAATATTGATTTGATATCTCTTAATGAATTAACGAACATAGATGTGGTTGTGCTTGCCGTGTCGCATCGCGACTTTGTATCAATAGGTAAAGAAAAATGGTTAAATATTCTTAATATTGGAGGTCTTTTTATAGATATTAAATCTGTCTATAGTAAAAATTATTTTAAAGGTACTAGCCTAAAATATTGGAGACTGTGATTAAATAATTGATTTTATTTGAAAGAACAATTTGAAAATTTTAGTAACTGGATCAGCAGGATTTATTGGATTTCATTTATCTAGGTCGCTACTTGATGTAGGCCATGATGTATTAGGAATTGATAATATCAATAATTATTATGATGTTGGTTTGAAAAAATCAAGATTGAAAATTCTTAAAAAAAACAAAAATTTTACTTTTAAGAGAATTGATATAAAAAACTATAATTCTTTATCAAAGATTTTTGACTTTTTTTCCCCTGATAAAGTAGTTAATCTAGCAGCCCAAGCCGGGGTAAGATATAGCATTCAAAATCCTTTTGCTTACATGGATTCCAATCTTGTTGGTTTTTTAAATATAATTGAGCTTTGTAGACACAAGAAAGTTGACGGTTTAGTTTATGCATCAAGTTCTTCTGTTTATGGAGGAAATGTAAAAATACCGTTTAGCGTTGAAGACAGGGTTGATAATCCTATATCATTGTATGCTGCTACTAAAAAGTCAAATGAATTAATTGCTAATTCTTATTCCACATTATTTGGCTTGAATACTATAGGTTTGCGTTATTTTACAGTTTATGGACCTTGGGGAAGGCCAGATATGGCTATGTATATCTTTGCCGATAAAATAAAATCAGATTTACCAATTCCTGTATTTAATTATGGTAAAATGAAACGAGATTTTACATTTATTGATGATATAATATCAGGTACAAAAAGTGCAATTGATGTGAATTATAATTGCGAAGTTTTTAACTTAGGTAATAATAATAGTGAAGATCTAATGAAAGTTATTTCTATTTTAGAAAGAGAAATTGGGAAAAAAGCAAAAATAGAATTTTTGCCAATGCAGCCAGGAGACGTAAGTGAAAGCTTTGCAGAAATTTCAAAATCTAAAAAAATGCTAAACTATTCTCCAAAAACAAATATTAATGAAGGTATCGCAAAATTTATTAACTGGCATGATATCTACACAAATGAAAAAAAAGATTTTGAGTAAGAAATTTACTATTGGCAGTTGGATTCAGGTTGGCGATCCTGATATTGTACAAATAATGATAGATTCAGGTTTTGACTTTTTAGTGATTGATATGGAGCATGGCTCTATCTCAGAAAAAAGTTTGATTCAAATTTTAGATAAGTTTAGAAATACTTCTTGCTATTCGCATGTTAGAGTAGGAATTAATTCAGAATTACTGATAAGAAGGGCTCTAGATTTTGGAGCAAATGGAATAATAATACCTGGAATTAAAAATTATGAAGATGTCAAAAGAGCGCATGATGCGGTTTTTTATCCACCAAGAGGTAAAAGAGGAATCGGTTTTTCTAAAGCAAATGATTATGGTATTAGATTTGAAGAATATTTTAAAAATTCAAATCAGAAAATCTCATTATCTGTTCAAATAGAGAATATAGATGCTGTTAAAAATATTGATAGAATATTTTCACACAAAAATATTACAAATTATATAATCGGGCCATATGATTTGACAGGTTCAATGGAAATTGTCGGCCAATTCAAAAATAAAAAATATAGAGAAAATCTTGAAATTGTTAAAAAGTCTGCAAAAGAAAATAAAGTAAAATCAGGAATACATATAGTTGAGCCAAAACAGGATAGTTTGCTAGAAGCAGTAAAAGATGGTTATGATTTTATTGCTTATAGCACAGATGCGCTTTTGCTTCATTCAAAGTGCAAAAAAGATTTGCAAAAAATATTTGACTTCGGAAAAAGATGAAAATTATTGGAATTATCCCCGCAAGAATGGAATCCTCAAGATTTTATGGAAAACCTTTGGAAAAGATTCTAGGAATTCCCATGATAGGTCATGTCTATTTTAGAAGCAAAATGTCATCAATTCTTGATGAAGTTTATGTTGCTACTTGTAATGATGAAATTAAAGATTATATCAAGTCAATTGGTGGTAAAGCAATTTTAACTTCCAGTAAACATGAAAGGGCGTCCGATAGAACAGCTGAAGCAGTCACAATTATAGAAAAAAAAGAAAAAGAAGAAAATGATATAATTGTCATGATTCAGGGCGATGAGCCAATGATTTTTCCTGAAATGATTAATGCAGCTACACAGCCTCTAGTAGATAATCCCGATATTCAAGTATCAAATCTTATTTCATGCATTGAAAATGAAAAAGAGTGGTTAGACCCAAATGAAGTAAAAGTTGTATTTAATTCAAATGGTTTTGCAATGTATTTTTCAAGAGAGCCAATTCCATCGAATAAAAAATATAATTATAATATAAAAGCATATAAGCAGGTATGTATCATACCCTTTCAAAGGAAATGTCTTTTCGATTATTCAAAAATGCAACCAACTCCGTTAGAAATAATTGAATCAATTGATATGAATAGATTTCTCGAGAATGGAATAAATGTGAAAGTGATAAAGGACAGCCATTTAACCTATGCTGTAGATACAAAGGATGATTTATTAAATGTTGAAAATAAGATGAAGGATGATAAGTTATTAAAAAAATATATATAACAACTTCTTCTTTTGGGAAATTATCGAAAAAGCCTTTTGATATCTTAAAAAAAAAAGGAGTTAGCTTCGATATTAACAAGAAAGGTAGAAAATTAAATCACGATGAAATGTTAGAGAATTTAAGTGGTTGTAGCGGTGTTATAGCTGGAACAGAATTATATACTATTGATTTATTAAAAAAACTTAAAAAACTTAAAGTTATTTCTAGATTAGGCGTAGGTATAGATAACCTGCCTATTGACTATATCAATGAAAATGGAATTAAAATTTACAGATCATCAAAATATTTATCCGAGTCTGTTGCTGAGCTTACAATTGGTTTAATTTTTAATCTGCTAAAAAAAATTACGTTTCTTAATAACAAATTAAAGAGAGGAGTATGGGAAAAAGATTACGGAAATTTGTTAAGCGGTAAAACAGTTGGTATTGTTGGCATGGGAAATATCGGAAAAAAATTAGCTAAAATGCTTAAGGGGTTTGAAATTAGGCTCCTTGCAAATGATTTAAACCCTGATGTTAAATATTTAAAAAATTTAAATGCAGAATTTGTAAGTTTTGATTATTTATTAAGAGAATCGGATGTAGTATCTATTCATTTAAGTTTAAATGAAAAAACAAAGAATCTTTTTACATATAATGAATTTAAGAAAATGAAAAAAAACTCTATATTGATTAATGTATCTAGAGGGGAAATAGTTAATGAAAATGATTTGGTACGATCTTTAAATAATAAAATAATTAATGGAGCGGGTGTAGATGTTTATACAAATGAGCCATATGATGGCCCTCTCGTGAATTGTGAGAATATTATAATGACACCACATATTGCAAGTTATTCAAGGGAATCTCGCTTGGAAATGGAGATAGAAGCTGTAAAAAATATTCTTAGAGGTTTAGATATTGAAGAATAATAAAGTTGTTGTTTTTGGTGGTTCTGGATTTTTAGGAAGTCATGTATCAGATGCATTAACTGATAAAGGTTATAATGTTCTAATCTTCGATGAGCATCAATCTAAATATTTAAATGATCAACAATCTTTTATTAAAGGTAATATACTTGACATAGAACAAGTTAATGAAGCTGTAAAAGGAAGTAAATATGTTTATAATTTTGCTGGTTTAGCGGACATAAACGAATCAAAAACTAATCCACTCAAAACTATAAAAAGCAATATTCTTGGAACTACAAATATTTTAGAGTCATGCAGAAAAAATAAAGTAGATAGATTTATTTTCGCTAGCACTATTTATGTTTACAGTGATTTGGGATCATTCTATAGAAGCAGCAAACAATCCTGCGAATTGATAATTGAAAACTTCAGTGAAGAATACAATCTGAACTATTCAATATTAAGGTATGGTTCACTTTATGGCAAAAGAGCTAATAATTTCAATTTTATAAGAAATGCTATTGTTGATGCATTAACAACTAAAACTATTAATAGAAAAGGCAATGGCGATGAGATAAGAGACTATATACATGTTAAGGACGCAGCGAAGGCTAGTGTAGAAATTTTAAACCAGAATTTTAAAAACGCTCATTTAATGATCAAAGGATCTCAGACAATGAAAGTTAAAGATTTGTTATTTATGATAAATGAAATTATGGGGAATGATATTAAAATTAATTATTTAAAAAATTCTTATTATGAAGGCCATTATCAATTAACCCCTTACACTTTCAGGCCAAAAGTTGCAGAAAAATACTTACTCTCCACCTATCATGATTTAGGCCAAGGGTTATTGGACACAATTTATGATATTTATGAAGAGTTATATCTAAAATCACCAAATATGATTAAGAAAAAATTAAATCTAGATAAGTAAGTTTTTAAACATATTCATATGAAAAATATTAGAATAGCTTTTAATTATGATTAAAAATATTATTTTCGATTATGATGGTACAATTTCAAAAACAAATGATATAAAAACTCAAGCCTTCGCTAGCATTTTTCAGGAATATGGAATTGACATTATAAATCAGGTAGTCAATCATCATGTCAACAATCAAGGAATGGATAGATTTCAAAAATTCAAATTTTACCATAAAGAGTATCTTAACCGTCCCTTAAGCAACGATCAATTAAATAAAATTTCTAAACAATTTTCAAAAACAATAATTGAAAAAGTTATTGAAGCACCTTTCGTTGACGTTGTTTATGATTTTATAAAAGAAAATTACACTAATTATAATTTTTATATTTCAACTGCCACCCCCCAAAGAGAAATGATTGAGATATTAAAAAAGAAAAAAATTTTATATTTATTTATAGAAGTCTATGGGTCTCCAAGCTCAAAAATTGACCACATTAAAGAAATAATAGAAAAAAATATATATAAAAAATATGAAACTATATTTGTTGGAGACTCAACTGATGACTACAATTCTTCTTTATCTTCAGGCATAAAATTTATTAATGTTAGTAAAGGTAAATATCTAGAATATATGAATGATAAATTTTATGATATGGAATCTATTTTAAAGAAATTTGTTGAATAAAGTATTATGAAAAATCTATGGAATGATAAAGAGGCGAAGTCTTTTGGAGTTGATTTTTTAAATCAGCGAGTATATTCATCTAGGCTTTTAGGAAGAAATCCCGATTTAGTCCTTCATGGAGGAGGAAATACTTCTGTAAAAGGTATATATAAAAATATTTTTGGAAATAAAATAGAAACCCTTTTTGTTAAAGGTAGTGGCTGGGATTTAATTTCTATAGAAAAAGATGGTTTTGCACCAGTAGATTTAAAATATTTGTTGAGCTTGGCTCAACTAGACGAATTGTCTGATACAGATATGGTTATTCAGCAGAAAATAGCCACACTTAAACCAAATTCTCCATCACCATCTGTTGAAGCAATTTTGCATGCGTTGATCCCTTACAAATATGTCGACCATACGCATGCAGATTCAATTCTCTGCATAACAAATACGCCAAATAGTTTAAAAAAAATCAAAGAAATATATAACCATGAGATAATGATTGTACCTTATGTTATGCCCGGTTTTTTATTAGCAAAAAAAATATTAGAAATTTCTAAAAATATAAACTGGAATTCTTTAAAAGGGATGATTTTGATGAACCATGGCGCCTTTAGTTTTGGTAAAGATGCAAAAGAAAGCTACGATAGGATGATAGAGATAGTTAATAAAGCAGAAAATTACTTAAAACAAAAAAAATCATTTAACATACCTTTAAAAAGTAGCAAAGCTTTAGATTTAGAGCAATTATCATTTATTAGAAAAAAAGTGTCAGATCTTTCAAATGGACCTAAACTTGCAGTTTTGAATAATTCTAAATTATCGGTTGCTTTTTCAAGTTTAAAAAATGCAAAAAATTTGGCTTCAAAGGGAACACTAACCCCAGATCATGTGATAAGGACAAAGCCATTTCCTTGGTTCATTGAAAAAAGCATTGAAAAGTCTTTGTTAAAATTCAAAAAATCTTATGTCGGTTACTTCAATAAATATAAACAAAATTATCACAAAATTTTAAACATTGGCCCAAAGTGGGCTGTTTGGCCTGATAATGGTACAATTTCTTTTGGCTCTTCAATGAAAGAAGCTCAGATTATATCTGATATTAATAATCATTCAATAAAGTCATTTCAAATTTCATCAAATTTAGATAAGTGGAAGCCAATAACTTTTAGAAGTTTGTTTGAAGTTGAGTATTGGGAGCTTGAACAGGCAAAATTAAAGAAAAATAAATCCACGAATGAATTTAATGGCAAAATAGCCATTGTAACTGGCGCTGCTAGTGGAATAGGGTTAGCTTGTGCTAAAAAGTTAATTAATCAGGGTTGTGCTGTTTTTGGAATCGATAAAAATCTGAAGGTTTTAAATTTGTTTAATCATAACAACTTTAGAGGGTTTATTTCTGACTTATCTTCACCCAGAGCCGCAAAAGAATCTATTGATAATTGTATCAAACATTTTGGCGGTCTTGATATTTTAGTGAGCAATGTTGGAATTTTTTCAACATCAGCAAACCTTAACCAAATTAATGATAAAAAATGGAATGATGATTTAAATATTAATTTATCTAGTCATCATAGATTATTAAGAGAATCAATTAAATATTTAAGAAATGGCATAGATCCGTCAGTAGTTTTTATGGGGTCAAGAAATGTGGGGGCGCCTGGTCCTGGAGCAGGTACATATACAATAGCAAAATCCGGACTTACTCAACTTGCTAGACTAGCTGCCATTGAGCTCTCTAGTTATAAAATTAGGGTAAATATTGTCCATCCTGACTGTGTCTATGATACTGGAATATGGACGCCAAAAAAACTTAAACAGCGAGCTATGCAATACAAACTTTCAGTAGACGACTACAAAAAAAGAAATTTGCTTAAAACAGATGTTAAGTCTGAAGATGTAGCAGATCTTGTTTTATTTTTAATCAGTAAAAAAAGTATTAAAATTACTGGTGCTCAATTCCCCATAGATGGTGGAAACGATAGGACGATATGAAAACTTTAATATCAAAAACACCAACTATTCAGTGGTCAAATGGAAAAGTAAAATTAATTGATCAAACAAAATTACCACTTGAAGAAGTATTTATTGAAACCGGTGATTTTAGAATAGTATGCAAAGCTATTTACAACCTGTCAATTCGGGGAGCACCGGCAATTGGTGTTGCAGGGGCATATGCGTGTGTTTTAGCAGCCAATGAAATCGAGTTTAACGATAAAGATAAATTTCTAAAATTTTTTTTAGAAAAAGCTGATGAAATTGCAAGCACTAGACCCACTGCTGTCAATCTTCAATGGGCTGTTGATAAAATGAAATCCCTTTCGATTGAATACAGTGGGCAAGTTGATTCTCTCAAAAATAAACTCAAAGAATTAGCTGATTATATAATGAACGATGATTTGAAACGTTGCCATAGGCTTTGTTTGACAGGTGCTGACCTAATTGCAAATAATTCAAAAGTTATAACAATTTGTAATACTGGAGGTCTTGCAACTAGTGGAATAGGAACAGCTCTTGGAGTTATTCAATATGCGCATGCACAGAATAAAAAATTAGAAGTTTATGTTTGCGAGACCAGACCTTTATTGCAAGGAGCCAGATTAAATACATGGGAATTAAAAAGAACCAAAACTCCTTTTGCTTTAATGACTGATAGCATGGCAGCCCAATTAATGAAAAATAAAAAAATAGATGGAATTTTTGTTGGAGCAGATAGAATTGCTTCTAATGGTGACACAGCTAATAAAATAGGCACCTATAGCCTAGCGGTTCTTGCTAAATATCATAACATTCCTTTTTATGTAGCCGCTCCACTATCAACAGTTGATTATGGAATTAGTGATGGTTCAGAAATTCCAGTTGAAAATCGTTCAAAAGATGAGGTTATTAACATTAAAGGAGTAAATTTTACTGATGAGGATTTCCCCGTGATTACTCCAGCTTTCGATGTTACACCTGCTAAGCTGATTACAGGTATAATTACAGACAAAGGCATTGCCAAATACCCTTATCAGAATGCTTTAGAAAAGCAAAGAAATGGATAATAACTTAAAATTTGGAATTATTGGAGGTTCAGGCTTGGAAGATGGGAGTTTTTTCGAGGGGGGAAAAATCAAAAAGATTGAAACTCCTTATGGCCCCCCAAGTTCAGATCTTATCTTAAGCAATACCTTTGAAAATCAAATTGTTTTTATTTCAAGACATGGTAAAAATCACTCGATAAATCCTACAAATGTCAATTATAAAGCTAACATTTGGTCGTTAAAAAATGAAGGCTGTACTCATATCATAGCAGCTACTGCTTGTGGCTCATTAAGAGAAAAAATTGAACCAGGACATTTCGTTTTTCCTGATCAGTTTATAGATAGAACATTAAAGCGTGATTCCACTTTTTTTGATAAAAATGAGGTTGTCCATACACCAATGGGCGAGCCATTTAGTAAAACCATAAGAGAAAATCTTATTTTAGGTTCAAAAAACTTAGGATTTAAATTTCATAAAAGTGGAACTTTAGTTACCATTGAAGGGCCTAGATTTAGCACAAAAGCTGAAAGCAATCTATTCAGAATGTGGGGTGCTGACATTATTAATATGTCTTCAGTCCCAGAAGGACCATTGGCTAGAGAATTAAAAATGGAATACCAACCAATTGCTATGAGCACTGATTATGATTGCTGGAGAGAGGGTGAAGAAGAAGTAAGTATGGATTTGATATATACAGTTATGAAAAAAAATGTTGAAAACATTAAAAAACTATTAAGTTTTACAATTTCTAATTTTAAAGACAATTTTTAATTTAATGAATATTCAAGAATTAAAGAAAAAAATCAGAAATATTCCTGACTTTCCAAAAAAAGGCATTCAGTATAAAGATATAACCACTGTCCTTGAAAATTATGATGCATTTAAATATTCTATTGATTTCTTTTATGATAAATTTGTTAATAAAGAAATAGATACTGTAGTTGGAATTGAAAGCAGAGGGTTTATATTTGGGGCTCCGCTCGCGTTAAGGCTTAAAAAAGGATTTGTATTGGCAAGGAAGCCCAATAAGCTTCCAGCAAAAAAAATATCTAAAAGCTATAAGCTTGAGTATGGAATGGATTCTATTGAAATGCATGCTGATTCTATTAATGAAAATGACAAAGTATTAATAGTTGATGATTTGCTGGCTACTGGCGGTACAGCTAAAGCAGTAGGTGAATTAGTAAGTGAGCTTGGAGGTAAAATTCAATCCTATGCTTTCTTGATTGAATTGAAAGGCCTAAATGGTTCCAAAAAGTTGCATCCTAACAATGTTTTTTCATTAATAGATTTTTAATACACTAAGATTAACTATTAATAAAAAACAACTAAATCAGCTATACTCTCTTTTTCAAAAAAGTGAGAGAAAAAATATTCTAATTTTATTTTTTCTTATGATGGTTAATGCCATTATCGAATTGCTAAGCGTGGGATTTATACCTCTTTTTATTGGAATTGTTGGCAATAATAATTTTTTTGTTGAGCAAGATATTTTTTTTTTAAAAGAATTTAATTTCAGTAGTAATGATTATTTCTTTTATGGTTTGATAGCAATAATTCTTATTTTTCTCGTTAAAAACCTTTTTCAAGTCTTTCTGTTATTTTTACAACAGAAAATGCTACAGAGATTCCATATTAGATTAACAAAAGATTTATTTTTGTCATATTTGAAAGCACCATTTCTCTATCATCTTTCAAAGAATAGCGCTGAACAAATAAGAAACTTAAAAAAAAGTATTCCCGTCTTAATCGTAAGTGTATTAAACCCTTTATTAATAGTAGTGATGAACTCTCTATTATTATTATCTGTAGTGGGCTTACTATTATTTGTAGATGTTATATTAACTTTGGCAGTATTCTTTTTTTTAGGTTTGGTTAGTTTATTATTTATAAGGATTACAAATTCAAAAATAACGGAATATGGAAGTTTATCTTTGAAAGAAGAAAAAAATTCCATTCAGATCATTTCACAAGCAATAAACTCTATTATTGAAATAAAATTAATGCAAAAAGAAAATTTTTTTAAACAAAAAATTGCTCAGAGTATCTTACTGCAATCTAATGCTGCCAGATATTCTAGATTTATTTCAGGCTTAATATCTCCCGGAATGGAATTTATATCTATTACATCAATGGTTGCTTTGAGCCTAATTTTGTTCTATTCGGGAACTGAAATCGCCTTATTGGTACCAACATTATCATTATATTTGGTTTCAATGGTTCGAATAAGGGCATTTATAAATTTGATTACAACAGCTATTACAAAAATAAAATTTAACGCTGCTTCTTTAGAAAATATTTATACTGATTTTACAATCACAAATAAGTTAATCAATATCAATAAAATAGAGCAAAATTCAAAAGATAAAAAGGAAATATCTTTTGAGAAGAGCTTAATTCTAAAAGATATTTGTTTTAATTATCCTGATAATGATAAAAATATAGTTTTTAAAATGAATTTAGAATTAATTAAAGGCTCAAAGGTAGCATTTGTAGGAAAAACAGGCGGAGGAAAAACGACTCTTATAAACTTAATAACTGGCCTTTTAAGACCAACTGAAGGGGCAATATTATCTGATGGTTTAAATATTCATAGCAATATAGGTTCATGGCAATCACTTGTTGCGTATATTCCTCAAAATATTGTAATGATGGATGATACCATTGAAAATAATATTGTTTTTGGATCAGATAGCATTGACCGCAAAAAGTTAAGTGATGTAATAAGCTGGTGCCACTTAACTGATTTTATAAAAAACCTTAAAGATGGATTAAAGACAAATGTAGGCGAAAATGGACTAAAGATTTCTGGAGGTCAAAGGCAAAGAATTGCTATTGCAAGAAGTTTGTACAATAATAGAAAAATTTTAATTATGGATGAAGCTACTTCATCACTTGACAATTCAACAGAAAATAAAATTACTAAAAATTTGATTAAGATTTCTGAGAAAAATAATCTTACATTGATAATGATAGCACATCGTTTATCAACAGTTAAAAAGTGCGATGTAATTTTCTATCTTGATGATGGAAAAATAAAGGAATATGGCACTTTTAATCAACTCGTGGATAAAGTGGATGATTTTAAGCAAATGGTCAAAGCTGAGAAGTAACTAATATGAAAGAATTTCAATTTATTTTTAAAGGTAATATTTTTTTTGGAAATGGATCTAGAAAACAATTAAAAAATATTATTTCTGATAATAATTATAAGAATGTATGTTTTATAATTGACCAGGGATTAATCAATCTTAGAATTATAGAAGAATTTTTGAATACGATTTCTATTCATAAAATTATTGTAAAATGCGATATATCTGAGCCTACATATGATAAATTGGAAGAAAAACGAATCAGTCATAGTGATCAAATAATAGACGCCTTCATTGGTATTGGTGGTGGTAGCGCTTTAGATATGGCTAAAGCATTATCAGTTCTTTATTCAAATGAAAAACCAGCTTTATCTTATAGAGGTTTTAATTTATTTGATGGACCAATTAAGCCAATAATAGCTATGCCTACAACTGCCGGTACTGGGAGCGAAATAACACCAAATGCTTCATTTATTGATAGTAATGAAAAAAAGAAAATGGGAATTAATGGTGAGTTAATCAGGCCAGCATATGCAATTTTAGATCCTGAGTTAACCTTGTCATGCCCTTTAAAGCCAACAATTTCTGCAGCTGTAGATAGCTTGGTTCATTCATCTGAAGCATTTGCAGCTAAAAAAACTAACCCAATGGCAAAATTTTTTGCGATCGAAGGATTTAATATTGTTTTTGATAATCTATATGATCTGACCAATGATTTAGAAAATATTGAATTGAGAGGCAAGATAATGTACGGAGCTTTTCTATCAGGTATTGCATTGATGAATTCTGGAACAGGCCCAGCAGCTGCAATGTCATATCCTTTAGGAGTTCATTATGGAGTGCCGCATGGCATTGGTGGTGGTATTTTTTTGCCACATGTAATCGAATATAATATCTCAAATGGCTTTTTTGAATATGCGCATCTAATGAATTCAGCTCATAAGAATAAAAAAGAGTCCTCTTTTAATCTTGTAGAATCTATGTTTAAATTATGGCACGATATTGATGTTCCCCAAGACCTTACAAAGTTTGGGTTAACAAATGACAAAATAGAATTTTTTATCAAAGACACTATGGACTTAAAGCCTGCTCTAGATCAAAATCCAATTTCGTTCTATGAAAATGAAATAGAATTAATTTTGAATAAACTCATGACAAATAAATAGAAAATGCCTGGATTTGAATTAATTGGCGATGAAGAATTATCTGAAATAAATCATTTATTTCAAGATAGTAGGATATTATTTCGACATAGCTTTGACCATTTAAGAAATGGAATTTATAAAGTAAAAGAATTTGAAGCTGATTTTGCCAAAAGAATGAAATGTCCATATGCATTAGGTGTTACATCTGGAACTGCAGCTTTAAGAGTTGCACTTGCTTCCCTAGGAATTAAAAAAGGCGATGAAGTAATAACTCAATCTTTTACTTTTGTTGCAACCGCTGAAGCAATTATTGAATCTGGTGCAACTCCTATTATTACTGAAATTGATGATACATTGAATATGGATTTTATCGATTTAGAAAGGAAAATCAATAATAAAACAAAAGCAATTATCGTCGTTCATATGCTTGGTGTCCCTGCTCGACTTAAAGAAATAAAAGCTTTATCTGATAAATATGGTATCCCTTTAATTGAAGATACAGCTTGGGGGTGTGGAGGATATTATAACAATACACCGCTAGGGACAATTGGAGATATTGGATGCTATAGCTTTGATTTTGCAAAAACTATGACCACAGGTGAAGGTGGAATGCTTGTATTTAAAAATAAAGAAATATACCTAAAAGCAGCAGCTTGGCACGACCATGGACATGAGAACAATCCTTCATTGCCAAGATGGGAAGATAGTAGAGCAAGCAGTGGATTCAACTTTAGAATGATGGAGCTTCAGGGAGCTGTAGGAATTGCACAGCTAAATAAGCTTGATTTTGTTGTCCAGTCTCAAAGAGATAATATGAGCAAAATTAAAGATAAAATCTCAATGCTTAATATAGATTTTCGCACAGTCCCTAAAAAATCGTTTGAAACAGCTGATGCCTTAGTCTTTTTTGTTGAATCAAATCAAATTGCTCTTAAATGTAGAGAGGTATTAATAAATAATGGCATTGGAACAAAAATTCTGCCTGAAGCAATAACTTGGCATTTTGCTGGTTCATGGGATCATATGCCATCTCTAGTTGAAAATTTAAGTTGTGATATTAAACAAGCCTTTAGTAGATCTCGTTCATTTTTAGACAGATCTGTAGCATTGCCTATTTCAGTAAAAATGGAGGATTCAATTCCGCAGAAAATCTTTAACTCATTATCTAAAATTAAAGAATTGCATAGCTAGCATGGTCCCGATAGTTTCAATTATTGTCCCAGCTCACAATGAAGAAAAATATATAGGAAGATGTATAAGATCGCTTCTAAATATGAAATTTGAAAGAAATGATTTCGAAATAATTATTATTAATGATTTCAGCACTGATAATACTAATAAAGCTATTCAACCGCATCTCAGCGAGGTAATTCTTGTTGAAAATAATAAGCAACTTGGACTCCCTGCATCTTTAAATAAAGGCATTAAAAAAGCTAGAGGGCAATACATAATTAGAGTAGACGCAGATGATTATGTTCACGCAGAGTATATAAATTTTCTTTCTATGCATCTTGGATTAAATGAATCAATTGATTCAGTCTCTTGCGATTATCAAATCGTAGATAAATATGAAAAAGTTATAGGCATAAAAAGTTGGTCAGATGAACCAATAGGCTGTGGAATAATGTTTCGAATTGAGCACATAATTGAATTGGGTCTTTATGACGAAAAGATGAAACTTCATGAAGATAAGGATTTATTAATTCGTTTTTTAGAGAAATATAATATTTATAATGTTCCGATTCCTCTTTATAGATATAGAAAACATGAAAAAAACATTACTAATCAAAATAATGAAATGAAAATATATAGCGATATCTTAAGAAAGAAGCATTTGCATAACCGAATCGCTTCAGAATTATTGAAATGAATCCAGAGATTATTCTTTCAGATAAAAAAATCAACCAAAACTCTGAACCATATATAATTGCTGAAATTGGTGTAAATCACGAGGGTTCATTAGAAAAAGCCAAAGAACTGATCCAATTATCTAAAGAAGGTGGTGCCGATGCGGCAAAATTCCAGACTTATAAAGCTGAAACTATAGCTTCAAAAAACAGTCCTTCTTATTGGGATTTAAAAAATGAGCCAACTAAAAGTCAGTTTAAATTATTTAAAAAGTATGACTTATTTAACAAATCTGATTTTGTTGAGCTTTCTAAACATTGCAAGAAGCTAGAGATTCAATTTTTATCTACTCCCTTTGATTCTAAAGCTATTGATTTTTTAGATCCATTGATGCCCTTTTTTAAGATTGCATCAGCTGATATAACCAACATTCCTTTTTTAAGACAAGTCGCGAGCAAAAGAAAGCCTGTAATTTTATCAACTGGAGCATCTAATCTTAATGAAATAAAAAATGCTGTCAATGTGCTTGAAAGCTATGGAGCTTCTGATGTAGCTATTTTACATTGTATTTTAAATTATCCCACATCCAATGAAAATGCTTCTTTAGGAATGATTGAGGGACTGAGATTATCTTTTCCAAACTATGTTATTGGTTATTCAGACCACACACTCCCAGACAAAAAAATGAACACATTAAAATCTGCATATATAATGGGCGCAAGAATTATAGAAAAGCATTTTACTCATGATAAGACTCTAAAAGGCAATGACCATTACCATGCAATGGATGTAAATGATTTAAAATCTTTCAAAAAAGAACTGAAAATAATTAAAACATTAATTGGAGAAAATTACGAAAAAAAACCACTTTCAGTAGAGGATATATCAAGAACTAATGCTCGAAGAAGTATAGTTTTGCTTAGGGACTTGGAAGAAAATGATACTATAGATGAGAAAGACATAATTTACAAAAGGCCTGGTACTGGAATTAGTCCATATCATTGGGATGAAGTAATTGGCAAAAAGGTTAAAAAAAATCTTAAAGAAGACCACATTTTGATGTGGGAAGATTTAATAAATTAATTTTTTTGTGAATAACATAGTCGGTGTAATTCAAGCCAGAATGGGCTCATCAAGATTTCCTAATAAAATGGCAGCCAAATTATTTGAATATCCCATTATTGATTGGGTCATTCGTAGATGTCTAAAATCTAAAAAAATTAATAAACTGATAGTTGCAACTTCAGAAAAATCAGAAAACGACTTTATAGCTGAAAGATCACGTTATTATGGTGTAGATAGCTTTAGAGGAAGTGAAAATAATGTATTATCAAGATTTCATAAAATTGGAAACTTTGAATCTCCCGACCTGATTGTTAGAATTTGTGCTGATAATCCTTTAATTAGTTCAACAGAAATAGATAGATTAATTAAATTTTCAATAAAAAATAAATTAGATTATGCATTTAATCATATCCCAGCTCTAAACAATAATTATTTAGATGGAGCAGGAGCAGAAATTTTTACATTTAAAACTCTTGAAATAATTCAAAAAAATGCATTTAGCATTGAACATAAAGAGCATGTAACGAAGTATATATGGGATAATTTAGACATTTTTAAAATTGATGTTTTATCTGCGCCAGTGCATTTGAATTATCCAAAAATTCGCCTAGACATTGATCAGAAAAACGATTTAATTAGAATTAGAGAGCTGTTGTCTAAATTAAAAAATTTTAAACATCCTGAGGATGTGAGCTTAATTTCATTGGAAAAATTTTTTTAATTTAGAAAAATGAATAAAAAAAATACAATTTCTAAAATTGATGAATTATTAAAGAGGCTATTTCCAATCTATAGGAGTCTAACTGGACCAGGAAATCATCAAACTTTAAAGATTTTACAAGAAAATATCCCTTTGACAATTAAGGAATTTAAAAGTGGTAAAAAAGTATATGATTGGGTCATTCCTGATGAATATGATCTTAGAAATGCTTGGATAAAAACTGCAAGCGGAGAAAAAATTGTTGATTTTAAGGATTCAAATCTACATGTTGTAAGCTACAGTGTTCCAGTTGATGAAAAAATATCATTCAAAAAACTGTCCGAGAGATTATTTTATCTATCTGACTTGCCTGAAGCAATTCCCTACAGAACGACCTATTATTCTAAAGAATGGGGGTTTTGTGTTACAAAATCTCAGTTTGATAAATTATCTAAAGAAACCGATAAATTGCATGTTTTTATTGATTCTAGGTTTAATCCAAATGGTAAAATGGTTTACGGAGATTTTGTAATAAAAGGTCTATCAGATAAAGAAATTCTTATTTCTACATATATTTGTCATCCCTCAATGGCTAATGATAATTTAAGCGGACCAATTATGTCATGCATGCTAGCAAAAGAATTAATGAGTTCAAATTATTTAAATTATAGTTATAGGTTTATTTTTGTCCCTGAAACAATTGGAGCAATTGCTTATTGTCACGCCTATGAAAAAATTATAAAGGAAATAGATATTGGTCTTATTGCGTCTACTGTTGGTGGTCCTGGACAATTTGAATTTAAAGAGTCTTGGGATTCATCCCATAGGATTAACTCGATAATAGAAAATGTATTTAAAAAAGAGAAAATTAATTATAAAAAGCATAGCTATGATCCACATGGAAGTGATGAGCGACAATTTTCATCGCAAAAATTCAGAATTAATTGTCCTGTAATATCTAAAGATAAGTTTTATGAATATGATTATTATCATACTTCATTAGACAATCTAGATTTTGTAAAACCTGAAAATATTTTTAAAAGCTTGAAAATTTATAAAAATGTCATAATGCAGATTGAAAAAGATAAAATTTATAAAAATAAAAAAGATTCTTGTGAAGTAATGCTAGGTAAGCATGATTTGTATCCAAAGACAGGCGGTGCTTTTCTTCCAAAATTTTCAAAAAAAATATCTGAATTAGATTTGACTCTTTGGTTATTACATCTTAGCGATGGAAAACTCACTACTCATCAAATAGCAGATATATTGAAAATAGAAGAAGAATATATTGATCAAATGTGCAAAAAATTAGTCGATAAAAAAATTTTTGAGAAAATATGAAGTTTTCAATTGAGAAAGTTTCTGATTATAAGATTTGGGATAGTTTCGTTGATTCTTCTCCGCAGGGAACTATCTTTAGCAAAACTAAATATCTTCAGGCAGTACAGGCAAATTTTGAATTATTTTTTATATTTAGAGGAGATGATATTAGAGCAGGGCTGTCGATTTGTTTATCTAAAAATAATAACAAAATTGTTTTAGACGATTTAGTAATTTATAATGGTCTAATGTTTCATTATGACCCTGACCAGAAAGAGATCTCTGCAAAGCTCGAGAGATTTGCTATAACCGAATTTGTCATTGATAATTTTGTAAATAAATATAGCTATCTTGAAATTTCACTTTCACCAGAATTTGAGGACTTAAGGCCTTTTCAGTGGCATAATTATCATTCTAGAAAGGAAAATGAAAGATTTAATTTGAACCTTAGATACACAAGCTATCTAGACATATCAGAATTTAAACTAGGCAAAAAAGATTCCGATATGTTTTTGTTTAAAAAATTAGCAAGAATTAGAAAAAGAAGAATTAAAGAAGGGTTTAGTAGAAGCGCAACCCTTACTCAAAATGGGGATATTGAAAGCTTTGTTTTATTTTATAAAAGCACAATGGAGAAGCAAGGCATAGCTATAAAAAAGGAAAAATTAGAAAGAATTAGTTATCTACATAATAATCTTGAAAAACTAAATATTGGAAAAAACTTTTTCGTCAAAGAAAAAGATGGTTTTATTTCATATGTAATATCAATTTGCTATGACAGTAGGAAATGTTATGCATTAATGGCATCTTCAAATCCAGCTTCAAAATTGAGATATCCCGGAACTTTTGCTTACTGGAATGCTGCAAAAAATATTGCAATAAATAATCATCTAAATATTCTCGATTTAGAAGGCATTAACAGTCCTGAAAGAGCTTGGTTTAAGACAGGTTTTGGAGGTAATTTAAATAAGTATTTCGAGGTAAAAATTGGGGAATTATAATGCCTGACGCTAATAAAGATAAAAATGTTCCTATTAATAAAGGACATTTTCATTTAGACACTCAAGAAAGAATAGACGCTTTTGAGTCAAGTAGAGGTGATGGTTGGGAAGATCAATATAAATCTTATAGATCAGACTGGGAAAATCTTCCAAAAAAACAAGAAGTGAGAGATTATCCCTTACATGTTGATCTTGAACTTTCATCTAGATGTAATTTGACATGTCCTATGTGTTACACTATCACTGATGAGTTCATATCAAGAATTAAAAAAGGCTTTATGGAATTTGATTTATTTAAAAAAGTTATCGATGAAATTGCCGGCAAAGTTCATTCAGTCAGATTAAGCCTACGGGGTGAGTCTACAATGAATCGCATATTTAGAGATGCAATTAAGTATGCAAAAAATAAGGGCATAGGTGAGGTATCAACTCTGACAAATGGCTCTGCCATTAAAGGCAAGTATATGAGAGATGTTGTTGATAATGGCTTAGATTGGCTTACGATATCTATTGACGGCATGGGAGATAATTATAACAGAATAAGAAAACCTTTAACTTTTGATGGAATGCTCGAGAGACTAAAAGAAATTCAAGCTTATAAAAAGAAAAAAGGAGTGAAAAAACCTGTTGTCAAAGTGCAAGGTGTTTGGCCTGCGATAAGGCCTTACCCTACGAAGTATTACGAAACACTAGCTCCTGTCACTGATCTTGTGGCTTATAATCCTCTAATCGACTATTTATTTAATGATAAAGAAATTGTTTATGTTGATAATTTTTCATGCCCCCAACCCTATCAAAGATTAACAATATTCAGCGATGGAAGTGCTAAAATGTGTGCTAACACAGGATATGGCGAAGATACTGAAGGTTATGAAACTGTCGGAAATGCATATGAACAATCTGTTCATGAGATTTGGCATGGTGAAAAAATGCAAAAAGTTAGAGCTACTTTAAGTTTAAAAGATGGTTTTAAGAATATTAAAACATGTTTAAGTTGTTATTATCCAAGAAAAGCTGAACCCAATGAAGAAGCAAAAGTTGGCGATAGAAACATATTAATTGAGAACTATATTAATAGAAAACAAGAAGTCGGTCTTTAACTTTAAAATATAGGCAAATACAATGAAATCTCCCGATAAATCCAAGCTACATCCTGCTGGTTCCGTAGAAAAACAGTATAAAGAAATGGAAGAAGATCTTTCATTTTATTGGGATAAAAATCAGAACAGTTTAGATCCAAAAAAAGTTAAAAAAGTTGCTTGCTCATTATGCGGAGCAGATAACGACCCAAGGAAAACACAGATCTTCATTAAATTTGGTTTTCCCTATGTTAAATGCGTTAATTGTGGCATGGTATATCCAAACCCAAGACCAAAAACAGAATATATTAATGAGCAGTATGTGAACGGTCGATTTTCAAAAAGTTTTGAAGAAATATATCTTCCATCTGCTAAATATAGAATGGAGACGATTTTTAAAGAAAGAGTAGTTGATATTATTATGCCAAGATTGCAAAGCGGTAGCATTCTTGATATAGGCTGCAGTTCTGGCCACTTTTTAAAAGTTGCTTATGATAAAGGTTTTGATGTTCATGGAATAGAGCCAAACCCCAAAATGGTAAAATTTGCTACAAATGAATTAGGACTTCCGAATATTCATCATGGAACTACAGAAAATGTTGACCTTGGTGAGAATGTTTTTGATGCTATAACTCTTTGGGACGTGATAGAACATGTCGAAAACCCCTCATCATTGTTGCAATTTGTATATAAGTCTTTAAAGCCTGGAGGTTGGGTTTTTGCATATACAGAAAATTTTGAAAGTTTTAATTATTTCATAACGGGTGGCCTTTCAGAGATGTTCAGCGCAGATGTTCACTTAAGGCATTATACGCCAGAAACATTTGAAAAAGAATTTGTTAAAGCTGGTTTCAAAGTTAGAGATATAATGACCAAAGGGTTGGACGTTCAGCACATTAAAACAATATCAAAGGTTTACCAAAAAGAATTTGCTGATCTTGACCTTGATTTTATATTTAATAATTCAGATGATATACAAGAATCTATTAATTCAACAAAAAAGGGCGACAATTTGAGATTGTTTGCTCAGAAATAGAAGAACCATGACAAAAAAAATTGACTCAAAAACTGTTGATGATCTTACTGCAAAACTAAACACTGAAAAGATGGAGATTAGAGAAGCAGAGCTGAGAAGGCTTTATGGCAAAAGGTGGGATAAATATAGATCTGATTTTGCTTCTGCTCGTGAATTTCAAGATCAATTCGATTTTCCCTTATACATAATGTTAGAGCAAACCTACCGTTGCAATCTAGCATGTCCTACATGTGTACAGGGCCATAAAGATTATAGAGGTAAGTATCAATTTGATGGGAGTTCAATGCCATGGGATCTATACGAAAGAATTGTTCTCGAGGGCGAAGAGCATGGCCTACCATCGATTTCAACCCATAATAATGATGAACCACTCTTAGTAAAAGATTTACCTAAAAGAATAAAATTTGCACGAGATCATGGCGTTATGGATGTTATAATGACCACAAATGGACTTCTTTTTAATGAAGATAAAATAAAGTCTGTGTTAGATTCTGGAATCACTAGAGTATTATTCTCAATCGATGCTCATTCCAGCGAAACATACGATATTGTTAGACCTAGGAGGAATAGCAAAGCACCCGGGCTAGAAAAGGTTAAGTGGGCCATTGAAGAAACACTTAACTATAGAGAAAAAGCAGGCTTAATACTTCCAATTGTTAGAGTTGCTTTAGTTGTTAGTGTATATAATCAGTATGAAGTCTATGATTTTATAAAAGAATGGATCGATGTAGTTGACTATGTTGATATTCAATGCTTGTTGCTTGGAGGAGTCCTTCACTATCAAGACGGCTTGCAGCCTTCTGATCAAATTGGTGAACGAGTTGAAGATTTTAGATGTAATAGTCCATGGGGCAGAATGGTTATAAGAGGTAATGGAGATGTTATTGTTTGTGAAAATTTTCAGGGTGCAGACACTGTAACCGGCAATATTTATAAAAATTCTATTTACGAAGTTTATAATAACGAATTCAGCAAGAGACTAAGGATGGATGGAAAGGATGGTACATATAAAGAACCAGCTTGCATTGAATGTGCAGATAATATTTATACAATCGATGTAAATCAGTTTCTAAAAAGCCCCCCCAAAAAAGTTAGAGGCAATTGGGGTCTATCTCTTGACTATAAAAGCTAAGTTCTAACACAAAATTTTAGGTTTTTATGGATCTTAAATCAATAAAGCTTAAAGAATATGCTAACATGGAGTGGCTCAGATCCGAAGTTGTTGTATGGCATGCTGTAGCTGACCAACTAATTGGCAACTATTTAATTAATTCAGACAATATTTTAGAAATTGCTACAGGTAATGGGTTTTTTACATTTATGAGTTTGGGTGGAAAATTTAATGAAAAATTTGATCATTACTATTCAGTCGATTTAGATAAAAGAAAAAATGATGGCGATATTTATGATTCGTTTCCCAAGATTCAAATAAACAAATTCATTAAACAATATCCTTTAAAAAAATTAGAGGTTGCTTTAGATCATAAGCAGTCTACACTTGATCAAGTAAAGTTATTAAATTTATCGAATAATTATATATGTCAGGACGCTAACACAAATTTCAGCTTAGAAAATATAGACACAATTTATACTAATTCTATTTATTGGCTAAAAAATCCATTGATTCAGCTTGAAAGATGGTATGGCAGACTAAATAATGGAGCAAAAATTATACTCGTTTTCCCTAATTCTGACTTCTTTAATTACTGTAGAAGTTATAAAAAAGAGTCAAAAATGTGGAAATTGTTAAATCGTGGGAGGGCAGATACTTTAATGTGGTCTATGGATTTTATAGATTTTGAAAAAAAAATTAATACCATGGGTTATCATGTTGTTGATTATAAAAGATATCTCTCTAAATTAACTCTTCAAATAGATGATATTGGACTGAGACCAATAAGTCCCCAATTAATAAAAATGGCAAATTCTTTGAAGCCTGATCTTCGTTTTGAAATAAAGCAAGAGTGGGTCGAAACAATGATGATTATTTTAACAGAATTACTTGATAATGAGATTCAGAATGGACCTAAAGAAGGTGGGTACAATTTTGTAGTTTTAGAGAAATAAAATATTATTCTTTAATGTTATTTATCAGAAAAATACTCCAATTTTTTTTCGCTAGAGTTAAAAAAAGTAAATTTTTAAAATATTTATTATTTGGACCAAAAAAAACAAGACCTAAACTGACTTTTTTTAGAGAATTTAATGATACAAAAAACAGTACATATTCTCTATTTAAAGAGTACAGAGATTTAACGCAGCCAGGATGGAGAAATGCTCTCAACCCATCAAGATCAATTGGTCTGCCGAACGAATTTCAAATTAATAAATCAATTACGAAAGCGAAAGCTCTAGTTGAACAAACAATGAAATTGCTTAGCAATTTTAATTTTAACCTTGAAAATAAAAGAGTACTTGAATTTGGATGTAACGACGGCTCAAAAACATGTGAATTTTCTAAAATGAATCCCCGTGAAATTATTGGCTCAGATATATCTTATTATTATGAACATGATAGAAAAGATGATAAGAAATCTAAAATAGCTAAAGATGAACTTGATTATTTGTCAAATTTAAGAAAAATGGTTGCAAATATTAGTATTCAAAATAAAAATCATAAAATACCAAATTATGTTGATGATAATATTTGCAATTCTTCCTTTAAATCAAATTCTTTTGATCTAGTGTTTAGTTGGAATGTGTTGGAGCACATTCAGCAGCCTGAGTTAGCAATAAGTGAAATACATAGGATTTTAAAGCCAAATGGAATTGTTTATAATAAGTACAACCCTTTTTTTTGCCAAGGTGGAGGTCATAGCCTAGCTACACTAGATTTTCCATGGGGACATGTAAGGCTAGATGAATCAAATATTAAAAAATACCTAAGGGAAGTACGACCTCAGGAATATGACATTGCCTATCCATTTTATAAAAATAGTCTTAATAGAATGACAATAAATGAATTAAAAACATATCACATAAACGCAGGTTTTGAATTGTTAGCTTTGGTTCCAATTCCAAAACAATCTAATATTTATGATGTAACTGAAGAAATATTAGAACAATCTAAAATAAATTATCCTAAAGTTGAATTTATTGATTTAGTGTCAAATGGGGTTATCTGCGTAGCAAGAAAAAAATAGCTTTTTATATGTTTATAAAAAACTTTTTATATCATCGTTCATATTTTTATTCGATTTTTAATCAGTTAAAAATGATAAGAAAAAATCAAAGATTAGGCTACGGTAAAATTTTCTCAATCAACAAAATAAAGAAATTCAAAAAATCTGACACTCTTTTTGTAATGGGGAGTGGCCCTTCAATATGCGATATGCCTGATAAATATTTTGATCATATTGCAAGACACGATTCCTTTGGTTTCACAAATTGGACCATGCATGATCATGTCCCTACTTATTATATGAATGAGTTTAAATTTAAAAATGATGAGATGATACGTTGTGCAGAGCAAGAACTGTTTAATCTTGTCTCAAAAAAAGATCTTTATAAAAATACTGCACTTATATTTCGCGCTGGTTCTACTGAATTCAACAAAATAAATCGTATAAATAAACTAGGCATGCCATTCGAAAATATATATCTAGCAATGGATATTGGAGTGTATGGAAATAATATAAAAAAATTCAATAATTCCTTATCTTTTTTAAACAAAATTGGTATTCTAAATAGTAATTACTTCCTCTTACAAAAAACAGCTAGCTTATTTAGAGTTATTATATTCGGTTATAAGTTAGGTTATGAAAAAATAGTATTGTGTGGAATAGATTTAACTGGTACACAATATTTTTTTGAAAAAGAACGGAGTAAATACTCAAAAAAACCTTTAATGTTTCCTAGAATAGAATCTCATAGAACTAAAATTCATAAAACAAACAATCCTAAAGAATCAACAGGCGGTATGATTATAAGTGATATTATTTATACAACACATAACTTACTTCTCAAGCCAAAGAATATAAAACTGGAAGTTGCTTCTGATTCGTCTTTTTTTTACCCAACTTTAAATCTATACGATTGGAAAAAATAAAATGACCTCAAAAATTATTAATTTTATTTTTGGGTTTTTTTCAATTATTCTATTTGTTCAAAAAGGAAGTTGGGAATCAAGAAAATTAAAAGTTCTGATAACAAGTTTAATATCTATACCTATCAAAAGATTTAAAAATATTAAACGAGATAGAGAATTGGTAGAAGAACAATATGATGAGATTTCAGGCACATATATTAAAGATAATTATTATGTAGGCAGAGAGCGATTTTCTGTTGTTGATGGGCAAATAAAAAAAACAGATAGTATTCAAAATATGAAAAAAATTCGAAAGGAAATTAACAGTCTTCTAAATGATTATAAGTTTAAAACAATTTTAGAAGTAGGCGCAGGGGAATTAACATCTTTGGATGCAATTTACTCACAATTTGGTCCAGAATTAGATTGTTATGGAATAGATTTATCCTTAAATAGGGTTTATCATGGTAAAAGAGAGTATCAAAAAAGACATCAGAAAATTCCAACTATTGCAAAGGCTGATGCAACTATGCTTCCCTTTGAAGATAATGCTTTTGATTTAGTTTTTACGAGACATACACTTGAACAAATGCCTTTAATTTACAAACAGGCTTTAGATGAGATAATTAGAGTTGCAAAAAGAAATATTATTCTTTTTGAACCCTCCTATGAAAAATCTAATTTTGTGCAAAAGTTAAAAATGATTGATTCTGATTATGTTCGAGGAATTCCAAAGTATTTAAGTAAAAAAGACAATGCCCATATAGTTGATTCTTTTTTAATGAAAAATAGCGCGAACCCTTTAAATCATACTGCATGCTACAAAATTTCACTGGATAAAGAAAATTCTAAAATCTCAAGCAAGCCAATTAAATTCGTTTGTCCTTACACAAAAACATCATTAGAAAAAAGAAATGAGTATTATTATTCCCAGGCATCAAAAAAAGCTTTTTCTATTATTGAAGGTATCCCAAATTTTGATCCTAGATATTCTTTATTCCTATCTAGTCTTGACAATTTAAATTGAAAAAAGTAATAATAAATACTGTTCCTCATTGCGGTACTCATCTCGTGGGCTCAGTACTGAACTTAGTAGGTTTTAAACATGCCTCAAGGTTTGATTGGCGCTCATTTAAAAACAAAAAAATAAGTATAAATTGGAGAACATCTGAAAAAGACACTCTATTAAATACCAAATTAGATAAAAATGCTTTTTATGTGAGCGTTGCTTCTCCTCAGAAAGTTTCATCTTCATCAGTCGAGCCAACATTAGACAATGTTAGAGAAAAAAGATACATTCTATCTCACGTTCCTTTTTCAGTACAATTTGAAAGTATCCTTATGGAGAAAAATTTTAAGGGTATTTCTATGATACGTGATCCACGTGATATGTGTTTATCGATGTTGAATCATATTGAATTTAGGCCAAATCATTTTGCTTATAATTCTTTGTTTGTTAAAAAAAGTAATAGACTAGAAAGGATTAAATCCATCACTAAAGGCTTCGAAATAAGACATAATGGATTAAAAAGACCATTTGGGGATCTTGAAAGAATGTTGAATTTTATTCTTCCATGGAAAGATTCAAAAAATTTTATTTTGCTTAGATTTGAAGATCTTGTTGGACCTTCTGGAGGTGGTAGCTTGCAAAAGCAGAAAAAATCTATTTTATCAATACTTAATCATCTAGATATAGAAAATATAGATGTATCTAAAGTTGCAGACAGTGTTTTTGGAAATTCTTCCACTTTCCGCAAAGGTATGATAAATCGATGGAAATCTGAATTAAATGATCAAGAAAAGAGTGTGTTTAAAGAATATAATAAACTCTTTTTGTCCTTGGATTATGAGGCAATAGATGATTAACAGGAAGAAAATTTTATATATTGTAGGGAATTCATATATTTTTTCAAGAAAAAAAACGGGCGGTTTTGTAAGTAGTGCACAAGGAGTTATAGGAGGATTTTTAGATCATGGATATGATGTAGATATAGTTTCTGATACCCCTCTTCCAGGATTAGAAAATAATAAAAACATAAATTATCTATACTACAAATTTCGATTTCTGAGAAAATTATTTCCTATTAAGTCTTTTTTGAATTATAAAAATTTAATCTCACGCTTAGATGACTATTTTTTTAAATTTTCATTAAAGCTGTCACTCACAAAAATAATATTAAAGAATAAGTATGAATATGCATATTTAAGAGCTTCCACTACTGGTCACATTGCTGCAAAAATTATAGGCGGAAAAATACCTCTCATTCTTGAAGTGAATAAACCGTTAAGTATGACACCCTACAACAAAAAATTTGGTTTAAAATGGCCCTCGAATAAAGAAGAGGTAGCCTATAATTATTCTGAACGAACTCAATATGATAAATCATCAATAATAACAGTTGATAGTGAATTAAGGGCAAAATGGATAACAAAATTTGTATCTTCTAAATACGAAAAAAAAATTCTAATTAACCCTAATGCCGTAAATACGAAAATTTTCAAACCTATCAAAAAAATTGATGAAATGAAACAAAAATATAGTATAAACACAGATAGTATTGTAGTGGGAATGTCATCAAGCTTTAGATGGTATAATGATGAGAAGGAGCTAATTGAAATTATTAAAAATTGTTTATCGGACAATAAACAAATACTCTTTTTACTAGTAATTGGTGATAGATTTAAATCTGCAGAGATGATTAAATTATTTAAAAAATTAAGTTTGTTAAAAAGAGTTAAAATTTTAACTCAAATACCATTTATTGAGATGCCAAAAGTCTTAAATTTGTGCGATATTCTAATATCGCATTTTAATTTTCACAATGTTTGGCCACATATTTGTTCTATAAAGCATATGGAATATCTGGCTGTAGGTAAACCAGTTGTTGCTACAGATGTAGGGCAGGTTAATTTTGCTATTGAAAATGGCAAGAATGGTATTCTTGTTCAACAATCAGATATAAAATCGTTTTCAAATGCTATTTTAAGTTTAGCCAAGGATATAGAGTTAAGACATTCAATGGGAGAAGAGGGTCGTAAAAAAGCTACTAGCGAGTTAACATGGTATAAAAATATTGACAAAATCCTTAGATTTAAAACCAATCTAGAAACATTTGGTGTTTAAATGAGCAGAACTGCATTCTTTTTACGTGCATATAACGATATAGATCATATAGCTCCAGTTATTTGGAAATTTATCAAAAAAAAGCAAAATCCATTAATTGTTTTTACAACTAATATCGACTATAAAAATGACTACAGAATACAATTTTTAATATCTGAAGGCCCAGTAGAGATTATTGAAGATTTAGATAAAGATTATATTAACTCACAAATTATAAATAATAGCTTTATCGGCAAGTTTAGTAGAAAATTTTATTTTTTGAAAAGAGACAGGTCTAGCCTTTTATATAAATTTTTCTATAAAAATTCTTTTGATTGTTCGAAAGAATTAAAGTTTATTAAAGATAATAACATTTCTCAATGCGTTTTTGAATGGGCAACCCCATACATTAGAGGAGAAAAAATTGAAAAATATTTCATTGCAAGCAAAGGTATCGGTGTAACAACTTTTTGCTTACCCCATGGTTGCAATATGTTTACACACTCTGATGTAAATGAAGGTTATAGAAAATCAATACAAAATGGTATTATTCCTAATCAAGCCGCTAGAGATGAATATGATTATTATATTTTTCAAAATCCATATAGAAGAGATGGTTTTACAAAATGGGGATTGAGCCCCTATAAAACTTTTGCATGGGGGAGTGCGAGGTGGTGCCCTGAGTGGCAAAAGATAAATCTTTCTATATGTCCAGATTTTATTCCAAAAAAAAATAGCCACGATAGAATGAAACTTGTGTTCATGCAATATCAAAGTAATTACAATATTGACAAGAATAAAATTTGGTCGTTGTTATCAAGGATAGCTAAAAATTCCAATTTTCAACTTGTCATCAAAGATAGCACCAGACATGGCACAAACTATAGTTCAAGGCAATTCATTAAGAATTTTGCCAATAATGACAATATAGAATTTGTTGGCAATGAAGCTAATTCTCCAAAACTCATCGAATGGTCTGATTGCACTATAGCTTTTGGTTCAAGTATAGGTATTGAAGTTTTATGTCAAAATAAAAATTTAATAAATCCACATTATCTAATTTCAAATAAAACTCATTTTGAAAAATTTAATGCCGCATTAAATGCGAATTCTGAAAATGAAGTAATGAATTATTTAAAAAAAATGATCAATAATGAAGTAATAAAAGTTAAAGATTCAAACAAGAAAAAATTATTTTCAGAATTCATATACGGCGGCAAAGAAAAACATGATGTTTTAGAAAATTATTACAACAAAATCACTAATCAATATTTAGGGTATTAAAATTGTGAACTATTTAGTAACAGGCGGCGCGGGTTTTATTGGATCTGCTTTAGTTAAAAAACTTATTGATTTAGGTAACGAAGTGACAATTATTGATAACCTATCTACTGGATTCATTGATAATATTCCAAATCAAGCAACTTTTATTAAATCAAATATTCAAAACCAATCTATTTATGATGAATTAAGCAATAAAAAATTTGATGCAATTTACCATATTGCTGGACAGAGTTCTGGTGAGATAAGTTTTGACGACCCAGTTAATGATTTACAAACCAATACTCAATCCACATTAATGCTTTTAGATTTTGCCATAAAAAATAATTGTAAAAGATTTTTATATGCTAGCTCTATGTCGGTATATGGCGATAAACCCGATCGACCAATTTCAGAAAACGAATCTTGCAGTCCAAAGTCATTTTATGGCGTTGGTAAAATGGCCAGTGAGCATTATTTGAGAATATTTAAAGAATTTAATATCAATTCCACCGCCTTAAGGCTTTTTAATGTCTACGGGCCAGGTCAAAATATGAGCAATTTAAGACAAGGAATGGTCAGTATTTTTTTGCAAATGGCTTTAAAAAATAAATTTGTTTTAATTAAAGGGAGCTTGTCTAGGTTCAGAGATTTTATCTTCATTGATGATGTTGTTAATGCATTTATCAATATAGAAAATAATCCTAATTCCTATAACAAGGTTTATAATATTGGTTCGGGCAAAAGAACTGAAATAAATGAATTAATTGGTTTATTTGAAAAACTTTTGCCATTTGATATTGATTATGAGGTAAAAGGAAATACATCTGGAGATCAGCACGGTATTTACCCAAATATCAACCAAGTCTTAAAAGATATTAATTGGAATCCAAAAGTTTCTCTCGAGCACGGTCTTGCAAAAATGATAAATTTCTATATATGAAAAATAATCCACTTATTACAGTATATATAACTAATTATAATTATGCTAAATACTTAAACCAATCCATCAAATCGGTCTTAAATCAAACTTATAAAAATTTTGAACTTATTATCATTGATGATGGCTCTAATGATGATTCTATTGATATTATCAATTCATATGAAAAATTAAAAAATGTTAAATTAATTTTTCAAAAAAGAAAAGGCTTGAATGCAACAAATAATGTAGCACTCTCAATGGCAAAGGGTAAATATTTTATTAGATTAGATGCTGATGATTTTTTTGAAATTAATGCCCTTGAAAAAATGGTTAATATAATTGATAAAGATGATGATATCGTTATGGTATTCCCTGACTATTTCGTTGTGGATGAAGAAAATTCAATCATAAGAACAGTAAAAAGACATAATTTTGAAAACGACGTAAAGTTATTCGATCAACCTGCGCATGGGGCTTGTACATTAATTAGAAAAAAATCCTTACAAGAGATTGGAGGGTATGACGAAGACTTTGATAGGCAAGATGGATATGATTTATGGTTAAAAGTAATTAATAACTTCAAAATTAGAAATATCAATGAACCACTATTTTATTACAGGTTTCATAATTCAAATTTAACAAAGGATAAATACTCATTGCTTTTTACTAGAGCTAAAATCAAAAGAAAAAGAGTAAAAAAACTGGGATTAAAAAAAATTAGCGTTGAAGCATTAATACCTATAAGAGGAACGTCGTATGAGCCCTTACTAAATCCTATGAAAAAAATTGGTAAAAAAACTTTGATTGAATGGACAATAGATGCTGCAAAGAACTCACTAATAGGGCATAATATGACTGTAGCAACTGGTGATACTGATATTATGAGTTTTATTGAAAAAACATACGGAGATTCAATCAAGATTTATGAAAGGGGAAAAAACCAAACAAGGTTAAATTTATCTCTAGAGAAGACGATCTTAGATTTTTTAAAAAATTTAACAGAAAAAGGAAAAAAGCCAGATGCCATTTTAATTTTATATTTAGCTTATCCATTTAAACAGTTCTGGCAAATTGATGAAGCAATAGACACAATGAAATTGTTTGACGTAGACATTGTTGATGGAGTTATACCTGACAATAGAGTATTTTATAATCATGATGGAAAAGGACTTTCTCCATTAGTTGAAGATGGAGGGTTCCATATGGAAAGAGATGAATTGTACAGGAGAGTTGGTGGTATCCATTTAATGAAAACAAATTTCTTTGAAAAGAATAAAAAAATGATTGCTGGAAAAATTGGCCATATTCAATTTGATAGATATTCATCGTTTAAAATAGAAGATCATCTAGATTGGGAAATTGCAAATACAATCTTATCAAATAATTCTAACCTAAAAAAATTTGAAAAATATGAAAATAGCATTACTTAGTACCCCTAAATCTGAAATACTTGGGCATATTATAAATAGTTTTGTTTCCAAAAAGATTAGCATTGAAGCCATTATCTTCGATTCTAAATTACCAAATCAAAAGCACCATATATTATGGCAAGAAAGAACAAAAGGAAAGATTCCTTTAATTCCTCTCCATAATTATGAAAATAAAATGATACCTTGTTATTATTTCACTAGTCATTGTTCTGATAGTTTTGAAAAATTCATTCTTGAAAAAAATATTGATGTTTTAGTCAATGCTGGCACTCCAAGGATTTTAAAAAAAAATATTCTTAATTCTCCAACAATTGGAGTCATTAATTGCCATCCAGGAATTATGCCTAATTTTAGAGGATGCACATGTGTAGAGTGGGCTATTTACCACGATGAGCCGGTTGGAAATACAGTTCACTTGATGTCTGATAAGATTGATGAAGGACCAATATTGCTGAAAGAAGAAATTAGTTTTTTAAAAAGTGATTCATATTCCGATATTAGGGTAAAAGTATACAAACATGGCTTTGAATTGCTTTCAAGATCTCTTGAGAATTTTATTAGAAATCCAAATATTAATCTTGAGTATGATCAAGGCGGAAGGTATTTTAAAGTAATTGACAAAGATAAAATGAATGAAGTCTTAAAAAAAATTTCAAGCGGTTCGTATGCTTATCAGTTTTAAATTTTTCAATCTATTATGAGTATCTTTAAAGGAAAAAATGGACCATTTTTGATTGCTGAAATCGGAGGTAATCATGAAGGTGATTTTGACTATGCCAAAGAGCTTACAAAGCTCGCTTGTGCTTCTGGAGTTGATGCTATTAAGTTCCAAATCTATACTGGCGACACACTAGTTAATCCACTTGAAGATAAAAATAGAAATACTCATTTTAAAAAATTTGAACTATCTAAAGATCAATACATAGAATTGGCAAAACTTTGCAATGACAATGATGTGATTTTTACTTCATCAGTGTGGGATTTAACAGCTTTTAATTGGATTGATAAATATATGCCTTTCTACAAGATTGGGTCCGGTGATTTAACAGCCTACCCGCTTCTTAAAAGTATAGCTAGACTTGGAAAGCCAATAATTCTATCTACAGGATTATCTACATTTGATGAGGTTGCATCATCAGTTAATTTTTTACAAAATGAAAATTCGATATATAAAAGAAAAGAGAATCTCGCATTGCTTCAATGTACGTCGATGTATCCTATAGAGCTAGATGAAGCAAACTTAGCAGTAATTGAAAATTATAAGGATAATTTTAATTTGACAATTGGTTATTCTGATCATACTATTGGAAGCGTTGCTGTGAAGCAGGCACTTTCAAAGGGTGCAGAAATTATAGAGATGCATTTTACTGACTCTAGAGATCACAAAGTTTTTAGAGATCACAAAGTTTCATTTACTAAGCAAGAAATAATTGAATTAATTGGTTTCATAAAAACTTCAAAAAAAATAGATGGATCTTACAAGAAGAAGCCACTTTTTACGGAAGTAGATAGTGGCCATTTAACATCTTTTAGAAGGGCTGTGTATCCATCAAAAAAAATTAAAAAAGGTGAAGTTTTAGCTGAGGACAATATTACAGTTCTAAGGCCTAATAACGGTATTAGCGCTGTAGATTATTACAAATTATTAGGCAAAAAAGTAAATAAGAATCTAAATAAACATGAAAAATTAGAATGGGATTATATAATTGATTAAATATAAAGCAAAATACGGTGCAGTTCTTGAGGCGAGAATGGGATCAACCAGATTGCCAGGGAAAACACTTAAAAACTTAAGTAATGAACCAATGATAAAAAGAGTTTTTGATAGAATTAGATGTTCTAGTAAAATTGATAAATTAGTTTTAGCAACGACTATTAATAAAATAGATGATGATCTCGTACATTTTGCTGAGAGTCAAAATGTAAGTGTTTTTAGAGGATCTGAAGAAAATGTTCTTGAGAGAGTAGTTCTAGCAGCTGAGAAATTTAAAATTGAAAATATTGTTGAATTGCATGGAGATAATCCATTTTTAGATCCAGAAATAATAGATATGATAATAGATGAGTACGAATTGACACGATGTGATTATATTAGCAATACTATTGAAAAAACTTTTCCAATGGGTTTAAGAGTGCAGGTTTTTTCAACTGAGTCTTTAAGAAATATTTACGATAATATTTGTGATCCCGCTGTTGATGAACATGTTTCGCTTTATTATTATGAAAATCCTGACATTTATAAGATAATTAACTTTTATGCACCTGCGGAGATTAGAAATCCTGAAATAAGATTAACAATTGATACTGAGGAAGACTTTACTTTTGCGCAAGATATTTATACTGAAATCTTCAATAAAAATATATATCCAGGTTTTAAAACAAAAAATGTTTTAGATATTATTAAAAATAATAATATTCAATTATCAAATAAAAATATTGTGTCTAAACCTGTAAGATAATTAAGTAGAGTATTAAAGTTGTATAAATCAGCAGTAATCGGATGTGGAAGAATTGGCTCTACTTTTGACGATGATGATAAAAGAAAAATAGTTTCTAGCCATTGCGGAGCTTATTCATCACATTATCAAACAAATTTAACTTCTGTTTGTGATTTGAATAAATCTAAAGCTATTAAAGCTCACAGAACATGGAAAACTGAATCTTATTATAGTGATTACAAAGAAATGCTAAAATATGAAAAGATTGACATATTAAGCGTTTGTACATATCCCGAAACACACGAAGAAATAATTGAATATGCTATAAAACATAATGTAAAAGCAATTTTTTGTGAAAAACCTATTGCACACAACTTAGATAGTGCAAATAAAATTATAAAAATGTGCGAACAATCAAATACTTTGATAACCATTAATCATTTTAGACGCTGGGATGAATTTTTTATAAATTTGAAAAATCAAATTAGTCAGAAGTATTATGGGGATATTCAACATATAAATTTTAATTATACTAGAGGAGTGGCAAACACTGGATCACATTTATTCGATTTATTAAGATTTTTGTTTGGCGATGTTAAGTCTTTATTTAGTATAAAAAAAGTTGATGACTTTCATAATGATCCAACTTTGACCTTGGTTTTAACTTTTCAAAATGGTATGAACTGTAATATGGTTGGCCTTAATGGAAATAATTTTAGAATATTTGAACTTGAAATTTTTTCAGATAAATATAGGTTAACTATTGATACTTCGAAGCAAATTGTTTTACATAAAGCTTTGCCAAGCAAAAGATCAAGCGAGTTTAATGAGCTTTATAAAAAAGAAATAGAAAATGTAAATTTTAATTCTTCTCAACCATTTGAAGCAAGCATTACAAATATTATAGAATCAATTGAGAAAAAAGCCACATTAAATTGTTCAGCTAAAGATGGATTGAAATCTTTAGAATTAATTGTTTCAAGTATATTGTCATTTAAAGAAAAAAGAAGAATTAACATTCCAATTAATAAAAGACATTACAATATTAAAATTTAAATCTGGAGGATGAAATGAGCAAGATTGCTTTATACGGAGGAAAAAGACTTATAAATAAAAAATTTGATTTAGGAGCAACATATTTTAAAGAGGAAGAAAAAGCTGTTCTTTCAGTTATTAGATCACAAACAATTTCAGGTTTTGTTGCGAACAATGGACCAAAGTTTTATGGTGGTAAAAAAGTTATTGAGCTTGAAGAGCAATTTAAAAACTATTTTCAAACAAAATATGCAGTTGCTTCTAATAGCGCTACAAGCTCACTGCATAGCGCCCTTTTTGCTATTGGGATCCAACCTGGAGATGAAGTAATCGTTCCATCAGTTTCGATGTCTGCATCTGCAGCAGCAATTTTAATGTGCGGGGGTATTCCAGTATTTGTTGACATAAAAAAAGGAAGATGTCATGATTGTTCCTGTGAGAAAAAAATTGAACTTGAAAAAGGCTGTTTCAACATCAATACTTCATTAATTGAAGAGAAAATTACTGCAAAAACCAAAGCTATAATTGTAGTTCATTTATTTGGTGTTTCAGCAGATATGCATAGCATTCAGGAGCTCGCTTCAAAACATAACTTAAAAATAATTGAAGATTGTGCCCAGTCTCCTGGAACATCATACAATAATGAACTCGTAGGTACAATTGGAGATATTGGTGTATTCAGCTTTAATCAAAGTAAAACAATATCCGCAGGGGAGGGGGGCGTTGCTATAACAAATAATTATAAATATGCTATTAAACTCCAATTAATTAGAAATCACGGCGAAGCTATGAGTGAATCTTTTCCTGAAGCTGAATCTAATCAGATGATAGGTTACAATTATAGGTTAACAGATTTAGAAGCTGCAGTAGCAGTAGAACAATTCAAAAGGTTAGACAAATTTAATGATAGAAAAATTAAATTAGGAAACATGCTTACTAAGGGTTTGAAAAAAATTGAAGGTTTAGATACTATTTCAATTATAAGCGGCAAAGAGAATGTTATATTTATATATCCAATTATTTTTAATGCAGATAAAATAAAAACTTCAAGAAAAACTTTTGTTAAAGCATGTAATGCTGAAGGCGTACCTATGGTTGAAGGCTATACAAAACCTTTAACCAGATTAAAAGCATTTGAACAATATATTGAAAATAAGAATGAATTCATCGTTGCAGACTCTCTAAATGATAGCGAGTTAATTTCGTTAAAAATTTGTCATCATTATAATATTAGTAGAGATGATATAGAACTAATTATAAAAGCCATTAAAAAGGTTTCGTTTTTTTTTCAAAGCCAATAAAAATAATGAATAATAGTTTTGTTAAAAGTATTATTGATTCAAACATTTCAGTGTTTGAAATGATAAATGAAGATTATATTAATAAAATATATAAAAATGCACCTTATCATTTAATTAAAAACCAATTAAGACTATCTAAAAATATTATAGAAATACTATATTTTTTTCTGTTTAAAAAAAAACAAAAAATTAATTTAAAAAATAAAAAAAATGTTTTTATTTCTGTTACAAACAATAATACAACTACTTTTTCAAATTTGATTTCAAAATTCAATTTAAAGGGTGAAATTTTATCTTATGGAAATTATACCGATGAATCCAAACCTCTAATTATTATTGATCTGTTTAATTCGATATTTGGATTTTTAATCCATATTTTCATTTTTTTTTCTATGCCATTAATTTTTAAAGAGCGTCAAAAAAGAGCATTTTTATATTCAAATGAAATATCAAAATCAATTATTTGCACAATAACAATAAGATTTATCAAGTTAGGCAATATTAAGCGATTATTTATTTCAAATGATCATAATTATTTTACTAGACTACTGATTAAAAAATCTAAAAAAAATATTATAAGAACTTTTTTTGTAACTCATGGCCAGCCAAGTGAGGCTTATCCAAAGCCAATTACAGACAATATTCTAGTTGACAACTATATTTCAAAAACTTTTTTTGTTGAAAATCACAATATTAATAAAAAGAATATTCAAGTTATAGAATATCCGAAATTATATGGATATTCTTTTAAAAAAAAGATATATGATTTTGGAGTTTGTTCAACGCCAAGCATGACTATGAGCGATATAATATTTATCTTAAGTTTTTTATCTAAAAATTACAAAATTATATACAGACCTCATCCATCAATGATAAGTTCTATATCAAAAATATATGATTTGAATATTGCATTATCAAATCCAAAAAAAGAAATTATTAAAACTTTTTATGAAAAATCAGAAAAGATAATTACAGGGAATAGTGGGGTTTTATTTGAATCTTTATATTTAAAAAAAACCACATTTATTTGGACTGAAAATGTAATAAATAAATTTGGTGAAATTGATAATAAAGATAGATACGGTGTATTAAAAAAAAAATATTGTATAGAATTAAATAAAGCCAACATTGATGTAGCATTATCTAATAATTACAAGTTAAGCAGTTTAAAGTATAAATATTTATTTCCTATTGGAGTAAATAATAAATTTGAAAAAAAAAATAGGTTGATTTTAATATGAAAAAAAAAGCTTTTGTTACAGGTGTGACTGGTCAAGATGGGTCTTATTTATCAGAGTTATTGCTTGAAAAAGGATATACAGTTTATGGATTGGTGCGACGTACTAGTCAGTTTAATCGACAAAGAATTGAACATTTAAGCTCAGGCAATCAAAGTGAAAATTTTAAATTATGCTATGGCGATTTAGCTGATTCAAGTTCACTGAATAGAATTCTTGAGAAAACTAATCCAGATGAAATTTATAATCTAGGAGCGCAAAGTCATGTAGGTGTCTCATTTGAAACTCCTGAGTTTACTTCTGATGTAAATGGATTAGGAGCCTTGAGATTGCTTGACGCTATTAGAGAAACTGGTATTAAGACTAAACTTTATCAAGCATCAAGTTCGGAATTGTATGGCAAGGTTGTTGAAAAACCTCAAAATGAAAATACAAAATTTTATCCAAGAAGTCCATATGCGTGCGGCAAAGCTTTTGCTTACTACATAACACAAAATTATAGGGAAGCATATAATTTGTTTGCTTGCAATGGTATTTTGTTTAACCATGAATCTCCCAGAAGAGGAGAAAACTTTGTGACTAGAAAAATAACTCTTTCATTTGCTAAAATAAAGAATGGTTTACAAGAAAAACTTTTTCTCGGCAATTTAAATTCAGAAAGAGATTGGGGTTATGCTCCAGACTATGTTAGAGCTATGTGGCTAATGCTTCAAAGTGATAGCCCTGGCGACTATGTTGTAGCAACAGGAAAAACATACTCTGTTAGGTATTTCGTTGAAAAAGTTGCTCAATTAAATGGATTTAACATAAGCTGGGAGGGTGAAGGTGTAAATGAAAAAGGAGTTGATGTTAATACTGGAAAAGTTTTGATTGAAGTTAAAAAACAATATTACAGACCTACCGATGTAGATTATCTTTGTGGAGATTATTCATTAGCTAAAGAGAAATTAGGCTGGGAACCAAATGTAAGCATTAATGAACTAATCGAGATTATGGTTAAATCAGATAATGACTTAATTAAAAAATTGAAATAATATTTGTTATAATAATATGTCACTTAAAACTCCTTTGCTCTTTTTAGTTTATAATAGGCCGGAAATAACAAAAAAGGTTTTTTCAAGAATTAAAAAAAGCAAACCAGAAAAATTATACATTGCGGCAGACGGACCTAAGTCTAATGAAGACAAGCTGAATACTGATAGAACTAGAGATATATTTAACAATATAGATTGGAATTGTAATCTTAAAAAATTATATAATAATGAAAATTTAGGCTGTAGAAAATCTGTTAAAAATTCTATTGATTGGTTTTTTCAAAATGAAGAAAGAGGAATTATTTTGGAGGACGATTGTTTGCCAAATGCCACTGCTTTTATTTTTTTTGAAAAACTTTTAAAAAAATATTCAAATTCTAAAAAAATTATGCATATAAGTGGAGTTAATTATTTAAATGGTTCATTAAAAATTGATTCAAGCTATTATTATTCTGCTATAGCTAATATAAATGGGTGGGCAACTTGGAGAGAGTCATGGAATCGATATGATGATATCTACAGAGATTTACCTACATTTGAAAAAAAAAATATGATTAAGAATTCTTTTTCAGATAAAATCACTCAAAAATTTTGGATTGAAGTTTACAGAAGGAATTATCATAATGAGGATACTAGTTGGTCTTGGCCCTACTTATTTTCAATAATGAATAGAGGAGGTATGGCAATAAGTCCAGCCGTTAATCTAATATCAAATATAGGTTATGGAGCAAATTCTGTTCACACTAAAAACCCTAGGGACAGATTTGCAAATATGTCTACCCTCGCTATTAAGCCTCCTTTTATTTCACCAAAAAAATTTGAATTAAATAAAAGAGCTGATAGCTTAACTAACAGAAATTTTTATAGAATTACACTCCTAAACTACGGTGTCAAATTAATTTTAAAAAAATTAAAACTTTTTTATTTTTTTAAAAAAATTAAAAAAAGTTTCATTGTTAAAAACTAAAATTGAAAGATTTATTTATGTTTAAAAAAATTAAAAATTGTAGAATAAGCTCTAGTCAAAACTTAGTTTCTGTTTTAGACTTGGGCAATCAACATTTGTCTGGTATTTTTCCATCTTCGTCAACCAAGGTCGTTGAAAAATCCCCTCTAGAGTTAGTTTTTTGCAAAGATAGCGGACTGTTACAATTAAATCATACCTATTCTTTGAGTGAAATGTACGGCCAGAACTATGGATACAGATCAGGGCTAAATGCTAGCATGGTAAATCATCTGACAAAAAAAATAAATACACTAGAAAAATTAATTGAAATTAATAAAGGCGATATTATAATTGATATTGGAAGCAATGATGCAACTTCACTTAAAGCATATAATAATGATGCAATAAAAATTGGCATAGACCCAACAGCAGGAAAGTTTAAAGAATTTTATTCAAAAGAAATAAAATTAGTTGAAGATTTTTTCCCTTCACCTAAGATTGATATTTTTCTCAAGAGCAAAAAAGCAAAAATTATTACATCTATAGCTATGTTTTACGATCTTGAAGATCCCATTGCTTTTGCTAAATCAATCAAAGAAACTCTTGATGATAATGGCATATGGCATTTTGAGCAAAGTTACTTACCATCAATGTTAAGGACAAATTCTTATGATACCATATGTCATGAGCATCTAGAGTACTATTCGCTTAATAATATAGTAGATATTTTAAATAGATGTGACCTTAAGATTATTGATATACAATTGAATGATATCAACGGCGGAAGTTTTGCTGTTAGCGCAACACATACCCATTCATCAAAATATCGACAGAATACAGCTTATATAGATTGGCTATTAAATGAAGAAAGTAAAATGAATATAGGCACTTTAGAACCTTTAATTGAATTTAAAGAAAGAGTTATAAAGCATAGAGATAGTTTAAGGGATTTAATTTTTAGATTAAAGAATGATGGTAAAAAAATATTTGGTTATGGGGCATCAACAAAAGGAAACGTTTTGTTGCAATATTGCAATTTTTCTAATAATGAAATAGAATATATTGCTGAGGTAAATCCTGGTAAATATGGGTGCTACACTCCTGGAACTAAAATTCCAATAATATCAGAAGATGAAGCAAAAGAAATGAAACCTGATTATTTTCTTGTACTCCCTTGGCATTTTAAATCATCTATAATAAAACGAGAAGAAAAATTTCTGTCAAATGGGGGCAATTTTATTTTTCCTTTGCCATTTATAGAAATTTATTGAATGTTAGCAATTATAATAGGATCCAAAGGTCAAGATGGAACATTTCTAATTAAGCATTTAAAATCTTTATCATATGAAATTATAGAAATTGATGTTAACCATTTTTTTTCTGAAAAAAGCTTAAAAATAAATCAATTAGATATTTCAGATTATAACGATGTGGAAAATTTTGTTAGACTTTCTAAGCCTAGTGAAATTTATTATCTAGCAGCTTATCATCAGTCATCAGAAGGGACAATTGACGATGAAAAAAAACACATTCAAAATAGTTATAATGTAAATCTGCTTTATTATGTAAATTTTTTGGAAGCCATAAAAAAACATTCAACAAAAACCAAAGTTTTTTATGCCTCATCGTCTCATATTTTTGGAGATACATCTACAGAAATGCAAAATGAGAAAACAAACTGTCAACCCTCAACAATATATGGAATTACAAAATTTGATGCAATGAGAATAACTGATTATTATAGACAAAAATATAATCTTTTTTTAACTGTAGGTATTCTTTATAACCATGAATCTAATCTAAGGTCATTGAACTTTGTATCAAGAAAAATTGTTAATAAAGCAGTTAAAATCAAATTCAATTTAGAAAAAAGACTAGAAATTGGGAATTTAAACGCTACAATTGACTGGGGCTATGCTGGTGATTTCGTAAAAGCATTTCACTTAATTTTAAATCATAAATCTGCCAATGATTTTGTGATCTCATCTGGAAATCTATACAAAATTAAAGACTTTATTAATTTTGTTTTTTTATATCTTGGATTAAACTGGAAAAATTATGTTTTCGAAGATAGCAAGATTTTAAAAAGATCTTTTAATGGAACCCTATTTGGTGACGCATCAAAATTAACTAAGTTAACTGGTTGGAAGCCTAGGGTAAGCTTGAAAAAATTAGCTAAATTAATGGTTGACAGCGAAATTAAAATTTTCAACGAAAAAAATTAGAATAAATGAAACTTTCAGTATGTATTCCTACGCGCAATCGCTCGAAGACACTTTCTGATACATTAGATTCTGCGTTGTCGCAAAATTTTAAAAATCTAGAAATTGTAGTTGTTGATGGAGCTTCAGAGGATAATACAGAGCACATAATCAATAAATATAAAAAAAAATATAAAAATATAATCTATTATAAAAGATCAAAATGTGTTGGCGTAGATAAGGATATTTTAAAGTCAATAGAAATAGCAAGTTCAAAATATTGTTGGCTAATGAGCGATGATGATCATTTTCAAAAAAACTCGTTCATATTTATTGAGCAATACCTTGAAAATAACCCTAACCTATCAGGATTAACTACCAATTATCAGCAATTTGATAAAAATTTATCTTTTCCAATTAAAACAGTTCCAGCTATCATAGGAAACAAAAAGAGTGAAAATTTATTTTTTGATAATCCTGAAAAATGCTTTTCAACTTTAGGATTTCATATGGGTTTTTTATCATGTCAAATAATTAATCGTGAAATTTGGTTGAAAACTATAAAAGATATAGATATTAAAAGCTTTCAAAACAATTGGCTTATGGTCTTTATTATTGGCAATATGATAAACAAAGAAAATCCTTGGGGATATCTTCATAAAATAATGATAAATCAAAGAACTGGAAATGATTCTTTTGCTCAAAGTGGGGTTTATGAAAGAGAATTGATAACACATCAATACTTTGCAGATATTTTAGAAAATTTGTTTGGCAAAAACAGTTTAGTTCATAAAAAAATATTCCACTTTTTTAATGTTGAACGACTTCCAAGAATTTTTGCAAACCTAAAATCTCAAAATATTTCATTTGAGATTCAACTCAAATTACTTAGTCTATACCTTAGAAAATATAAAAAATATTTACCGTTTTGGGTAAATGTATTCCCCTTATTTTTGATACCAAATAGAGTCTTTACTTTAGTTAAAAAAATTTATTTTAATTATAGGTCCAAAAAATCACTTTTATGATTGAAACTTATTTTACGTTTTATCTTCTAATTGTCTATACAATTTTTCTTATAATTTCGTTTTTTCATTCGAAATTGTATCATTTGCCAATTATTTTTCCTTTCTTCTTCTTTTTTTTTAAGCCATTTATATCCAGATTAATTATTTATTTAGATTTAAATAATCAAATTGCAACCTTTGACAGCTTTAGTTTGGTTAGCGCATTCTTATTTCCAATTACATTTATTTATTTTTTTTTAACAATAAAAGACAAAAGAATTTTTTTTGAAAATACTTTATCTAAGTTAATTCTATTGTTTGTGGCTATATATTTTTTTCAAATTTTTAATCCCTCTACTACAATTATGTCGGGATTATTGTCTTTTAAAAATTTTTTTATGATTTATTATATATTTATGATACCTACTTTGATGCATTATGTAGGATTTAATTATGAAAAGCAAGTATCGTCTATAATTATTATCGGCATCGTTTATTTAACATATGGTTTAACCCAAATAACTTTTGGTTTTTTTGATTTTGAGGTATTTGCATTTATTAAACAAGATATTATCAATAAAGTTTTTTTAGAAGGCGCAATCAGGCCCGTAAGCTTTGCTGGCAATTTTCAACATTTTTTTTACTTTGTAGTAACAATCTTTCTTTTTCTTTTACCTCAGCGAAAGCTAATGAACCCTAAGAATAAATTTTTGTTTAACATTTTCGCTTTCTTATTGCTAATTCTATTTATAAACACTCCTGATAGGACACCAGTGTTAATGTTAATAATTGGATTAGTTTCAATTTTTGTTTTTCTTCAAAAAGATAGTACGATAAAAAGCTTTGTAAAATTATCACCATTATTATTTTTTTTTATTCTAATAGGTAGGTTTTTTGCTCTCCCAATTCTGAACAGTGCCAATATGAGAGGAAGTTATTTTTTAAGATTATTAGAATTGTTTGATATTTTTAATGCACAAACTTTTCTTATTAGATATTCATCAACAGCAGACACTCAATCAAAATGGTCAGAGGCAATTTCAAATATTTTAAATAATATTATATTTGGATCTGGAACTGGTTCTGGCACTTTTAATAGAATTTCAAGTTCATCAGATAACTTATCTATTTTTGTCGCAACACATAGTGATTATTTAAGTGTTGCGCTTGAAACTGGCATATTAGGTTTAATAATATTTGTTTCAATTTTATTTTTAATAATTAAAACGTTATTAAAAATGAAAAAAATTTCCTCGGACGATAAATTGGTTGCATGCGGTATATTTGCTTCACTTCTTTCATTAATGGCCTGTGCTATCGTTAACGTACCATTTTTCATTGGAGAAAGTAGGATAATCTGGCTATTTATTGGCATAATACCACTCTTTGGCAAAAAAGTAAACTTTATAAAAAAATGAAAGTAATTTATGATAAAATACAATTTTTTGGTGGAGCTGAACGAGTGTTGTTGCAAATAAATAAATCTTTAAACCCAACAAAAATTGCTACTCTATGCTACGTAAAAAATCCCCCAATGGAAGAAATTAGAAAAAAAATAATTTATCCAAAATGGGGATTTTTATTTAAAAAATTTAAGTTCTTTGCAATTTTTTACCCTTTTGTATGTTTTTTATGTTCTTTTTATAAAGTTGATGATAATCTTGTTTTTTGTTATTCATCATCAAATGGTAAGTTCTTCAATATTCGAGCGAAGAAAAAAATTTTGTACACAAATTTCCCAGCAAGAGGAATTGTTGAGCCAGAGAAGTTTGTTAAAAATAAAATTCTTTTGATATTATTAAAATTTTTTATTTATTTTTTCAAAAAATATGAAAGTATTCAATATAGAAAGTTTGATAAAATTTATTGTATCTCAAATTATACTAAAGATTTATTACTAAGGCATTATGATGTAAAATCAAGCGTCATCTATTGTCCAACATCTGAATTATTTTTTTCTAAAAAATTTGTAAATAATTCAAAGAAAGATTTTTTTGTTTTAGTTTCAAGGATTGAAAATCACAAGAATCTCGAATTTGTTTTAGAAACTTTTTCAAAAATTAATGAAAAATTAATTGTACTTGGAACAGGCAGTTTGCTTAGTAAATTTTCAAACAAATATCCTAAAATTAAATTTAAAGGGTATGTAACTGATGAAGAAATGATTCAAATTATCTCCTCATCAAAGGCTTCAATAATACCGACAAAAAATGAATATAGTATGCCTATAATTGAATCTTTTGCTAGAGGCACTCCAGTTATTTCAATTAATTGTCCTGCAGCTCATGAATTGGTTTTGTCTCTTTCAAAATTAAAGGGTATAAATCTAGGAATCACTTTTGAAAAACCATCAGTTAATAGTTTAAAAAAAGCTATTAATCGTTTTAATAAAAATCAGAAAAATTATAGATCTAATGAGATTAAAAATTTTTCAAAAATTTTTAGTCCATCATATTTTGATGCAAAAATAAAAAAAATTATAAGTGATATATAATGGTCATAAAAAAAAATAAAACTCTTTCATTGGAAAATTTTTTAAAATTAAATGAAAAGAGAAAAATAATTGCTGTTCAAGGTCTAGGTTTTGTTGGATCTGCTATGTCTTTAGTCTGTGCCACTTCTCAAAAAGTTAAATATGCTGTTTTAGGTGTTGAGCAAAATAATAGCAATGGAAATTCCATTGTAAATAAATTAAATAATGAACAGTTTCCTTTTAAAGCAGAAGATCCAAAAATTGAACAGCTTTTTAAAAAAACTATTAAAGAAAAAAATTTTCTCGCTACAACAAATAGTAAGGCTTTTGGGTATGCTGATGTTATAATTGTAGATATCAATTTAGATGTTGACAAGGTAAATAATAGTGATGGATCCCTTAAAAATTATAGTGTTGATTTAAAGGGTTTTGAAAATGCAATAAAAACTATCGCAAGGAATTGTAAACCTGATGTATTAATATTGATTGAGACAACCGTCCCTCCAGGAACTTGTCAAAATATAGTTAAACCAATTGTTTTAACTGAAATAAAAAAAAGAGGAATAAAAAATCAAACAGTTAAAATAGGGCACTCCTATGAACGAGTTATGCCTGGTCCTGACTACATCAATTCCATAAAAAATTTTTACAGAGTGTATTCTGGAATTGACAAGCAGAGCGAGGTAGAAACTAAAAATTTTTTAAAAACGGTCATTTCGACAAACAAATTTCCTTTAACTAAATTATCAAATACAAATGCAACAGAGATAGCAAAAGTGCTTGAAAATTCTTATAGGGCAATGAATATTGCATTTATGGTTGAATGGTCAAGATTCAGCGAAGAAGCAAGTGTAAACTTATACGAAATTATAGATGCTATTCGTATGAGGCCCACACATTCTAATATGATGTATCCAGGATTAGGTGTAGGGGGTTATTGCTTGACCAAAGATTCTCTACTTGCCAGTTGGTCTAAGCAAAATATCATAGGTAATGAAAAACCCTTATTTTTAAGTGAGAACGCTGTAAGCATAAATGATCAAATGCCAAGATTTGCTTTTAATTTTATTAAGAGTTTTACACCAAACCTCTTAAATTTAAATATACTATTTATGGGAGTTTCCTACAGGGGAGATGTTGGTGACACAAGAAGCACACCTGTAGAAAAATTGTATGAATTTATTCATTCAGAGGGTGGAAAAATTTTTCTACATGATCCATACATTGAATTTTGGCAAGAAAAGAAAATTAATGTAATAAATGAATTATTTTATTTCAAAAATAAAAAAATTAACATTATTATAATAACAGCAGCGCATTCTTATTATACAAGCGAAAAAGTTGTGAATTTTTTATTTAATTTAGATAAATTGATTATTTTTGATACAATTGGTCACTTTTCTGAAGATCAGCTTTTACTTCTTCAAAGTAAACATACTATAAAAGTTTTAGGAAGAGGAGATTTATAATTATTATGAAAAACAAGAAAGTACTAATTCTAGGTGGAGCAGGATTTATCGGATTTGGCATAATTAAACATCTTTTTAAAGAACAAAAATACGATATAACTGTAGCAGATATTTTCAATGATGGTCAAGATGATAATGAATTCAAAAAACTTACTAAAAATGAGAATTTTAAAGTAATTAAAGCAGATTTTACAAAAAAATCTTCTTTTGATAAGTTATCTGATAATTACGACTATTTTTATATGTTAGCATCAGTTGTTGGAGTAAATAAATGTATTGAAGACCCACACGATGTCATTAGAACAAATTCATTACTAATTATGAATAGTCTAGAATGGATAATAACAAAAAATATTGGAAAAGTTTTATTTTCTTCATCAAGTGAATGTTATGCCTCTACAACTGATAATTTTCTTTATGATATTCCTACCAATGAAAAAGTTCCTCTTTCAATTTCTGATATTTCACACCCAAGAAATACTTATGCGGTTACAAAAATGTTTGGTGAAAGTGCATTCTTAACTTTTGGGAAAAAATATAATTTTCCAATTACAATTGTAAGATATCAAAATATTTATGGTCCGAGAATGGGCTTTAAGCACGTTATTCCTCATTTAGTCGAAAGATTTATAAAGATAAAAGAAAATCCATTTAAAATATATGGCTATGATCAGACTCGTGCTTTTTGTTATCTAGACGATGCGGCAAAGGGAACTGTCATGGCAATGGAAAATAAAAATACTAATCAGGAAATATTTCATATTGGATCTGAAAATGAAATTTCTATAGAAAATTTAGTTAAAACTGTTGGAGAACTTTTAGATTACAGAGGTGATTATTCTTTAGCCGAGACTTACCCCGGATCAGTTTCAAGAAGATGCCCCAATATAAAAAAATCTATGGAATATTTTAATTTCTCTCCAAATGTTTCACTTTTAGATGGATTGAAAAAGACAATAGATTGGTACAAAAATTTTTTCGATAATAACTTCAAAATAATCAGTGGTGGATTTAAAGCACCAGACGAATTGAATTTTAAAAGCAGATATGATGAGAGTCTTTGATATAATATTATCTTTTATTGCTATTGTAGCTTTTTTGCCTCTAGGCATTTTTATTTCATTAATATTAAAATTAACTGGAGAAGGAGAGGTGTTTTATCTACAAGAAAGAATCGGTTTAAATTCGAAATCCTTTTTTATCATAAAGTTTGTTACGATGGTAAAAGATAGTCCAAATATTGGGGCAAAGGATATTACACTTAAAAATGATCCTAGAGTTTTGCCCATTGGAAGTTTTTTGAGGAAAACAAAATTAAACGAGTTTCCACAGTTTATTAATGTTTTGATTGGAGATATGAGCTTAGTTGGGCCAAGACCACTCGTAATCAATCAGTTTAAATCAATTCCCGAAAAATATAGAATTAAAATTTCAATTTTAAGACCTGGGATAACAAGCCTTGGTTCTATTATTTTTAGGGATGAAGAAAAATTCTTAAATGACATAGAAACCAACTCAAACGCATTTTATAAAGATGAAATAGTGCCATACAAATCAAAAATTGAGTATTGGTATTCTAAAAAAAAAAATATCATAAATGATTTAAAAATTTTATTTTTAACAGTTTTATCAATTTTTAGCCCAAAAAACAAGCTTCATAATTGGTTGTTTATTGGAATACCACGACATCCAATTTTTAATCCTAAATAATAAAATTTTGAATTACGATTTACTATTCATTTTTTCTTTAAATCTTATAATATTGTGGTTTATATATTCAACATTTGGTAAATCCTATGCATTGGATAAGCCTGATAATCGTAAAAAACATAAACAAGCCGTACCACAAATTGGAGGATTGGTTTTTGGAACTATATTACTAGTTCAATTTATTTCTTATAAAGTTCTTCCAGCTTGGTATTTAATTGGATTGTTTTGTTCAATAAGTCTTGGAGCTTTGGATGATAAACTTAATGTTTCATGGAAAGCAAAGCTAATAATTCAAATTATTTTAATGGCTTTTATAGCTTCTAGCTTCTTCGATAATATTTCTCAGATTGTTTTATACTCTTATGTAATACCGTTTAACAAAAGCCTGTTTACTATGATTTTTTCTTTGTGGTTTTTAGGTATTATTAATGCTGTAAATTTAATAGATGGACTTGATGGTTTAGCAGCTGGCATAGTAATTATTTTTTGTTCGATTGCCCTTTTTTTTAATAATGATATTTTTTTTCAAGTTAATGTTAATATTTTAATTTCATTGGTAGTTTTTTTAATATTTAATCAAAGACCTGCTAAGATTTTTATGGGTGATGCTGGTAGTTTATTTCTTGGTTTTCATATTGCTACTCTTCCATTGTTATTTTTTGATTTAAATTTACAAAACAATAACACTTTAGATATGACACCTTTTTTATTTTTAGTCTCTTTCTTAGTTGCTGATACTATTAGAGTCTTTATAACGCGAATTATTTCGGGCGAAAATCCTATGAACCCAGATACAATTCACTTTCACCATTTAGTAATTAAAAACAGCGGTAGTTATTTAACAACATTAATCATTATTTATTTTGTAAATTTACTTTCTTCATCTTTCTCAGTGGTAAGCTTATATTCAACATTAAATCAATCTGCGCTTCTAATTCACTTTTCCTTTATTTTTATTTTTATATTAACGCCTCCAGCACCAACCTATGTCAGTTTTATATCCAAATTAATTAGACCTGTTTATACTTGGAATAAAAGAATGATTGATAAAAATTATAGTTGGCCAAGAACTTTATTAATTATATTCTTGTTTTTGATATTCTTCTTTTCAATCTTTACCGAAACAGATTTTAATGTTTTGAGCATAAAGCTCATCACATCGATTTTTATTATTTTTTTATTTATCTTATACAACCAAAAAGACAAATTTGCACTTTCAGCAATTCAATGTTTTGTAACTATATTCCTAATAGAATCCAGCATTGGGAATCAATTTAACCTTATTACAAAATTATCCTCAGTTTTGCTATTTTCTTCATTAGTGATTTTTTCTATTCAGCGTATTTCAGGATTGTCAATCAAGGAGTTTTCATCATTAGATTTGTTAGTTTTGCTGCTCCCCCTAGGATCAATTATCCTATATTCTTTTGGCCTAATAGATGATATATGGATTTTTATAAACCTTTTTGTCTCATGGTTTAGTTTACATTTTATCTTTAAAAGAGTAATAATAAATAAAAGACTAAATCTTTTTAAAAGTCAGTAATTTGCAACTTCTATTTAAACAATTATTAAAATTTAAGAATGATAGAGTATTTTTAATTTATTTTCTAATTTTTTTCCAAGCCCATTTTTTATTTAGTCAAACCTTTTTTCCAGCAGATAATGCTTTTTTAATCAATCATGAAGCCAAGCAATTTTCTGGTTTTTATCCAATTCAAAGTAATTTTTTTAGGCCAGTATTTTATCCTACAGATTCATCAATTTTTGAAATATCAATAAAAAATGAATTTTACTTAAATGATAATGCCCCAAATCAGGAGAACATGGACGTTAGGTATTTTTCAAAAGGTTTCAATGTTTTTAACTCAATGCAAATAATGTATAATAGTGAATGGGCAACTCTTTTTATTGAGCCATATTTTATTTCAAATAAACATTACAGCATTAATAAAATTGAGCGCAAAGGAGCATTCTCTGTCTTAAATGATAATAGTTTATCAGTGTTTAATTCAAGCAAAGTTAATAAAATTAGAAATTTTATAGCATTTATACATTACAAAGGTATAGGAATAGGTATAAATAATGGCAATAAATGGTGGGGGCCTGGAATTCATAATAGTTTACAGATGTCAAATAATACGTACCCAATTAACACTAAAGTGATGGGCACAATGAAAGAAATAAGAATTGGTAAATTAGGAATATATGGAACACACTCTTTTGCTAAATTAGACAATTATAAGGATTTTAGAGCAAAATATTTAACATCATTAAATATGAAAATTTCATATTATGGTTCAACAATTTTTTCATTAGGTGTTAGTAGAAATTTCTTAACAGGAGGAATCAAAATTGATGGGTATCAATGGAATGAAAATGATGCAAATAAAATAGTATTTGAAAATTTCTTAACGAGTAATTTGATTAGAAATGAATACACAATTGGTGGTCATGATGCATGGGATCAAACTTTATCGGGTTATATTTCAGCTATCTTTCCAACTAGAAAAATTAAAACATATGCTGAGATAGGGTTCAATGATAATAGAATGTACTTTGCTGATTTAATTTCTCAGCCAGACCATAGTATGGCAACAATCATTGGTATTAGAGACTATGGTGCAGGGAAAAATAAAAAAATTCTGTGGGGTTTCGAGTGGACGAATTTAATGATCACATACTCATCCAGACATAGGATAGCAGGGCCTGGAACTTGGTATAATAAAGATATTTACAATTATAGTTCATATTTAGGAAGAAGGTGGGCTGCTCATTCAGGAACTGATTCAGACGATTGGTATGTTTATATGGGATATTATAATAAAAATTTTATAATTCTTCCAGCAATTAATTACGAAAGACATGGAATTGTTTCTCATAGACCAGCTGAAATAAAAATTGAAGGTAGATTAGATATAAAATATTTTTATAAAAAAATATGGTTTGGAATTTACTATGAAAAACAATTTGAAGCATTTTTAGGCTTTCCTGATTTTTATTATGTTGATAATAGCAATAAAGCTATCGATTCATCTAGGGGAAGATTGGCCAATACTAGATATACTAATACTTTAATTTTTTCATTATCAAAAAATATTCAAATAAATTTAAAATAATTAATATAAATTAATTAAATTCGGAATAAACGTAAAATATAAAAATACTAATCGTATAGATATTTAATTAAAATATATAATAGCTTATTAATCACATGTTTATAAATCATATAAATACCCGAATTTTTTTAGTTTTCTCTGTATTTTTTTTAACTTTATTAAAATCTCAAAGCACAGAAGAACTTAAAAAATTTATGGAAACATATGATAAAATAAAAGTTGATCAACAGGCTAATGAAGTTGTTAAAAAGGGGATTGATTCAGAAAAAAGCGCTGATAAAGGACCTATGAAGCTTTTAATTACTCCTGGAGATATTACAAACTATTATAATGAAAAAATTATTTCAATACGTGATGAGTTAGATGAATTAAAAAATATGCTCTCATTAACCGATACACTGTTACCAATTACTGACTTTGGTTATAATTATTTTAATAAACGTGATTCCGTTTTTTACATAGATAATTTAAATATTTCTAAAGATTATATTCTAGATTATGGTGACGAAATTATCATTTCTGTGTGGGGACAAGTTGAACAATATGAAAAGAAGATAATTAATAGAGATGGGTCTGTATTTGTTAGCAATGTTGGTTCTTTATCTTTAGGTGGTAAAACTTTAAAGGAAGCCAATACATATATTTTTAATCGCTTTTCAAAGGTCTATTCGACCCTAAATGCAAAACCTCCCCTTTCATTTATAGATGTTTCAGTTGGTCAAACTAAAAAAATTAATATAAATGTATCAGGCCATATAATGTATCCTGGAAACTATGTTGTTAATCCATCAGTAAATATTATCAATTTACTAATTATTAGTGGTGGAATAACTAATACAGGGACTCTTAGAAATATTTACATTAGTCGTGAAAATACATTAATTGATTCAATCGATCTTTACCCAGCTATAAGTGGTTTATCATACGTCAAAAATTTTAATTTTTTAGATGGCGACGTTGTCTTAATTCCTCCTAAAAATCATTCTATAGCACTAACAGGATCCGTGAGAATTCCCGCTTACTATGAAATATCCAGTTCCGATAATTTAAATAAGATGATATCATTTGCTGGTGGTTTAACCAGGAAGTCTATGGATGAAGTTTTTATTTATAGAAAAGAAAAAGATAACCTAATATTAAAATTAAATGATTATAAAGCATTTAATCTAATAAATGGTGATAGTTTATTTTTCCCTGAAAGTAATTATAAGTCAAAATTTATCTATGTAACTGTTGATAATGGATTATCTGTTAAAATACCATGGTTAAATAATTTATCATATAAAGATATATTTAATTATACTAATACAGATGTTAATAATATAAAAAATATAGAACTTGTAAGGGATTTAGGTAATGATAAGTTAGAGACTTATATTCTTCAAAATTTTAGTACTGGAGAATTTTTTTTCTTACCGTATGACTTTATTTTTATTCAGCAAAGAAACAGGTTTGAAAAACTATCAACTGTATTTGTCGAAGGTTTAATAAATTCCCCCGGTTTGTATCCATTGATAGGAAGTTCAGAAACATTAAATTCTATTATAAGTAGAGCTGGAGGCTTAAAAAGCTCAACCAATTTAACAAATGTGACAGTTATAAGGGATTCAATGCAATTTGGATCAATGGATGGCAACATAATTCTTTCGCCAAATGATACTATTTTAGTAAAAAGCTTTAATGGAGTAGTAAAATTAGAGGGTGAAATTCATAACCCGGGTAATATAGAATGGATTGACGAAAGATTATCAAGAGACTATATTAAGCTTGCTGGTGGTTTGACTTCTAGTGCAGATAAAAGACACATTGTTTATATCACGCCGTTTGGTGAAGCAATAAAAATAAAAAAGAATAGTCGAATTAAAATTTTACCTGGTAGCAGTATAAGAGTAAGCAAGAAAAAATTAAATGAAAAAAGTTTGGCTCAAAATTCCTTTCAACAATTCAATTCAATAATAACTTCACTCGTATCCTTAGCAATTCTTGCTCGAACGTCACAATAGTTTTAATGAGATTTTTTGTTATTATTTTACTTCTTCTGATAGTTAATTCATGTGAAGATATCGGGAAAAAATATGACTGGAATGAGGGTTCGGATGAGTTTTTATTTTATCGGAAATTCGGAACTATAGGTTATGATTACGGCCACAAATCTGCTTATTCAAAGTTTGATATGGGTACAATTATTGTAGGAACTCAACAGCCAAATATTTTAGGAGTTAAAAATCTATGGGCAATTAAAACAAATGAAAAAGGAATGGCAATTTGGGACAAAAGCTTTGGCGGGAATGCAAATGACGAAGGCTATGATGTTATTTCAACATCTGATAATGGTTATTTATTTGTGGGTTATTCATGGTCATTTGGTAATGAACAACAAGTTTTTGTTGTAAAAACCGATTTTCATGGAAATTTAATTTGGCAAAGTAATTATGGTGGAGCAATGTGGGATGTCGGGAACTCCATTATTGAATTAAAAGGGGGCGGGTACGCTATAGTTGGATATTCTAATAGCCCAGGAATATCATCAGGCAATACTGATGTTATAATTCTAAAAATTGATTCAAATGGAAATCAAATATGGATGAAATCATACGGTAATAAAGAATATCCTAATCATGAGTGGGGGAATGATTTCATACAGCTAGATGATGAAGGATTTTTAATTGTAGGGGCAAGAGATAGATATGAAAATGGTGGAAAGAATATTTATTTTCTAAGAATAGATAAAAACGGAGAATTATTGTGGGAAAAGGAATTAATTAATGAATCAAACACAAATGAAATAGCATATAGCATATCAAGGAATCATCTTAATGAATATTTTGTATGCATTGGTAAAAATAGTAAGGAAAATTTGGATGAGTATAAACCACAGATTATAAATTTAGATATTGCTGGAAATATTCTATGGACTAGAAATCTTAATACTAAAAGCAGAGAATATCACCAATTTAGATCAACAACAACTGCTAACGGAGATATTTTAATAGTAGGAACCAACTTAAGAATGTTAGCCGATAAATATATTTCAAATGCATTTTTATTAAGGCTTAATAACAAAGGTGATATAATTTGGACAAGTCCATATGGCACTTCAGATCAAGATGATCTGGGATGGGACGTACATGAAAGACCCGATGGGAATATTACCTTAATTGGATCTACAAAATCATTTAATGCAAGTCTCTTTGACATATTTATGGTGGGAATAAATTCAAATGGAAGATAAAATAAAAAAAGACTTCCAAATAGAAAAAAAACTACATGCTGAAAAAATTGTGTTGGATGTAATGCGTCATTTTGGTTTCAGAAGAAACTATCAAGTAGCAAATTATTTTAATGTAACTCCACAAACATTGTCAGGTTGGATTAAGTCTGGTGAAATACCCGCAAAACATCTTATCAGGTATAATTCAGAAATCAACAAAAGAAATGAACTTCGTAAAGAGAGTTTTAAAATTGAAAATAATTCTATAACAAAAGATATTCATATTCAACAAAATGAAAGAGAACATCTATCTGTAAGCAAGCTAAAGAAAATCATATTAAATAACTTTAAATTGATTTTTATGATAACGTTCTTGAGTACGCTAAGCATGGTTCTGTATGTATTCTTTTTTGCTAGCCCTGTTTATACTTCTAAATCTAAAGTATTGCCTATTTCTGAAGATGGAAGTACATCAAATTTTTCTGGTTTTGCATCACAATTAGGAATAAATATTCCCCTAACTATTGGTGGGAAAGTACCCTGGGATGAAATTTATCCTGAGATTATTAAAAGCAGCGATCTGTTGATTTCATTGCTTAATAACACATATGAAACAGATAAATATGGAAACATTTCTCTTGAAAAAATATTGATTAAACAACACAATCTAAGTAAATATAAAGCAATGAATCAAAAAAATCGAGTTATTGCAAAATTTAGAGAAATGATTAAAATTTCAAAAGATCGAACCTCACCTATCGTCAATATCAATGTTCAAGCATTTGAACCTTATTTTGCATCTAATTTAGCCAAGGATTTAATTTTAAAATCAAGTTTGATTCAAAGAGAGTTAAAAACTAATAGGGTAAGACAAAAAAGACTCTTTATTGAAGAAAGGTTGAATCAAGTTTCAACAGAAATGAAAAATATGGAAATGGAGCTTAGACGGTTCAGAGAAAATAATAGAAACTTATCATCATCCCCCTCCCTCCAAATGAAGGTTCAAGAAATGGGGAGAGAAGTAGACTTACAAAATAGTTTATACGTAACATTAAAAACACAATATGAAAAAGCTAAAATTGATGAAGTTGGAAGAGATGACATGGTTCAACAAATTGATGGACCAAGTATTCCAACCAATCTCACAAGTCCAAAGAGGGGCTTAAGCATAGCAATGGCGATTTTGTTTGGATTATTCTCTTCATTTTTTACGATTTATATCAAAGAAATTTGATCTAAATAAAATCCAATTGTTAATTAATAAGTTTATGAAAAAAAACTTAAAAATGGGTTTAATAGATACTATCTATTATTTTTTATCAAAACTTTTCCCTGGAATATCAGGTTTGTTATGCATAGCTATTTATACAAGGATGGTAGGCATAGAGAATTATGGAATTTATAGCTTATTTATATACCAATTTAATTTGATTGCTTCATTTTCATTTGGATGGATAAATCAATCAGTATTGAGATATAATACAGATTTAAAAAAAAAAATAAACTTTAATATATTATTATTACCGGCTCCAATTATTATAGCTTTAATTTTAATTTTGAATTTTAATGAAAATCTTGCTTTTACAAATTTTCTGCTTTTTTTCTTTTGTGTATTTAATATAGGTATTTTTTCATCAATTAAAACAATATTTCAAGCTCAATTATTATCAAGCAAAGTATTGATTTTAACAATAATTCAAAGCATGCTCATTGTTTTGATTCCAGCAATTATTTATCAATTGCATGAATTAAATATAGTTTTGCTTATTGCATGTACTGCTGTGTCCTTTTTTATTTCAATACTCTTCTCCTTAATTATAAAATTTAATAAAAAAAATAAATTTCAAATTAAGTTTGGGTTTCTAAAATTTTCTCTTTTAAAAAAATGGTTTAAATATGGCTTTCCCGTTTCTGTCTGGGCAAGCATAGGTTTACTTTTTCCTTATCTAGATAGATTTTTCATTAGCATACATTTTAATAATGATATTCTGGGCAAGTATTCAGCCTTAAATGAAATCACTATTAGAGCTTTTTCTTTTTTTTTATTTCCTTTCATTATGGCTTTGCACCCTAGAATAACTGGTTTATGGAATAGAGGAAGCAAAAAACGAGCAGTTGAAATTATATTTTTTGGTGTTAAATGTATATTAATACTGTTGCCATTATCATTTTTTTTATTGCATTTCCTAAATAAAGAAATTTTTTATCTTATTAAATTTGTTTTGCCAATGATATCAAGTGATTATTTACCTATTTTTACTCCAATGGTATTAACAGGAATTCTTTGGCAATTATCATTTCTCACACAGAAAATGATCGAATTAAATGAAAAAACATACTATATGATATATTTTATTTTATTTTCATTAGTAATTAATCTTGTTGGCAATATCTTTTTTCTTCCAAAATATGGTGTAATAGCAACTGCATATACATCTTTTCTATCTTCATTTTCTTATTGCGCCATGACAACTATATATTTAATTATTACAAAAAAACAAATTTAAAAATGAGCCTTGTATTGCCTCCTATAATAATTTTTTTTACAGCTATCATAACAAAAAAGGCTACTAATTCATGGCTATCACCTGGTTCTTTTTTTGCATTATCGTGGTTTTTCTTTCTGTCGCTTCCTTTGATTTTTGCTCCAGAATTTATGATTGGAGGTTATGGATTATTTTTTATTACTTTACTTGTAATGTCATGTTCCTCAGGAACCATACTCGCGACTTTTTATCATTCTAAGCAAAAACAAAAAAAGTTAATTATTGAATTAAATGATAGAAGAAGACTTGTGCTAGCTTTTATCATTTTTAATTTGATTAGCTTACTTGGTATTTTATCATTATCATACTTCTTGAGGACAGCATATTGGGGCCTTTATTTTAGCTTTTATGATTTTCTGGCTATACCAAATCTTGTCTCAATTGATAGATATGATGGATATCTGAAATATCCATTATTAATAAACTATTCTCTTTACTTTATTTACCCATCGAATATAATTGCAGGAATGATAATTGGTTGCAATATTAAAATAATCAAGACCAGATTAATTTGTTATTTTCCATTAATCTTGTCTGTTGTTTTGGGAATGATCGAGGGTTCACGAACAAGTCTTTTACTTGGAGGAGTATTATTTTTTTCTTCATGGATTTCATGCCTAAATAATCAACTAAGCTACAAAAAATCACTTTCATTTTTGAAAATATTTATTTTTTTATTGTCAGTTATATCCATTTTTGTAGCTTTGTTTATTTTTATACAATGGTTGAGACAAGGACTAAGTCCATTATTTTTTGATTTGATGGTTAGTAGATTAAAAGCATATATGTTTGGATACTTATCAGCATTTACACTTTGGTTTGATAATATAGATAATTTTTTTATTTTAAATTTAGATTTATATACATTTGCTGGGCCAATGAACTTATTTGGTTTATTAGAGAGAAATTTAGGCTTTTACAATCCTATCTATATCAATGAAATTACCTCAACTAATATATTTACTGCCTTTAGAGGCTTGATAAATGATTTTAACCCATTTGGTGTGGTTTTAATTATATTTTTGTTAGGATTTTATATGCAGGTTATTTTTCAAAAAATTAAAATAAGATTTTCCGATGGATTGATTTCATTGTCAATCTTTTATTCTTTTACACTTTACTCACCATTAATAAGTATTTTTCACTACAATAGCATTTTCTTTTCATGGGTTTTGATATACTTTGTGACAAAATTTCATTTTAACAATGTCGATTTGGTTAATAACAGTTAATTATAAAAATATTAAACCTACAAAAAAATTAATGTCTTCATTGGAAGGATGTATTGAAAATGAAGATCTCAAAGTTTTTATTGCTGATAACAGCACTGATAGGCTGTCGAGCGATGAATTAATAAAAATTAAAAATGATTCTAAATTAAATGTTTTTTTATATTTTTTTAAAAATAATATGTACTATTGGCCTGCTGTTGAACACATTATTTCAACTGAGTTTGCAAAAAATAAAAAATATCCTGATAGAATTATTATTTGCAATAATGATATAATTTTTACTGATACATTATTTTTTAAAAAATTAAAAAAATATACGAACAAACATTATCCAATAATTGGACCAGCAATACTTAATAAAAATCAAACAAGTTTAAATCCATTTTTAGTTTACCCTTTAAATAGTTTTAAATTAAAATTTTGGGATTTTTATTATAAGTCATATCTTTTATCTAGGGTTTTGAATTTTTTAATTATTGTTAAAAACTTTTTTAAAAATAAAAATAAATATGAAAAAGCTAGTAAAGTTTATGCTGCTCATGGTTCTTTTATTATTTTTTCAGATACTTTTTTTAACAAAGGAGGTTTTTTAGACAATAATTTTAAACTTTTTTGCGAAGAACTGTCGAATGCTGAAATAGCAAAAAAAATTGGTTGTAATATATTTTATTTACCTGAATTGAAAGTTTTCCATGATCAACATATCTCAACTGGAATTATAGATAAAAAAAAATTATTCTTAATTGCAAAAAATTCTCATGATTATTTTATTAATCATTATATTAAAAAATGAGAATACTATACATACATCAATATTTTAACACTCCAGAAATGCCGGGCTCAACTCGTTCATATGAATTTGCAAAGAGATTAGTAGATGAAGGATTTAATGTTTATATGATAACTTCAAATTGGCAAAAAAAATCTAAAAAAAGGATTACCAATGTTGAAGGAATAAAGGTTTATTGGGCACCAATTTATTATTCTAACAAAATGAATTATTTAAGGAAAATTTTATCTTTTACATTGTTTATGTTTTATTCCTTTTTTCTTGGTCTCTGGCTGCGATATGATTTGATTTACGCATCAAGTACTCCTTTATCAGTTGGAATTACAGCAACTATTTTAAAAAAAATTAAAGGAGTAAAGCTTATTTTTGAAGTTAGAGATTTATGGCCCCAAATTCCCATTTCACTTGGATACATACGTAATAATACTATTAAAAAAATATTATTTTTTTTTGAAAAGAAAATTTATAAATCATCTGATAAAATAATCGCATTATCTGATGGTATGAAAAAAGAAATAGAAAAAAAAATCAATCTATCAAAAAAAATTATTACAATAACAAATTTATCTCATGTAAACAAGTTTTCAGGATATAAAA